>NZ_NSDJ01000001.1:3397409-4076891 GCF_003610915.1 Rahnella variigena
TGGCAACTTCTCCACGCCACAGGCGTTGTTCGTTGCGGTAATTTCAGCGGCGATGTACGGCGTTTTTCTGCTTATTCAGACCAAAACTCACCAGAGTCTGTTTATTTACGAGCATGAAGATGAAGGCGAAGAAGATGGACACGGAAAACCGTCTTCAAAGAGTAATCTGACGCACACACTGTGGCTGATTGTCCATCTGGTGCTGGTCATTGCTGTTACCAAATTCAATGCTAACCCGCTGGAAAGTCTGCTGACCGAACTGAACGCCCCTGCGCAGTTCACCGGCTTCCTGGTCGCGTTGCTTATTCTTTCTCCTGAAGGTCTGGGTGCCCTGAAAGCGGTACTGAAGAATCAGGTACAGCGTGCCATGAATTTATTCTTCGGTTCCGTGCTGGCAACGATCTCACTGACCGTTCCTGCGGTCACCGTGATTGCCACCCTGACCGGTCAGGAACTGATTTTCAGCCTGGCGCCAGCCAACATTGTGGTGATGCTGGCGGTTATGATCCTGTGCCAGATATCGTTCTCGACCGGGCGAACCAATGTGCTTAATGGTACTGCGCATCTGGCGTTGTTCTGTGCGTATATGATGCTGATAATGCTGTAACAACAAGACCTTGGGTTGCCACCCAAACTGGCTTTAAGGTCAACACCTTGGGTTGCCACCCAAACTGGCCCTAAGAGGCGCCTGTCGCCGCGCCTCTTAGGAATCTCCGGCTCTTTCACTGCGCGCTCCGCTCGCTGGCTATGTTTCAGGTATCGCAGCGACAGGCTGGAAATCTTGCCGCTGCGCGGTTCCTTCATTTCGGGATTGCAGCCTTGGGTCTGCAACCTCTCATTCAGCAAGATTTCTGAATCGCCCGCACGATCTTAAATTCAAAACCCAAGGATTTATCTTTTAGATAAGTTGACTGGCGTGCTCAAAATTCAGCTGAACGGAGCGGCTTCGAGACCAGAGGCTCGAAGACCGAGAGAAGGCAGTGCGAAGCACCTGGATTTGCGCCACTCACGAATGCACCAGAACATGTCCGTCATACCCGCGACAGCGCGCAGTGAAAAAAGCGCGGAGTCCAGAGGCCCGCGCGTTACCGGGTCTCTGGTCGGTGTGGGCCGACGCCCACGACCTTGAATTTGAAGTTGAAGTTGAAGTTGAATTTAAGGTTATTCAACCTCGCCCTCAGATCTCCCCTTTTTTCTTCTTGTTCCTGATCACCAGCCAGCTAATCAACGCCATCACGCAGCCGATAAAGATAAACCAGATGCCCAGCATCAGTTGGGGTGCCATTTCTCCCGGCGGGGTTTCAGGGCTGCCGACCACTAAACCGTGGATAGTGGCAACAATGCCGATCACCAGCAAAATCAGGCTGTTGCGAAGTAAACGGCGGGCTACGGTCATGGGTTGTCTTGGGGTGGCCATCAGATGCGTCCTTGAGCAATAAAAAAAAGATAAGGGCGCATCATAGCGCCCTTCGTTTTTATGTCAAAACCGTCATTTCACAATCCGTGAAGGTCAATCAGCGACGATTACGTACCAGCTGATAACGACGGGTCAGATATTCCACCGGCGCGCTCCAGATATGCACCAGACGGCAGAACGGGAACAGCAGGAATAAGGTCATCCCCAGCACCAGATGCACGCGGAAGATAAATGCTACGCCGTCCAGATGCGCGGCCGCACCGCCACGGAATGTCACGACCGACTGCGCCCAGCCGACCAGTTTCATCATTTCGCTGCCGTCCATATGCTGTGCAGAGAACGGAATGGTGCTCAGACCCAGCGCACATTGCACCACCAGCAGAATGATGATCATGATGTCACCAAAGCTGGACGTCGCACGCACACGCTCGTTGCTCAGACGACGCCACACCAGCATACCGCCGCCGATCAGGGTCATCACACCACACGCGCCACCCGCCCACATCGCCATTTGCTGTTTCACCGGCACCGGCAGGAAGGATTCATACATCCAGTGCGGCGTCAGCATCCCGAAGGCATGACCGGCGATAATGCCGAGAATACCGACGTGGAACAACGGCGAAGCGATGCGCAGCGTTTTCTTCTCCAGCAACTGGCTGGAGCCCGCACGCCAGCTGTACTGACCGTAGTCATAACGCAGCCAGCTGCCGACCAGAAATACCGTGCCGCACAGATACGGATAGATATTGAAAAAGAAGTTGTTGAGGAAGTCGGTCATTTGCGTGGTTCCCCCGCAGGCATTTCATCAAGGTTCAGATACTGTGGTGCGACCGCACCGGCAAAGCGTTTCTGGTGCGCGGCTTCTTCACCCGACGCACAACTTTGCTCACCGAGGAACTTGATTTGCTCCTCTTCCCATACCGCGTCCAGCGCAGCAGGCGTGTCATCACGGGCTTCCTGTTTAATTCCTTCGCGCACCGTTGCGGTGGCGATATCACTGCCGGACATCGCCAGCAGTAAATCAAACAGTTCGGCGTAATGGCTGTCACGCTCCTGCAAACGGGCACTCAGCAAGGCCAGGATTGGCGCGATATCGCGCAGGCCGTAGCGGGCCTGTTGTTCGTCACGCGTGGTGAGATATTCCAGGTACAGCGGCAGATAATCGGGCAGCTCACGGCTGTCAATTTCCAGCCCGGCTTCGCGATATTGCGCCATCAGATCAACCATTGCCTGACCGCGGTCACGGGATTCACCATGCACGTGCTCAAACAACAGTAACGATGTGGCGCGGCCGCGATCGAACAAACCGGTATACGCCGACTGCGCATCCAGCAGATCCCTTTTACAGAAATCTGTGATGTACAGCGCCAGATCCAGACGCTGTTCTGCGTTCAGTTCAGCTGACTGGGTGACCGCCTCGAGAAGCTCCATCTTGTGTTCCCACAAGTCTTCGGACGGATAATCCAGCAGCAGGCCGATGATGCGTAAACTGTTCATTAGCCCTTCCTTTCAGTTTTCGCGCCGATGTCGATGGCATCAATGCGTTTGCTGTTGAACAGGTTGAATTTGCTGTCGCTGCCGTGACAACCGTCACCGAAGCTGAAACCACAACCCTTGGCTTCCGGGAAGGCTTCCCGCGCCTGTTCACGATGGCTGGATGGCACCACGAAACGGTCTTCGTAGTTGGCAATCGCCAGATAGCGGTACATCTCTTCCGCCTGCGCCGCAGACAATCCGACCTGCTCCAGCGCGCTGGTATCCGTGATGCCGTCAACCGTTTCAGCACGTTTGAAGTGACGCATCGCCAGCATACGTTTCAGCGCACGCAGCACCGGTGCGGTGTCGCCCGCCGTCAGCAGGTTCGCCAGATATTGCACAGGAATACGCAGACTTTCGACGTCCGGCAGCACGCCGCTGTGCGGTAAAGCACCGGCGTCGGCAGCGGACTGGATCGGAGACAGCGGCGGCACGTACCAGACCATCGGCAATGTGCGGTATTCCGGATGCAGCGGCAGTGCCAGCTTCCATTCAATCGCCATTTTATAGACCGGCGACTGGCGCGCAGCGTCCATCACAGAAATCGGAATGCCGTCTTTTTCAGCCTGAGCGATCACTTCAGGATCGTTCGGATCGAGGAAGATGCTCATCTGGCTTTCGTAGAGATCTTTATCGTTCTCAACTGACGCGGCTTCGGCAATACGGTCGGCGTCATACAACACCACGCCGAGATAGCGGATACGGCCGACGCAGGTTTCGGAACAGACCGTTGGCTGGCCCGCTTCGATGCGCGGATAACAGAAAATACATTTTTCTGACTTGCCGCTTTTCCAGTTGAAGTAGATTTTTTTGTACGGACAGCCGGTCAGGCACATGCGCCAGCCGCGGCATTTGTCCTGGTCGATCAGCACGATGCCGTCTTCGCCGCGCTTATAAATCGCACCGCTCGGACAGGTCGCCACACACGCCGGGTTCAGGCAGTGTTCGCACAGACGCGGCAGGTACGCCATAAAGGTATTTTCGAACTCGCCGTACATTTCTTTCTGCATATTGGCGAAGTTCTGATCGGCAGAACGTTTGCTGAACTCGGTGCCCAGATCGTCTTCCCAGTTCGGGCCGCCGGTAATTTTCTTCATGCGTTTGCCGGTCAGCAGTGAACGCGGACGGGCTACCGGCTGATGTTTACTGTCTTTTGCGGTGTGCAGATGCTGATAATCAAAATCAAACGGCTCGTAATAATCATCGATTTCCGGCATATGCGGGTTGGCGAAGATTTTATGCAGCAGGTTGGCTTTGTTGCCCATACGCGGCTGCAGTTTGCCGTTGATTTTGCGGATCCAGCCGCCCTTCCATTTTTCCTGGTTTTCCCAGTCGTGCGGATAACCCAGACCCGGTTTGGTTTCCACGTTATTGAACCACGCGTATTCCATCCCTTCACGGCTGGTCCAGACGTTTTTACAGGTCACGGAACAGGTGTGGCAGCCAATGCATTTGTCGAGATTCAGCACCATGCCGACTTGTGAACGAATTTTCATTTGGCTTTCTCCTGTTGCACGGCGTCCTGCACGTAGTCATTGCCTTCATCGTCTAACCAGTCGATGCGGTTCATTTTGCGCACAATCACGAATTCATCGCGGTTAGAACCGACCGTGCCGTAGTAGTTGAAACCGTATGCCAGCTGCGCATAGCCGCCGATCATGTGAGTCGGTTTCGGGCAAACGCGGGTAACGGAGTTGTGAATACCGCCGCGCTGCTGGCTGATTTCAGAGCCCGGAATATTCACGATGCGTTCCTGCGCGTGATACATCATGGTCATCCCCGCCGGTACGCGCTGGCTGACCACCGCACGGGCGCTCAGTGAACCATTGGCGTTGAACGCTTCGATCCAGTCGTTATCTTCGATACCCAGTTTTGTCGCATCGTCTTCACTCAGCCAGACAATCGGGCCGCCGCGACCTAAGGTCAGCATCAGCAGGTTGTCGCTGTAGGTGGAGTGAATGCCCCATTTCTGGTGCGGCGTCAGGAAGTTCAGCGCCATTTCCGGATTACCATTCGGCTTCGCATTCAGCAACGGCTGCGCCGCGCGGGTGTCGATTGGCGGACGGTACACCAGCAGGCTTTCACCGAACGCACGCATCCACGCGTGATCCTGATAAATCTGCTGACGGCCGGACAGCGTGCGCCATGGGATCAGCTCATGCACGTTGGTGTAACAGGCGTTGTAAGAAACGTGTTCATCTTCCAGACCCGACCACGTCGGACTCGAGATGATTTTGCGCGGCTGCGCCTGAATATCGCGGAAGCGGATTTTCTCGTCTTCTTTATTCAGCGCCAGATGCGTATGGTCGCGGCCGGTATTTTCGCTCAGCGCCGCCCAGGCTTTCACTGCCACCTGACCGTTGGTTTCCGGTGCCAGCGTCAGGATGACTTCTGCCGCATCTATCGCGGAGTTAATCATCGGCTGGCCTTTGGCGGTGCCATCCGCTTTGGTGTAATTCAGTTTTTTCAGTAAATCGACTTCGCTGTCAGTATTCCAGCTGATGCCTTTACCGCCGTTACCGAGTTTTTCCAGCAACGGACCGACCGACGTGAAGCGCTCATAAGTATTTGGATAATCGCGTTCAACGGCCATCAGATGCGGTGCGGTACGCCCCGGGATCAGGTCACATTCCCCTTTTTTCCAGTCTTCCACACCGAACGGCTGCGCCAGTTCAGCGGCGGAATCGTGCTGGATAGGCAACGTCACCACATCGGTTTCCACACCCAGATGGCCGACACAGACGCGGGAGAATTCTTTGGCGATGCCTTTGTAGATTTCCCAGTCGCTTTTCGAATCCCAGGCAGGATCCACAGCCGCTGACAGCGGATGAATAAACGGATGCATATCCGACGTATTCATGTCGTCTTTTTCATACCAGGTCGCGGTTGGCAGAACGATGTCTGAATACAGGCAAGTGCTGGACATACGGAAATCAAGCGTCACCACCAGATCCAGTTTGCCTTCGCCGCCCTGCGCCTGCCATTCGACTTCTTCCGGCATCACACCGCCCTGAATGCCTAAATCATCACCCTGAATACCGTGTTCAGTACCCAGCAGATATTTCAGCATGTACTCGTGGCCTTTACCGGAAGAACCCAGCAGGTTGGAGCGCCAGACGAACAGGTTGCGCGGGAAGTTCTGCGGATTGTCCGGCTGTTCAGAAGCAAAGCGTACGCTGCCTTCTTTCAGCGCTGCCACGGTGAAATCAGCCGGCGATAAACCGGCGGCTTTCGCCTGTTCCGCGATGCGCAGCGGGTTAACGCTCAGCTGTGGCGCAGACGGCAACCAGCCCATACGCTCGGCGCGCACGTTATAGTCGATCATGCTGCCGGTAAATTTGGATTTATCTGCCAGCGGGGACAACAGTTCCTGCGGCGCGACGGTTTCGTAACGCCACTGGCTGGAATGGTTATAGAAGAACGACGTGCTGTTCATCTGGCGTGGCGGACGCTGCCAGTCGAGGCCAAACGCCAGTGGCTGCCAGCCGGTTTGCGGACGCAGTTTTTCCTGTCCGACGTAGTGTGCCCAGCCGCCACCGCTCTGACCAACACAACCGCAGAAGATCAGCATGTTGATCAAACCGCGGTAGTTCATGTCGAGGTGATACCAGTGGTTCATCCCGGCACCGACGATGATCATCGAACGACCGTGGGTTTTGTTGGCGTTATCGGCAAATTCATGGGCGATGCGCTCGATGTTCTGCTGAGAAACACCGGTAATTTTCTCGGCCCAGGCTGGCGTGTAGGCTTTGATTTCGTCATAGCTTTGCGCGCAGTTTTCATCGTTCAGGCCGCGTTCAATGCCATAGTTCGCCAGCGTCAGGTCGTAAACGCTTGCCACCAGACCGGTGCTGCCGTCTGCCAGTTGCAGGCGTTTGACCGGCAGTTTGTGCATCAGGATTTCATCAAGCGCGACGCTGTTGAAATGCTCGCTGACCGCGCCGCCGAAGTACGGATAACCCACGCTGACCACTTCGTCGTGATCGTCGAGCAGGCTCAGCTTCAGGCTGACGTCTTTATGTTCTTTCCCTTCGCGGGATTCCAGATTCCACTGGCCTTTTTCACCCCAGCGGTAACCGATAGAACCTAACGGTGAAACCAGCTCGCCGGTGTTTTCGTCAAAGGCGATGGTTTTCCACTGCGGGTTATTTTCCTGACCGAGATTGTCCACCAGATCGGACGCACGCAGCATACGGCCTGCGGCATAGGAACCGTCTTCACGTGGTTCCAGCATCACCAGCATCGGCATGTCGGTATAGCGACGCACGTAATCAGTGAAGTACTGACTTGGATTATCAATATGGAAGGATTTAAGGATCACATGACCCATTGCCAGCGCCAGCGCGCTGTCGGTGCCTTGTTTCGGTGCCAGCCACTGGTCGCAAATCTTAGCGATTTCAGCGTAATCCGGCGTAATGGCCACCGTTTTGGTGCCTTTGTAACGCACTTCGGTAAAGAAGTGAGCATCCGGCGTACGGGTCTGCGGAACGTTAGAACCCCAGGCGATAATATATGAAGAGTTGTACCAGTCAGCCGATTCCGGCACGTCGGTCTGCTCGCCCCAGGTTTGCGGAGAAGCCGGTGGCAAATCGCAGTACCAGTCGTAGAAGCTCAGACACACGCCGCCGATCAGCGACAGATAACGAGCGCCGGATGCGTAAGACACCATCGACATCGCCGGAATTGGCGAGAAACCGATAATGCGGTCCGGGCCAAAAGTTTTGGCGGTATACACGTTGGAGGCTGCAATCAGCTCATTCACTTCCTGCCAGCTTGAACGCACAAACCCACCGCGTCCGCGTGCGGCTTTATATTCTTTGGCTTTTTCCGGCTGATTAATGATCGAGCCCCAGGCATCCACCGGATCGCTGTGTTTCAGTTTGGCTTCACGCCATAACTGGATCAGCTTTTTGCGCATCAGTGGATATTTCAGGCGGTTTGCGCTGTAGAGATACCAGGAATAGCTGGCACCACGCGGGCAGCCACGCGGTTCGTGGTTCGGCAGATCCGGACGGGTGCGCGGATAGTCAGTCTGCTGGGTTTCCCAGGTGACCAGACCGTTTTTAACGTAAATCTTCCAGCTGCATGAACCGGTGCAGTTCACACCGTGTGTGGAACGCACCACTTTGTCGTGCTGCCAGCGGCTGCGGTAGCCGTCTTCCCAGTCACGATTGGTATCCAGCGTCTGGCCGTGGCCGTCAGCGAAAGGTTCAGCTAGCTGTTTGAAATAGCGAAACCGGTCAAGAAACTTGCTCATCCGGAACTCTCCTGTGCAAAGGCTTATTTGCGCTTTGTCATTATGTGAATGGCGGGGAATACAACTTCATTGCTCGTGCCCGAAGTAATTGGAATTGCAGCAAGGCAGCAAACGAAGGGATCCCGATGAGCTGACACAAGTCAGTGATTCGGGTGACTGAGTGCTGCTAACGCTGCTGCTATTTCAAGTACAAAGGGGAAATTGGCCTCAGGGTATGCACGCGCGGGAACGCCCTACTTGATTGCGATCAAGGCCGCTTCGTCGTGTATTTTTTTACATAACGATAAATACCCCCAAAGAGGTATTAGCAATGGAGTCGCCATCTTATTGATTTACAATATTTAATTTTAAAACGGGTAAGGCGTTTAACGCAGGGAGAAAGGATATGGAAAATGAGGGGTATTTCAGAAAGCAGCCGGTTTCCATTGAGCAAACCGGCTATTAATCAGAGGAAATCTTTGGCTTTATTCAGCAATGAGGCTTTGGTGATCACGCCCAGTAACCGCCGCGATTCGGCATCTTCCAGCACCGGAAGACGTTCGAGCGGCGAGTTGCTGAACATCGCCCACGCCTGCTCGTAGCTGGCCTGCTGGAAAATTGTGGTGAACTCCTGCTCGATAAAAGAGTCCATCGGGCTGTCGGATTTCACGCTGCCATCAATAAGACCAGCCGCCACCACGTTAGTCGGCACCACGCCGAGAAAACGCTCTTCCCGATCCACCACGTACACATAACGCGTGCGCTGTTTCAGCCCTTCGCTGACCACTTCAGACAGCGAGGCATCAACGTACATTTTCGAACACGGTGAAATCAGCGAGGCCACCGTGCTGTATTCAAAGGCATTTTTCGCCGCAAACCGCGCATTATGCCGTGTCAGCACCGGATAGGTTCCGCCGACTTTAAGACGTGAGGCAACCACATAAGAGATCGCCGTCGCCAGCATCAGCGGGAACAGCAGCGAACTGTTGAGGGTCATTTCGAACGCCATCATGATCGACATCAGCGGCGCGTGACTGGTCGCCGCCAGCAGCGCACTCATGCCAATGGCGGCGTAAAGCCCGACCGGACCGGGATCAAATCCCAGCCATTGCAGGAAAGTACAGACCAGCGCCCCGCCCGCCGCACCAATCAGTAACGATGGCGTAAACAATCCGCCCACCGCACCGGAACCGATGGTGATCGCCGTCGCGAGAATTTTCAGGATCAGCAGCACCAGCAACGACGTCTGTAAATCGCCATCGTTGAGAATTAAATCGATGACTTCAAAACCGTTACCAAGCACCAGCGGCGAAATCATTGCCACCAGCCCGACGCCCAGTCCGCCCAGCCCGAGACGCAGCGCGGGATGAGAAATGGGTTTCATCCACTGACGGACTTTATCAATAGACGAAATGAATAATGGCCCGAGGATCCCCGTCGCGACACCGATAATCAGCACGGTGAAAATCGCGCCCAAAGACGGGCTGAAAGAGACCGAGGAATAAAGATAAAGCGGCGCGTAATCCGTCAGCGACCTCACGGTAAGCACTGCGACCGAGGCCGAAATGAACAGCGGGATCAGCCGCTGCACGGCGGTCACGCCGAAGGCGATTTCTGCCACAAACAGCGCACCGGCAAACGGGGCGTGATACACCGCCGCCAGTCCGCCCGCTGCGGCCATCGCGATAATATCCGACTGATGGACGCCTTTAAAACGCGAAAAACGCCCGAGCAGACTGCCGCTCAGCGCCGAAAGCTGCACCATCGCCCCTTCCCGCCCGATAGAACCGCCGCTGGCAATACTGGCCAGTGACGACAATCCGCGCAGCACGGTGCTGACCACCGGAATGCCCGGCAAACGCTGATCAATCACATCCAGATAATCGGGCATCTTGCCGTGTTTGTTTTCATAACGCAGCGCCAGGATCAGGATGAAACCGGCAATCACGCCACCGGCGGTGGTGATCAGCGGCCAGATGAGTTTCGGGTATTCATTGAAAGCTTTGGTGATGTCACTGCCGTCCGTGAACATCAGGCCGTTGACACCCGAAATGGCCCCGCGAAACGCAATCGTCACCAGCGCAGCGACAATCCCGGCAGGAATGGCAATCAGCAGATTTATCAGATCGCTCTTTTGCAGGTATTCAGGATTAAGGGCTTTCAGCGTCATAAGATCTCATCGTGAGAACAAGGGGAACGAATAACTCTTTTGGGTTTGCCGTACTCCTCCCCTTCGCAGGGGAAGGAGCAGACCAGGCTTTTTAGTGAGCCAAAAACTTCTCGAGGAACTGTTTTGTGCGGGCGTGTTGCGGATTAGAGAACAGCTCTTTCGCGGGTCCCTGCTCCACGATCCGGCCCTGATCCATAAAGATCGCCCGGTCCGCGACATCGCGGGCGAAGCTCATTTCATGGGTCACGATCACCATGGTGCGGTGCTCGAGCGCCAGCGCGCGGATAGTGTTAAGCACTTCGCCGACCAGCTCCGGATCCAGCGCTGAGGTCGGTTCATCGAACAAAATCACTTCCGGGTTCATCGCCAGTGCGCGGGCAATAGCCACACGCTGCTGCTGACCGCCGGAAAGGCGTCGCGGATAGGCGTTTTCTTTGCCATTTAATCCGACCTTTTCCAGTAACTGACGCGCGGTAGCAATGGCCTTTTCTTTCGGCTCGCCCTTCACAATCACCGGCCCTTCAATAATGTTTTCCAGCACAGAGCGGTGCGGGAACAGATTGAAGTTCTGGAAGACAAAACCGACCTGTTTGCGCAGTTCACGCACTTTATCTTTTTGCTTGCTGATCGGCTTACTGGCATCAATTTCAATATTGCCGACTTTGATGGTGCCGCCATCCGGCTCTTCCAGCAGATTAATACTGCGCAGTAACGTGGTTTTACCGGAACCGCTCGGCCCGATAATCGCCACCACTTCTCCGGCATTCACCTGCAAATCAATACCGTGTAACACCGTCTGCTTGTTGAACTTTTTAGTCAGTTGCTTTACGTCGATAGTACTCATGAAGGCTCCTGATCCTGACGGTTAACCCGGTCTTCCAGACGGTTTTGCAGGAAGGATAAAACGGTCGCCAGCACCCAGTAGATAACGGAGGCGGCCAGATACATGGTGAACACTTCCAGCGTGCGCGAAGTAACCAGCTGCGCCTGACGGAACAGTTCCGGTACCTGAATGGTGGCGGCAAGCGAAGTATCTTTCACCAGACCGATAAAGCTGTTGCCGAGCGGCGGAAGTGCCGTGCGCGCGGCCTGCGGTAAAATCACGCGGCGCAGCGTCTGCCACGGACTCATACCAATACTTGCCGCCGCTTCCCACTGCCCTTTTTCAATCGACGAAATCGCCGCACGCAGGGTTTCAGAGGTGTAAGCCGCGGTGTTTAAAGACAGGCCAATCATCGCCGCCGGAATAGGATCCAGCTCGATGCCGAACTGCGGCAGGCCGTAATAAATCATGAACAGCTGAGCAATCAGCGGCGTGCCACGGAATACGGACACGTAAAAACGCGATATCCACGACAGCGGCCAGAAATGCGAAAGGCGCATCAGCGCCAGGATGAAGCCCAGAATCAACCCGAAGACCATTCCGCCCAGACTGAGCTGAAGGGTAAACAGGGTACCTTTCAATAAAAATGGTGCTGAATCCAGCACCAGTTGAATACTTTCTTGCATCAGGTAAGAACCTTATGGATCAGTTCGTAATGAGCCGGAACGCCAGTCTGACGCTCCGGTTTTACGAATATTACTTCGTCACGTCAGCACCAAACCACTTTTCAGAGATCTTCGCGAGTGAGCCGTCTTTCTGCATTTCAGCAATCGCCGTGTTGATTGCCGCCAGCAGTTCAGGGTTGTCCTTACGGATTGCTACGCCGGATTCCTGACGGGAGAACGGTGCGCCTGCAACAGCCAGGGTATCACCGGTTTTCTTCACCAGATCCAGTGCCGCCAGACGGTCAACCAGAATCGCATTGATACGGCCTACGCGCAGATCCTGATATTTGGTCGGGTCATCATCATAAGTACGGACATCAACACCTGGCACGTTTGCACGCAGCCATTGTTCGTAGTTAGTACCCAGACCCACGCCGACTTTTTTGCCTTTCAGATCTTCAGGTTTGGTAATCGAGCTTTCTGCGCCCTTCTTCACCAGCGCCTGAATACCGGACACGGTGTATGGCGTAGAGAAATCGTATTTTTTCTGGCGCTCAGGAGAAATGGTCACCTGGTTGATAACCACATCAATACGCTTGGATTCCAGTGAAGCCAGCATACCGTCCCATTTGGTCGGTTGCAGTTTAGCTTTCACGCCCATGTGCTGTGCCAGCGCATCAGCGAAATCCACTTCAAAACCGGTCAGTTTGCCGTCTTCACCCTGGAAACTGAACGGAGGATACGTACCTTCAAGACCGACAATCAATGTGCCGCGATCTTTGACTTTCTTCAGTAAACCTTCATCCGCAAAGCTGTTGCTGATAAGCCCGGTGGATAATGTCACGGCCACTGCCCCGAGGACTAAACGACGACGTAACGCTGAAAAACCCATATTCACCTCAATTATTGTTCATTATAAAAAGTTATATGCCTTACTGATTTGCGCACAGTAGCACCGGTCGCATCAGTTATCAGGAATATAATTCTATAATCTTAGCTCAAAAAAGCATAAGCGCATTTTAGGCGATCAAACTTGCGGATGATACGCAAACAGTGCCGGTGCGCCACCCGTGTGAATGAACAGGATCGGGCCTTCATCCGGGAACAAACCACGCTCGATGCCGTCGAGCAATCCGGCCATCGCTTTGCCGGTATACACCGGATCCAGCAGCATGGCTTCCTGCTCTGCAAGCAGTTTTACTGCTGCCATTCCGGCTTCGTTCGGCTCACCGTAGCGCGGAGCAAAATACTCATCCCACAAAATAACCGGCGGCGCATTGTCATCAAACTGAAGCGATGTTGCCAGTTCACGGGCAATGGCTTCCACTTTCGGACGCTGATCCTGCGCACTGCGTGACACTGTCACGCCAATCAGTTGCGTGTCAGGCATTAAATGATGCAGTGCGACCGCCAGCCCGGCGTGAGTTCCCGCACTGCCGGAAGCCACCACGACGGCGCTGAAATCAACAAAATTGGCCGAAGACTGCTCGGCGATTTCCAGTGCGCACTGCACATAGCCCAGCGCACCGAGCGCATTCGAGCCGCCGACCGGCACAACGTACGGACGGAACCCCTGCGCTTCCAGACGTTCAGCCTGTTCTGCCAGCTGCGCCATCGGATCATGCAGCGCGTCGCACATCACCACTTCCACATTAAATAAATCCAGCAGCAGACGGTTACCGTTAGTCAGATAATTGGCTTCTGTGGTGCCGATGGGGTTTTCCAGCAGCGCCACGCATTTCAGACCCAGCTTGGCGGCAACGGCCGCTGTCTGACGCACATGGTTAGACTGAATGGCCCCGGCGGTCACCAGCGTATCTGCGCCTTCTGCCAGCGCAGCGGCGGCCAGATATTCCAGCTTACGCAGCTTGTTGCCGCCCAGCGCCAGCGGCGTGATGTCGTCGCGCTTAATGTAAATATCGCGTCCGGTGAATTCCGAGAGACGATGAAGTTTCTCCAGCGGCGTCGGGCTGCTTAAGAGTTCGAGACGGTCAAAGGCTTCCAGCCGGGTTTTAAGCAAAGAAATTTTAGCAGGCACAATGTTCCCCTGACGCACAGACGTGTCGCCGTGCGAAGTCGTTATAGTCGAAGTTGGGTAGAGTCTGGAGAATGGTAATAAAGTCAGTATATGAAGAATTTATACTTTGCGCAGAGCGGGATGCAAGACAAAAAAACAGGCCCCCGCAGGAGCCTGTTTGTGTGTTGCGTTATGCAGATTTCTGCCAGGCCAGATACTGGTCGTATTTGCGCAGGGCAATACGGTAGTTATCGTGTCCCGCCACCGGCAAATCACTGATGATCCGCTGGTGGATGCTATCCCCGGAAAGTTTATCCAGAGGATAGTTATTGGCAGAGAGGATTTCATCCAGACGGCGGAGGCGGACAACGTACTCGCGCACCGTGCTGTGATTCATCTCAGTCTGTTCGAACAGATATTGCTTAAACGCCATAATGTCGAAATAAGACGAATGGCTGTTACAGCTTATCTCACTGCAAAAACGACACAGTGCGGTCAGTTCCTGCGACAGGTTGTGCCACACGTCATCATCAATAGGCTGATCCATCTTGGCGATGGCCTCTTTATTGATGATTTGCCCGCGAAACACCAAGGCCATCCTGTCGAGTTCTTTTGCACACTGTGAGCAGTGAGTCTGACTGTGTTTAAAATCTTTAAGATAACGGCTTAAAGGCCTTGTTTTGATTCCCGCTGGCATAAATTTATTCCTGATAAGGGATATAAAATGTATAACCGGCCAGGAAAAAGCGGATCAGTGGTCGTTTGCCAGACGTGTGCGCAAGCGCTTAATCGCCTGACTGTGGAGCTGGCTTACCCGGGATTCCCCGACATCCAGCACCGCCCCGATCTCTTTTAAATTCAACTCTTCCTGGTAGTAAAGCGTAAGTACCATCTTTTCCCGTTCTGGTAACGCATCGATAGCTTCCATCACCCGGTGGCGCAAATTGCCCTCCAACAGATGATGTAACGGGTTGGCCTCTTCGTGCCCTTCCATCAATGCCTCGGCAGTATCGCCGTGCTCTTCACGCCACTCGTCATATGAAAACAACTGGCTGCTGTTCGTGTCCATTAATATTTGCCGGTATTCCTCAATGGGAATATCCAGCGTCTGCGCCACCTCTCCTTCACTCGGTGGTCGCCCTAATTTTTGTTCTGCGCTATGCATCGCCTGAGACACTTCGCGCGCGTTACGTCTGACGCTGCGTGGTACCCAGTCGCGGCTGCGCAACTCATCAAGCATTGCACCGCGGATACGCTGGACGGCATACGTAGTAAACGCCGTTCCCTGCATCGCATCAAAACGCTCAACCGCATTTAACAGGCCGATCCCTCCCGCTTGCAGTAGATCATCAAGCTCTACGCTGGCGGGAAGCCGCACCTGCAAACGCAGGGCTTCATGGCGCACGAGCGGAACATAGCGCTGCCACAAAGAATTTTTGTCTATCACGCCGTCGGCGGTATACAGATCGCTCACTGTCGTAACCTGGCAAATTGAGGGTCAGTATCATTGTGCCAGTGCTATTTGCTGTTCAATCGGCTGAATAAGGCCAGAAAAGCGCGGTTATTTTGATTATGTCTCGCACATTCTGTTTTTGACTGCCCATCACGACGCGCGAACGATGGTATAAAAAACCATCACAACATAAAGATTATCCTAAATTATACCAGCGAATGGTTTTCATTTAACCCACTGAATCGTAAATTTTGGTTAAAAAAAACCCCGCCGAAGCGGGGTTTAAGCTGTTTATGACCGGACTGCGTAATTTGTCTGCGAAGACAATTATTGCAGCAGGGACAGTACAGACTGAGGAACCTGGTTAGCTTTCGCCAATACTGAAGTACCCGCCTGCTGCAGGATCTGTGCTTTAGACATTGCTGAAACTTCAGTTGCGTAGTCAGCATCCTGAATACGGCTCTGTGCAGAAGACAGGTTAGTTGTAGTGTTAGCCAGGTTGGTGATGGCAGAATCGAAACGGTTCTGAACCGCACCCAGAGATGAACGGAATTTGTCAACTTTAGCGATTGCAGCATCCAGAGCGGCCAGTGGATCTGCAGTTGCAGTGCCAGTGCTGGTGGTATTGGTAGTCAGTTTACCGGTGCTGCTAACGTAAGCAGTTGAACCCACAGTTTCCGCGTATTTACCGGTAGCACCAGTACCATTTGAAGCAACGGTCACAGCCCCAGTGTCTTTATCAACTGCGTAATTAACAGTTACAGCAGCAGTTGTTGTCATATCGCCATCGCCATCAACATAGGTGTCAGCTGACTTGCCAGCATCTGCTGCAGTTGTGGTACCGCCACCGAAGTTGGCACTATAAGTCTGCACACCGGAGTTGTAGGTGATCTTAGCGTTTGTAACTGTGCCAGCAGCGTTAGCGCCACTCACATCAGACAATACAGAATCAGCACTAACGGTTTTAGTATAAGAAAGACCTGCTGCACTACCTGCGAAGTTATAGGTCGTGTCACCTAACTTCACTGAACTAGCGTTTGTTGTGTTCGCATCAGCAGCTGTATAGAGAGCATTAAGAGTCGCTTGAGTTGGGGTACCGGTACCGGTGTTGTTAGTAGTCAGGCTGCCATCAGCAGTAATATATGCTGCTTTACCGCCAACTGTGAGGTTACCATTAGCATCAGCAACGAAATCAACAGAACCAGTACCCGAAGTGTATGTACCATTGGCAGTACTGCCCGTTACTGGCTTCAGCGTATCAGCAAAAGTACCCACATCAGCAGTAGCGACATTTGCAGTGGTTGTGAAATTACCCTTAGTTGCATCATACGTATAGGTGGTTGTGCCGGCAGCAGTTGTTGTTGCAACGGTATCACCTGTGTTCAATTTGGCGAAAGCCTGGCTAGAAGACAATGCGGCAAACTTGGTAGTTACCGCGTAAGTACCGTCTGCTGATGGGGTCGTTGTCCCTGCAGCATTGATATCACTCACAGTTGCTGCTTTGTTAGCGATAGTACCAGAACCGTTAACGTTGAAACCGTTCAGACCCAGAGTCGTAGAGTCAATTTTCTGCAGGTCGATGGAGATAGTCTGGCCATCGTTAGCGCCAACCTGAATTTTCATGGTCTGGTCAGAAGCCAGTACGTTCACGCCGTTGAACTGAGTCTGGCCAGATACGCGGTCGATTTCAGACAGACGGGAACTGATTTCGTCCTGGATTGAGCTCAGGTCAGATGCAGAGTTGGTGCCGTTAGCAGCCTGAACAGACAGCTCACGGATACGTTGTAAGTTGTTGTTGATTTCGCTCAGTGAACCTTCAGTGGTCTGCGCAACGGAGATACCGTCGTTGGCGTTACGTGAAGCCTGAGTCAGGCCATTGATGTTAGAAGTGAAACGGTTAGCAATCGCCTGACCAGCAGCATCGTCTTTTGCGCTATTGATACGCAGACCGGAGGACAGACGCTCGATAGCGGTGCTCAGTGCGGACTGGGATTTGTTCATGTTGTTCTGAGTCATCAGAGACAGCGTGTTGGTATTGATAACTTGAGCCATGAGTGTATTCCTTCAAATCTGGTTAAGGGTTCGGGCTTATTGCCCACGGCGTTCATCACCGTCCAAACTTGTATCGGCGCTTCACCCGCAACCTTTAGAATTATTTCTCAAAAAATCCTGATTTCTTACTTTGAGAATTACCCTTCCTTATACCTTCTATTCACGCCATTACTTTTTGTTGCATTCCATTAAACTTTTTCTCCGTCGTGCCGATAGGGCTTAAAGACTCTTATACAACACAAGTAAAGGATACATATGGCCACTGTCTCTTCATTAGGTATCGGCTCAGGCTTGGACCTGTCCACGTTGCTGGATAACCTGACCACCGCAGAAAAGGCGCGTCTTACGCCAATCACCACAGCTCAGACAAAGTACAGTGCCCAGTTAACGGCTTACGGCACAATGCAAAGCGCACTACAGACCTTTGCAGATGCTGCAACTGCATTAGGTTCGGCCAAGACTTATGGAACTACAACAGCGACCTCCAGCAATACCACTGCATTGAGTGCAACCACCACCACCGGTGCAGCCGCAGGTAAATATACTATTTCGGTCGGTCAGCTTGCTGCATCACAGTCTCTGATTTCTGCTTCACAAACAAGTAACACTGCAGCGCTAGGCAGTACTACTTCTGGTAACGCCAGGACCCTGACCATCAGTCAGGGTGACGGAAGTAAACCACTGAGCATCAGCCTTACTGACAGCCAGACATCTTTGACCGGCGTACGAGACGCAATAAATAAAGCGGGCGGAGGCGTCACTGCCAGTATCGTAAAAGTCTCTGACAGCAGCTATAAGCTGGTGCTAAGCGCTAACAATACCGGTACAGATTCAAAGATGACTTTAAGTGTTACGGGTGATGACCAGCTGAATAATATTATTGGTTATGACTCTTCCAATGACACAGGTGCAATGACCGAAAACACTCCGGCAGCTAACGCGCAGTTAACGTTTAATGGAATATCTTTGGAGCGCCAAAGTAATACCATAAGCGATATACAAGACGGCATTACTCTGAATCTGGCCAGCACTACCACCGCTGATGCAACACTGACCATCGCGAAAGATACCAGCACAGCATCGACGGCAATAACCACTTTTGTTAATGCGTATAACTCCTTGCAAGATACGTTCAGTAACCTGACGAAGTACACCGCGACTACTGTCAATTCGGATGCTCAAGATACTTCGAATGGTGTTCTGTTGGGCGACAGCACATTGCGTTCAATTCAAACACAATTGAAATCAGCAATTGGCGTTTCCAGTGGTTCTAACTCTGTCAACACTCTGGCAAGTATTGGGATAACCAGCGATCCGACAACCGGCAAGCTGGTTATAGACAGCACAAAATTGAGTACTGCACTCACCAGCACTACCAGCGCCGTCCAAACTATGATGGTGGGCGATGGAAAAACAACTGGCATCATGACCAACATCAGTAATCTCAATGCCAATTTCCTGAATGCAAACACCGGCACGATTGCTAATGCTTCAACTTCTGTAAATAACACCCTTAAACAACTGACCAAGCAATACAACTCGGTTAATGACAGCATCAACGACACCATCGCCCGTTATAAAACGCAATTCACTGCGCTTGATGTCTCGATTCAGAAGCTCAACAGCACCGCGACTTATCTGACGCAGCAGTTCGAAGCCATGTCCTCATCAAGTTCAAGCTCGTAAGGAAACAGATTATGTATAACGCTAAAGGAACTCAGGCCTACGCTCAGGTAGGCCTCGAAAGTGGCGTAATGAGCGCCACACCTTATCAGCTGGTGACGATGTTATTCGACGGGGCGCGCAGCGCCCTGATCCGTGCACGCATCTTTATGCAACAAGACAGCATTGCCGAAAAAGGCAAATCACTGTCTATGGCGATCAACATTATCGACAGCGGATTAAAAGCCGGATTAAGTCGCGAGAAAGGCGATCCTGAATTAGTGGATAACCTGGAAGCGCTTTATTCCTATATGGTCCGTCGTTTATTACATGCCAATTTACACAACGATCAAGAGGCCATCACGGAAGTGCTGGCCTTGCTTGAAAACATCGCCGATGCCTGGCGGCAAATCGGCCCAAACTACCACCCGTCGCAGGACCAATATAATGGATCAACATCAGTATCTGGTTAATGAATATCAACTGATCCTGTCTTTAAGCGAGCAGATGTTGCGGCTGGCGAATGAAGAGAAATGGGATGAGCTGGTCGAGCTCGAAGTCGGTTACGTTAAAGCAGTAGAAGCAACGACGAAATTACCGATGTCAGAACAGACATCGATCATGGTTCAGAATGATATCCGCCGTTATTTGCGTATCATTCTGGATAATGAAAATACGGTTAAAACGTTATTACAAGCGCGGATGAAAAAACTCACCGAGCTGATCGGGCAGTCGTCAAAACAACAACAAGTAAATATGACTTACGGAAAGATTGATCTCCGTTCGATCGCATTTGGCGATCGCCAGTAATTATTGATCCCTGAAAAATTTAAAGTTAAGTTGGTTTTACTTTTCAATATTTCTTGTACAAAAGTTTTCAGAGGCAGAGAGCGCCTGGCTGCCAGGGCTGGCACTCTCTGGTCTTCTCTTGTGAAACCCGTACCATCCGGCAGCCTG
Organism: Rahnella variigena; assembly: GCF_003610915.1. NCBI lineage: Bacteria > Pseudomonadati > Pseudomonadota > Gammaproteobacteria > Enterobacterales > Yersiniaceae > Rahnella > Rahnella variigena. Next base: position 3,417,398 of record NZ_NSDJ01000001.1, read on the forward strand.
TTTGTTGTATCAGCATGAGCGGGACTTTATATCAGGCAGCAAGCAACAAATTGCGGTCGTCTTTTTTCGGGCATCATCAACATGGTTCGTAAAATAAAAGTGACACCAGGGATAGGAACTATTTCACTGCTTATTCAGCACAGTGAACTTTTTATTCATGATGTTTATATTAATAAGCCACAGTTGATCCTTGTTCAGAATGGCAGTCTTTCAATAAACTATCAGGAACAACAGGTTACGCTGCAATCCGGCGAAATGCTGGTTCTTAACAGCGGACAAACCCTGAGCCTGACACACCATCTTTCCGATAACGGCCCGTTCAGCAGCGCCATTATGGCGTGGGATCATCAGTTACTCACCGATGCCGGGCTGCATGCCACCGGCTTTAGTCCGCCGCTTATCTCTGTCGAAAACTTACAGGTTATTCCGCATATTCCCACCGCCTTTAAACAAAGTTTTACCGACACGCACAGCGCCATTCTCTGGCACCACGGCCTGCCCGCAGCCATTACCCGCCACCGCATGATCGAACAACTCTTATGGTTATCACAGCTCGGCGTGCGTTATTCGCTGCAACACCCTGAAACCGTCACAGAACAGGTGCGCGAACTGCTGATCAATAATCTGCATAAATCATTTACGGCGGCAGAAGTGGCCGAAAATCTGATGATGAACGAGGTGATGCTGCGAAGACGTCTGGCGGCAGAAGATTGTGTCCTGAGAAATCTGATGATTGATGTACGCATGACCCATGCCCTGCGGCTTTTGCAATGTACAGATCTGGCGATTTCGAATATTGCCCATCAGGTCGGCTATGAAAGTGCTTCACGTTTTGCGGAGCGTTTTCGTAAACGTTTTGGCTTCGCCCCGACCGCCATTCGCGGACATTTGCGCCCTCTTTCGGCGCAGACGCAAGGCACAACCGAAGAAATATAACAATTCACACCAAAGCGCCACACAACAAAACCTTGAGTAACATCACACAATAATTGATTACCAGATGTTAACGGAATATCATACCCGCCGTCATTTTTATCCATATTCAGGGGTCAGTAGTGCACGTTTGGTGGGAAGTTATTAAGACGATTTACTGGGGCGGACTGGGTATTGCGGTATTGTTTACCCTTCTGGTGAGCCGTGACACGATTAAAATAAGATTGTTAACCTCCGGCATTATCGGTTTCACCTGGCCTATGAGCCTGCCCGTGGTGATGTTGTTCTCTCTGTTCTGATGCATAGTGCCTGATGCATAGTGCCTGATGAATAGTGCCTCTAGATATTGGCCAAAAGAAAACCCGGCCTGACCTGTAAGGGTCAAAACCGGGTTATGTTCAAAACGCTGTATCTTTAGGGTTCTGCCGATTACTTACGTGTCTGAACCCAGAAGCCGTGGATCAAGCCCGGCAGATAACCACACAGTGTCAGAATGATGTTCAGCAGAAACGCACCGCCAAAACCATTACCTATCAGCACGCCCAGCGGCGGCACCAGAATAGTGATTAACACTCTCCAAAATCCCATACTTATCTCCCTTTGGTTATCATTAACTTAATGATAGACCATCGACCTGTGCCCCGGACATCAGATGAAACCTAATTGATCAGTTCGAGCATGATTTCTACGTCACGGCGGGCTTTTTCCAGTAACTGCACATCCCCGTCACGGTACTCCGCATCTGTGACCTGATGAATCTGACGCATCTGCCATCTCACCTGATTTTTTTGCTCTTCGGTCATGCTGCGGCACATCACGATGATAAAATTGCGCAACATCATTTGTTGCATGGCAGTTTCTTCGGCGTGTTTGTTGACCGTCATGACCAAATCTATAACATGTTTTTCTGCCATCGCGGGAGCCTGCCGGGTTTAGTGAATCAGTCAGGCCAGCCTAGCACGTGGGCATCAATGCGAAAGGCTGAGCTGATAGGGTTTGACCCGCTATTTCAGCGTGTAGATTTTAAACGGACAAATGACAATGTTTTCCACTGAAGCTGTTTTTCAGCGCCTGGCGGCTTCTCCCTTCCGCCAGCGCTTCCATCTTGGCCCGAAAGAGTATTCTTATTGTCAGGATAAAGGCGCGGCAGGTATCAGCCGCCACGCTGCAGATTTTGTTGCCAGCCGTCTTGCGCCATCCGAACCGCAAAATGATGGGAAACAGACTCCTATGCGCGGCCATCCGGTATTTATCGCGCAACACGCGACCGCCACCTGCTGCCGGGGATGTCTGGAAAAATGGCATGGCATTCCCGCGCATACCGAAATGTCAAAAGTCCAGCAAGATTATACCGTTACGATAATCATGCACTGGCTGAATACTGAAATGCAGCGCCCTGTTCCCGTCGCTAAGCCGCGAAAACCTAAGCAGAAAAAGCCCGATAACGGCGATGAAGCACAACAACTCAATTTGTTGTAAGAGGAATGTCACACTCAGAGAAAAATAAAAAGTGACTTTCATCACATATTTTTAGCTTTCACCAGCCAGTCCCCCATCGTGCTCTATAATTTTAAGGAATTTAAAAAAGTGTCATGGGTAGCCCTGAGCGCCCCCTTTTAGCAGTGCTTCTTGTGCAGTCTTTAAGATGGTTTTTCCAGGTGAAACGAGTTCGAAACTTGTTGTCAGGATAATTGCCCACATTGGGAAAAGGAGCATGCATGTCTGAGTATCATTATTTACTGGTTGGAGGAAGTCGCAACGGACAACGGCATGTCGATAAATGCCATCAGTTTTCGTTGTGCTTCTGGGAAGATGCATCAAAGCACGCAGAGCGCGAATTTTACGGTAAACAAAATGAGCGCTACAAAGTGAATCCGGAAAAAGGGGCAGACGGGAACTGGTATCTCGTTGGCTATTGCGGAAATTGTTCGAAAATCAAGGCTGATGAATTAAGTAACCAGGCGCTGACCAAGCACGTTAAGCCCCTGATGTAATCCGCACTACATTATGATGAAGTCATTGAACCCCGCCCGTTTCGCGGGGTTTTTGCTTTTATGGCCGCCAGAACTTTTATGGCCGCCAGACGTATTTTTTGCAAAAGGCCATTATGGTTTACGCCGCCATCCCCTGAATGTTCCTGGCAAAGAAAGCGACGTGACCGCCCAGCGTAAAGTGCGCTTCATGGTGTCCCAGCCGCCCGAGGGGGGCGATGCGCAGGATTTCCCCCTCAAATTCGCCGTCCTGAATGCTGGTGATCACGACATCAAGCTGATAACTGGCCGGATGAACACCCACCGGAAACGTGAGTAATTTTACCCGGTCGCCTACCTGAAAACGTGTAAGCAACGGCAACGGTGCCTGTTCAAACAGATCCTGATCCATATGTGACTCCTTGTTTTCCAGTGAGATTAATTAAAGGATAGAATATGTCACCGCGTCCTGCCGGATACCGGCGTGAAGCACTTCTCTCTTTCAGCATTTATTGTGCTCAAAACATCATAAGGATTGGCCGTGAAAAAATTAACGCCAGAGCAATGCATCATCCTGACCGGTTTTACCGGCATTCTGCATGGCGAATTTGAGTGGTTTCACGAGGATTTGGAAAAACGTCTGGGCCGCGAAGTTCAGACGTCTGAACTGGGCTACCCGGAATTTATGCAAGAGTGCCGTGGCCTGTATGAAGAAGATTTTAACAACCTGATGCCTGATTAACCTGATCGCGGGTCCGTGTTTCCTGGTAACTCGTTTCAAGATAGACGTATTTCCTGATAAACGTGTTTCCTGATGAATAAGAAAGGCCGGACAGTTTGCCTGTCCGGCCTCTGATCTCTTAAGCTTAATGCGTTGAAGTTTAGGGTTTTATAATCCCCCGGATGAAGTTTTCATTCACCCGGATCACATTTCCGGTCTCCACATTCATGACCTGGTATTGCACTGGCGTAAGCTCATCCAGCACAGCGACAACTTCAAACAAACCTGGTGTAAAAGTAAGCGTGACAAAAACGCCAACAGGATAGACAGCCATATTTTTATCCTTAGAATCAATTTCTTATATTTTACTTCTTTGCACCCTGAGTGATCATGCGCCTTCTATTAATCACACAGAGTTATTTCATTGTATACATTAATCACGTTGGATAAATGTTACTGAAATGAATTAGGTATAACCTATAAAAAGAACGCAGTGGTTGAAAATCAGACAACTCTGACAGACGTTTCCAGATCATCATTAAATTTTACACTCTTCCTGCATCTGCACGGCTTTCAGCCCACAGTTCCCTTATTTGCTCCCTTGTTTTTGGTGTAATTCCGGTTAAGAATACTTGTCCATTTTGTTGCAATGAGAGCCCACGCTGTGAGTGCCCAGATTTTTGAAACCGATGCCACCCACCCGCATTTAACCCGGCTTATTGCAGAGCTGGACGCGTATCAATACCCGCTTTATCCGCCTGAATCTTTTCAGGGGATTAACATCACTGAGCTTGATGAAGGTGAAATTACCTGTTTCATGGCGAAGGTAGATGACGACTGGGCCGGTTGCGCCTGCCTGTACATTACCCGACAGGGGCTGGCTGAGATGAAACGGGTTTATGTAAATCCTTTGTTTCGCGGGCAAGGTATCGCATCGCTGCTGATCGCCGCAATGGAAAAGAAACTGAAAGCGCTGGGACACCGGGAGCTGTTTCTGGAAACGGGCGTGTTTCAGGAAAAGGCCATTACCCTGTACGAGAAACTGGGTTATTCACGGACGCAGGCGTTTGGGGATTATCAGCAGGCACCGGATCCGCTCAGTGTTTATATGATGAAAGCGGTGGCATAAAGCGTTACAGGCAGGAAAACAAATATCTCCATAACGCTGCCTTCTGACAGTGTTATGGAGACGCGAAAAGCCATTACATCAAAACGTTGCTTTTCGTTGCCGTGAGATCATTGGAAGGAATAACCCACTTTTTGAAGGTGATAACAAAGTGTTCTTTGCCCTTAGTGATTTTCGCACCCCGGTCACCGCATTCCAGCGCGAGTTTAAAAAACTCATCACTGTTAATATTAAAAGCCAGTTCGACTTTTTTCACTATACCGGAATTAAGCAGGTCTTCGGCTTCGTGCAATGATTTGGCCTGAATGACTGACATAAATACCTCGTGAGAACGGATTGGATTTGTGTTTGCCCCAATAGGTTATTTCACTTTTGTTTCGCAATTATGACAGCCTTGTGAATCTTAAGAATTTTGTCCATTCACCGAACAAATAATGTTCATTTCGTGCAATCCGTCACATCTAGCTAAGACGAAAATGTTTGTCCGGCACTGGCGTGTCCGGCAGCTGCGTCTGGTTGTTCATCTCACGCAAGTTAATCTCGATATTGGTACACATGGCATCCATCGGCAGGTGGTTATTGGCATAAGCAAATGGCATTTCCAGCTCTTCCGCCAGCGTGTCCAGCGACAGGAAGGTGTAGGAAATAAAGCCCGACACCAGCAACGTCATGTAATGCAGATCAACGACCAGTGCGAATGGCAAAAGACTACAGAATAAATAGACCGTGCGGTGCAGCAACAGACCGTAAGCAAACGGAATCGGCATGCTGACGATGCGCTCGCACCCGCCGACCACCTGAGAAAGCTGTAAAAGCGTGGTATCCATGTGTGCATACACCACATCTGACAGCTCGCCGGTCCGGCGACGTTCGGCCAGCCATTGCGACAGCCGCAGCTGCACCATGTTGGTTTGTGCGCGGCGCGACAGAATGTCTTCCGCATCCTCACCCAGCAAACGCTCCAAATCAGGACGCGGATCGCTGTGGCGCAACTGATGTTTAAGACTGTAACAAAATGCCAGCAACAGTGCTGTCACACGCTGCGCCTCACCCGGACACACCGCCATCACCTGACTTTGCAACGTACGGCAGGCAATCAGCAATCCGCCCCACAGTTGCCGGGCTTCTGTATAGCGTGAATAAGCCACGCTGTTTCGAAAGCCGAGGAAGATTGCGATGGACACCCCGAGCAGGCTGAAAGGCGCCAGCGTGAGCTTAACCCCCAGCGTCTCGTACCAGGGCAGACTGAGGATGGCAGCCAGTGACATCAGCAGATTGAGACTCAGACGGAACAAAATACTGGGCAGGACTGAGCCATGCCAGGCGAACAAACGCAAGAACCAGTGACGGGGAGGACGGATTATCATTTTGAGCAGGTGCTTTATGCAGGTGAAGCGATTTTTTTTGCGATTCTTGCAAATAAACCTGCACATGCAAAGGACAATTTTGTGACATCGGTAACATTTTTTCTTGAAAGCACTAACAACCCATTACACTGTAATAATAACGTAACTAAACAATTTGCAACAATTCTCCTCTGCCCCTCACGTTGTGGTTACTTCGTGCCGATAATAGTATTGAGCCGCAATTCTTGTATTCACTGAATGATGTTCATTTTCGCCGCAGTGCTTCAACTGCCGCTATAGTTTGAACATCCGCTTCAGTATATGGCGACAGTCCACGGCGACCTTCCAAATACATTGAAGGATTAGGGCTTTGACAATTTTACTTATTTCTCTGGTTATCTTTATTCTGCTGGCAGCGCTGGTGGTATGGAGAGTAATGAAATCAGCGGCTAAAGACGCTGAGGACAATTATTAATCGTTTTACCGCCTTGTTTTTCTAATACCGTTTTTCAGACATTTGTTTTTAAAAATCAAAAATACAAAAATGTGTGAAAATAAATCCTTTTCATTCCCAAACACAAATAAACTGCCCCCGCTAACCCCTTCGGATTACAGGTACAATTTAATTGATTTCATTGTGAAATTTGAAAACCGGCTTACTTACACCGACATATTCATCACATCCTGATACGCCGCCACCAGTTTGTTTCTGACCTGAACCCCCAGTTGCAGTGAAATTGACGATTTTTGCAGATCGACCATCACATCGTTCAGGCTGACGCCGGGAACGCCCATCTCGAGCTTTTCAGATTCCAGTTTCGCGTTGTTCTGCGTTTCGCTGATCTTGCCTAATGCCGCTTTTAATTCGCTGGCGAAACCCGCTTCTGATGCAGTATCGGTCTGCGGTGCCGCGCCTGCCTGGATGGCAGTGGCCTGCATCTGCTGTAAAACGCTCTCAATGCCTTGAATTGACATGTTTTCTCCGTCTGTCGGGGTGTCACGGTACAAATGGCCTATTTCATGGAATGACACCCTATCACATCAGTTTTTTCCTAAACGCGGTAATTGAACCTAAAAACCATGGCTTATCGGGCCATTAACTTTGCCTTGAGGGGCAAATAATGGCTCACCTAGAAAATAGGCCTGCCTTTACGGAGGACTGAAAAATGTCACGCTTCAACGATTGCGCCACCTGGGAGTCTGTTTTGTTAAGAGACAATATGAACACCACCATCCAACAGCTAAATAGGGATCTTGTATGAGTTCCGCAATAGCCGGCGCAGAACCCCCTCGAAGCGGTTTTACTGCGTTGCTTAATCGCCTGCGCGCCAACCCAAAAATTCCTATCGCCATCGCTGCTGCGGCCGCCGTGGCTATTGTTGTTGTTATGATGCTGTGGGCCAAACAGCCTACTTATAAGGTGTTGTTTAGCAACCTCGGTGACCAGGATGGCGGTGCCATCGTCACTCAGCTGACTCAGATGAATATCCCTTATCAGTTTTCTGATAATGGCGGCGCACTGCTTATTCCTGCTGATAAAGTGTATGAAACGCGTCTGAAACTGGCGGCTGCCGGTTTGCCGAAAGGTGGCGCTGTTGGTTTTGAACTGATGGATCAGGAAAAGTTTGGTATCAGTCAGTTCAGCGAGCAGATTAATTATCAACGCGCGCTGGAAGGTGAACTCTCCCGCACCATCGAAACTCTCGGTCCGGTGTCCAGCGCCCGTGTGCATTTAGCTATTCCTAAGCCTTCCCTGTTTGTCCGCGAACAAAAAAATCCTTCCGCTTCCGTAACGCTGAACCTGCAACCGGGTCGCGCGCTGGATGACGGTCAGATCAATGCCATCGTTTATATGGTGTCGAGCAGCGTTTCAGGATTGCCTCCGGCTAACGTCACCGTGGTAGACCAGAGCGGTCACCTTCTGACGCAATCCGATAACAATGGCCGCGACCTTAATGCTTCCCAGCTGAAATACGCCAACGAAGTGGAAGGCCGCCTGCAACGTCGTATCGAATCCATCCTGCAACCGGTGGTCGGTAACGGTAACGTTCACGCACAAATCACCGCTCAGATTGATTACGCCAGCCGCGAACAGACGGATGAAAATTACCAGCCGAACGGCTCGCCGGATAAAGCAGCAGTGCGTTCACGTCAGTTAAGTACCAGTGATCAGACTGGCGCAACTGCTGTTGGTGGCGTGCCGGGCGCGCTGAGCAATCAGCCAGCACCGGCTGCAACCGCGCCGGTGACCAATCCGCCAGCGGCTAACAATGCTAACGGCGCACAGAATCAGGCCGGTAATAACGCGCAGAACACTGCCAGCAATACCAGTTCTTCCGGTCCGTCTAACCGTCGTCGTGATGAAACCACCAACTATGAAGTGGATCGCACCATCACTCATACCCAGCACAGCGCCGGTGCCGTTCAGCGCCTGTCTGCGGCAGTCGTCGTTAACTATCAGGTTGGTACGGACGGCAAAGCCAAACCGCTGACTGACGATCAGTTGAAGAAAATTGATGATCTGGTGCGTGAAGCGATGGGCTTCTCGCAGGAGCGCGGCGATACGCTGAACGTGGTGAACACACCGTTCAACGAAGCGGCCGACGACACCGGTGAATTGCCGTTCTGGAAACAACAGGCGTTCTTCGATCAGTTACTCAATGCCGGTCGCTGGTTACTGGTGCTGATTGTGGCCTGGCTGCTGTGGCGCAAGATGGTTCGTCCGATGCTGCGCAAACAGCAGGCAGAGAAAGATGCCGCAGCGGCAGCCGCTCTCGCCGCGTCCCTGCCGCAGCCTGAAGGCAGCAAGCCGGTCAAACTCAGCAACGACGAGCTGGAGAAACGTAAGCGTTCACAGCAACGCGTCAGCGTCGAAGTGCAGACTCAACGTGTTCAGGAGCTGGCCGATAAGGATCCTCGTATCGTCGCCCTGGTTATCCGCCAATGGATGAGTACCGAACAACCATGACTATGACCGGAACCGAAAAAAGCGCCATTTTGATGATAACCCTGGGCGAAGACCGCGCGGTGGAGGTGTTCAAGCACCTCTCCCCTCGCGAAGTCCAGCAAATCAGTGCCGCGATGGCCAACATCCATCAGATTTCTAACAAGCAACTGGCGGAAGTCCTTAACGAGTTTGAAGACGAATCCGAGCAGTACGCGGCGCTGAGCGTGAACACCAGCGAATACCTGCGTGCGGTTCTGACCAAAGCGCTCGGCGAAGAACGTGCGTCGAGCCTGCTGGAAGACATTCTGGAATCGCGCGAAACCACCAGCGGCATGGAGACACTGAACTTCATGGAACCGCTGATGGCAGCCGATCTTATCCGCGACGAGCATCCGCAGATTATCGCCACCATCCTTGTCCACCTCAAACGGGGTCAGGCGGCAGATATTCTGGCGCTGTTCGACGAGCGTCTGCGTAACGACGTCATGCTGCGTATCGCCACTTTCGGCGGTGTCCAGCCAGCGGCGCTGGCGGAACTGACCGAAGTGCTGAACAACCTGCTCGACGGCCAGAACCTCAAACGTTCGAAGATGGGGGGTATTCGTACTGCGGCAGAAATCATCAACCTGATGAAAACGCAGCAGGAAGAAGCAGTTATCGAAGCGGTTCGTGGTTACGACGGCGAGCTGGCACAGAAAATTATCGACGAGATGTTCCTGTTCGAAAACCTGGTGGATGTGGACGACCGCAGTATCCAGCGCCTGTTGCAGGAAGTCGAAGGCGAATCGTTACTGGTGGCACTGAAAGGGGCGGAACAGCCGTTGCGCGACAAGTTCCTGCGCAACATGTCCCAGCGTGCGGCCGATATCCTGCGCGACGACCTGGCGAACCGCGGTCCGATGCGTATGTCTCTGGTCGAAAACGAACAGAAAGCTATCCTGCAGACGGTGCGTCGTCTGGCAGAATCCGGCGAAATGATGGTTGGCGGCGGCGAGGACTCCTATGTCTGATAACCCGATGTCCGACAAACCTGCGCCGGAAAAGAAAACCGCTGAAGAGCGCAACGCCGAACGTATTAATGCCTTGCCGTGGCAGCCGTGGAGACCGGGCGACCTCGCAGTCCCTGTTTTCAGCAAACCTGATGAACCTTTGCTGGCTGACGGCGAAGAGGAGCCGGACGACGGACAGCCCAAACTTCAGGTCGATCAGAATGAATTGCTGAATCTGCAACGTCGCGCTGAACAGCAGGGTTTCCAGCAGGGTCTGGAAGCCGGTCAGAAACAAGGCTATACCGCCGGTTTCCAGCAAGGTCAGGAAGCCGGACAGCAACAGGGTTTGCAGGAAGGCCAGCAACAACAGGCCGTACTGACTGAGCACTGGCAGCATATGGTGTCGGATTTCCAGCAAACGCTGGATGCACTGGACAGCGTGATCGCTTCACGTCTGATGCAGATGGCGCTGACCGCTGCCAAACAGATTATTGGTCAGGCACCGATTTGTGACGGTTCTGCCCTGCTTAATCAGATTCAACAGCTGATCCAGCAGGAGCCGATGTTTAAAGGCAAACCGCAGCTGCGTGTCAATCCGGCCGATTTCGAGCGCGTCGAGCAACAGCTTGGTGCCAGCCTGAGCATGAACGGCTGGCGTTTGCTGGCCGACAGCCAGATCCACAGCGGTGGCTGCAAAGTCAGCGCAGAAGATGGCGATATGGACGCGTCACTGGCTACCCGCTGGCATGAACTGTGCCGTCTTGCGGCACCGGGAGATCTCTGATGACCGCCCGCCTGAGCCGCCTGCTGAAAACGCTTGATGACGCGGAAAAACGCATGGCCCGCACGCCGTCGGTTCGCCGTTATGGCCGTCTGACGCGGGCAACGGGTCTGGTCCTTGAAGCCACCGGCCTGCAGTTACCTTTGGGCGCAACGTGTCTGATTGAGCGCCACGACGGGCCAGCAGTGCAGGAAGTCGAAAGTGAAGTGGTCGGCTTTAACGGACAAAGTCTGTTCCTGATGCCCCTGGAAGAAGTCGAAGGGATTTTGCCAGGTGCGCGGGTTTATGCCCGTATCGCCGCGGATGGTCAGAGCGCAGGCAAACAACTGCCGCTGGGGCCGCAGTTGCTGGGCCGCGTGCTGGATGGCAGCGCCAAACCGCTCGATAGTTTGCCGCCGCCGGATACCGGTTATCGCGCCGCTCTGATCACGCCACCGTTTAACCCGCTGCAACGTACACCGATCACCGATGTGCTGGACGTCGGCGTCCGCGCCATTAACGCCCTGCTCACCGTCGGTCGCGGTCAGCGTATGGGGCTGTTCGCCGGTTCCGGCGTCGGTAAATCCGTGCTGCTCGGCATGATGGCGCGCTACACCAAAGCCGACGTGATCGTGGTCGGGCTGATTGGCGAACGTGGCCGTGAAGTCAAAGATTTTATCGAAAACATTTTAGGTGACGAAGGTCGCGCCCGTTCGGTGGTTATCGCCGCACCGGCTGACGTTTCCCCTCTTCTGCGTATGCAGGGTGCGGCGTATGCCACGCGCATCGCCGAAGATTTCCGTGACCGCGGTCAGCATGTGTTGCTGATCATGGATTCCCTGACCCGTTATGCGATGGCGCAACGTGAAATCGCGCTGGCTATCGGTGAACCTCCGGCCACCAAAGGCTATCCGCCTTCCGTGTTTGCCAAACTGCCTGCGCTGGTTGAACGCGCCGGTAATGGCATCAGCGGCGGTGGTTCGATCACCGCGTTTTATACCGTACTGACCGAAGGCGACGACCAGCAGGATCCGATTGCTGACTCTGCCCGCGCCATTCTTGACGGGCACATCGTGTTATCACGCCGTCTGGCGGAATCGGGACATTACCCGGCGATTGATATCGAAGCGTCTATCAGCCGTGCCATGACATCGCTGATTGATGACGCCCAGTACGGCCGTGTGCGTAATTTCAAACAACTGTTGTCCAGCTATCAGCGCAACCGCGATTTGGTTAGCGTCGGCGCTTACGCCGCAGGCAGCGATCCGATGCTTGACCGCGCGATAAAACTGTATCCGCAAATGGAGAACTTCCTCCAGCAGGACATCATGGAACGCAGTACCTACGAAGACGCCTGTCTGGAACTGAATATGTTGTTCCCGGGCTAACTTTTTAACCGATAAAGGTAAATCAGATGGAAAACGCATCACCATTGATCACCCTTTGTTCTCTGGCGCAAAAAGCGCTGGATCAGGCCACCAGTCATCTGGGGCAAATCAGGCAGTCACATCATCAGGCTCAAGAACAGCTCACCATGCTGCTCAACTATCAGCGTGAGTACCGGGAAAAGCTCAATACCACCATGACCGGCGGGATTGCGGCGAATACCTGGCAGAACTACCAGCAGTTTATCGGCACGCTGGAAGTGGCGATTGATCAGCACCGCAAACAATTACAACAGTGGGATCAGCGGCTTAACGCCGCCGTAAACCAGTGGCAGGACAAGCAGCAACGGCTCAATGCTTACCAGACGTTGCAATCCCGCGCCAGTGAGCAACAGCGTTCTCTGGAAAACAAGCTCGATCAAAAGCAAAACGATGAGTTCGCCCAGCGCAGCGCACACAGGAAGAAACAATCATGAATCTGAATATTTTGCCTGCTGCCGTGACCACGGCAAAGACCACCGCGAGCGCGGCGTCCGGCAGTTCATCATCAGCAACCGCTTCTGCGGCTGACGCATCAGCGATCAGCGATAGCACGGCGACTTCACCGGCCGATTTCGCCAGCCAGCTGGAAGCCCAGCTCGGCTCGAAACTCGACCCTAAACTGACCAGCACGTTAGCCAAACTCGGTCAGCAGATTTCAGCCAAAGGCGAAACCGTCGATAAAGCCACACTGACTCAGGCGGTGACCACCGGCGAAAACGACGGCAGTCTGATGCTTGATGAAAGTGATTTAAGCAAAATGATCGCCGCCATTCAGGTATTGCCGAATGGCAGCCTGAAAGGCAGCGACGCATCGGCGGTAAAAAACGCCGGGCTGAGCGATAAAGACAAAGACAGCAAAACTGACGATGCCAATACCTTGCCGTTGCAGGCGCTGTTCGCGCAGTTAGCCGCGCAGCAGCAACCGGCACAACAGGTGCAAACCGCCAGTGCGGTGGTAACGCAGACCCCCAGCGATGACGCCACCAGTGCAGACAAAAAAAGCTCGCTGCTTTCCGGTCTGACCGCGTCTTCTTTACTGACCGGTGAAGGTAAAACTGCCGTCACCGATACCGATCCGAAAGCTGCCACTGCGGCGAATACGACGACCGCGTCATCACAACATGCCGCCAGTAAAGCCACGACCGCAAATACACCTGATTTCAGCAGTGCGCTGGCTTCAATGAGCGCCGCCAGCGGCAATGCCGCAGCGTTACAGCAGAACGACAGCAGCACGCTGGATAACAGCATGCAGTCACTGAATCAGCTGAACACCGCGGCGGTTGCCGTTTCTTCTGCGCCGGTTTCCACCACGCCGACCACCACCACCGCGGTTACCGCCCCGTCTACCCCGCTGCTCAACGCACAGCTCGGTACGCCTGAATGGCAGCAGCAGCTCGGTCAGCAGGTGATGATGTTTAACCGTCAGGGACAACAAACCGCAGAACTTCGTCTGCATCCTGAAGATTTGGGTTCGATACAAATCAGCATGAAGATTGAAAACAATCAGGCGCAGCTGCACTTTGTCTCCGGCCACAGCGGCGTGCGCTCTGCCATAGAAGCCGCGTTACCGGATCTGAAAACAGCACTGGCCGACAACGGCATCAGCCTCGGTCAGAGCAGCGTCGGCAGCGACAGTTCGCAGTGGCAACAGGCGCAGCAGCAAAGCGGTCAGTCCGGTTCACAACAGGGGAATGCGGCCAGCTGGGCAGCATTTAATGGCGGCAGCACGACATCTGCCAGCGATGCCCTGCCGGTTCCGGCGTCTATCGCCCAGCGGATCGGCGGCAACAATAGCGTGGATATCTTCGCATAATCGTTACCTGATGTTTCAGCCCTGCCTGTGCGACCTTAATTCAAACGGCAGAGCTGACCTTATTTTTCCCGCCTATTCTGACTATTGAACAACAGGATAAGCGGGATAATCATTGTCAGAATTGACTCAGCAGCTTCGCGGTTCCCTCGCAACTCTGCTCATACTTACAGGAAATCGCCCCATCCATGTCTGACTCTGCTCTCTCGGCGTCGCGTAAGAAAAAGCGCCCGTTAATGATGATTCTGCTGTTACTGATTGCCATCGGAGCCTGTGGTGCAGCCGGTTACGCCTGGTGGATGTTGCATAAACAGCCCGTAACTGCAGCGCAGGCTGCGGAAGCGAAGAAGAATGAACCGCCTGCGGCCCCTATTTTCCTGGCGCTCGACACCTTCACCGTTAACCTGCAAACGCCGGATAACGACCCGGATCGCGTGCTGTATATCGGCCTGACCCTGCGTCTGCCGGATGAAAAGAACCGCGCTACGCTTAATGAATATCTGCCTGAAGTCCGCAGCCGCCTGTTGTTGCTTCTGTCACGTCAGAAAACGTCTGATTTAGTCAGCGAAGCCGGTAAACAACAGCTGGTTCAGGACATCAAACAGGTTCTGGATGCGCCACTGGTCAAAGGTCAGCCCCCTCAGGTGATCAACGACGTGCTTTTCACTGCTTTCATACTGCGATAAACAAATTATGGGCGACAGCATTCTTTCACAGGCCGAGATCGACGCGCTGCTCAATGGTGACAGTGACAGCGCACCCGATAATACGGCAACCGCACAGGCCGCCGCGTCTGATGACGGTGTAAAACCTTTTGACCCCACGACGCAACGCCGCGTTGTTCGTGAGCGGTTGCAGGCGCTGGAAATCATTAACGAGCGATTTGCCCGTCATTTCCGTATGGGGCTGTTTAACCTTTTACGCCGTAGCCCGGACATCACCGTAGGGCCGATCAAAATCCAGCCTTACCACGAGTTTGCACGCAACCTGCCGGTACCGACTAACCTCAACCTGATCCACCTGAAACCCTTACGTGGCACCGCTCTGTTTGTGTTTGCGCCAAGCCTGGTGTTTATCGCGGTGGATAACCTGTTCGGTGGCGATGGCCGTTTTCCGACCAAAGTCGAAGGGCGCGAGTTCACCCACACCGAACAGCGGGTCATCAAACGCATGCTCACACTGGCACTCGATGCCTACGAAGATGCCTGGAGCGGCGTTTACAAGCTGAGCGTGGAATATGTCCGTGCGGAATTGCAGATCAAATTCACCAACATCACCTCTTCCCCGAACGATATCGTGGTGACCACGCCGTTCCACGTGGAGATCGGTGCGCTGAGCGGTGATTTCAACATCTGTATTCCGTTCAGCATGATCGAACCTTTGCGTGAGTTACTGACCAATCCGCCGGTCGAAAACTCACGTAATGAAGAAAGTCAGTGGCGCGAAAATCTGGTCACTCAGGTTCAGCAGTCCGAGCTGGAACTGGTGGCGAATTTCGTCGAAATTCCGCTGCGCCTGTCGCAGATCCTCAAGCTTCAACCGGGCGATGTTCTGCCGATTGAAAAACCGGATCGTCTGATTGCCCATGTCGATGGTGTGCCCGTGCTGACCAGCCAATATGGCACTTTAAACGAACAATACGCCCTGCGCGTTGAACATTTGATCAACCCAATTTTAAATTCTCTAGATGAGGAACAGCCCCATGAGTGACACCAATAAACCGTCTGACGCCGGATCGGATAACGTTGACGATTTATGGGCTGATGCGTTTAACGAACAACAGTCTGCGGGCGGCGCGAAAGCGTCAACTGACGGTGTTTTCGCCGCGCTGGGTGCCCAGGACGGAACCGGCAGTTTGCAAGATATCGACATGATCCTCGATATTCCGGTGAAACTGACCGTGGAACTAGGTCGCACCAAAATGACCATCAAAGAACTGCTGCGACTTTCGCAGGGTTCGGTGGTTGCACTCGACGGTCTTGCCGGGGAGCCGCTGGATATCCTGATCAACGGCTATCTGATTGCCCAGGGTGAAGTGGTTGTCGTCGCCGATAAATACGGCGTGCGCATCACCGACATCATCACGCCATCCGAACGTATGCGTCGTCTGAGCCGCTGATGAGCCAGAATACCGCGACGGATTCTCCGTACATTTCCGGCCCGGTAAACCATGCCACCACGCAGGCAACGCCTCAGGCAATGCCCGCCGGTTCGGTGCTGACGCAGGTCAGTTCCGTGCTTGGCGGCATTCTGTTGCTGATCTTGTTTATCGGCTGGGTGGTGAAGCGCGCCGGTTTCGCGCCGCAGTCTAAAAATAACAAGCTGCTGAAAGTGACTGCCAGCGTACAGGTCGGACGCAGTGAGAAAGTGGTGATTGTTGAAGTCGATAACACCTGGCTGGTGCTGGGCGTGACCGCGCAAAACATCACCCCGCTGCATACCCTGAGCGCGCCGCCGGTTGAACAGATGCCGGATTCAAGTCATCCCAATAACGCGCCCGCTGATTTCCGTCAGCTGATGCAGAAAATGTTGAAACGTCCGGGAAAGCAGGCATGACTCTGTCCGTCGTGAAGAAAATAATGAAATCCCCCCTTACCTTTTGCCTGCCGCTGCTGCTGTTAATCAGCCCGTCGGCGTTCGCGCAACTGCCGGGGATCATCAGCCAGCAGATGTCCAACGGCGCACAAAACTGGTCACTGCCGATCCAGACGCTGGTGTTTATCACCACGCTGACGCTGTTACCGGCAATGCTGCTGATGTGCACCAGTTTCACCCGCATCATTATCGTGCTCGGCCTGCTGCGAAATGCGCTGGGTACGCCATCTGCGCCGCCAAACCAGGTATTGCTGGGGCTGGGTTTGTTTCTGACCTTTTTCGTCATGGCGCCGGTATTCGACAAAATTTACAGCGATGCCTATCAGCCGTTTACTGAAAACAAAATCACCATGCAGGAAGCAATGGACAAAGGCGCTCAGCCTTTACGCCAGTTTATGCTGCGCCAGACCCGTGAAAGCGACCTTGCGCTGTATGCGCGACTGGCGAACATCCCTCCGCTGGCGGGCCCGGAAGCGGTGCCGATGCGTATTTTGCTGCCGGCCTACGTGACCAGCGAACTGAAAACGGCGTTCCAGATTGGCTTCACCGTATTCATTCCGTTCATGATTATCGACCTGGTGGTCGCCAGCGTACTGATGGCCCTCGGGATGATGATGGTGCCACCTGCCACCATCTCGCTGCCGTTCAAGCTGATGCTGTTCGTCCTGGTCGATGGCTGGCAACTGTTACTCGGTTCCCTGGCGCAGAGTTTTTACAGTTAATTCAAAACGCCAAACTTAATGGGCGTTTTTTGCTCCTCCCCCTGCGAAGGGGGAGGCCGGGAGGGGGTTTTACAGGCAACTTCAAATTCTGAGCTGCTATTCATACCCCACCCCAACCCTCCCCTTCGCAGGGGAGGGAGTCGCCCGTCTTCTTTTGTGAGAATTGAGTAATGACTCCTGAATCGGTAATGGCACTGGGTAACGAGGCGATGAAAGTGGCATTAGCCGTTGCTGCGCCTTTGTTGCTGGCCGCGCTGGTCACCGGGCTTATCGTCAGCCTGTTGCAGGCGGCGACACAGATCAACGAACAAACGCTGTCATTCATCCCTAAGATCCTGGCCGTGGTAGCGACTATCGTTATCGCCGGTCCGTGGATGCTAAATCTGCTGCTTGATTACATGCGCACGTTGTTTTCCAACCTGCCGTACATCATCGGGTAATCTATGGTTTCCTTCGACAGCACCCAGCTCGCCGGATGGCTGAGCATGTATTTCTGGCCTCTGCTGCGAATTCTGGCGCTGATCAGCACTGCGCCGATCACCAGTGAAAAGTCAGTCCCTAACCGGGTGAAACTCGGTCTGGGGATGATGATTACCTTCCTGATTGCCCCCTCTCTGCCACCGGTGGACACGCCGATTTTCTCCACCCCCGCGCTGTGGCTGGCGATGCAGCAAATCATGATTGGCACCGCGTTAGGCATCACCATGCAACTGGCGTTTGCGGCGATTCGTATGGCGGGTGAGATTATGGGTTTGCAGATGGGGATTTCTTTTGCCACGTTTTATGACCCGAGCAATCGCCTGAACACTCCGCTGCTGGCGCAGTTTTTAAACCTGCTGGCGGTGCTGTTGTTCCTGACGTTTAACGCGCATCTGTGGCTGATTTCCCTGCTGGCTGACAGCTTCCACACCCTGCCTATCAGCCATAATCCGGTCAATGCCGAAGGGTTTATGGCGGTCGCCAAAGCGGGCAGTATCGTGTTCAGCGGCGGAATGATGCTGGCATTACCGATTGTGACATTGCTGCTGACGCTGAACATGGCGCTCGGCCTGTTAAACCGTGTTACGCCACAGCTTTCCGTTTTCGTTATCGGTTTCCCGCTGACGCTCAGCATCGGTATTCTGGCGATAGGCCTGATGATGCCGATGCTCGCCCCGTTCAGCGAGCATCTGTTCAGTGAGATCCTGGATAAGATCGTGCTGATCATGAATCAGCTGGCGATGGATTAAGTAACTTAACGCCGTGTCAGCAGCGCCATCACTTCGTAATGCGCGGTATGCGGGAACATGTCGAAAAGCTGGACACGCAGAATGTGATAATCCGGCAGTAGCGCCAGATCCTGCGCCATGGTTTTAGCGTTACAGCTTGAATAGAGAATGGTGTCGGGCGCCATGTGGCTCAGGTACTCACACAACGCTTTGCCGATGCCGCGACGTGGCGGATTCACCAGCACCAGATCCGGCACCTCGCCTTTGCCGGTCGCGAAACCGGTCGAATCCAGCGCCTGAAACTCGACGTTTTGCAACCCCAGACGCGCCGCCGATTCTTTTGCACAGGAAATAGCTTCCGCGCTGATTTCGATACCGGTCAGTTTCATCTGCGGCGTTGCACAGTGCAGACCAAAACCGCCGACGCCGCAGAACAAATCCCACATGCTTTGAATATCACCCCGCGCCCTCACCCAGTCACGCGCCGTAGCGTAGAGTTTTTCAGCCACCACCGGGTTGGTCTGGAAGAAACTCTGCGGACGGATAAACAGCGGCACATGGTTAAAGTCTTCTTCCAGACGCTGCACGTCCGTCAGCGGGATTTCGGTATCGCCTTCGAGGATCGCCATATGTACCGGCTGTATATTGGCGGAAATCACCCTGAGCTGCGGCAACTGTTGTTGCAACCACGGCAGCGCGGCGCGCAGTTGCGCCAGTTTTGTTTCCGAACGCAATACGAAACGCAGCATCATGCCGCCGTCTTTCTGGCTTTCAGTCAGTAACAGGAATTTCAGCTCACCGCGTTTTCGCGCCACGTTATAAGGCGTCAGTCCGGCGCGGGCGATAAAGGTTTTCAGGACTGAAAATACTGCGGGGAAACTGGCCGGATAAAGAGGACATTCACACAAATCGACCGGCGTGCCGTCGCGGTGCAACATCCCAAGTAAAGGACGCTCCACGCTGCCGCTGACCACCATTTTGGCTTTATTGCGAAAGGCACTTTCCGCGCCGGTGACCGGTTCACACCATTCACCCACCGGCAAATCTGACAGCAAATCACTGAGATCCTGCTGCTTGTCGGCTAACTGTTGTGAATAAGGTTTGTCGAGCCACTGGCAGGAACGGCAGGTTCCTGCGGTGTAAAGTGCGCAATGCATGAAAAAGTCCGGTAAGAGAATGCGGAAAAAACTGGCGCGCAGTTTACCACTGCGCGACGGGAAAGGCTCACTTACGCTTTGGCTATTTGTGACGGGCTGCTTTTTTCGTTCGACTTTTTACGCGAGAAGTATCTGCGACTGCTGGCAGGCGCATACAACAGGAAAAGCACCACCATATCGGGTATTTTTTGCATCAGCAGCGCATAGAGAAATTCGCCCTGAGTTTCGACGTTAAAGCGAAAGATACGCGGCCCGAACCAGTCGAATGAGGCCAGCAGCATGTATCCGACCACAATCACCTGACAACCGATAAATGCCCGGCGCCCCCAGCGACGGCCGCGCATCATGGCATAGGCAGCACGGCATTCGACCAGAACAATCAGCAAGCTGGCCAGCATGATGAAACAGTTCAGCCAGGACTCTGCACTGACTTCGATAAAACTCATCAGCCCTGAAAAGCCCATGGCATCGAACAGTAAAATGAATTCGAGTAAGCGCGTCGCGACAATTGCCGACGCACCTATCATCACGGGAACAGGGATAAATGCCAGTTTCATAAATCCGTTTGGGCTCTCCATTTACGTTCAGGGCGGAATACATCCGCCCTGAAAATTATCTTAAAATTTAGGCTCGTTGAGCGCGCTGTATTTCTTTACGCCGTTGTTTCTCGGCACGCGCCATAAACCACCAGGCAACCATGCCGATGATCCCAACCACCAGCAGGATCAACGTCGCCAGCGCGTTTATTTCAGGGTTGACGCCCATACGCACGCTGGCAAAGACCAGCATCGGTAACGTGGTCGAACCCGGTCCGGCGACAAAACTGGCAATAACCAGATCGTCGAGCGACAACGTAAACGCCAGCAACCAGCCGGAAATCAGTGCCGGTAAAATCATCGGCAGCGTGATAATAAAGAACACTTTCAGCGGCGCTGCACCTAAATCCATTGCCGCTTCTTCAATCGAACGGTCCAGTTCACGTAAACGCGCAGAGACCACCACGGCTACGTACGCGCTACAAAACGTCACGTGCGCCAGCCAGATGGTAAACATGCCGCGCTCCGCAGGCCAGCCAAACGCGTGGCCCATCGCTACAAACAGCAACAACAACGCCAGGCCGGTAATGACATCCGGCATGACCAGCGGCGCGGTCAGCATAAAGGCAAAACCGGTTGAACCACGAAACCGCTGAAAACGCACCATCACCACCGCGGCCAGCGTCCCAACAATCACCGCCATTGTGGCGGCAGCGGTGGCAATGGTCAGACTGGTCCCGACTGCACTTATCATCGCGGAATCGTGGAAAAGCTGAGTATACCAGCGGGTAGACCAACCCGCCCAGACCGTTACCAGCTTGGAGCTGTTAAACGAGTAAATAACCAGCATCAGCATCGGGGCATACAAAAACGTAAAGCCGAGCACCAGAATAAGAATTCGCCACGGCGAACGGACAACCGGTAACTGATTCATTCTTTGTCTCCCAGCTCTTTATTTTGGTATTTCTGGAACCACAAGATGGGCATGATCAACAGCAACAGCATGACCACTGCGACAGCGGAAGCCACCGGCCAGTCGCGGTTGTTGAAGAATTCCTGCCACAGAACACGACCAATCATATTGCTGTCCGGCCCGCCGAGCAGTTCCGGGATCACGTATTCCCCTACCGCCGGAATGAAGACCAGCATCGAACCGGCAATAATCCCGCCTTTGGTCAGCGGCATAATCACTTTGAAGAAGGTTTTCATCGGACGTGCGCCCAGATCCTGCGCCGCTTCCACCAGCGAGTAATCCATGCGGGTCAGCGCGGTGTAAATAGGCAACACCATAAACGGCAGATACGAATACACAATGCCGATGTAAACCGCCAGATTGGTATGCAAAATCACCAGCGGCTGATCGATAACATGCAGCCACAGCAGCACGTTATTCAGCACACCGTTGTCTTTGAGAATGCCAATCCAGGCATAGACGCGGATCAGGAACGAGGTCCACGAAGGTAAAATCACCAGCAACAGCAGGATATTGCGCGTCGAGGTACGGCTGTGCGCCACCGCCCACGCCAGCGGATAACCGATCAGCAGACAAAGCAGCGTCGATATGGCCGCCACTTGCAGTGATTGCAGATAGGCATCGATATACAGCGGATCCTGCGTCAGGCCGATGTAGTTGGCGATGTTAAGCGCGATATCCAGCATACCGTCTGACCAGGAGACCAGATCGGTATACGGTGGAATAGCCCGCGCCATTTCTGCAAAACTGATTTTGAAGACAATCAGGAAAGGCAGTAAAAACAGCAGCAGGAACCACACCAGCGGCAGCAAGATAACCAGTTTGCGGCCATGGCGTTGTTGCAAACGACCCGTGAAAGCTTTAAATCCGCCCGGAGGTTTACTGGCCGGCGCTTCGGAGATTACAGACATTTTCATCCCCCCTAAACAGTCAGCACGACACAGCTGTCGGCTTCCCAGCACAGGCGCACTTCGTCGCCCCAGGTTGGCATGCCTTTGCGGAAACGATGACCGTTCTGCAATTGCGCGGTGATCATTTGTCCGCTGTGCAGCCGGACATGGTAAATCGACAGGTCGCCGAGATAGGCAATGTTTACCACTTCACCGACCGCAAAGTTGCAACCATCTTCCGGCACTTCCTCGCACAACATGATTTTTTCCGGACGCAGTGCGACAAACACCGGTACACCGTCGACCACGGAGACATCCGGATCCACTTTCAGCGGGTGTTTAAGCCCCGGCGACGTCAGTACCAGCGCATCATCCAGACGCTCTTTCAGCACGCCCTCGAACACATTCACAGAGCCGATAAATTCGGCGCTGAAGCGGCTGGTCGGATGCTCGTAAATTTCTTCAGGCTCACCGATTTGCACGAACTTACCGCGGTTCATGATGGCGATACGCCCGGCCATGGTCATCGCTTCTTCCTGATCGTGCGTGACCATAACGCAGGTCGCGCCGACGCGCTCAAGAATATCCACCACTTCAAGCTGCATGCGGTCACGCAGCTTTTTATCCAGTGCGCCCATCGGTTCGTCGAGCAGCAATAACTTTGGCCGTTTCGCCAGACTGCGGGCTAACGCCACACGCTGACGCTGACCGCCGGAAAGCTGATGCGGCTTACGTTTGGCGAATTCCTGCATGTGAACCAGCGTCAGCATTTCCGCTACGCGGCTTTTGATTTCTGCCGACGGCAGTTTGTCCTGCTTAAGGCCGAACGCGATATTTTGTTCGACCGTCATGTGCGGGAACAAGGCGTAAGACTGAAACATCATGTTGATCGGACGCTGATACGGCGGCACCTGCGAAAGATCTACGCCATCCAGGACGATTTGGCCCTGCGTAGGCTGCTCGAAACCGGCCAGCATACGCAACAGGGTCGATTTCCCACAGCCGGACGCGCCGAGCAGTGCGAAAATCTCGCCTTTATAAATGGTCAGGCTCACGTCATCAACGGCGGCCTGGCCATCAAAAGATTTGGTCAGATTGCGGATTTCCAGCAAAGGCGTGAAACCCTTCTGGGACTTAGGCTGCGGGCGGGGGATAGCGTCGTTCACTCAGAGAAATCTCCGGTATCAAAATGAAGCAATTCAAATAAGCATAACAGTCAGGGGGAAAAGTGCCTGATCCGTATGCCCAAAATACAGCCGGAAGCAAAACGTCAGCGGCCCCGCCATCAATAAGCGGAGCCGCGTTAACGATACCCAAAATCATTCTGGTTGCATCAAGGCGGCAAGTGAGCAAGTCCCCGGGAGCTGACACAAGTCAGTGACCGGGGCGCGTTCACGCAGCCAACACAGAAGCAGCCTGAAGGATGAAGAGTATTACTTGCCGGTTTTGACCTTGGTCCACGAACGGGTGATAACCCGGTCGATTTTCGGATCCTGAACTTTCAGGGTGAACAGCTTCGCCTGAACGTCTGCCGGTGGATAAATGCCCGGGTTGTTACGCACATCTTCGTTCACCAGTGGCGTCGCGGCTTTGTTGCCGCTGGCGTAGTAAACCGTGTTACTGATTTGCGCGATAACTTTCGGTTCCATCAGGTAATTCAGGAACTGATAGGCTTCATCGAGATTTTTGGCATCTGCAGGAATAGCAAACACGTCGAAGAAGGCCAGCGCCCCTTCTTTCGGAATGCTGTACGCCACGTTCACGCCATTTTTCGCTTCTTTCGCGCGGTTAGACGCCTGCATCACATCCCCTGCCCAGCCGATAGCGACGCAGATATCACCATTCGCCAGGTCGTTGATGTACTGGGAAGAATGGAAATAACGGATGTTCGGACGCAGTTTCAGCAGCAGATCGTTGGCCGCACCGGTGTAATCAGAGGCTTTGGTGCTGTTCGGATCCAGATGCAGGTAATTAAGCACGGTAGCGTAAATTTCCGCAGGCGCGTCGAGGAAGGAAACGCCGCAGCTTTTCAGTTTCTCGAGGTTTTCAGGCTTGAGTACTAAATCCCAGCTGTCGACCGGCGCATCTTTACCCAGAACCGCTTTCACTTTATCGACGTTGTAACCAATGCCGGTGGTCGCCCACAGATAAGGGATTGCGTATTTGTTCCCCGGATCGTGCTGCGCCACCATCTTCAGCAGATCAGGATCCATATTTTTGTAATTAGGCAGTTTGCTCTTGTCGAGTGGCTGGAAGACGCCTGCCGCCAGCTGACGCTCAAGGAAACTGGCCGATGGCACCACCAGATCGAAACCGGTGCTGCCTGCCATGAGTTTGCCTTCCAGTACTTCGTTGGAATCAAACACGTCGTAAACCACTTTAATGCCGGTTTCCTTCTGGAAATCAGGCACGGTATTTGGCGCGATATAATCAGACCAGTTATAGATATGCAGCGTTTTTTCTTCCGCAGACGCTGTGACGGACGCAGCCATAACCAGGCCGGCGACAACACCCGATAACCACTTTTTACGCAGGGTGAACATCCGTTACTACCTCCAAGACAGGGGAATATAAAATTGAATTTGTATCACTGGAACAGATACAAAACCTTTCACACTAAGGCCAACTGCCGTCCACGAATGTGCATAGGCATTCAACGTTGACGCATACGCTGCCTGCGAATTAACCGTTTGGTTTTACGACGTAATCACGCGTGATGCAGAGTCAGAAGCATAGCGCCTGCAACCCCCGCACACCAGCCTCGCGAGGCAAAACCGGCGTTTATCGATTAATTATGCAGATTTAGTCTATACCGTCTGGCATTTTGCCTTTTAACAAAGTGAAATATCTGGCAACAATGGCACAATACCAGCATAACTTATGGCGAAAGCGAATAAAGGCAGCGGAGCCGCAATAAACACGGCTCGCAGAAAAGGATCTTCAAAGGGGAAAAGGTCTTTACAGAAATAACCGCCATCAGGGAAATGGCAGATGACACAAAAATCAGTGCAGCAAAGGTAAATTCACGGATGTGACCGGCGTACCTTCTTCTTCATCACCCAAAAACAGCAAGTCATTGGCGTGCGCTTCGAGAATAATCATCGACATCTGCTCCTCAGCCTGTTGCAGGAAGAAAGCAAACTGCTCTTCAGTCACGCCTACCGCGATAGTCAGCGACTGGCAGACAATCAGTTTCGGCAGATTATCATCCTGAATATCGACAAACGCTTTGATGGTCAGCGAGCTGGCATTAATTGAGCTCAGGTCAGCGACCAGCGGGATGAGCGCCGTCGGTTTTACTTCGGCCAGCGCAGAGAACAAAATAACGTTATCTACGATATCGAGTTTGGCATCAAAAATGCCATCAAAATTCTGCATATGCGGCAAATGGAGAGCCTGACAGGAATCACACTCGAAAAAAGAGATGCCCAGCTGATCCAGCCAGCGCCGAAGCAGCGCTAAATCAGGGACGATGAGCGAATCCATAGAATGCCTCACGAGTTCAACACAACGGAAAAAACAAACCCTTCGTAACGCTATCGGCATTACGAAGGGGTCATAGCTTACGGAATTATGCCGGTAAGCGCTACGATCAATACCGGATTGATGGACATTAGCGCGGCTAAATAAGAATTAGCCCCCGGATTTCAGACGAAATCCGGGGCGAGCCCGTTGCTCAATGTAGTCGATCATCATACCGGCGATATCCAGCCCGGTCGTCGTTTCGATACCTTCCAGCCCTGGAGACGCGTTGACTTCCATCACCAGCGGGCCACGGTTTGCCCGCAGAATATCCACACCGGCGACGTCCAGCCCCAGCGTCATCGCGGCTTTCACTGCAATCTCTTTCTCTTGTGACGTAATGTTGACCTTAGCCGCCGTGCCGCCGCGATGAAGGTTGGATCGAAAATCACCCGGTTTGGCCTGACGCTCTATGGCCGCCACCACTTTCTTACCGACGACCAGACAGCGGATATCACGCCCCTGCGCTTCACGAATATATTCCTGCACCAGAATATGCGCGTTCAGGCCGCGAAATGCGTCAATCACGCTTTCCGCCGCCTGACGGGTTTCCGCCAGCACAACGCCGATGCCCTGCGTGCCTTCCACCAGTTTCACCACCAGCGGCGCACCGCCCACCAGTGCAATCAAATCCGACGTATCATCCGGAGCATTGGCAAAACCGGTGATCGGCAAATCGATGCACTCGCGAGCCAGAATCTGCATAGAGCGCAATTTATCGCGCGCGCGGGTAATGGCCACCGATTCATTGAGCGGAAAACTGCCCAGCATTTCAAACTGGCGTAAAACCGCGGTGCCATAAAAAGTGATGGCAGAACCGATACGCGGGATCACCGCCTGATAAATATCGAGCTGACGTCCGCGGTAATGCACACTGGGCGCGGCCGGATTGATATTCATATAGCAGGAAAGCGGGTCAATAATGTCAATCTCATGCCCGCGGGATTCTGCTGCTTCCTTCAGCCGCTTACACGAATACAAAGACCCGTCACGGGAGAGAATTGCAATTTTCATCCGACACTCCGTCGCCGTTTTAGCGGGTTGCCCAACCTTGCTTGTGCAAAGCGTCCAGCATAAACGGACGCTGTTCCTTTTTCAGCGTGCGCATAATCAGGTCGCTCCAGGTATCGCGACGCGCATTGCTGTCCCGTTGCAGATAATACTCGCTTAATTGTTCGTCGTACTCTGCCAGTACCGCTTTATCCAATGGCTGATAGCTGTTTTCGTGAACCAGCATGGACTGTGGCATACGCGGTTTCACCTGATGATCCTGTGCTGGCGTACCAATGCAAAAACCAAACAACGGCATGACAAATTTTGGCAATTTTAGCAGCGTGACAACATCTTCGACCTGATTACGGATCCCGCCGATAAATACCCCGCCCAGACCGAGCGATTCTGCCGCCGTCATGGCATTTTGCGCCATCAGCGCGGTATCCACGCAACCCAGCAGCAACTGTTCGGCAAGGCCAAGTTCTGCTTCCGGATTGATCTGCAAATTACGGTTGAAATCGGCGCAGAAAACCCAAAATTCTGCCGCACTGGCGACATATTTCTGGCCGCCGGTGTACTGCACAAGCGTTTCGCGTAACGCGGGATCGGTAACGCGAATAATAGAAGAACATTGCAGGAAACTGGAAGTCGATGCTGATTGCGCAGCGCTAATAATGGCTTCGCGTTGGTCTTCGGATACCGGCTGGTCGGTGAAGGCGCGAATTGAACGGTGAGAGCGCAAAAGGTCGATAGTCGGCGTCATGAAAAATTCCTGAATGGTGTAAGTAAGGAGAAATCTGTATCAATCATTCATGCTGTGAGCACCGTTTGCAAGGTTTGCGGCATCAATTGGTGCAACAATGTGTGGCAGCTAAAAACAGCAGCAGGTTCATTTGGATAGGTCAAAGGTATCGGACTGACAGGTAATTCCTGCTTTTTTTTATGGTTTGCAACAGGCATAGTAGCGACATCAAAAAGGTGATGTGGATAACAAAAATAGTCACTCCCCTTTCATTTTATCTTGCTGGTATTAACAAAGGAGTCTCCATGTTTGCAGTAATTTTCGGGCGTCCTGGCTGTCCTTATTGCGTGCGCGCTAAAGAGTTGGCTGAAAAACTGACTGAAGAACGTGATGATTTCAACTTCCGTTACATCGACATCCACGCGGAAGGCATCACTAAAGCCGACCTGGAAAAAACCGTGGGCAAACCGGTTGAAACGGTTCCACAGATTTTCCTCGATCAGAAACACATCGGCGGTTGCACTGATTTTGAAGCCTATGCCAAAGAGCATCTGGCGTTGTTCAGCAACTGATCCGCAAAAAAATAAAGACATACACACAGCAAAAAGGCGCTCAATGAGCGCCTTTTTTATTGGATAGAACTTTATCCGCAAGCATCGGGTTTAACCCCGCCGGAACTGCCGGTACGCAATCACCAGTAAATGAACCAACATGGCGCCCAGAACACACCAGAATATTGCGCTGGTGGCATACGCGAGTTCCTGAACTAACGGCCGGACGCGCGGATAAAATGCCATACGCAATAAATAACAAACCGGAATAGCAGCGAAACCACCGATAAAGGAAGAAGATATCGCCGAATCCCGCGATATCAGGGACGTAATCACACCCGGAATGATAAATAACAGCAGACCATATTCTGGTCCCGGCGTAACGCTTCTAACAATAATCCAACCATTCTTTAATAAAAGAAATATAATTAAGAACATTATGCAACAAATTAAAGGCGCTACCACTTTTCGCCAAATTGCCATTTTACTTCCTCCTTAAAGTTGGCGAGATTTCACAGGTTATCTGCAGCATAAATGTGTACGTTGTTACCTGTCAGAGCCTTCTGGCTCATTTCCCTGAAGTGTCACGCAATCCCGCGAAACACAAAAAAAGCTTTCGGAACATTTATACGGGCATTTCTCTGGCTGAACTGGCGTTCTGTGACTAAAATGACGCCCGAAACCCGATTTCCACTTCACAGGGCTGTTAAGACAGTGCCCGCTGAGTAGGAATTTTCCGTTTCTGAATTTATCCTTTACATTCTCCTATATCAAGAATTTGTTGGTAAACAATAAGTTATCCTTGTGAATATAAACGTCGCTAGTTTGTTAAACGGGAATTACATCCTGTTATTATTTGTGGTTCTGGCACTCGGTTTGTGTCTCGGAAAAATTCGTCTGGGTTCTGTCCAGCTCGGAAATTCTATTGGCGTATTAGTGGTTTCGCTGCTTTTAGGTCAGCAGCATTTCAGCATTAATACCGAAGCCCTGAACCTCGGCTTTATGCTGTTTATTTTCTGTGTTGGCGTCGAAGCCGGACCGAACTTTTTTTCGATTTTCTTCCGCGACGGCAAAAATTATTTCATGCTTGCACTGGTGATGGTCGGCAGCGCCATGTTGCTGGCTCTCGGGCTCGGACGATTGTTCGGCTGGGATATCGGCCTTACCGCCGGTATGCTCGCCGGTTCCATGACCTCGACGCCGGTTCTGGTCGGCGCAGGGGATACCCTGCGCAACACCATGGGCGGCAATAATCTTCTCGGTTCTGAGCTGGATAATCTGAGTTTAGGTTACGCCCTGACCTATCTGATCGGACTGGTCAGCCTGATTTTCGGCGCGCGTTATCTGCCGAAGCTACAACATCAGGATTTACCGACCAGCGCCCAGCAAATAGCGCGCGAACGAGGTCTTGATACCGACAGCAAACGCAAAGTCTATCTTCCGGTGATCCGCGCCTATCGCGTCGGACAGGAACTGGTGGCCTGGGCGGATGGCAAAAACCTGCGCGAACTGGGCATTTATCGTCAGACCGGATGCTATATCGAACGTATCCGCCGTAATGGCATTCTGGCGACGCCAGACGGTGATGCGGTGTTGCAGGTCGGCGATGAAATCTCGCTGGTGGGTTATCCGGATGCGCATTCGCGTCTTGATCCGAGTTTCCGAAACGGTAAGGAAGTCTTCGACCGCGACCTGCTCGACATGCGCATTGTGACCGAGGAAGTGGTGGTCAAAAATAACCATGCCGTCGGTAAACGTCTGAGCCAGCTCAACCTGACCGATCAGGGATGTTTCCTGAACCGCGTGATCCGCAGCCAGATTGAAATGCCGATCGACGACAGCATCGTACTGAATAAAGGTGATGTCTTGCAGGTCAGCGGCGATGCGAAACGTGTGAAAAGCGTGGCAGAGCGTATCGGGTTTATCTCCGTACACAGCCAGCTCACCGATTTGCTGGCCTTCTGCGCCTTCTTTATCGTCGGCCTGATGATTGGTCTTATCACCTTCCAGTTTAAAAACTTCAGCTTTGGTATCGGCAATGCAGCAGGCCTGCTGTTCGCCGGGATCATGCTGGGCTTCCTGCGGGCAAACCACCCTACTTTCGGTTATATCCCGCAGGGTGCGCTGAATATGGTGAAAGAGTTTGGCCTGATGGTGTTTATGGCGGGCGTCGGCCTGAGTGCCGGTGCAGGAATCAATAACGGGCTTGGTGCGGTTGGCGGCCAGATGTTGCTTTCCGGCCTGATCGTCAGCCTGGTACCGGTGGTGATCTGCTTTATCTTCGGGGCATATGTCTTACGCATGAACCGCGCGCTGTTGTTCGGCGCCATCATGGGTGCGCGTACCTGCGCCCCTGCGATGGAAATCATCAGTGATACTGCGCGCAGCAACATTCCGGCACTCGGTTATGCAGGAACCTATGCGATTGCTAACGTATTGCTGACACTCGCCGGGACATTGATTGTCATCATCTGGCCCGGGGCATGACGTAACTCATTGAACCGTAATGTGGCAAAAAAAAATCAATAATTTTTTTAAATTTTTGCCACATGGAACGAACTTTTAAAGTTACCTGTAGTCTTAATTAGTGCCACTGCTTTTCTTTGAAGTCCCCAAATTTGGAGAGCCCGTCAATCCCGCCTCGTTAGGTTCAAGATTGCCGGGTTTTTTCTTTTCTGCTTCGGAATCCCTTTAAAATCAAATCAATTATCTGTGATCGATTCTTCCTGACGGATAAACGCTGCCAGTTCATCTTTTTTGTTTACCAGATAATCTGGGAAGAACTCTTTGGTCACCGGGATCACTTTCATGACTCTTTGCCGGTTCCATAAATCCTGATTATTTTCAACGCAGCGGCGGATATGATCAGGGTTGTTGAATTCCGGGGTGTTATGTTCTGTGTGAGAGATGGTAGACATTTTCTCTGAGATCCGCTCATCGGTCATAACCCACGAGAAATGCCATCCCCCGTTATTCACCGTTTTGGTTCTGTACTTCAGCCAGTTCCAGCGCAGCCAGCTCTCCCTGATGACAGATCCCCTTCGCTTCACATTTCTTAGCAAATCAGGTTGGGATAAAAAGAATTTCTTCAGCACTTTGAACTTAACCATCTTCGGCAACTTACATTTGCGCGCCGATCCGTCGTTGTTCAGTACCTGAATATTAAATTTATAGTTGTAGAAATTCTGATGCAGGATGGTGCAAAGATGGAAATGGCTGAACTGTGAAATACTTTCCGGGTTTATTATTTCATCAACGTCAGAAACGATGATGATGTCATCATCCTGCGCATTTTTAAGTCCCAACATGATGGAATTGCGTGCCACAGTCTCATTTTCCCAGGGATCAGATTGTCCAGCTTCAACGACTGAGCAATTAGACTTAAAGGATTTATCATGAATGACGGGGACAGCTTCATTGATTACATAAATAATCTTGTCTTTGAATTTCTCATATTTGCTGATATCGAAATGGAGTTTCTCCCGCTTCTTGCCCGTAAATGTGTACCGCGACTCAACGATGACAAACCAGTCAACATGCGGATAGAGTGTGTTAAGACGGATATCTAACAACATATCCTCGTCATAAAACAAAAAGCAATCGTAAATCATGTGCCAACATCCTGTTGGTAAACTGTAAGGAAATAGAAATAATTTGTGCGTAATGATATCAATAAATTTCCATTTCTTCCCTGGTGATATCTCAGCCTGCCACAAATTATTTCTTTTGCTCCTTTAACTATCTCCCGTTCTGCTGTGAGTCATTCTCGATCACCCGCACCAATGTCCCATCGATATCAATCATGACGCCCATTTTCATCCCTGACTGGATTTGAGGCAGATGAACGCAGGGACGTGAATGAGGCTCCTCGCCGATACCTGCGGCTTTAAAAGCAGCAAACATGGCATCGGCGTCATCGACGCGTAAACAGCAACTGAACCAGCTTGTGAGCGGATCAAGATCTGTGTGCAGGAAGAATTCCAGCGTGAGGGTTCCGCGGGTCATGATCAGCCAGCCGTCATCGACATAGGTCGTGGTGAAGCCAAAACTGCCATAGAAATCTTGTGTCGCGCTGAAGTTTCGGGAAGGGAGATTAGGTGTAGCGAAATCGGTCATAGCGGCTCTCTGTCGTCGGAAGATGTCGTTAAACGTTCACGCCATCATGCCTGAGCCATCAATGTGAAGAAAGGTTGAATGTAAACGAAAATCCCCCACCTTTCGGCAGGGTTCCAGACACATGAGACGCAGGCGCCCTCACCAATAAGGGCAGCGTCGGTTTATCAGAACTGATAAACCAGACCAACAGCCACAACGTCATCGGTGTTGATGCCGGCGTCGCGGGTCAGACGGGTGTCGTCCATCAGGTTGATTTTGTAATCAACGTAAGTGAGCATGTTTTTGTTGAAGAAGTAAGACGCGCCAACATCAACATATTTGGTCAGGTTCTGGTTACTGTAACCTGGGATATTACGTGCGTGGGACTGAACATATGCGATAGACGGGCGCAGACCGAAGTCGAACTGGTATTGCGCTACCGCTTCAAAGTTCTGCGCTTTGTCCGCGTAGCCGTAAGCGGTGCTGCCTGCTTTACCGAAGCGGTTTGCGTTGTAGCTCTGGGTGTACATCGCGGCCAGATAGATGTTGTTCGCATCGTATTTCAGACCACCGCTGTAAGCAGTCGCTTTGTCGCCGTTACCGATGATTGCCGGATTGTTACGGCCATTTTGCTCGGCGGTACGGTCTGAAGCCATCATGGCTGCTGCCGCGCTGAAGCCTTCGCCCAGGTCATAAGACAGGGACATGCCGTAGCCGTCGCCGTTTTGAGCCAGTACGTCACGGCCGTTGTTAGATTCGGTCGCGCTGCCGTTTTTGCCCTGATACTGAACAGCAACGTCCAGGCCATCAACAACACCGAAGAAATCTTTGTTACGGTAGGTCAGCACGCCGTTAGCACGCTGGAACATGAAGTTGTCTGCGCCGTAAGTATCGCCGCCGAATTCAGGCAATACGTCGGTCCATGCCGCGACGTCGTACATCACGCCATAGTTACGGCCGTAATCCAGTGAACCCCACTGGCCGAATTTCAGACCTGCAAAACCAACACGGGTAAAGTTGTGGTTATCAGCGTTTTCCGGAGAATTCAGAGCTGCCTGATATTCCCACTCACCGTAACCGGTCAGTTCGCTATTAATTTGGGTTTCACCGCGGAAACCCAAACGCATATATGACTGGTCGCCGTCAGTGCTGTCATCGCTGGAAAAATAATGTAAGCCGTCGACTTTACCGAACAGATCAAGTTTGTTGCCGTCTTTGTTATAAATTTCGGCAGCGCCAGCGGTGCCGGCCATCATCAGAGCAGGAATTACCAGAGAAAGTGCGCGTAATTTCATCATCAATATCCTTGATTATTTGGAAGCTATCTACATTGCCATCCGGCAAGTTAATTCTCAGCCCACCGTGAAGTTATATTTCTTCTTTAGGGTCTGGAACTGATGGCCGTCAAAATAATCGAGGATAAGTTCCGTTGCAACCGAAAAAAATTTGAAGTTGTTTTCGTTTGGCATTGGTTTAAGTTTAAAAAATCATCAACTCATAATAATAAAACCATATAAAACATAATCTTGACTACGATTATCCCACCCAGTAATTACTATTATCTTTGCAGTGATGCCTGATGATAATAATCATTTCACTGCGGAACTATGGCATGAAAACATAATCTGGATATTGAAAAGCCTAATGTAATGTTTTGTATATCTTCGGTGGCAGGGTTGCAATTTCATCCACAAAAAAGCCTCCGGGATGGGAGGCTGATGGATCTATTTGTACACATGTTTATTACATAATACGTTCGAGATGTTGATCTTTACCGCCTAACCGCCCGTCGGTCTGATTCCATTCATTTTGGTACGCCTGATAAGCAAATACAAATGCCTGATGTCCGTCTTCAAATAACTGGTCCGGACGTTTATGCCAGCCAGAATATGCGTCGTAACGCAAAATTTCATAGCCGCCTTCTACCGGATGAAAAAGGTAAGTGTAATGTTCACAATATTCCGGCGCGTAAGGAATATCTTCTCCCGCTTCCAGTGTAATAAACAGGCCGCCCAGGCGTATTTTAATCATTGATATCCTTTTTTCATTCCACAGTTCAGTCGTCTGTGTGGCCGTCACACAGGCAGTCTCAGCCTTCCGATGCATCCAGCCCGTCACTATTTTGCCACAAACTACCAAAATAATGGCGACAGGTCTCCCGCCCGAGACGTTGTAATACACTTAAATCAGCAAAAACGGCCTCACGAATCTCCATTTCATTGCTCTCTTATAAAATTTTTCACTACACTATTCAGGCCAAAATGAATTGGCAGTGAAGACTATTTTTATAGGAGTCATTCTCATGACGCAAAATATTTACGATGATCAGGCCTTTTTCGATGGCTATGCCCAACTCGGACGCTCGCAGTTCGGGCTGGAAGGCGCACCGGAATGGCCTTCCCTGAAAGCATTGCTGCCAGACATGAAAAACGCGCGCGTGGTCGATCTGGGTTGTGGCTACGGCTGGTTTTGCCGGGCTGCACGTGAAATGGGCGCAGGTGACGTTCTCGGCCTGGATGTCTCAGAAAAAATGCTGGATAAGGCCCGTTCCATGACCCCGGATACGGTTATCCGCTATGAAAGACGCGACCTGGAGACGCTAACCTTACCCCAGGCTTCTTTCAACCTTGCCTACAGTTCCCTGACTCTGCATTACATCGACGCACTGCCCGCGCTGTTCCGTACTGTTTTTCAGGCGCTGAAGGCAGGGGGCCATTTCGTCTTCTCCGCCGAGCATCCGGTATATACCGCGCCTTCAGAGCCGGGCTGGAAGCTCAACGGGCAAGGTCATAAAACCTGGCCGGTGGAAGGTTATCAGCGTGAAGGCCAGCGCGTCACTGACTGGTTTGCAGAAGGCGTTATTAAGCAGCACCGGAAGCTCGGCACTTATATCAATTTGTTGATTGAAGCAGGATTCGTTATCTGTCATCTGGATGAATGGGGCCCTTCTGCTGAGCAGATTGCCGCTTATCCGGATCTTGCTGAGGAAGCCGAACGACCAATGCTGTTCCTGATGTCAGTGCAAAAACCGCGTTAATCGTTCCCCCTGATCCCCCCTCTTTCTGAAATCTTTTCTTTCATTTATCCAGTCAGGCATCACCGCCGGGAGGCTCGTCCTCCCGCCTGCTTAAGGCTTCCTTAAGTTCTTCTGTTTACACTTCATTTCATCGCGAAACTATACCGTTGCTCAATGACTGCGGATATTCAGACGATGTCCCCTTTACCTCTGTGACCACGCCAATTAACGTATCCGGCGTTTATGAAGGTTTTGTGACTGATTGATCGCAATTTTTTGAAGGCTATTTTGGCCTGTTTATTCGAGGGTAGTTTAATGGAACAGCTGAACCATCTGGTTTTTCTCTGGATTAATGCGACGCCGGCCTCGCCGGAAATGCTGATCAAGTTTGCCTCATTTCTGGCCAATGACCTGATCATCATTGTCCCCCTGCTGATTGTTGGTCTATGGCTTTGGGGACAGCGCGAGAACATTGGCCAGCAACGCGTTCTGGTCAGCAAAACAGCCATTGCCCTTCTTTTTGCGATGGCGACTGCTAAGTCGTTATCGCTGTTATTCCCTCATGCACGCCCTTTTGTGGAGGGTTTCGGACATACCTTCCTCCAGCACGCCCCTGACAGTTCATTCCCTAGCGATCATGGCACCGCCATCTTCACCTTCGCCCTGTCGTTCCTGTTCTGGCACCGCCTGTGGTCCGGCGCAATACTGATGGTGACCGCCGTGGGTATCGCCTGGTCACGCGTCTATCTGGGGGTTCACTGGCCGCTGGATATGGTCGGCGGTTTACTGGTGGGGATGCTCGGCTGCCTGTTCGCACAACTGGTGTGGAACCTGTTCGGTGAGCAGATTAACGCGATGATGTGCAAGGTTTACCGTTTCGGATTTGCCATCCCGATTAAGAAAGGCTGGGTACAGAACTAACAACTGAAACAACCCCCTTAATCATTCGAGTTGCATCTGGGCGGCAAGTGTGTGAAACCCCGGAGCTTACATCAGTAAGTGACCGGGGTGAACAAACGCAGCTACCGCAGAGGCAGCCTGAAGGATGGCGGGGTTTTATTTCCCAAAAATACTTGCCCACAGACCGCTGATTTTCATCATCACGAAGTCCCAGATACGACCAATAAAGCCGGTTTCCTTCACTTCCTGCAATGCGACCAACGGACGCTGTTCAATCACTTTGCCGTCCAGACTGAAATCGACCGTACCCACCACCTGATTTTTCGCCAGCGGCGCTTCAAGTTGCTTATTGGTCAGATTAAAGCTGGCTTTAAGATTCTTCAGCTGCCCTTTCGGCATCGTCAGCGACGCATTTTCAGCGACACCCAGCGGTACCATTTTTTCGTCTCCAAACCAGACGCGCTGACTGGTAAATGCATCACCGGCTTTTATCGGCGTCAGGGTTTCGTAAAAACGGAAACCCCAGGTCAGCAGGCTTTCGCTTTCACTGAAACGGATACGGTCGCTTGGCGCGCCCATCACCACGGCAATCAGGCGCATGCCGGTTGAATCGCTGGCCGAGGAGACTAAGTTATAACCCGCGCCTGACGTGTAGCCGGTTTTAATCCCGTCAACGTTCAGGTTTGAGCTCCACAACAGGCGGTTACGGTTGATCTGTTTGATGTGGTTGAAGGTGAATTCTTTCTCTTTGTGCAGCGCATATTCATCCGGCGTATCGCGGATCAAGGCCTGTGAAAGCAGCGCCATATCGGTGGCGGAGGTGTACTGACCATCCGCATCAAGCCCGTGAACTGTTTTGAAATGCGTATTTTGCAGTTTCAATTGTTCTGCGTAACGGTTCATCAGATTGACGAATGAATCCTGACTACCCGCGACGTAATCGGCCAGCGCGATACTGGCATCGTTACCCGACTGAATGACGATGCCTTTATTGAGTTCGGACACCGGCACGCGGTCGCCAGGTTTAAGGAACATCAGCGAGGAGCCGCGTAATACCGGATTTCCGGTTGCCCAGGCATCGTTGCCGACAGAAACCAGATCATCGGATTTGATTTTGCCAGATTTGATTGCCTGTCCGACCACATAGCTGACCATGATTTTACTCAGGCTGGCCGGGTCAAGACGGGCATCAGGGTTAGATTCGGTGATGATTTTCCCGCTGTTGTAATCCATTAACACCCAGGATTTGGCATTAATCTGAGGGGCGACGGGGCCGGTATCCGCCTGAGCGGCGGGAAGCGCCAGCAGGAGTATTCCACTGCCCAGCGCGTAAATGAAAGTCCGTTTGAATGGGGAAGAAATTGTCATAGGTATCAGCGCTTTTGTCCGGGTAACTGAAATTTATCTTATCTTTCAATCAGATTGTGCAACTCTGTCAGGTGTAAAACCTACTGCTTTCCGGGTCGGGAATAAACCTAAATAGTGTAAAGATCTTAAGAATAGTAGAGTTTTCCGCTGCTTGCGCAGATTCAACTGGCGATAAAAACAGCAGTCAGTGCTTGACCATTTCAAACATGTGCGGCAATTTGGCATACAAACACATACAAAATATCTATAACAATAAACGGCTTATTCACAACATGACGCCAACGTTGATGAACTGACGGCAGGGGCAGAAATGGCAGGTTTGGTCTTTAAAGCGCTGATCGGCGCACTGGTCGTGATCCTGATCGGAATACTCTCTAAAACACGTAACTATTACATTGCCGGGCTGGTGCCGTTGTTCCCGACTTTCGCTCTGATCGCCCATTATATAGTCGGCACTGAACGCAATATCGAGGCACTGCGCACCACCATCATTTTCGGCCTGTGGGCCGTCATCCCGTACATGGTGTATCTGCTTTCCTTATATTTTTTCATCGGTTCGATGAAATTACCTTACGCTCTCATTGCCGCCGTCGCCTGCTGGTCGCTGGCCGCCTGGGCACTGATCAGCCTGTGGACTCGTTTTCACGCCGGGTAAATCGGTTTATTAAGATTACGTGGCAATATCGTTCACAAAACACTCAAACGCCAAAATTGCGCTACGCTGAATGAAGACTGTCAGCTGAGGGAATCCGCACCATGGATCTCGCCATTTTTGAGCTCGACCATACCCTGATTTGTGATGACAGCCACAACCTGTGGCTGCACTGGCTGATTTCTCAGGGTTATGCCTCTTCGGATGAACTCAGTCATTACCGTCTGCATGCCTTGCCTGCACAAAATTCAGTCGCCGGAGGACAGTTTTCCCCGCAATCTGCCGCCCATTACAGTGATTATCTTGCCCGTGCCTTTGTCCCGATGAGCGGTCTGAGTTGTCCGACCGTAGCAAACTGGGTTCAGCGGTTTATTCACCGCGATATCATGCCGCGTGTGTATCCGCAGGCACGTGAAAAGCTGGAGTGGCACCGGGCGCGCGGGGATGAAATCCTGATTGTCTCGGCCTCCGGCGAACATCTGGTGAAACCGGTGGCGAGACGTCTTGGCGCACAGGCGGGTATCGGGTTAAAGGCGGGCGTCAGCAATCAGCGGTTCAGCGGTGTGGTGGAAGGCCATCTGATGTTTCATCAGGGTCGCCTCGACCGGCTGAAACTCTGGCTGGAAACCTGCAAGCCCGATGCTTATCAGCAAATATTTGCCTACAGCCACACGTTATACGATCAGCCTTTGCTGGAATTTGCCGACGTGTCGACGGTGATTAATCCCGGCGAGGCGCTGCAAAATATCGCGGCCGAAAAGGGCTGGCATTCTCAGCACTGGCCGCGCTATCCACATCTGCAACAGACCGCCTGCTGAAGCAAGATGTTTTATCTACAGACCATAATCACGGATAAACGCTTCGCTTTCCCGCGCTATCTCATCGCGGACAAACTCGATGAATTGGGTCAGCGCAGCGGAACGCCGTTTTCCAGCTGGTGACTGCAACTGCAACGTCCGCTGATTTAGCTGTTCAATGTTTACCGGTTTGACGCGCAGATTGTCGCGGCGCGCTTTATACATAATGGAAAAATGGCTGCATGCCGCAATTGCGCCGGGCGTATGCACCATAAAATCGTATAACACAGAGAAACGGTTACAGCTCACCGCCGGTTCGAGAAAAACGCCGCTCATCCGGCATGACAAATCAAACAGCTGACGGATGGTGCTGCCCTGCTCGTTCATCGCCAGCGGATACGGATGTAAGTCCGTCAGTTGCACATCCTTTGCAGCCAGCGGATGATCCGGTCGCATTACCATCCTCACCGGTGCGGGAAAAGAGGCCATAATATCCACGCCGCGCTCGGCCACCAGACTGAACTGCAAGGCGAAGTCCACTTCCCCCTTATGGATCATTTCCGACACTTCCACCGCCGTACCGACATTGAGGTAAAACATCACGCCGGGATGATCGTGTCTGAACTGTGAAAACAACTGCGGGAGCAGATCAAACGCCAGCCCGTCGGTACAGGCCATGCGGATCACCGTGCGGCGTACCGCATTCAACCCCTGAATTTCCGCTATCGCATGTTCCATATCCATCATGCTTTTACGCACGTGGTTTTCGAGGATCTGCCCGGCATCATTAAGCACCATCCCGCGGGCATGACGTTCAAAAAGCGGCGCACCGATGCGCTCTTCCAGCCGCTGGATCTGGCGGCTGATGGCAGATACGGCGACGAATAATTGCTTACTCGCCCCGCTCAGTGACCCCGTATTTGCTACCGCCAGAAAATAGCGGATCTCCGAACTTTGCATGACCTTATTGCCTCATAACTGTGCAGATGAGCATTACAATAAAAGCAATGCTAAGTTGCAATTATTATTATTGTGGCAACGCTTGCGCAGCGCTTAGAGTGAAACTGCTAAAAAAACCAACAATAAATCCTCAAAACAATTACAAGCAGGTTTCATATGACAGCGGAAAATATCGTTGAACAGGCGCTGGCCTGGTTCGATCAGGGTGAATACAAACGAACTCTGGCACGCAGGGTCGCTATTGCGACTGAAAGCCAGAGTAATCAGCGCGACGCAGAACTGGCACGCTATCTCGATGAAGAGATCAAACCGGCACTTTCCGCGATGGGTTTCAGCCTGCTCAGCGTGGAAAATCCTCATGCCGCACACCGTCCTTTTTTGATTGCCACGCGCATTGAAGACAGCAAACTGCCAACCGTACTGAGTTACGGCCATGGTGATGTGGTGTTTGGCGACGATGAAAACTGGCGGCAGGATTTATCGCCCTGGGAGCTTAAAGAGGAAGGTGACCGCTGGTACGGACGCGGCAGCGCCGACAATAAAGGCCAGCACAGCGTCAACATTGCCGCGCTGGAGCAGATTTTCAAAGCCCGCGGCGGCCGCCTGGGATTCAACTGCAAACTGCTGTTTGAAATGGGCGAAGAAATCAGCTCTCCGGGGCTGGCTGAACTTTGCCGTGATTATCATGAAGAACTGAGCGCCGATATTTTTCTGGCCTCGGACGGTCCGCGTCTGAGCGCAGAACGCCCGACATTATTCCTCGGCTCACGGGGCGCGGTGAACTTCCGTCTGACGATTAACGCACGCGACAATGCCTATCACTCCGGAAACTGGGGCGGTCTGCTCACCAATCCGGGTACGCAACTGGCGAATGCGCTGGCGTCGCTGGTGAATCAGCACGGTCAGTTGCAGATTGCGGCTCTGAAACCACCGGCGGTCAGCGAGGCTATCCGTGAGATCCTCAGTGATGTCGATGTGGGTGGTGGTGCCAGCGATCCGCAAATCGACCCGAACTGGGGCGAGGCGGGTCTGACGCCAACCGAGCGTTTGTACGCGTGGAATACGCTGGAAGTGCTGTCGTTCCTGACCGGCAATCCGCAGCGCCCGATGAACGCGATTCCGGGCAACGCTACAGCAGTTTGTCAGCTGCGGTTTGTGGTCGGCACCGACTGGCAGAATCTGGCGCAGCACGTACGCGCACATCTGGATGCTCACGGTTTCCCGCAGGTCGATGTGGAATTTGTACGCGGCTCACCGGCCACCCGTTTTGATCCAACCGATCCGCTGGTCGGCTGGGCGCTGGATATCATGCAACACACAACCGGCAAAAAACCGGCACTGCTGCCAAATCTGGGCGGTTCGCTGCCTAATGATGTCTTTGCCGACATTCTCGGTTTGCCGACGCTTTGGGTTCCGCACTCTTATCCGGCCTGCGGCCAGCATGGCGTTAACGAACATATGCTGATTTCCGTGGCCCGCGAGGGGCTGGCCATCATGACTCATCTTTTGTGGGACCTCGGTGAGCGCGGTCCCCGCCTGCTTGAACAGCATCTTGCCCACGCCGGAGGCGCCAAATGAGCCAGTTAAGCGCCACTTCTCAACATGCAGGCTCAACGGCAGAAAAGCCCAGCCTGATGAAAACTTTGTTCGCGACCTGTATCGGTAACGCACTGGAATGGTTTGATATCGCCATTTACGGCTTTTTCGCCAGCTATATCGCCCATGCGTATTTCCCGACGTCCGACCCGACAGTCTCCCTGCTGCTGGCATTTGGCAGTTTCGGCGTTTCATTTTTGATCCGCCCTTTGGGTGCCATTGTTCTGGGCGCTTACGCCGATAAACACGGTCGCAAAGCCTCGTTGCTGATGTCCATCAGTCTGATGATGATCGGCGGGCTGATTATCGTTATCACGCCTTCTTACGCCACTATCGGCATGGCGGCACCGCTGCTGATACTGGCCGCCAGGCTGATTCAGGGGTTTTCCGCAGGCGGGGAATTCGGCAGTTCGACGGCGTTTCTGGTCGAACATTTTCCGGAGCGTAAAGCGTTTATCGCCAGCTGGCAGTTCGCCACGCAGGGTGCCAGCACACTGCTGGCCTCGGCTTTCGGGCTGGGTTTATCCGCCGTCCTGAGCGAAACGCAGTTACAGGACTGGGGATGGCGTATTCCGTTTATTTTCGGTCTGCTGATCGGGCCGGTCGGGTTGTATATCCGCCGCCATATCAAAGAATCGGAAAGCTTCAGTAAAGCCGAAAAGACGGCCTCTCCGCTCAAAGAAATCGTGCGTTCACAGAAAGGTCTGTTCTTTACAGCCATCGGTCTG
Source organism: Rahnella variigena (assembly GCF_003610915.1). Taxonomy (NCBI): domain Bacteria; kingdom Pseudomonadati; phylum Pseudomonadota; class Gammaproteobacteria; order Enterobacterales; family Yersiniaceae; genus Rahnella; species Rahnella variigena. Next base: position 3,459,428 of record NZ_NSDJ01000001.1, read on the forward strand.
ATGGTGGTGTCTACCGCCATTAACTACATGCTGAACTACGTGCCGACATACGCGACCAAAACGCTGCATCTGCCTGCTTCCGCCGGATTCAGCGCCACGCTGGCCGCCGGAATTATTCTGACGGTAGTCACGCCGTTTATGGGGTTGTGGGCAGAGAAAATTGGTCGCCTGCCGCTGATGTGGGGCTCATTGATTCTGTTGCTGCTGACCATTTATCCGGCGTTCTGGCTGATGCTGCAATACACGTCGGCGATGTCATTGCTGCTGCTGATTAGCTGGCTGGCACTGCTGAAATCGGTGTATTTCTCTACCGTGCCTTCGATGATGGCGGATTTGTTCCCGATAACCACCCGCGCCAGCGGCATGGCGATCAGCTACAACGTTGCGGTGACTGTTTTCGGTGGTTTTGCACCGTTCATCTGTACGCTGCTGATCTCCGCCACCGGCAGCAGTCTGGCACCGGGTTACTATCTGATGGTTGTCGCCCTGCTCAGCGTCTGGTCACTATTTAAAGCACAAAAAACTCAGCGCTGATTTCGCCTCAGCAGCACTCAGCGGCGGGATATCCTGTTGCTGAGTGTTACTTTTTTCACGTCGCTTAATCACTGAGCGTGGCCTATAGTCTTAGCCAGAAAGATGTACATCTTCTGTTTTCCCCTATTAAAAACAAGGAGTTCCGGATGCTCACTCTATGGGGCCGCGCAAATTCAAGCAATGTCAAAAAAGTGCTGTGGCTGCTCGATGAACTGAATGTGACCTTTCAGCACATCAATGCCGGCGGCGTGTATGGCAAAAACAATGAACCGCTTTATCTGTCGCTAAACCCGAACGGGCTGGTGCCTTGTCTGCAGGACGACGATTTCGTGTTGTGGGAATCCAATGCCATTCTGCGCTATCTGGCAGAACGTTCCGGCGAAGAAGCCTTCTGGCCGGACAATCTGCAACAACGGGCAGCGGCGGATAAATGGCTGGACTGGTGCAGTAACTCGCTGACCGTACCTTTTCGTCAGGTGTTCCTGACGCTGGTGCGCACGCCGGAAGCAGAACGCGATATGTCGGTAGTCGCGGCGGGGATGGCCGCATTTGAAAAATACTGGGCGATTGCCGACGCCGTGCTGGCGAAGCAAAAATGGTTCTCCGGTGAGCAGTTCGGCATCGGTGATATTCCGGTTGCCTGCTACGCCGATACCTGGTTCCGTCTTGATATTGAACGTCAGCCGCATCCGAATCTGGAACGCTGGTATCAGCAACTTCAGCAGCGTCCGGCTTTCTGTAAGCGCGTGATGCTGCCCCTGAGCTGACCGGTCTTCGCGTCGGTTGATCCTGGTTTCGATTTAACCTGCAAAAGGCGGTCATTTCTCACCGCCTTTTCTCATCAAATAACCTCAGCTTTGCGGTGCAATTTTCAGTAACTTGCCATCGCTCTCATCCGTCAGCACATACACAAACCCGTCGCTGCCGATCTGCACTTCGCGGATACGCTCTTTGCGATCGCTAAGCAGCCGTTCCTCATGAGTGACTGTATCGCCGTCAAGCGTCAGGCGGATCAGTGATTCACCCGCCAGCGCCCCGACGAAAAGCGAGTTTTTCCACTGCGGGAATGTCTGCGCGTTATAGAACGCCATTCCGCTCAGCGCAGGCGATACCTCCCAGTAGTAAATCGGATCTTCCGCGCCCGCCAGCGTCGTCCCTTTCGCTTCAGGGATCGGCTGACCGGAATAGTTAATCCCAAACGTCGCCAGCGGCCAGCCGTAGTTTTTCCCCGGCTGCGGTAAATTCACTTCATCGCCACCGCGCGGCCCGTGTTCGGTTTCCCACAGCGCCCCGCTCCACGGATTGATGGCCAGCCCCTGCGGATTGCGGTTGCCGTACGTCCAGATTTCAGGCTTCGCATTCTTGTCGTGCACAAACGGATTGTCCTGCGGTATGCCACCTTCCGGCGTGAGACGCAAAATCTTGCCCTGTAACTGATTCAGATGCTGGGCATTAATGCGCTGATTGTTATCGCCGGTGGACAGATAAATATTGCCCTTATCATCAAACGCCATGCGACCGCCAAGATTGATACCGCTTTGCAGGGCCGGTTGCTGAATGAAGATCACTTTAAAATTGCTCAACGTTTTATTATCCGCCGACAATGTGCCGTAGCCGAGCGCAGCATGAGGTTCGCCCTTTTCACCCGGCTGCGAGAAGGTCAGATACACCCGACGATTGCTGGCAAAATCCGGCGATAAACGCACATCCCACAAACCGGCCTGTCCGCTGCCCCAGACGCGCGGCACGCCCTTCAGCGGCGAAGAAAGCCCGCCGTCCGGCTTCCATAAACGAAGCTGTCCGCTACGTTCGGTGATCAGCGCGCCCTGATTATCCGGCAAAAAAGCCAGCGACCAGGGATGATCTAAGCCATTCGCCAGTTCCGTCACTTGTGCGCCAGCCTGTGACGGCGGAACAGGGGATTTCGGCGCGGCACCGGCGTGAGCGGATATCAGGACAAGGGTAAAAACAGGCAATAATGTGTCGCGGAAAGAAAAGGACATAAGGCTTCTCCCGGAGGCATTGTTGAGAATGAAATTCAGAGGTGAAGTTTCAGTTTAGGCCATGTGACTGATTTTGCTGCGCGACGGTTCGCTCCCTATAACCAGCAGGAATAACACCTGGCCGAAATATAATAACAACAAGGCATTCCCTCTTTCTTAACATACCGGTAAACTGCCCCAACAGAATAGACGTCTGGACAGACAGACTTCTGTACATCCTCACTTGAAAATGACACCAGAAAAACCGCGTCCGACGGACATCTTTAATAATAAGAGCAATATAATGAGAACAGAATAATGAGAAAAATATCCGCATCCCTGCTGGCATTGAGCCTGTTTTCATCTGTACCCGCCTTCGCTGCCGCTGAAACGCCAGCGCCCGTTCCGGCGGCCATTGCCCAGCACAACGGTCCTGTCCGCATCGCGGTTATCCGTAATCTCGGCTCCGACGACAACACCACCCAGTTTCTTGCCGGTGCCATCAAACAAGGCCGCGCGCTTGGGTTTAAAGTCGATACCTTCCTGAGCAACGGCGATGACGCCAAATTCCAGGATTTCGTCAATCAGGCCATCAGCCAGAAATACGACGGCATCATCCTTTCGCAAGGTCGCGGACCTTACTCTGAAGCGCTGGTGAAACGCATCGCCGCTGCCGGTATTGCGGTGTCTGCCTTTGATACCGAAGTGCCGGAGAATATTCCAGGCGTCACGGTGACTCGTCAGGACGATGCTTCGCTGGCAAAAGCGTCTGTGGGTCAGCTGGTGAAAGATTTCAACGGTAAAGCCAATATCGTTAAATTGTGGGTAGCCGGTTTCCCGCCAATGGAACGTCGCCAGAAAACCTACGAAGCCATTCTGAAAGAGAATCCGGGTATTCATCAGCTGGAGTCTATCGGCGCGGTGTCATCTGACGTCCAGGGCGATACGGCGAACAAAGTCGGCGCGATACTGGCGAAATACCCGAAAGGTCAGATTGATGCAATCTGGGGTGCATGGGATGCCTTCAGCCAGGGCGCATATAAGGCCCTGAAAGAGAATGGCCGTACTGAAATCAAACTCTACAGCATCGACGTGTCGAATCAGGATCTTCAGCTGATGCGCGAAAAAGGCAGCCCATGGCAGATGACCGCCGCTGTCGATACTCAGCTGATCGGCGCCGTGAACCTGCGTATCGTGGCCCTGAAAATTGCCGGTGAGAAAACGCCTGCCACTTATGAATTCCCGGCACAAACCATTCCTCAATCCCTGTTGCTCAGCCAGCCGGATGGCATCAACGTGACCGGCCTGAGTAAAATCATTCCGGGCTGGGGAAAATCTGAAGATTTCACTGCGCCGTGGTTTGCGACGCTGGAAGCAAAATACAAAAAGTAACCGCCTCAGACCTCCCGGAAACGGGAGGTTTTCCTCCGCTGTTCAGTACTTCACCCGTTTGTTCCGCTCAACTTTTCCCCGTTTGCCCCGCGCGATCACAGAAATAAAGAAACATAATTTCAGAAACAAAAATCTCAATAGCCTCAGCGCCTTGTAAACGTTAAAACTCCTACTCTCCCATTTCATACGGACATTGAAGCAATGAGTACTGAGATCCTTTCGGTCAAGGAAAAGATTGGATATGGATTAGGCGATGCGGCCAGTCACATAATTTTCGATAACGTCATGCTTTACATGATGTTCTTTTATACCGATATCTTCGGCATTCCGGCCGGTTATGTCGGTACCATGTTCCTGCTCGCCCGCGCGCTGGACGCAATTTCTGATCCCTGCATGGGATTACTGGCCGACCGCACCCGCACCCGCTGGGGGAAATTCCGTCCTTACGTACTGTTCGGTGCTATCCCGTTCGGTATCGTCTGCGTCTTTACCTACACCACGCCTGAGCTCAGCATGACCGGCAAAATGATCTACGCCGCCATCACTTATACGCTGCTGACGCTGATGTACACCGTCGTGAATATCCCTTATTGCGCGCTGGGTGGTGTGATCACCTCTGACCCGACACAGCGTATTTCGTTGCAATCGTATCGCTTCGTGCTGGCCACCGCCGGCGGGATGCTGAGTACGGTGCTGATGATGCCGCTGGTGAATTACATCGGCGGTGAAGATAAAGCGCTCGGCTATCAGGGGGGGATCGCGGTACTGGCAATTGTCGCTGCCATCATGCTGGCGATCTGTTTTGCGACCACCAAAGAGCGTGTCGATCCGGGCAAACCTACCGGCACCATGCGCGAAGATTTGCGTGATATCTGGCACAACGATCAGTGGCGCATTGTCGGCCTGCTGACCATCCTCAATATTATGGCGGTCGCGGTTCGCGGCGGCGCCATGATGTATTACGTCACTTATATTCTCGGCAATCCGGTGCTGTTCGCCTGGTTCCTCGGCGTGTATTCGGTCGGTAACCTGTTCGGCAGCGCACTGGCTAAGCCGCTGACTGACTGGAAATGCAAAGTCAGCGTGTTCTGGTGGACCAACGCTATTCTGGCGGTGCTGAGCATCGGCATGTTCTTCCTGCCGGTGAACGGCAGCGTACTGATGTTTATCTTCATCTTCGTCATCGGTGTTCTGCACCAGCTCGTGACGCCAATCCAGTGGGTGATGATGTCCGACACCGTCGATTACGGCGAATGGAATGACGGCAAGCGTCTGACGGGTATCAGTTTCGCCGGTACCCTGTTTGTGCTGAAACTCGGTCTGGCACTGGCCGGCGCGATGATCGGCTGGATGCTGGCAGGTTCCGGTTATCAGTCTGGTGCCACTACTCAAAATGCGGCCACCATGACCAGCATTATCGCGTTATTCACTCTGGTTCCGGCAGTCTGTTATCTGCTGAGCGCCATCATATGCAAACGCTATTACATTCTGCGCACCCCGCTGCTGCGCCGCATTCTTGATGAAGTGGCTCAGGGCATCCGCCGTAATCAGCAAGAATTTATGAAATGAATTTGTTTTTGAAAAACTGAAATTGATTTAACTGAACATGCCCAAAATCATTCGTGCTGAATCAAAGCGGCAACTGAGTAAATCCCCGGGAGCATACACAGGTATGTGACCGGGGTTGGTGAAGGCAGCCAACGCAGAGTCAGCGCGAAGGATGAAGGGCTAAAGGAGGAATTCATTATGAAAATCAGTGACGGTAACTGGTTGATACAAGAGGGTTTGTTGCTGACACATCCGCTACAGGTGTTTGAAGTGCAGCGCTCAGGCAACGACATGGTGATTTATGCCGCGCCGAAAGATGCGTCAGAGCGTGCCAGTCAGCTGGATTCACCGCTGTTTACGCTGCGATTTTTCTCGCCGCAAACCGGTGTTATTGGTGTGCGCATTACCCACTTTGACGGCGAAACCGATAAAGGCCCGCACTATCCGCTGCTGCAATCCGACACACCGGAATTGCGGTTTGAAGATAACGAGGAATTCGCTGCTTTGCACAGCGGTGACCTCTGTGTGCGTGTGACCAAAGGCAATAACTGGACGCTGGATTTCCTGCGCAATGGCCGCCGGATAACCGGCAGCGTCGCCAAATCTAATGGCTACGTGCAGGACGCGAACTCGCAGAAAACCTACATGATGGAGCGTCTGGATCTCGGCGTCGGCGAAACGGTCTACGGCCTCGGCGAGCGTTTCACCGCACTGGTTAAAAACGGCCAGACTGTTGAAACCTGGAACCGCGATGGCGGCACCAGCACGGAGCAATCTTACAAAAACATTCCGTTCTATCTCACCAACCGCGGCTACGGCGTGCTGGTGAATCATCCTGAATGTGTATCTTTTGAAGTGGGCTCGGAGAAAGTCTCTAAAGTGCAGTTCAGCGTCGAAGGCGAGTATCTGGAATATTTCGTCATTGATGGCCCGACGCCGAAAAAAGTGCTCGACCGCTATACCCGTCTGACCGGCCGCCCTGCGCTGCCGCCTGCCTGGTCATTTGGTCTGTGGCTGACGACCTCTTTCACCACTAATTACGATGAAGCCACGGTGAACAGCTTTATCGATGGCATGGCTGAACGCCAGCTGCCGTTGCACGTTTTCCACTTCGACTGCTTCTGGATGAAAGCCTTCCAGTGGTGTGATTTCGAGTGGGATCCTCAAACTTTCCCGGATCCACAGGGCATGTTGCAGCGCCTGAAAGCGCGCGGTCTGAAAATCTGTGTGTGGATCAACCCGTATATTGGTCAGAAATCACCGCTGTTCCATGAAGGCAAAGAAAAAGGTTATCTGCTAAAACGTCCGGACGGTCGCGTGTGGCAATGGGACAAATGGCAGGCCGGAATGGGAATTGTGGATTTCACTAATCCGCAGGCCTGCGAATGGTATGCAGGACATCTGAAACGTCTGGTGGATATGGGGGTGGACTGTTTCAAAACCGATTTCGGCGAGCGCATCCCGACCGACGTGGTCTGGCATGATGGCTGCGATCCGCAGAAAATGCACAATCACTACGCATTCGTATACAACAAACTGGTGTACGAAACATTGCAGGACAAACTCGGCGCATCTGAAGCCGTGCTGTTCGCCCGTTCAGCATCGGTCGGTGCCCAGCAATTCCCGGTTCACTGGGGCGGTGACTGTTACGCTACCTACGAATCCATGGCGGAAAGCCTGCGCGGTGGGTTATCTATCGGATTGTCTGGCTTCGGTTTCTGGAGCCACGATATCGGTGGATTCGAAAATACCGCTCCGGCGCACATCTACAAACGCTGGTGCGCTTTCGGCCTGCTATCAAGTCACAGCCGTCTGCATGGCAGCAAATCCTATCGTGTGCCGTGGGTCTATGACGATGAAGCCTGTGATGTCGTGCGCCAGTTTACGCAACTTAAATGCCGCCTGATGCCGTATCTGTATCCTGCGTCTTCACAGGCAGCCAGCCACGGAACGCCAGTCATGCGCGCCATGATGCTGGAATTCCCGGAAGATCCGCCCTGCGATTATCTCGACCGCCAGTATATGTTGGGCGATGATTTGCTGGTTGCTCCGGTCTTCAGCGAAGAAGGCGACGTCGATTTCTATCTGCCGCAGGGTCGCTGGACGCACCTTCTGAGTAACGAAGTCGCAGAAGGTTCACGCTGGCATCGTCAGCAGCACGGCTTTGACAGCCTGCCGCTGTATGTCCGCCCGAACACGTTGCTGGCACTCGGCAGTAACGACCAGAAGCCGGATTACGATTACAGCCAGCAAACCGAATTCCATCTGTTTGAACTGGAAGACGGTGCGGTAGCGGAAAGTGCCATCACGGATCTGAACGGGAAAACTGTTTTCAACCTGAAAGCCGAACGGCGGGATGGCGTGATTACAGTGACCCAGGAGGGCCAGGCTGCAGGATGGACACTGTGTCTGCGTAACCTGAGCACCGTGGGTGAAATCAGCGGCGCACATCAGAAAGCGGGTTCACAAGGAGTCGTGCTGACACCCACCTCGGACTGTCGGGAATTGGTGATTACTTTATAAATTTTATCATTTCACAGCCCCGCGACTCTCTTGAGTTATGGACTGACCCCATAAAGTTGGACAGTTCATGTTAAGCGGCTTTCAGGGCCTGGGTTCGGTATTCTACCGGACTCAGGCCTTTTAATTTCAGGCTTATTCTTTCGTTGTTGTAGTAATGGATATACCCCTCTATCGCCTCCCTCAGTTCCCTGAGACTCCCGAACTGGCTCAGGTAAAAACACTCCGATTTCAGCGTACCGAAGAAGTTCTCCATTACAGCATTATCCAGGCAGTTTCCTTTACGCGACATACTTTGCGTTATGCCCTCTGCCTTTAATTTTGCCTGATAGGCTGCCATTCGATACTGCCAACCCTGATCCGAGTGCAACAACGGGGCATCTTCTGGACTGAGCTTTGCGAACGCATCACGCAGCATGGTATTCACCATTTCCATCACCGGTCTTTCCGACAGGCTGTATGAGATGATTTCCCGGTTAAAAAGATCGAGAACCGGTGACAGGTACAACTTTTTACCCTGTATCGAGAACTCTGTAACATCCGTAACCCACTTTTCGTTGGCTTTTGATGCACTGAAGTCCCGACTCAGGAGGTTGGAGGCTGCCTTGCCCGCTTCCCCTTTCCAGGCGCGATATTTCTTCACCCTGATAAGCGACCGGAGCGACACCTCTGCCATCAGCCGCTGTACTGTTTTATGGTTCACCAGCAGCCCCTGCTTTCTCAGTGAGAGCGTGATCCTGCGGTAACCATAACGCCCTTTATGATGGTGGTATATCTCTCTGATTTTGTCTTTCAGTCCGGCATGCCTGTCCACTCGCTTCAGCGCGTTCATATTGTGATACCACGTACTGCGGGACATCCCCGCTGCACGCAGAAGGTCACTAAGCGCATAATTACGCCTTAGCTCACTGATTATTGCGGCTTTTTGCCGTTTTTCTCGCTTTGAACTAAGGCCTTTAGCTTTTTTAGGTAGGCATTCTCTGCACGCAGGTAACGGAGCTCAGCCCGCAGCTCTTCGGGAGATAACTTTTCCAGCGCCTCATCGGTAAGTGGGGATGCTTTTTTGGGTTTTGTCATGCCTTTGCTCCGGCCGGGTTTTATGCTCAGAAGTCCATTCTCACCAGCGTCTTTGTAGACATTAACCCAGTGCCGGACGACGGTCTCGTTTGAGATATTAAACCGTGCGGCAGCTTCGCGCATTGAAAGTTCTTCACCGAGAACAGTCCGGACAACAGCAATCCGGAATGCCGGAGAATGGCGGTCATTTTTCCAGGTAATGCCATCAATACCGTGTAATTGCCAGGCTCTGACCCAGCGACGAACGGATGTTCTTTCGACACCAAAACGTTCTGCGGTCCGTTGTGTCCCGTCATTGCCGTAGAGGTAATGGCTGACCACAGCCATTCTGGTTTCGAGGGTATATTTTGGCTTCGCCATAAAAAACTGCACCTTACTCAGTTGGGTGTCCAACTTTTGGGGTGCAGTCCATTACGGGGCTTTTTATTCCCGTCAATTCTACCCGTCACTCATTTCGGCTCATCGTTATAAAACAAATCATTCTTTTCTTCTTCATCTTATTTTACGTGCACGTTTCACTGGCAATGAAATAATAAAACATCTCGGTTACTCCAGCGGAAATCCTTTCTTTTTTAAACACGACTCAATATTTAAATACCCTTGCCGCGCCGTTAAGGATGCCAATATGAAATATAGATTTTATTTTTCTTTGCTGCTGGCCTGTTGTGCAGGAATATCGGTACCGTCCGTTCAGGCTGCTGACGGACAGGCTAATGTGGTGTGTAGTTTCAGTCATATGAAACCGGATGACGCCATATTAATGCCCGGAATGCCAGGCATGGCAATGTCCCATGATTTTGTGGGCAACCGCTCCACCGATGCCTTCTCTACGGCAGAAAGCCTTCTCCTGCATTCTGGTACAACCTGTAATAACGCGGCGGACAGCACCGGTTATTGGGCGCCGACCATGATGTTACCTGATGGTCAGGTGGTGAACCCGGCCTACATCAAAATTTATTATCAGGCAAATAATGTTGCACAGTACCCTATTACCGCTTATCCACACGGTTTGCAGTTACTGGCGGGTGATCACCGGGGCTCGGGGCCGAATCCTCAGGTTAATTTCTTATGCGCAAATGGCAATGGTTACACCCACACCGCCGACCAGACCTGCGGCCTGCGCTCCGCTGGCGACGCCGTGCAGTTCAATATTGCTGTGATGTTCCCTAACTGCTGGGATGGTGTCAACCTGAAAGCCAAGGGCACGAAAAATGCCGTCTACAGCGACAATTCAGGGAAGTGTCCGGCCGATCATCCTGTCAAAATTGCCTCAGTGAATATGAACATTGCGTATGTCCTTCCTCAGATCCAATCGCTGGATGTCAGTAAAATCAAGTTATCACTGGATCCTCAGATGATTGACGGTCAGCTGACACCACTCTGGGGCAGTATTTATACCGCACATGGTGATTTCATGAATGGGTGGACAGAAGATGCAACCAAATTCATGGCTGACCGTTGTATGAATTATTCTATGGAATGCTCGACGAATATCCCTTACAGCTATACCGATGCAGAAGCTGATACCTATGTCAGCAATCAAACCGATGCCGAAAACAATTATGGCAGTGTCCCGACATTATTAGTGCAGGATGACTGGAGAAACTCCAGCCGCGATTATCATAAACAAATGCTGGCATTAATTAAATTCAAAATCCCCGCTTTACCGCCAAATGTGGATGATTACCCCGGCGTAAGCTTTAAATATAAAATCCGCATCTATAATGGAAATATCTCTGACACCAGTGCCTTTACTATTTTCTTCTACCCCACCACACCTGATGGCTGGGATGAAAATACAGTGAACTGGAATAACAAACCGTCATTCAAATATACTGCGGATGCCAGTTTGTATATGGATAACGTTCAGCAATTCCGCTATGTCGATGTCGATAAAGCCGTCCGTGCAGCTATTGCTGCAGGGCAAACCGAAGTGGCGTATTACATAGGCGGCGAACGCACCGGCCGCATCATCAGTGTCGAAGCAAAAGAAAGCGGTAAGCCGCCGGTTCTGATGCTGGCCGGTTATCAAAAAGTCGTCGAACCTTAAAAAGCGGAAGGTCTGCCTTGCCCCGTTGCCCTCACAACGGGGCTTTTTTTATGTGGTTTCTAAACGTCCTGATAGACACTTTCGCCGTGAATACTCCGGTACTCTTTCGGCGTCATTTCGTAGCCTTTTTTGAATACCGAATAGAAGTATTGCAGCGACGGATAGCCGCACATCTGCGAGATCTCATTAATTGAAATCGACGTCGCCGCCAGCAGATTGCGCGCCCGGTCGAGTTTCTCTTCGTGGATCACCCCGTGGATTGTTTGCCCGGTTTCATCTTTAAAGCGTTTTTCCAGATTCGAACGCGACATCCCGATGGCATCAAGAACCTGCTCTACCTTAATCCCTTTACAGGCGTGATAACGGATGTAGTGCATGGCCTGGATAACCGCCGGATCACGCAAAGAACGGAAATCAGTTGAACGGCGCTCAACCACTTTCACCGGTGGCACAAGAATGCGCTGTAACGGTAAATCGCGCTGATCCAGCAACTGATGCAGGAGCTTTGCCGCCCGGTATCCCATCTGCCGCGTGCCTTGCACCACGGAAGACAGCGCCACGCGTGACAAATATCGTGTCAGTTCTTCGTTATCAATGCCGATCACACTGAGCTTTTCCGGCACCGGAATATTCAGATGCTCGCAGACCTGCAACAGATGGCGTGCCCGGGCATCGGTGACGGCAATAATGCCAGTTTGCTGCGGCAAGGTCTGGATCCAGTCGGCCAGCCGGTTCTGCGCGTGCTGCCAGTTTTCCGGCGCGGTTTCCATCCCCTGATACACCACCCCCTGATATTGCTCAGCCGATACCAGTTTTTTGAAAGCGTGTTCGCGCTCCTGTGCCCAGCGTTTCCCCCCCGCATCAGGTAAACCATAAAATGCGAAACGGTTGATACCTTTCTCTTTGAGGTGCATAAAGGCCGCTTCAACCAGCGCGTAGTTGTCGGTGGCGATGTAATGCACTGGCGGATAATCGTCTTCCTGATGATAAGAACCGCCGACGCCCACTATCGGAACATTTAGATCCTTGAGCAACGTCTCGATTTCTCTGTCGTCAAAATCAGCAATGACGCCATCGCCGAGCCAGTCTTTAATATTATCTATACGGCAGCGGAAATCCTCTTCAATGAAGATATCCCAGTCGCTTTGTGAGGCCTGCAAATACTCACCCACGCCTTCTACTACCTGACGGTCGTAAACTTTGTTAGCGTTAAATAACAGAGTGATCCGATAACGTTTCTCAAACATGCCTGTCTCTCACCGGTTTCTAATAGACTAAGCCTCATTCATTGCGCTAACTGAATGAGGCTGATTGCGTTGGTCAATAGCACAGCGCAATGGCTTAGGTTGATTTGGCATAGTGATTATGTGAGGTTCCTCAGGTTTTCCTGCATTGCCTCGCATAATCACCGCCACAGCGGAGGATTTATGCGCGTCTCTTGGTGGCCGAATCCATCCAGACCGCCAGCAGCAGGATCGCGCCTTTGACGATGTACTGCCAGAACGTTGGCACGTCCAGCATACTCATGCCGTTATCCAGAGATGCCATGATGAAAGCGCCCATTACGGCACCCGCAACACTCCCCACCCCGCCCGCCAGGCTGGTTCCGCCAATAACGCAGGCGGCAATGGCATCCAGTTCGGCAATATTACCCGCCGATGGCGAACCCGCGCCCAAACGTGAACTGAGGATCAGACCGGCGATAGCGACCATCAGTCCGTTAATCGCAAATACCGCCAGCTTGCTGCGTTCAACGTTCACGCCGGATAACCGCGCCGCTTCGATGTTGCCACCAATGGCATAAATACGACGACCAAATGAGGTGCGGGACGCCATAAACATGCCGCCCAGCATCAGCGCGACCAGAATCAGCACCGGCGTCGGCACGCCGCGATAGTCGTTGAGCAGATATATCGCACCCAGCGCAATGATGGCCGTCAGTGCCTGACGGGTGACATCGTTTTTAGCCGCGCTCACCGGCAATCCGAGAGCTGCACGCTGTTTACGCCGGTGCCATTGCCAGCCGATAAACAACGCCAGAGCCACCGCCCCGATACCAAAACCTAAGGTATCTGGCAGGTAGCTTTGACCAATCAGCGACATCGCAGGCGTCGTCGGCGACACCGTGGTGCCGCTGGTGATACCTATCAGAATGCCGCGAAACGCCAGCATCCCTGCCAGCGTGACGATAAATGATGGTACCTTACGGTAAGCCACCCACCAGCCGTTCCATGCGCCAAGCAACAATCCAAGCGCCAGCGTCACCACGATAGTCAGTGGCAACGGCCAGCCGAGCCAGACGTCAAAAATCGCCGCCACGCCGCCGAGTAAACCCATCATCGAGCCGACGGACAGGTCGATTTCCGCAGAAATAATCACGAACACCATGCCGACGGCCAGAATGCCGGTAATGGCGGTCTGGCGCAGCAAATTAGAAACGTTACGCGCGCTGATATACGCGCCGTCGGTGGTCACGCTGAAAAACACGATAATCACCGCAATGGCCGCCAGCATGACAAAAACTTGCAGGTTGATACTTTTCAGTTTTTTGACCGATAGCACGGCCTCTGAACCGCTCTCGTTGACGGCGGCGGAAGGGGTTCCTGGCTGGGGAAATTTAGACATAAGCTTCACTCCTCAATGCGGCTTCCATGACCTGCTCCTGACTTAAATTGTTATTTTCCAGGCAGGCTTTCACCTGCCCGAGATGCATCACCACGACGCGGTCACTCAGTCCAAGCACTTCGGGTAACTCTGATGAGATAACGATGATTGCCATTCCCTGTGCCGCAAGCTGGCCGATCAGTTTGTAGATTTCATGTTTTGCTCCCACATCGATTCCGCGTGTAGGTTCATCAAGAATTAAGATTTTGGGTTTCAGCAGCAGACAACGCGCCAGAATGGCTTTTTGTTGATTGCCGCCGCTGAGCCTTCCGATTGCCAGCTCGGGAGAAGATGTTTTAATTTTGAGTTGTTTCACCGATTCGCTGATGGTGTGCTGTTCCTGCGCTTCACGCAGAACACCGCCACCGCTGAACTGGCTCAGTGCTGCCAGCGTGATATTGCTGCCCACCGCCATCACCGGCACGATGCCGTCGCGTTTGCGGTCTTCGGGCACCATCGCCAGGCCACGGCGCATGGCATCACGGCAATCGGTAATCTGCACTTTATGACCTTCGAGCCAGACATCTCCTGACCAGCGCCCCGGATAAACACCGAAAAGGCACTCCATCATTTCTGTTCTGCCTGCACCGACCAGGCCTGCGACGCCCAGCACTTCGCCCTGACGCAGCGTAAAACCGGCATTATCCACCCGCTTTATGTGGCGATTCACCGGATGCCACGCAGTGAGGTTTTCAATGCGCAAAATTTCATTACCCATCTGCCGCTCACGCGGGGGGAATAACTCAGTGAGTTCGCGGCCCACCATCATAGCGATGATGTCCTTTTCCGACGTTCCGGCCGCATTGCAGGTGGCGATATGACGTCCATCACGGATGACGCAAAGTTTGTCGGAGATAGCTTTCACTTCGTTCAGTTTGTGGGAAATGTAAATGCAGGCGATATCGTGATGGCGCAAATCGCGGATAATATCGAGCAAAATCGCGGTTTCACTTTCAGTGAGAGACGCCGTGGGTTCGTCAAGCACCAGCAAACGCACCTGCTTGTTGAGGGCTTTAGCAATTTCAACCAGCTGCCGCTGTCCTAATCCCAGTTCGCCCACCAGCGTATGCGGATCAATATCGAGTTTGACCTGCGCCAGCATACGCTGACAACGCAGATACATTTTATCGGTATCGAGCAGGCCAAAGCTGCCCCACTCATTGCCCAAAAACATGTTTTCCAGCACGCTCAGTTGTTTTACCAGCGCCAGCTCCTGATGAATTATCGCAATCCCTTTTTGTTCAGTATCACGAATACCTTTTGCAGTAAGTCGTTCACCTGAAAAATAAATTTCCCCCTCAAAAGTTCCGTGCGGATAAATTGCGCACAACACTTTCATTAATGTCGATTTTCCGGACCCGTTCTCGCCGCACAGGGATAACACTTCGCCTGCGGCCAGCGTCAGACTAATATTATCAACCGCTTTTACCGCACCAAATTTCTTGGTGATATTTCGCATGTCCAGCAGGGGTAATTTTTCATATTGATCTGGCATGTTTACCTCCAGCAAAAACAACACGTCAAAAAGAAGTGTTGTTTTCGTAGAAAAATATTGAAAAATTAGAGATCTGATTTCTTATGGAAACCGTCAGCCACCACGGTGCTATCAATATTATTTTTATCCACCTGAATCGGTGTTAATAAATACGAAGGCACTTCTTTTTTACCGTTATTTAATGTCGCATTAGATTTTGGCGTTTCACCTTTACCTAACTGCACGGCAATTTCGGCAGCATCATTGGCCAGTTTGGTGATGGGTTTGTAAACCGTCATGGTCTGCGTACCCGCTTCGATACGTTTGATCGCCGCAAGATCAGCATCCTGACCGGAGATTGCGACTTTACCCGCCAGACCCTGTGCAGATAACGCCTGCACCGCACCACCGGCGGTCGCATCGTTGGAGGCGACGACGGCATCGATTTTGTTGTTGTTGGCGGTCAGCGCGTTTTCCATAATCTTCAGGGCATTTTCAGGCAACCAGCCATCAGCCCATTGATCACCCACCACTTTTATCTTGCCGTCTTTGATTAACGGGTTGAGCACTTTCATCTGACCGGCGCGGAAAAGCTTGGCGTTGTTATCCACTGGCGAGCCGCCCATCAGGAAATAATTGCCTTGTGGGACGCGTTCAACCAGGCTTTGCGCCTGAAGTTCGCCCACCTTTTCATTATCAAAAGAGATATAAAAATCAATGTCGGCGTTGTTAATCATGCGGTCATACGCCAGCACTTTTATGCCTTCCTGTTTGGCTTCGGCAATAACATTACTCAGCACTTGTCCGTTATAAGGAATGATCACCAGCACATCGACGCCACGGTTGATCATATTTTCAATCTGCGCCATTTGGGTTTCTTCATTACCATTCGCAGACTGAACAAAAACATCCGCACCGAGCGTTTTGGCTTTAGCCACAAAAATATCACGGTCTTTTTGCCAGCGTTCTAAACGTAAGTCATCAATAGCCATACCAATTTTAATTTCTTTCGCCAACCCTGACTGGCTGAAAAGCACTAATGCGGCACAGGCAGAAAGAATTATTTTATTCATTTTCATCATGTCAGACCTTTTATAAGAATAAGTAGAGGCAGATACAGAAGAGTTCGTACAGCAATGACACAAGGATTGTTGTCGCTGGGTAATTAATCGGCAATTGCAGATTTTAATCACTGCATTACGATTTTTTGTTTATTTCAGGAATTATGATGGGGATCATGGTTTGCCTGTAATACACGCACGATAAGACTTTTTATTGTCGTGACATCGTGGAAGTTTAATAAAAATCATGAAGAAAACTGCTTATTTATGCGATCTGCCGCACACTTAATAATTCTATTAAATTGAGTGTGAAATAACGTAATTGTGGGATTTAACATCTCCTCCGAAGATAGAGCCTCAGCTTCCCAGTCCCGCTGGGCCCGTTTTCAAGGAGTTTTCAATGCACGCATATTTCGACAAGCTTGACGCCGTTCGCTACGAAGGTGCTAACAGCACTAACCCGCTGGCATTCCGTCATTACAATCCTGAAGAAGTCATCCTCGGCAAAACGATGGCTGAGCATCTGCGTTTCGCAGCCTGCTACTGGCACACATTCTGCTGGAACGGCAATGATATGTTCGGCGTGGGCGCATTTGATCGTCCGTGGCAACAACCCGGCGATGCGCTGGAGCTGGCGAAACGTAAAGCAGAGGTGGCATTCGAGTTCTTCCAGAAACTCAATGTGCCTTACTACTGCTTCCACGATGTTGACGTCTCGCCGGAAGGCGCGACGATTAAAGAATACATCAATAATTTTGCCGTAATGACCGATGTTCTGGCGCAAAAACAGGAAGCCAGCGGCGTTAAACTGCTGTGGGGCACCGCGAACTGCTTTACCAATCCACGTTACGGCGCGGGTGCAGCAACCAATCCAAATCCTGAAATCTATACCTGGGCAGCGACGCAGGTTGTTCATGCGATGAACGCCACTAAACAGCTCGGCGGTGAAAACTATGTGTTGTGGGGTGGCCGCGAAGGTTATGAAACGCTGCTCAATACCGACCTGCGTCAGGAGCGTGAACAACTGGGTCGCTTCATGCAGATGGTGGTTGAGCACAAACACAAAATTGGTTTCCAGGGCACCCTGCTGATTGAGCCAAAACCGCAGGAGCCGACCAAGCATCAGTATGATTATGACGTGGCGTCCGTTTACGGGTTCCTTAAACAGTTTGGTCTGGAAAAAGAGATCAAAGTAAATATCGAGGCGAACCACGCGACGCTGGCTGGTCACTCTTTCCATCATGAAATTGCCAACGCCATTGCCCTTGGGATCTTCGGTTCCGTCGATGCGAACCGCGGTGACCCGCAGTGTGGCTGGGACACTGACCAGTTCCCGAACAGCGTGGAAGAAAACGCGCTGGTGATGTATGAAATCATCAAAGCCGGCGGTTTCACCACCGGCGGTCTGAACTTCGACTCTAAGGTGCGTCGTCAGAGCACCGACAAATATGATCTGTTCTACGGCCATATTGGTGGCATGGATACCATGGCGCTGGCGTTGAAAGTGGCGGCCCGTATGATTGAAAGCCGTGAGCTGGATAAACACGTTGCACAGCGTTACGCCGGCTGGAATACAGAACTGGGTCAGCAGATCCTGCAAGGCAAAATGTCTCTGGAATCCCTGAGCAACTATGCGCAACAAAACGCGCTGGCACCTCAGCACCAGAGCGGCCAGCAAGAACGTCTGGAGAATCTGGTTAACCGTTATCTCTTTGGTTAATCTTGTAAAATAAGCTCACGCCCTGCCCGCTTTGTGCGGAATCGCAGGGCGTAAATCGTTCTGGAAACGGGTTAACAGATAAGGGAAAAATATGTATCTCGGAATAGATCTCGGCACGTCTGGCGTCAAAGCCATTTTGCTCAGCGAAGAAGGTCGGGTGGTCGCCAGCCACAGTGAGGCGTTAACCCTTTCCCGTCCCCATCCTTTGTGGTCTGAGCAAAATCCGGCCGACTGGTGGACAGCAACAGACCGCGCGGTGTCTGCGTTATCTAAGCAACATGCCCTGCAAAGCGTAAAAGCGGTCGGCCTGACGGGTCAGATGCATGGCGCCACGGTTCTTGATGCAAAGCATCAGGTTCTGCGCCCGGCAATTTTATGGAACGATGGCCGCAGTTTCAGCCAGTGCGGGAAACTGGAAGCGGATCTCCCGGACTCCCGCCAGATAACCGGCAACCTGATGATGCCCGGCTTTACGGCACCAAAACTCCTCTGGCTGCGCGAAAACGAACCTGACTTGTTCGCGAAAATAGACAAAGTATTGCTGCCCAAAGATTATCTTCGCTGGCTGATGACCGGCGTTTTTGCTTCCGATATGTCTGACGCCGCAGGCACGATGTGGCTCGACGTGGCGAAACGCGACTGGAGTGACAAAATGCTCAGCGCAACCGGCCTGACGCGTAAACACATGCCGGAGCTTTTCGAAGGCAATCAGATTACCGGTCAGTTACTGCCAGAACTCGCCTCCCGCTGGGGAATGGATTGTGTGCCAGTCATCGCCGGTGGCGGTGATAATGCTGCTGGAGCGGTAGGTGTCGGGTTATACAAGACGGGTCAGGCGATGCTTTCTCTTGGCACGTCCGGCGTGTATTTCGCGGTCAGCGACGGATTTCTGAGTAATCCGCAACAGGCGGTACACAGTTTCTGTCACGCGCTGCCGGACACCTGGCATCTGATGTCGGTTATGCTCAGTGCCGCATCCTGTCTGGACTGGGCCGCGAATCTGACCGGCACCGCCTCAGTGGGTGAACTGATCACTCTGGCTCAGAAAACTCAACCCGCCGACTCTCCTGTCTGGTTCCTGCCGTATCTCTCCGGTGAACGCACGCCGCACAATAATCCGAATGCCAAAGGAACGTTGTTTGGCCTGACACATCAGCACGGCCCTGCTGATATTGCCCGCGCGGTACTTGAAGGTGTGGGATTCGCCCTGGCAGACGGAATGGACGTTTTGCACGCAACCGGTCTGAAACCGCACAGCATCACGCTGATTGGTGGCGGTGCCCGGAGCCCTTACTGGCGGCAAATGCTGGCGGATATCAGCGGTAAGACGCTGGAATACCGCACCGGCGGCGATGTCGGTCCGGCATTGGGCGCAGCGCGTCTGGCGCAAATTGCGATGAATGCGGGTAAACCGCTGGAACAGTTCCTGCCGGAGCTGGCACTTGAGCAAGTGCATGAACCAGACAGTGTTAAGCACACGGCATATGCGGAGCGGAGGAAAGTGTTCAGGGAGTTATATGTGAGGCTTGAAGGGTTGATGTAATTGGCCATTACAAGGGAGATTTAATCAACATTAGATCGAGAAGGTTTCGGTTTCTCAAGTGCAGCGGTCACCTGACGCACAGTGCCGAAACCGACCAGAGGGGAAAGGCTTTTCCCCTCTGAACTCCCCTCGCTTTTTCAAACACGTGATCCGCGCGCTGGCTATGTTTCAGATACCGCAGTGACAAGCTGGAAATCTTGCCGCGTTGCGGTGCCTTCTCTCGGTCCTGGAGCCTCTGGTCTCCAGGCCGCTCCGCTCAGCAAGATTTCTGAATCGCCCGCGCGATCTTAAAGTCAAAACCAATCCGCTTTTCATATCAAAATCAGTAAGGTTGCGAAGTAGAAGCCTGAGGCCGGTTCCAAAATACCGCCGGAGGGAGAGGTGGAAAACCGCGTGTCTTTTACGCGGGTTGTAACCCGAACGAAGGGAACCGCGCAGCGGCGGGGTTTTGCGGCTATCACTGCGGCTGATGAAACATAGTCAGCGAGCGAAGCGCGCAGTGAAAGAGCCCGGGGGGTCTTGGGGGGTGGCGGCGATAGGCCGCCCCCCAAGTCGGTGTGGGCCGACGCCCACGACCTTGACCTTGACCTTAAGGCCAGTTTGGGTGGCAACCCAAGGTTTTGTCGGTGTGGGCCGACGCCCACGGTTTTGAAGTTGCAGTTGCAGTTGCGGTTAGAAATTACAGGTCAAGGGTAAATCCCCTTGAAAGTTGTCTTCTTCCTCGGCTCCGACATAATCCCCTCAAGCGCTTCAACGCATTTCAGATAATGGGGGGTTTTCTTGTGCGCCAGCACAGCATCATTATCCTGATAGGCTTCGTAGATAAAGAATCGCGTCGGTACATTTTCGTCCTGCAACACATCAAACCTCAGGTTACCCGGTTCTTTCACCGCACCTGAATGATTGGCGTGAAACACTTCCAGAAACTCATCCACCTTTTCCGGCTGAACATTAATTTCGACCAGTGTCACTTCCATGATTCACCCCTTTTCGCTCAGGAACAGTTCGTATGCGTGCGCCACGCTGGCGTTTTCATGCACCACCGCTTTCACAGCTTTCAGCATGGCGATTGGCGATTCTGACTGGAAAATGTTACGCCCCATATCCACACCGGATGCGCCCTGGTCTATAGCGTTGAAACACATTTCCAGCGCCTCGCGTTCCGGCAGCTTTTTACCGCCTGCAATCACGATCGGCACCGGACAGCCCGCCGCGACGCGTTCGAAACCTTCATCGACGTAATAGGTTTTAATAATGTTCGCGCCCATTTCAGCCGCAATACGGGTTGCCAGCGAGAAGTAACGCTGATCACGCGCCATGTCTTTGCCGACGCCGGTCACCGCCATGGTCGGCATGCCGTAGCGCATCCCCTGATCGACTAACTGAATGATATTTTTAATCGACTGATGCTCATATTCACTGCCGATATACACCTGCGCCGCCATCGCCGCGACGTTCAGGCGCAGCGCGTCCTCTATCGCTACGGCTACGGTTTCATTGGAAAGCTCAGTCAGAATCGAGTTACCGCCGGAAGCGCGCATTACCACTGGCTTATTGACCGCCGCCGGAACCACACTGCGCAGCACGCCACGGGTACACATCAGTACATCGGTATGCGCAAACAGCGGTGCAATATTGATATCGATACGCTCAAGGCCGGTCGTCGGGCCCTGAAAATAGCCGTGGTCGAACGCCAGCATCACTGTACGCCCGGACTCCGGATTGAAAATACGCGCCAGCCGCGACTGCATTCCCCAGTCCAGCTGACCGCTGCCTTTGAGGAAAAACGCATGATTGTCCTGCGGCGTGCCGATGCCGAAGTTCTTGCCGTCTCTGATATCGTCCAGATCTGCCATGTTCATTTCTCCTTAATCGTCAGAAGTCGTATTTGCCGATGTTGTCTTTAGTGAAGACCACGCGTTCCGGCAGTAACACGATGCCGTTGCCTTTGGCCTCATACTGGTAGCCCTGCACGCTGTTCGGCACGACTTCTACCGATCCGACGTTTGGCACATCCAGTTTGTCACCTACATTGAGTTCGCCTTTTTTCAGTAACTGATCGGCGACGTAAACCGAAATCTTGCCCTGACTGACCACGTCCCACAGGCCGAACTGTTTCACCGTCCCACGTTCAACATACGGACGCATGACGTTTGGCGTACTAAAGCCGACGATGGTCACGTTGGTGCGTTTGAGGTTTTCCGCCGCCTGTGCGGCTGCCGGTAATGCATTGGCGTCTGGTGCAATAATCGCGTCGAGATCACCGTATGATTTCAAAATCCCTTCGGCGGTTTGCAGCGATTTGGTGGCATCGTTATAGCCGTATTGCGTGGTCACGATTTCCCAGCCCGGATGCTCTTTGGCAATTTTGGCTTTCGCCTCTTTTACCCACTGGTTCTGGTCGGTCACCGTCGGGCTGGAGTAGAAAAATGCCACTTTGGCTTTTTCTTTCTTTACCTGGCTGGACGTCATGTCCACCAGCATCGAGCCGAGCTGTTGCGGAGTGCCCTGATTGATGTAAATCGAGCGACATTCTGGTTTGGTGTCAGAATCCCAGGTCAGCACTTTCACGCCGCGTTGCATGGCGCGTTTAAGTGCCGGACACAGGCCATCCGGTGATACCGCCGCGACCACAATCGCGTTGTATCCCTGATTGACGAAGTTGTTGATCATTTGTACCTGACCGGAAACGCTCGGTTCGGTCGGGCCGTCATACGTGACGTCCACACCCAGTTCTTTCCCCGCCGCCGTCGCGCCATTGCCGCCGCTGGTGAAATAGCCGACGCCCACGAGTTTTGGGATAAAGGCGATACGTTCTGCCGCCTGCGCACTCACGCAGGCGAGGCTTACGGCACTGGCAATCAGTAAGGTTTTCATTGTGTTGGCTTTCATCATTAACCCCGGCTTATTTAGAAGACGTCAAGGAAGGAGAAGGCGCAGACCAGCGCTGGCGATAACGCTGGAAAACACTGCGGATAAGACCACGGTTGAGGCTGGCGGAACGACCGATGACCACCAGGATCAATAGCGCGCCGGACAGCGCACTGGAAACCTGACTGGAGACGCCGACCATCTGCAAGCCCTGCTGGAGATACCCGATCAGCAGCGTCGCCAGCGCCGTGCCGAGAATGGAACCTGAACCGCCGTAGATATTGGCGCCGCCAAGCACGACCGCCGTGATAGCAGGCATCAGCAAAGCGTTGCCGAGATCAGAACGGGCAGAGCCGAAATAGGATGTCATCAGGATGGCGGCGACCGCGGAGGCCAGGCCGGTCATCCCGTAAAGGGCAAACACCGTGCGGCTGACAGGCAATGCGCCATAGCGCGCCACGCGGGCATTCTGTCCGATGAGGAAGACATTGCGACCGGTGCGACTGCGGTGCATCAGCAACCAGAAAAACAGCGTCGCCAGCAGGAAGATCACCAGCGGCATCGGCAGACCCAGCACCACCTGATTAGCAAAGTTGGTGAACGCATCAGGGAAATTACCGATACCCTCGAAACCCGTCGCGCCCGCCAGCCCGGAAAGCAGTAAGGCACTGCCGCCGAACAGATAAAGCGTGCCAAGCGTGATGACCAGCGGGTTAACGCCGGTATAAAGGATCAGAGCCGCATTCAGCAAACCACAGGCCGCGCCAAGCGCCAGCGTCATGATGATCGCCAGTGCCAGCGGCACACCAGCCTGACAAAGTACGCCGAGCGCGATGGCGCACAGGCCGATGGTCGAACCGAAGGAAATGTCGATGCCGCCGCTGACAATCACCAGGGTCAGCGGCAATGCCACAATTCCGATGGTGATGAAATCGCTGGTGCTGAACAGCAGCGTATTTGCATCCAGCATGCGCGGATTGGCGAAACCGAACAGTAAGATTTCGATGACCAGTAACGCCAGCAGCGCGATTTCCCAGCCATATTGTTGGAGTTTATTCATCACATCACCCCGCTCTTTTTGCCGGTACTTAACCGGCGGCTGGTATTTTTTGATGGCTGAGATTTACGTTCAGCAGTTTTCTTCTGAAGCGGCGGACTGGCCGTCAGGAAGCGTGAATACTTCTGACGCCGCAGGTTTTTCTCCAGCGCCTGCCGCAATCTGCCGTCGAATACCAGCACCGCCAGCAGCACCAGTCCGGCGATAAAATCGTTCCACCAGGCAGGAAGACGCAACAGCACCAGCACGCTGTCGATTTGTGTCAGGAAATACGCGCCGAGCACCGCGCCGAGTATAGATCCGGTGCCGCCGAGCAGGCTGATACCACCCAGTACGCAGGCGGCAATGGCTTTCATTTCCAGTCCGCTTCCGGTCTGGTTAGGCACAAAACCGATTTGCGAGGCGAAGACAATACCGGCGATGGCCGCCATCATGCCGTTGATGCCGAACGCCAGAATGCGTACGCGGTTCACAGCGACACCCAGTTGCCGCGCACCTTGTAAGTTATCGCCCACCGCGTAAAAACTGCGGCCAAATACGGTACGGCTGAGCATCCAGAACATCGCCACCAGTAAAACCATCACCAGCCAGCCCAGCGATGAAACGCTGAGAAACACCGGTTCGGATAACGATTTCAGTCCGGCAGGTAAGCCTTCAATCCATTTGCCGCCGGTCATCAGCAACATCAGCCCGCGGTATAAACCCAGCGTGCCTAAAGTGGCGACAATCGCCGGAATGCGCAGCCAGGCCACCAGCACGCCGTTGAATAATCCCGCCAGCAAACCGGTGCCGAGAGTTACCACACAGGCCAGCGGCAGGTTCATGCCGCCGTTGAGCAAAACCCCCAGCGTCACGGCGCAGAGGCCGGTAATGGAACCGACCGACACGTCGATATTGCGGGTCAGCATCACCACCGTCGCGCCCATCGCCAGCAACATCAAAATTTGCGCGCTGCCGAAAATCATGCTCAGCGTCTGAAAGCTGAACGACTGCCTGTCCATTGCGCCGAGTAAGGCAAACAAGGCGATGATCGCCATCAGCGCGGTCAGTTCACGGTTGTTTTGTATCCGCTTCAGCATGAGGATCCTCCGGTGGCGGGGGTTTTGGCGTGATTACCAAACGCGATGTGCATAATGTTGCTGACGTTGATGTCGCTGCCCTGCAACTCGCCACTCATTTCGCCCTGATGCATGACAAAGACCCGGTCGGCCAGCCCTTCAATTTCATCCAGATCAGAAGAAATCAGGATCACCGCCACGTTCTGTTCAACGACATTGCGCAGCAGCTGATAAATATCCGCCCGCGCAGAAACATCGACTCCGCGCGTTGGTTCATCGACGATCAGCACCGCAGGCTGGGCTTCCAGACATTTCGCAATCAGCAATTTCTGCTGATTGCCGCCGGAAAGTGTGCGGGCAGTTTGCGACCCGTCGCGATATTTGATACCCAGCGCACGGTGATAACGCTCCAGCACTGCCGCCTCACGTTTGATATTCAGCCACCAGCTCTGACGGTTGAAGGTGAGCGATGTGGTGTTCCAGCTCAATGGCGCATCCAGATAAAGGCCGGACGCCTGCCGGTCTTCCGGCAAATACACCAGCCCTTTTCTAAGACGTTGTAAGGTGCTAAACCCGCTGATGTCCTGTTGCAACAAAAGCACCTGACCGCTTTGTGCATCCCGCAGGCCATACAGGGTTTCGGCCAGTTCGGTGCGCCCAGCGCCGACAACGCCTGCCAGCCCGACGATTTCCCCGGCGCGGGCGCTGAATGAAATATTGATAAACCCTTCACCGGTCAGATTTTGCACCTGCAAGACCGGCTGGTTTCCCGACGAATTACGCCGTGATCCCGGTAAATCCAGCCACAGCTTTTGTTCTGCGGGCAGCGCCGCGGCCTGCGTTTGCGGTGTGATAGCCGCAATCAGCGCATCGTTATCCAGCTCAGAAAGCGCGCCGCTGAGCGCAATTTTACCGTCGCGCATCACGCTCACCCGGTCGGCAATGGCGCGTATTTCCGGCAATTTGTGCGAGATGAACACCACGCCGACGCCCTGCGCCGTCAGGTGTCTAACCTGCGTAAACAGGCGGGCGGATTCCGCGGGAGTCAGCGAAGCCGTCGGTTCATCAAGGATCAGCAAACGCGCATCACGCATCAGCCCGCGCAGAATTTCCACCAGTTGCTGATCCGCCACTTCCAGCGTTCCGGCCAGGGAACCGAGCGGCAGATTGCAGCCCAGTTCAGTCAGCGACTGTTGCAGTTTTTTCTCGCTGGCCTGGTGTGCGGGAAGACGGAAAAGAATGTTTTCGCGCACGCTGAGGCTCGGAAACAGCATCGGTTCCTGCGGCACCAGATAGATACCTGCCTGATGTGCTTTGGCGGGTGTCAGCGCCACCAGCGGCGCGCCGCCAAGTCGCATTTCGCCCCGGTCGGCAATCTCGACACCGGCGATGATTTTCATCAGCGTCGATTTTCCCGCGCCATTCCCGCCCAGCAGTGCATGTACCTCACCGCGTTGCAGGCTGAAATCGATATCTTTCAGCACCGCAACACCGGAAAAGCTTTTACTGACACCGCTGACCTGCAACAGCAGGTCCGGGGATGGTGCGTCTGCTGATGAGTTTTCGCTGGACTGCATACGCTGGCCTCAGGTGAGATACACCAATTGAACAAATGTATTTATTGTTTAACAATGTTCATAAAGCTAGTCTGTGATGCCGCGGAAAACTTTTGCGCTGATCACAGTTTGTTCAACTCATATACTCTGCGTTATGATTCAGGCATTAATCATTTGAAATTTGCCAAACACATCACAGTTAACAACATTTCGTTAACGAACAATTGATCTACATTTTGATAAGTGTTCACTATGAATGACAAAACAACGCTTTCCGATTTGACTAACCATCCGGAATTCAGCATGGGTGAAGAGGAACTGCTGGCGCGCACCGCGTGGTTCTATTACCACGACGGCCTGACCCAGAATGAGATTGGTGAACGGCTCGGGCTGACGCGGCTTAAAGTGTCGCGCCTGCTGGAAAAAGGCCGGCAATCCGGGGTGATCCGCGTACAAATCAACTCGCGTTTTGAGGGCTGTTTGTCGCTGGAAAACACGCTGCTTGAGCGCTTTGGTTTGCAGCAGGTTCGTGTGTTGCCCCAGCTTGCCGACGGTTCGCTGAGCGCACGACTGGGCGTCGGCGCGGCGCATATGCTGATGACGATGTTAAAACCAGAGCAATTGCTGGCCGTGGGATTTGGCGAAACCGCCATGAGCACCTTGCAGCATCTGAGCGGGTTTATCGCCTCTCAGCAGATCCGTATGGTGACGCTTTCCGGCGGAGTCGGTCCGTATATGACCGGCATCGGGCAGCTTGATGCAGCCTGTGGCGTTAGCATTATTCCCGCGCCGTTGCGGGCATCATCAGCCAGCGTGGCGACTATTTTCCGTCAGGAACGTAACGTTCACGATGTGATGCTGGCGGCCTGCGCTGCGGATATCGCCGTCGTCGGCATCGGTTCGCTGAACCAGAAACAGGAGGCGACCATTTTGCGCTCCGGTTATATCAGCGAAGGCGAACAGCTTTTATTTGGCCGTAAAGGTGCAGTAGGCGACATTCTCGGGTTCTTTATGCAGCGCAATGGGGAGCTGGCGGAAAACATGGCGATCCACGACGAACTGATTGCCGTCGCACCGGACGAACTGGCCAGCATTCCGACCGTATTAGGCGTGGCGGGCGGAGTCGAGAAGGCCGAAGCAATTGTCGCCGCACTGAAAGGCAAACGAATTAACGCACTGGTGACTGAAGAGAGCACAGCAAGAGCCATGCTGGCGCTGCTCGGCTGACCCGCAGGGAGTGAGGGGCGTGGCGGTCAGGTAACCGGTGCCCGATAAACTGGCACGAGAGAACATCACGATGACCCCTACCCTGAGTTCTGACGACGATCGTAGCTATCTGATGGCGCTGGATGCCGGTACCGGCAGCATCCGGGCGGTAATTTTCAATCTTGAAGGTGAGCAGATTGCCGCCGGACAAGCTGAGTGGATCCATCTGGCCGTGCCGGATGTTCCCGGGTCGATGGAGTTTGATCTGCAAAAAAACTGGCAGCTGGCCTGCCAGTGTATTCGCCAGGCACTGCATGAGGCGCATCTTCCTGCTTCCGCTATCCGTGCCGTTGCCGCCTGTTCTATGCGCGAGGGCATCGTGCTGTACGACAAATCCGGCGAGCCTGTCTGGGCGTGTGCCAACGTCGATGCCCGCGCCAGCCGTGAAGTCTCCGAATTAAAAGAAATCCATGATTTCGAATTTGAACGCGAAGTCTATGAATGCTCCGGCCAGACGCTGGCACTGAGCGCAATGCCGCGTCTGCTGTGGCTGGCGCATCACCGGCCTGACATTTAC
Organism: Rahnella variigena; assembly: GCF_003610915.1. Taxonomy (NCBI): domain Bacteria; kingdom Pseudomonadati; phylum Pseudomonadota; class Gammaproteobacteria; order Enterobacterales; family Yersiniaceae; genus Rahnella; species Rahnella variigena. The sequence continues at coordinate 3,487,318 of NZ_NSDJ01000001.1, forward strand.
CGGCAGGCAGCCACCATCACGATGATCAGCGACTGGCTGGCGTATATGCTCAGCGGCGAGCTGGCAGTAGACCCGTCCAACGCCGGCACCACCGGTATGCTGGATTTAGCTACCCGCAACTGGCGGCCTGAGCTGCTGGATATGGCGGGGCTTCGCGCCGATATGCTTTCGCCGGTGGCAGAAACCGGTACCCGCCTCGGCTATGTGACGTCCCGCGCCGCGGATGCCTGCGGCCTGAAAGCCGGTACGCCGGTCGGCATGGGCGGTGGCGATGCGCAACTTGGCACACTCGGCCTCGGGCTGGTGCGTCCCGGTCAGACGGCGGTTCTCGGTGGTACATTCTGGCAGCAAATCGTCAATCTGCCGCAAGCGGTCACCGATCCGGAGATGAATATCCGCGTCAATCCGCACGTCATTCCCGGCATGGCGCAGGCTGAATCCATCAGTTTCTTCACCGGCCTGACCATGCGCTGGTTCCGCGATGCTTTTTGTACGGAAGAAAAAACCATGGCGCATCGTCTTGGCGTGGATGCCTACAGTTTGCTGGAAGACATGGCGGCGCGGGTACCCGTCGGTGCCTGGGGCGTGACGCCAGTATTCTCGGATGCGATGCATTTCAAGAACTGGTATCACGCCGCCCCGTCGTTCATCAATCTTTCCATCGATCCTGAAAAGTGCAACAAACCGGTGCTGTTCCGAGCATTGGAAGAGAACGCTGCCATCGTCTCAGCCTGCAATCTGGATATGATCGCCGCATTCTCCGGCGTACGCGCCAAATCGCTGGTGTTCTCCGGCGGCGGTTCGAAGGGCAAATTATGGTGTCAGATTTTAAGTGATGTGACCGGCGTGCCGGTGAATGTGCCGGTGGTGAAAGAAGCCACCGCGCTGGGTTGTGCGATTGCAGCGGGTGTCGCGGCAGGCGTGTATTCATCGCTCGCCGACACCGGTGAAGCGCTGGTGCGCTGGGAACGGGAATATCAGCCGGATGTGGCGAATCACGCAAAATATCTGGTGCAGAAAGCCAACTGGCAGGAAGTGTATGCGGATCAGCTTGGGCTGGTGGACAGGCAGCTGACGACGTCGATGTGGAAAGCACCAGGATTGTGAGGGTTAGCCACCCAAACTGGCTGCCTGAGGTCAAGGTCGTGGGCTCGCCGCCCACACTAGCTTTAAGGTCAACACCTTGGGCTGCCACCCAAACTGGCCTTAAGAGGCGCCTATCGCCGCGCCTCTTAAGAATCTCCGGCTCTTTCACTACGCGCTATCGCTAGATACTATGTTTCAGTTACTACAGTGACAGGCTGGAAAGCTTGCCGCTACGCGGTCCCTTCTCCCGGTGTTCGAGCTCTACGTCTCGAACCCGCTCCGTTCAGCAAGTTTTCTGAATCGCCCGCACGATCTTAAAATCAACGGCAGATTGTCTTTTATCATTTAAAAGAGTTTATTGGCGTGCTCAAAATTCAGCTGAACGGAGCGGCTTCGAGACCATTGGCTCGAAGACCGAGAGAAGGCAGTGCGAAGCACCTGGATTTGCGCCACCTACTAATTCACCAGAACATGTCCGTTGTGCCTGCGATAGCGCGCAGTTAAGAGACGTGGGAGATCCAAGAGGGGCCCGTCATGACCCCTCTTGGTCGGTTTCGGCGCGAAAAGCCGCATGATAACCGGTGCTAAAAAACCGAAACTATCACAGTCCATAACTAAGAGGCCATAACGCCCAGTTATTTGACACTTGCCATCGGCGGATCCATCGCCACTTTGCCTTTCACTGCTTTGTTTTTCACTCTTCTTGACCACATCGCTGTCAAGATCGGCACCAGTATTGAGGTGACGATAACCGAGGTGGCGACCAGCGCCGTGGCGGCCGGGGCGATAGGTTTGAACTGCGGTACCATTTCGGCAATCAGTACCGGCGTCGCTACGGCAGCACCCGCGGAACTGGACGCGGCGATACCTGCGGTGCCATCACCGCCGCCGATAAATTTGTCGGCGAGGATCAGCGGGATACCGGTAATCACAATGACTGACACACCCAGCAATATGCCTAACAGACCGGTTTGTGCAATGACGCTCAGGTTGATGGTGTTACCGAGGGCGAAAGCGAAGAACGGGATCAGCGTTTGTACCGCTTTGCTGAAGAATTCACGCAGTTCAGGATCCAGATTGCCTAAGCCAAAACCGACCAGGAATGGCAGCACCGCGCCAACGAAAACATGAGGTTCAAAGGACGCAATCCCAGCTGTGCCCAGGATGACCATCGTCATCAGCGGGCCGGACTCCAGAGACATCAGGACGAAAGCCCCCGCCTCTTCTTTGGTGCCGTATTGCTGCATTACTGAGGCATACAGGCCGCCGTTGGTCATGTCCATTGCGGCGACCAGCGCCAGTACCGAAAGCCCGGCGAAGAAACCAAACTCCACGCCATTTTCCGGCATAAACCGTGATGCTATCGCCGCCACAACCCAGGCGACCGCGATTTTCGTGACCACCAGCGTGCCTGACTTACGCAACACGGTTCCGGTTGCGCTCAGTTTGATCGAGGCTCCCATGCAGAAGAACCACACCGCCAGAATCGGTACGGTGCCGGTCATCAGTCCGTTAGTGAAAGAGCCAAAATATTTGCCCGAATCAGGCGCGAAGGTATGGCACAACGCACCAAGAAAGAGAGGCACTAACATCATTCCGCCAGGAATTTTTTCTATCGCTCGTTTAATGTGCATATTTTTTCACCTGATTAGAAGTAACGGACCACTGAATGCCGCTACGTTATCCATTTATCAGGTGTATAAAAGTGACTCGCCTCATAAATTGAAACGATGTTTCTATTTTTTAGATCGGTAGTTTTATTAATTTATTCCGTCAATATTTAATTTCGGAGCGCAATCACATTTTCAGATTTTTATTATTCAGAAGGTGTCTGTCAGAAAACAAAAAACCCGCAGCAGTCGCCTGTGCGGGTTCGGTATGGCGGGAATGAAAATCAACTGATTGACGTTGTTCCGAAAGCCTGGCGCCAGTCGGCATCAAATTTTTCGACGGCCGCCTGCACTGCCGGTGTATCGAGCAGTTGCTCAGCAACATCGACCGGCAGAGTGATTGACTGACAACCGGCCAGCAGACAATCCATCGCCTGGCGGGGCGTTCTGAAACTGGCCGCCAGCACTTTTGCATGTGGCGCATGAAGATTCAGCAGGGTCTGCAACTCCTTCACTACCGCAATACCATCACCGCCCTGCGCGTCCAGACGGTTGACGTAAGGCGCGACATATTCAGCCCCTGCCAGGGCCGATAATAACCCCTGGCCCGCCCCGTAAACGGCGGTGCCGAGGGTCGGGATATTCATCCCTTTCAGTTTTTTAATCGCGGCCAGACCTTCACGGGTTACGGGGACTTTTACCACTAAACCAGATACGCGCTGCGTCAGTAACAACGCTTCGGCCACCATCTGTTCAGCATCAGACGCCATCACCTGCGCGAATAATTTGCCATTACCGCCCAGCGCATCCCGCAACGCAGGCAACACTTCCCACAGCGATTTACCTTCTTTCGCCACAATGCTGGGATTTGTCGTCACCCCCTGCAACGGCAATATGCGTGAAAGACGTTTGACCGCAGCCACATCAGCAGTATCGAGATACAACTCCATAACCCTCTCCTTAAACATGTGAGCAAATGCAAAGTTCAGTGAGTGTACGCCTGCAAGCAGAAGATTTGTTGATCATCATCAAAATCACTTTCGAATGAAAGCATGTAAATTACGTAAGAAGAAAAAAACACAAAGGAGTGTCGAGATGATTTTCAATGTGCAGCGTTATTCCACACATGATGGCCCCGGGATCCGCACAGTCGTTTTCCTTAAAGGCTGTTCGCTGGGATGCACCTGGTGTCAGAATCCGGAAAGTCGCTCCGCCAGCCACGATATTTTGTTCGATACCCGCCTGTGCAGCACTGGCTGTGACTATTGCGCGCAGGTCTTCCCACATGCAGTCAGTGTTGAGGATGGCAGGATCCGCGTCCGGCAGGAAAATTTTACTGCGGCAGATTTATGTCAAATAGAACAAACCTGCCCTTCCGGCGCGCTGAGCGTGTGCGGAAGTGAGGCAGATGTCGATGAACTGATGCAGCAAATTTTGCGTGATAAACCTTTTTATCAGCGTACGGGTGGCGGCATCACGCTTTCCGGTGGCGAACCTTTTATGCAGCCGCAGATGGCACAAACGTTACTGCAACGCTGCAAACACGAAGGTTTGCACACCGCGGTGGAAAGCTGTCTGCATGTGCCGTGGAAATACATTGAACCCTCACTCGGTGCGCTCGATCTGATGCTGGCCGATTTAAAACATGTCGGGGATGAACCCTTCAGACGCCTGACCGGCGGCTCGGTAAAACGCGTGATGGATAATTTTCGCCGTCTGGCCGCTGCCGGACAACGGCTTATCGTACGCGTTCCGCTAATTCCCGATTTCAATGCTGACCGTGCGTCCGTCCGGCAGATTGTGGATTTTGCCGCTGAAGAAACCGGCTGCGAAGCCATTCACTTTTTGCCGTATCACACACTTGGCATCAATAAATACGCCCTGCTCGGGCAACCATATCTGGCTCCGCGCCAGCCGTTAAATGACCCTGACCTGCTGACGTTTGCCGAAGAATACGCCGCACAAAAAGGGCTATGTTCACAGTTAAGAGGATAAGAATAATGACCCAGCTGAATCTGAATACCCTTTCCGCCCGGATCCGCTCACACAAAGATGCGCTGATCCATATAGTAAAACCGCCGGTCTGTACTGAACGCGCGCAGCATTACACGCAGATTTATCAGCAACATGCCGACAAGCCGCTGGCGGTGCGTCGCGCCCTGGCGCTGGCTGAACATTTGCGCCAGCGAACTATCTGGATCAAGCATGATGAACTGATCGTCGGGAACCAGGCCAGTGAAGTCCGTGCCGCGCCGATTTTCCCGGAATATACCGTCGGCTGGATCGAAAGTGAAATCGATGCGCTGGCGGACCGGCCGGGCGCGGGTTTTGCCGTCAGTGAAGCCAACAAAAAAGTTCTGCATGAAATCTGCCCGTGGTGGCGTGGTCAGACGGTTCAGGACCGTTGCTACGGGATGTTTACCGACGAACAGAAAGCGCTGCTCGAAAGCGGGATCGTGAAAGCTGAAGGGAATATGACGTCAGGAGACGCGCATCTGGCGGTGAATTTCCCGCTGCTGCTGGAACTCGGGCTTGACGGTTTATGTCATAAAGTGGACGAACGTCGCAGCCGCATTCAGCTGACAGACTGGGAAGATCTGCATAAAGAACAGCTGCTGAAGGCCATTGATATCACCCTGACTGCCGTCAGCCATCATATTATGCGCTTCGCTGAGCTGGCGCGTGAAATGGCAATTTCTGAAACCCGCGAAAACCGCCGTGCGGAATTACTGACCATGGCAGCGAATTGCGAAGTGATTGCCCACCGGCCACCCGAGAATTTCTGGCAGGCGTTGCAGTTATGCTATTTCATTCAGCTGATTCTGCAGATTGAATCCAACGGACATTCCGTTTCGTTCGGGCGTATGGATCAGTATCTGTATCCATTCTACCGCCGTGATGTGGAACTGGAACAAACGCTGGAACGCGGCCAGGCGATTGAGCTGCTGCAAAGCTGCTGGCTGAAACTGCTTGAAGTAAACAAAATTCGCTCCGGCACGCACTCAAAAGCGTCGGCAGGCAGCCCGCTTTATCAGAACGTCACCATCGGCGGCCAGACGTTGCATCACGGCGTGGCGGCGGATGCGGTCAATCCACTGTCTTACGCGGTGCTGGAATCCTGCGGACAACTGCGTTCTACCCAGCCGAACCTCAGTGTGCGTTATCACGCCGGTATGAGTAATGATTTCCTTGATGCCTGCGTACAGGTGATCCGCTGCGGCTTTGGGATGCCTGCGTTCAACAACGATGAAATCGTCATACCTGAATTCATTAAGCTGGGCGTCGAAAAGCAAGATGCTTATGATTATGCAGCCATTGGTTGTATCGAAACCGCGGTCGGCGGCAAATGGGGATACCGCTGCACCGGCATGAGTTTCATCAACTTTGCTCGTGTCATGCTGGCGGCGCTGGAACAAGGCAAAGACGCGAAAAGCCATACTCGCTTCCTGGCTCAGGAACGCGGTCTGTCGCAGGGTAATTTCGATAACTTCGAACAGGTCTTTGCACAGTGGGATGAACAGATCCGTTATTACACCCGCAAATCAATCGAGATTGAATGCGTGGTCGATACGGTGCTGGAAGAAAACGCGCAGGATATTTTATGTTCCGCACTGGTCGATGACTGCATTGAACGCGGCAAAACCATCAAGCAAGGCGGCGCGAAATATGACTGGGTTTCCGGTTTGCAGGTCGGTATCGCCAATCTGGGTAACAGTCTGGCGGCGGTGAAAAAGCTGGTCTTCGAACAGGGAACTATCGGTCAGCAGGAACTGGCTGAAGCGCTGGCTTCCGATTATGAAGGGCTGGATGGCGAGCGTCTTCGTCAACGCCTGATTAACGGCGCAGAGAAATATGGCAACGATCATGACGGCGTAGATAATCTGCTGGTACGCGCTTATCAGTGTTATATCGACGAACTGTCGAATTATCACAATACCCGCTTCGGACGCGGCCCGATTGGCGGCACGTATTATGCGGGCACATCGTCAATTTCCGCCAATGTGCCTTTCGGGGCAGCCACCACAGCAACGCCGGATGGTCGCAAAGCCTTTACCCCGCTGGCCGAAGGCGCAAGTCCGGCATCGGGTACCGATCATCTTGGTCCGACCGCCGTATTTAACTCGCTGGGTAAATTGCCGACCGAAGCAATTCTTGGTGGTGTATTGCTGAACCAGAAGCTCAATCCGGCATCACTGGAAAACGAAAATGACCGCCAGACGTTAATGCTGATGCTGCGGACTTTCTTCGAGGAACATCACGGCTGGCATGTTCAGTACAATATTGTTTCCCGCGAGACGTTACTGAAAGCCCGTGAAGAGCCGCAGAACTATCGTGACCTTGTGGTTCGCGTGGCCGGATATTCCGCGTTCTTTACGGCCTTATCGCCGGAGGCTCAGGATGATATTATCGCCCGTACTGAACACTCACTTTAATGTTCTCAACTGATATTTCTTTTTTTTGGGCGGTTCCGGCCGCCCTTACTTTCGGGCGATTATGAACGACAGACAACAAATTATTCTGCAATGGGTAAATGACAAACAACGTATCAGCGTCTCTGAGTTATCACAGATTTGTCAGGTATCCGAAGTCACGATCCGCCATGATCTGACCCAGCTGGAGCAGCGCCATTATCTGCGCCGTGCCCACGGTTTTGCCGTCGCGATCCAGACTGACGACGTGGATACCCGCATGATGTCGAATTTCGCACAGAAACAGAAACTGGCGAGATTTGCTGCATCATTGATTCAGGACGGAGAAACTGTGTTTTTCGAAAGCGGCAGCAGTATCGCCCTGCTGGCGCAATATCTGGCTGACAAAAAGAATCTGACCGTGATTACCGTCAGCAGTTATGTGGCGTCATTATTGAAAAGTATGCCGTGTGACGTGGTTCTGCTGGGCGGAATGTATCAGAAAACCAGTCAGACCGTGGTTGGCCCGCTGACCAGACTGTGCCTGCAACAAATGAATTTCAGCAAGGCGTTTATGGGGATTGACGGTTTCACAGAGGCAACAGGTTTTACCGGTCGCGATATGCTGCGCGCCGATGTAGTGAATGCGGTGGTGGAGAAAGGGGCGGAAAATATCGTCCTGACCGATTCCTCTAAATTCGGCCAGATCAATCTCAATCCGCTCGGCCCTGTCAGCGCATTCAGCAGGGTGATCACTGACGATAAATTGTCACCCGAGTATCAGCAACTGCTCTCTGCGGCTGGCATTCAGGTCAGCCTTGTGGGCTGACCTTTGGCATCAAAAGGTTTACTGCCCGTAGTTTACTGCCCGTAATAAGCGTTTTTTCCATGCTTGCGAAGATAGTGCTTATCTAAAAGTTGCGGCTGCATATCCGGCAGCTGCGGCGATAACTGACGTGAGAAAATCCCCATATACGCGATTTCTTCAAGTACGACGGCGTTATGTACGGCGTTATCTGCGTCGGTTCCCCAGGTAAACGGTCCGTGTGAATGCACCAGAACCGCCGGGATATCCGCCGGTGACAGGTTTCTTTCCGCAAAGGTTTTGACGATCACTTCACCGGTTTCCCATTCGTAACGCCCTGCAATCTCCTCTTCCGTCATCCGGCGGGTGCAGGGAATATTGCCGTAGAAATAATCCGCATGAGTGGTGCCCCAGGCCGGAATGTCCAGACCAGCCTGCGACCAGATGGTCGCGTGGCGCGAATGCGTATGAACAATACCGCCCGCTTGCGGAAAATTGAGGTACAGCACCCGATGGGTATCGGTATCCGAAGACGGCTTTTTGCTGCCTTCTACGATTTTGCCGGTTTCCAGTTCCACCACCACCATGTCGTCCGCGCCCATGTGGTCGTATTCCACGCCCGAAGGTTTAATCACGACCAGCCCGAGCGCACGGTCAACAGCGCTGACATTCCCCCAGGTAAAGGTCACCAGATTGTGGCGCGGAAGTGCCAGATTGGCCTCTAATACCTGCTCTTTAAGTTGTTTCAGCATCTTGGTTCCCTCATATTGCGATGCTTTATTGTCTGAGTCGCGGGGGTGTGCAGGTATGGGGCAAATCGCTAAAGAGTGCGTACAGATCTGCTGCAAACGCAAAAGTGCCAGCCGTGCGAGATGAGGGATGAAATGTCGCCAGCTTTAGTCTTTTGTGCTCCGGTGACGCTTTGCGCTGGTGAATTAAGATTATTCACCTAGTGAATGAATGGTGGTTTCACTATTTTAATTCAACGGATGCAAAAGTGCGTCCGGATGATACGAAATATAAATAAAGGTTCGGAACAGCCAAAAAATTTATTAGTAGTGTGAAGGATCACAAGGTGAATTTCGGTGATAACGCTGCAACTTACCTATACTTATAAATGATGCTGAACGTTAATCCTTTGAGGAAGATAACTATGATGCTCGTAAATAAACGCGTTGCCAGTATTGCACTGGTTCTGACTCTTGCGATGTCTGTTACCGCCTGCGGTAACTGGTCTAAACGTGACCGTAACACGGCAATTGGTGCCGGTGCCGGTGCACTGGGTGGTGCGGTTCTGACTGATGGCAGTACTTTAGGTACATTAGGTGGCGCAGCAGTCGGTGGTATTGTGGGTCATCAGGTCAGCAAATAAAAACAGAATCAAAAAACAGAAAGACGCTGCGCTGTCGAACGGCGCAGCTTCTTGTTTATATCAGCCTTCTTTACATCAGCTCAAGTACATTAGCTTAAGTACATCAGCCGCCAGCCAGCTTCACTTTCATTCCTTTCGCTTCCAGCAACTGTTTCAGCAGGTCACGTTTATCGCCCTGGATCTCAATCACGCCCTCTTTCACCGCCCCGCCGCATCCACACTTCTTTTTCAGTTCTGCCGCGAGTTTTTCCAGTGCTGCATCATCAAGATCAACGCCGGTGATCAGACACACGCCTTTGCCTTTACGACCGCTGGTCTGGCGCTGAATACGCACAATACCGTCACCTTTCGGGCGCGCGACGACGGCTTTCGGCTCATCAATCCTGCCGCTGTCGGTTGAATAGACCAGACGGCTGTTGTTGTCATTGCTCATACGACTCCCTCTTAACGCAGTGATGCGCGGATATCACGCAGGGTCTGCGCCGGATCGGCGGACTGCGTAATCGGACGGCCAATCACCATGTAATCCACACCGGCTGCCAGCGCTTCCTGCGGGGTCATGACGCGACGCTGGTCGTCAGCTTTACTGCCCGCCGGACGAATGCCCGGTGTCACCAGCTGGAATGCCTGCCCCAGCGCAGATTTAAAGCGCGTCGCTTCCTGAGCAGAACACACCACGCCGTCCAGGCCACAATCGCGGGTCAGACGCGCCAGACGCTCGGCGTAATCCGCTGGTGAAAGTGTAATGCCCAAATCCGCCAGGTCACTGCCTTCCATGCTGGTCAGCACGGTCACTGCAATCAGCAGCGGTGCATCTTTACCAAAGGGTGCCAGTGCTTCTCTGGCTGCGGTCATCATGCGCGCACCGCCGCTGGCGTGAACATTCACCATCCACACGCCCAGATCCGCCGCAGCGGCAACGGCACGTGCGGTAGTGTTAGGAATGTCGTGGAATTTCAAATCCAGAAAAACGTCAAAACCGCGGCTTTGCAAATCTTTGACCATCTGCGGACCAAAATGCGTGAACATCTCTTTGCCCACTTTCAGGCGGCAATCGCGGGGATCAATCTTATCGGCAAACGCCAGCGCAGAGGATTTGTCGGCATAGTCAAGTGCGACAACAATAGGTGATGTATTTAAGTCGTTGTTGTTAGTGTTATTTTCAGACTTCATATCGTCAGCCTCTTGTGTGAATTCAAATCAGTAAGGGGAAATAATTTTTTTGCCGCCCGCATTTTACATGGCAAGACGCTGAATTCACAGCTACACATAATGTGACAGATTTATTAAATTTTTGTGAATCACTAGACGATGCAACAAGGCTGGCATAGCTTGTTACTTTTACTCTAAGGAAAGGCTGAAAAATGAGTGAGATAACAACCCTGACTGTCAAAATCCCGGTTGAATTAAAAGAACTGATTAAAAACGCCGCCGCTGACGCAGAACATTCATTAAGCGCAGAAGTGGCAGCACGCCTGGAACAGAGTTTTAATCCTGCTGCGCCAAAAAGCAAAAAGGCCGCCAAAGCGACCGAACACGAGATTGATAACCAGCATCTGGCGGAAGAAAGCGAACCTGCCCTCACCGCCAAAGAAATCAAGAAATTGCGTACCTTACTGAGCACGCGTAAGACGAGCACCAAGAAAAAGTAACACTGAGAATCAGAACGAGACAGCCGGAGGGACAGCGAGTCAAAAGATCACTGTCCGTCCAGTCCTCTTATAGGCTTGATCGTCGCCCAGCCCCGGCATGACGGGCAATGCCAGTACAATGAATGCGCGGTAAAGCCGCATTTGTGGCAACGGTAACGCGGCTTGGTACGGATTTGCTCGCCTACCATATCGCGCAGTAAGACCAGACTTTCCTTCGCACGACCCTCTTCTGCATCCGCCAGATGGTAATCCATCAGATGATGAAACACGCGCATCGTCGGATGGCGTTGCAGCTGACGGTTAATGTAGTTCTGCGCCGTCTCACGCCCTTCCTCATTATGAATGATTTCCGCCAGCATCAGCTCCGCAGCCGCACCGGTATTTTCATCCACACAACGTTTGAGGAACTCAGCCCAACCGAGAGTATCTTTCAGGTGCTGATAGCATTCCTGGAGCATCGGCAACGCTTCACTGACCAGCTCTTTATCCTGCTCCAGCACGCGCTGCAAGGCTTCTGTCGCTTTGCGGTATTCACCCTGCGCCAGCAAAATTCGCCCTTGCATGATAGAGACGCGGGCGCAGAGTTTATCCGCAGCAGCCGCTTTTTTCAGCAGCCCCATCGCTTTATCAAAATCATCGGCAACGATCGCCTGCAAGGCCAGTTCGCACCAGAAATGCGCGATTTCTTTACGGCGATTTTCTTTACCCAGTTTGACCAGTCGCTCAGCCACGTCGATGGCATTTTGCCAGTCGCTGGTCGCCTGATGGATGATCAACAGTTGCTCAAGTGCAAACAGCTGGAAATCCTGCTCTTTAACCAGCTGATTGAACATGTCTTCGGCGCGGTCATAAAAACCGGCAGCCATGTAGTCACGTCCCAGTTGCTGGACGGCAAGCAGGCGTTGTTCGAAGGTCAGTGAGGCGCTTTCCATCAGTGACTGGTGGATGCGGATTGCGCGATCCACTTCGCCACGGGAGCGGAACAGGTTACCCAGAGTCAGGTGCGCTTCGACTGTGCTGCTGTCCTCTTTTAACATCTCAAGGAACAGGTCGACCGCTTTGTCCTGCTGATTGGAAAGCAGGAAGTTAACCCCCGCTACGTATTCACGCGACAGGCGGTTAGCATTTTCCTGTTTATCCTGCTGAGAACTTCTGCGCCCCATGTACCAGCCATAGGCGGCCGCAACGGGCAACAACAGAAACAGCAGTTCTAACATAGAGGATTATTCCTTGCTGACATCATAAGATGCTGCTGGCGGCGTAACGACAGCCGCAGGCTCAATTTGTTGTTCAAGACGTTTGATTTTACGTTGCGCGCGCCCAAGTGACAGACGGACGCGAAGATAGAACAACCCGCAAATGACCCAGCCGAGGATAAAACCGGTGGCAAACAGCACGGCAAGTAGTGTGGAAACGCGATAGTCACCCTGCGCCAGCAAATAGTTAAAGGTCACAGTCTGATCGTTATGGGCACCCAGAGTGATAGAAATCACAACGATGACCAGCAAAAATAAAAAAATCAGCAGATATTTCACATTCGTTCCTGTAATGCCGGATGTTCCGGATGAATTATGCCAAAAACTCTCGTCCCGACCTAATAAGTTAGCATTTCCGAACAAAGCTGGGAAATATTGCAGCGGCTTTAAATGCAGTCTGTATCAACTTCGACCAATTTTAAAGACTATATCCGAAGTTACGCATATCACTGCAATCAGGCCAATAAGAAGTATATGGGGATTCAGTACGGGGAATTAAAGGGGCGCGGCGAGCGCCCCTTTTGGTGTCAAACACTTATCTGTTTTTCCGGTCATTCGCGCTCACGAATTTCCTGATTTTCTGCCGGCGGTGGCGTCAGCGGGCCGACGTAACGTTCGGTCAGCCAGCAGGCCACCGTCACCAGTATCCAGCTGATCCCCACGGATGCCAGCAGGTCACGCGGCCAGTGCATACCCAGCATCAGGCGGCTGCCCATAACCACCACTGCCCACACCATCAGCACCGTGACCGTTTTGTAGTGCTTACGGCGCCATAACAGCCCGATACCTAACAAAGCCCAGGTAGCCGCAAACATGGTATGACCGGAAGGAAATGCGTATCCGGTATCGTTCTGCCAGCTTTTGTTCAGCCAGTGCGGGATTTGCACGTTATCACCCAACACTTCTTTCACCTGAGCGCTGCGCACTTTCCTTTTCTGGGCGTAAAAATCCTCAACGTCCATATGATGGTCAGTGCCCAGCCACGCCACATAGGGCCTCGGCTCACGGACTTCCCCCTTGATGTAATCTTTCGCATACTGCCCGACCAGCAGAGAGGCGATGATAATCAGGCCCAGTCCGATGGCGGGTTTAAGCCGAAAACGCAGACACCACAAAAACCAACCACAAAGGATCACTGTGGTGATAATTCCCCACGGCTGACTCACGGTTTCAGTGACCCAATACAACGGGCGCAACACGGCCGGATTTCCTCCCGGCACCCAGAGCCAGCCGCTTATCCATACCGCTGCGGGCATCAGCATTAAAATTACAGCCCCGAGAGCGGTGCGTTTGGCGATATCAAACATAGTTGTCCTTTCCGTCAGTCGTAAAAAAGAATTGGAGTGTAGCAACGTTGTCACTGCATCACATTCTCAACGCTTCAATTGTTGAGGATGCAGTTATAATTCATAACTTATTAACTAATCGTTCAAATATTCCCGCTAAAATGAACAGCAAACTGTGGCAAAATGGTGCCCTGTCATGATGGAAAGGCACCGATTCCTTATCCACAGGCCGCATCTGAACGTAGGATGCGCATCAACAAGTAAAATACTCACTGTGAATCAAGACTATTTGTGGTTTTTTTGGAGCGTAAAATGCAGCTGAAACGGGTGGCAGAAGCCAATCTGCCAACACCTTGGGGCGATTTCCTGATGGTGGGTTTTGAAGAATTGGCCACCGGGCACGACCACCTGGCGTTAGTTTTTGGTGACATCAGCGGTGAAACACCCGTTCTTGCGCGAGTTCACTCTGAATGTCTGACCGGTGATGCTTTATTCAGCCTGCGCTGTGACTGTGGTTTTCAGCTCGAAGCAGCACTGAATCACATTGCTGAGGAAGGCCGCGGTATCCTGATGTATCACCGTCAGGAAGGCCGTAACATCGGCTTGCTCAATAAAATCCGTGCTTATGCGCTGCAGGACAAAGGCTACGACACCGTCGAAGCCAACCACCAGCTCGGGTTTGCCGCTGACGAGCGTGACTTCACGCTGTGTGCGGACATGTTCAAACTGCTCGGCGTGGATTCCGTTCGCCTGCTGACCAACAATCCGAAGAAAGTCGAAATCCTGACAGAAGCCGGGATCCATATTACCGAACGCGTCCCGTTGATCGTGGGCCGTAATCCGGAAAACGAGCGCTACCTGTCGACCAAAGCGGCCAAAATGGGTCATCTGCTCGATAAGTAACGGCTCTATAGTCCGATGAAAATATTAAGGGCACCTTAAGAAGGTGCCCTTTTTTATGGCAGAAGGTCAGGTATTACAGCATTTTGCGGATCACATAATGCAGAATGCCGCCGTTCTGGAAGTACGTCAGCTCATTGCCGGTGTCGATACGACAGCGGGCATTGACCGTTTCTTTATGCCCGTCTGCATAAACGATATGCACCGCGACGTCCTGCCCCGGGGTCAGGGTTTGTAATCCGCTGACACTGATCTGCTCGTCGCCGGTCAGTTTCAGCGTTTTACGGGTCACACCCTGCGGGAATTCGAGCGGCAAAATCCCCATCCCGATCAGATTCGAACGGTGAATACGTTCGAAAGATTCGGCGATAACGACACGCACGCCAAGAAGACGCGGTCCCTTTGCTGCCCAGTCACGGCTTGAACCCGAACCGTATTCTTTACCCGCAATCACCGCCGTCGGCACACTTTCATGCTGATAACGCATCGCGGCATCGTAAATCGCCAGCTGATCCTGCGAAGGAATATGACGGGTATAACCGCCCTCCACACCCGGCACCATTTCGTTTTTGATACGGATGTTGGCGAATGTACCGCGCATCATGACTTCATGGTTACCACGGCGTGAACCATAAGAGTTAAAGGCTTTTGGTTCGACACCATGCTGTTTGAGATACAGCCCCGCCGGGCTTTCCGCCTTAATATTACCGGCTGGTGAAATGTGGTCGGTAGTGACGGAGTCCGCCAGAATCGCCAGAATACGGGCATCTTTGATGTCTTCGAGCGCATCCGGCTCGGCTTTCATATCACTGAAGAACGGCGGATGGCGGATGTAAGTGGAATCTTCCTGCCAGGTGTAGGTCGGCGTGCCGTCAACCTGAATCGCCTGCCAGCTGGCGTCACCGTTGAAGACTTCGGCATATTCTTTGTGGAACATTTCCGTCGTCACCTGCCCGACCGCATTGGCAATGTCATTAGCAGAAGGCCAGATATCTTTCAGGTACACCGGCTTGCCGTCTTTGTCCTCGCCGAGCGCATCGGTCGTCAGATCGACATTCATATTCCCCGCCAGCGCGTAAGCCACCACCAGCGGAGGTGATGCCAGCCAGTTGGTTTTAATCAGCGGATGAATACGTCCTTCGAAGTTACGGTTACCGGAAAGCACCGCACCGACCGTCAGATCACCGGCTTTAATCGCCGATTCAACCGGTTCTGGCAACGGCCCGGAGTTACCGATACAGGTTGTACAGCCGTAACCCACCAGATTAAATCCGAGTTGTTCCAGATACGGCATCAGACCGGCGGCATTAAGATAATCGGTCACCACTTTAGAACCCGGCGCCAGCGAGGTTTTCACCCACGGCTTGCTGGTGAGACCTTTTTCTGCGGCATTTTTGGCCAGCAAACCGGCCGCCATCAGCACGCTCGGGTTCGAGGTGTTGGTACAAGAGGTGATGGCGGCAATCACCACCGCGCCGGTGGTCAGGGCATAATGCTGGCCGTCGAGCGTGAACGTCTCTTTATCGCTGCGCCCCGCTTTGCTGTTGCCCAGTTCAAGTTCCGTCGCCGCTTTAAACGCTTTGGGAACGTTGGGCAGTGCCACGCGATCCTGCGGGCGTTTAGGCCCGGCCAGACTTGGCTCGACTTCCCCCATATCCAGCGCCAGCGTACTGGTAAACACCGGCTCATCACCGGCATTACGCCACAAGCCCTGAACCTGAGAATAGGCTTTCACCAGTTCGATTTGCTCGTCGCTGCGGCCACTGAGTTTCATGTAACTCAGGGTGACGTCATCCACCGGGAAGAATCCGCAGGTGGCACCGAATTCAGGCGACATATTGGCAATGGTGGCGCGGTCGGCCAGCGGTAAGTCAGCCAGTCCGTCACCGTAGAATTCGACAAATTTTCCCACCACCCCGTGTTTGCGCAGCATCTGCGTGACCGTTAACACCAGGTCAGTCGCGGTGATACCTTCGCGTAATTTACCGGTGAGTTTGAACCCCACAACATCCGGGATCAGCATGGAAACGGGTTGTCCGAGCATGGCCGCTTCGGCTTCGATACCGCCGCAGCCCCAGCCTAAAATGCCCAAACCGTTGATCATGGTGGTGTGCGAATCGGTGCCAACCAGTGTGTCGGGATAGGCGACCGTTTTGCCATCCTGTTCTTCATACCAGACGGTTTGCCCGAGGTACTCAAGGTTGACCTGATGACAGATACCGGTGCCGGGCGGAACCACGCGGAAACGGTTGAAGGCTTTTTGTCCCCAGCGCAGGAACTGGTAGCGCTCGTTATTACGCTCCATTTCAAGGCGGACGTTTTCATCAAAGGCCTGATCATCACCAAATTCATCGACCGTTACGGAGTGGTCGATAACCAGATCTACAGGCGATAACGGGTTTACCTGTTCGACGTTACCGCCAAGCCGTTTGACCGCCTGACGCATCGCCGCCAGATCGACCACGGCGGGAACACCGGTGAAGTCCTGCATCAGAACCCGCGCCGGGCGGTAAGCAATTTCCCTGTCCGCATGGCCGGTTTTCTGCCAGCTGACCAGTTCCTGTAAATCACTTTCCGTGACCGTGTCGCCATCGACATGGCGCAGCAGATTTTCGAGTAACACTTTGAGGGATTTAGGCAGGCGCTGGATATCACCCAGCGTTTTGGCTGCGAGTGGCAGGCTGTAGTAGTGGAACTCCTTGTTCTGGACCGCCAGCTTATCCAGACTGTTCTTGCGAATAGACGACATAGCTTCTCCTTTAGCGCTCAGCGTGGCCTTAAGGAATAACCCGCTGGCTTATAAGTGCATAGTTAAAGATAACACAAATAATTGTTAACATTCCGATAACAGCTCAAAGTGTTCAACAGGCAAAAAAAAATCCCGCGGCATCATCAGAGGCGGCGGGACTGGCGGTCAGCAAAGAAAATGTTGCGGTTTATTTCACCGGCAGTTTGATGTCTTTAAACATCTCTTCGATATCTTCGTTAGATCGCAGGGAAATGGCGGAATCCACCACATCGCGCGTCAGATGCGGCGCAAAGCGCTGGATAAAATCGTACATGTAACTGCGCAGGAACGTACTGCGGCGGAAACCGATTTTAGTGGTGCTGTAGGTGAAGATATCGCGCGCATCGACGGTGACCAGATCCGGATCTTGCACCGGATCCACCGCCATACTGGCGATTACTCCGACGCCGAGCCCCAGACGTACATAAGTTTTGATCACGTCGGCATCGGTGGCGGTGAAAACAATGCGTGGCGTCAGACCGGCACGGTTGAACGCCGTATCAAGCTCTGAGCGGCCGGTAAAGCCAAAGGTATACGTGACGATAGGGTAAGCGGCCAGTTCTTCGATGGTGACTTTCTCTTTGCCCGCCAGCGGATGATCCGGCTGAACCACGACCGCACGGTTCCAGTGGTAACAAGGCAACATCACCAGGTCATCGTAAAGATGCAGGGCTTCGGTGGCGATAGCGAAATCCGCATTCCCTTTGGAAACGGCTTCAGCAATCTGAGTCGGAGAACCCTGATGCATATGCAGCGAAACGCGCGGGTAACGCTCGATAAAGCCTTTAATCACGTTCGGCAGGGCATAACGTGCCTGCGTGTGCGTGGTCGCCACATACAACGACCCTTTGTCCGGATAAGTGTGCTCGCCAGCCACGGCTTTGATGGCATCCACTTTAGACAAGACTTCACGGGCAATACGGATAATTTCCTGCCCGGCGGGAGTCACCTGCGTGAGATGCTTGCCACTGCGCGAAAAAATCTGGATCCCCAGTTCATCTTCCAGCATGCGAACCTGTTTACTGATACCCGGCTGCGACGTGTACAGGCCTTCTGCCGTCGAACTGACGTTCAGATTGTGATTAACAACCTCTACGATGTAGCGCAGTTGCTGCAATTTCATATCTCATACCACCCTGGTTTCAAACCCTGTCGCCATCCCTGTTCATCCGTTGGCTGAACAGTCTGGAAATGATTTTTTTATCGACTACCGGAAGTCTGTGAACGCACCGTTTTTATGCCCCAGACGCATTAACTTATTACTTAAGTGCATAAGAATAAATTTTATATAATAATTATATCAATTATTAACGTCATGTATACCCGAAGAACATAACGATAATCGCGGTCTGTCGCAGACTGATAATAAAAACACGCAGAACTCAGCGATGATAGATCTTAATGCAATAAAAAAACCAGCCCGGAGGACTGGTTTTTTACAACTGCGCAACAGGATGCAGTCATTCGGTTATCGCCTAAATAATTCAAAATTCAGGAAGGCGGCAAACTCTGGCATCCCCGGTCACAGGGCAAACCCTGTGACCGGGGTGACTGAGCGCAGCCAACGCATCGGCAAGTTGAAGTATGACGGCGATAATTATTTTTTGCCTTCGACCCATTTACCATCAACAAAGAACGCCGTCCAGCCAGTGGCTTTACCGTCTTTCTCAGAGGAAACGTACTGCTGCTTGGTCTTACGGCTGAAACGTACCATCGATTTATTGCCTTCCGGGTCAGCGACTGGCGCATCGGCCAGATAGCTCAGTTTTTCCGGCAGACGATCTTTAAAGCGTTTCAGTTCTTCCACCAGCGGCGCACGGGTTTCGCGCGATTTAGGGAAAGTATTGGCCGCAAGGAAGACACCAGCCGCACCATCACGCAGAACGAAATAGGCGTCTGATTTCTCACACGGCAATTCTGGCAATGGAACCGGATCTTCTTTCGGCGGTGCAACGTCACCGTTACGTAAGATCTTACGGGTGTTTTTACACTCGTCGTTGGTACAGCCCATGTACTTACCGAAACGCCCCATTTTCAGGTGCATCTCAGAACCACATTTCTCGCACTCAACGATCGGGCCGTCATAGCCCTTGATGCGGAACTCGCCCTGCTCGATTTCGTAGCCATCACATTCCGGGTTATTACCGCAGACATGCAATTTACGCTGATTGTCGATGAGATAGCTGTCCATCGCCGTGCCGCATTTGCCGCAACGACGTTTCGCACGCAGCGCATTGGCTTCGGCTTCGTCGCCTTCCAGAATGTTGAGCACTTCGGCATCAGCAATCAGGTTGATGGTGGTTTTGCAGCGCTCTTTCGGCGGCAACGCATAACCGGAACAACCCAGGAACACGCCGGTGCTGGCGGTGCGGATCCCCATCGGACGGCCACAGGTCGGGCATTCGATGCTGGTCAGTACCATCTGATTCGGGCGCATACCGCCTTCCTCAGGATCTTTCTCGGCGGTTTCTAACTGCTGGCTGAATTCACTGAAGAATTCATCGAGAACCGCTTTCCATTCCGCCTTGTTATTAGCGACCTGATCCAGCCCGTCTTCCATGCGTGCGGTGAAATCGTAGTTCATCAGTTCGCGGAAGTTTTCTTCCAGACGATCGGTGACGATTTCGCCCATTTTCTCGGCATAGAAACGACGGTTTTCAACGTGTACGTAACCGCGATCCTGAATGGTCGAAATGATCGACGCATAAGTAGACGGACGGCCAATGCCACGTTTTTCCAGCTCTTTAACCAGTGATGCTTCGCTGAAACGCGCAGGCGGTTTGGTGAAGTGCTGAGTTGGCAGCAGTTGTTGCAGCTCCAGTTCAGTACCCACTTCAATCGCCGGTAAGGTTCTGTCTTCGTCGCCTTTACGCAACGCAGGCATCACTTTGGTCCAGCCATCAAAACGCAGCGTACGGCCTTTGGCACGCAGGGAATAATCACCGGCTTTAACCGTCAGTGTGGTGGAATCGTACTGAGCTGGTGTCATCTGACACGCCACAAACTGGCGCCAGATCAGCTGATACAGACGCTGTGCATCCGCTTCCATATCTTTCAGCTGTTCGGAAACAACGGCCACATCAGAAGGACGAATCGCTTCGTGCGCTTCCTGAGAGTTCTCTTTGTTGCTGTACTGCAGCGGGGCTTTCGGCAGGTATTTATCGCCGAAATTCTCGCCAATATAGCCGCGTACCATTTCCACCGCGTCCTGGCTCAGGTTGGTGGAGTCAGTACGCATATAGGTAATGTGACCGGCTTCGTACAGACGCTGGGCCATCATCATGGTTTTCTTCACACCAAAGCTCAGACGCGTACTGGCCGCCTGTTGCAACGTAGAAGTAATGAACGGCGCACCCGGTTTGCTGCTGGTCGGTTTGTCTTCACGGTCAACCACGGTGTAACGCGCTTTCTCAAGCAGCGAAACGGCTGCGTGAGTCTGTTCTTTATTCACCGGCTTGAACGGTTTTTCCAGGTGATGCGTAACTTCCATTTGCAGGGCGGTTTCTTTCTTCGCCAGTAAATCTGCATGCAATTCCCAGTATTCTTCCGGCACGAACGCTTTGATTTCTTTCTCGCGTTCCACCACCAGACGCACTGCCACGGACTGAACACGGCCAGCGGATAAACCACGGGCAATTTTCTTCCACAGCAGCGGGGACACCATGTAACCCACCACGCGGTCCATAAAGCGACGCGCCTGCTGAGCGTTAACACGATCAATATTCAGTTCGCCGGGTTCTTTAAAGGCATTCTGAATCGCGTTTTTGGTAATTTCGTTAAATACCACACGGCTGAAACGTTTGTCATCACCGCCAATCACTTCCCGCAAATGCCAGGCAATCGCCTCTCCTTCGCGGTCAAGGTCGGTTGCGAGATAGATGTGGTCAGCTTTTTCCGCTAACGCTTTTAACTCAGCAACAACCTTTTCTTTACCGGGAAGTATTTCGTATTGAGCAGCCCAGCCATGAAACGGATCGACGCCCATGCGATTAACCAGCGCAGTTTTCTCATCCTTTTTTACTTTTTTCTTTGTTTTTTCTTCGGTTGAGACGGCGGTTTTTTTAGCAGCGGATCCACTGGTCGGTAAATCACGGATATGACCGACGCTGGACTTAACCACGTAGTCATTTCCTAAATATTTATTAATCGTTTTGGCTTTTGCCGGGGACTCAACTATTACGAGAGCTTTGCCCATAATTACCTTTACCTGAATGATTCTTCATCAACTGAAGAAGATTTTGTCTAGTTATGCCGCGGCACAATATCACGTCTTTTTTTATATTGCGGCAGTGAGTCAGAACGTCAACTCATTTCTTTAAAAGAAGGAGCGAACTGACTTCCAGAGGTTCAAAACACTGATTCTGCAAGGGATTAACCAGACAGGGCTCAGCAGAATGCGCCCATTTTCATGTCAAATAATGACCAAGCGTAAACAAAACATTCCACCTGAAGCCACAAAATCCCACACTCTACCTGATTAAAATCGTCACGCAAACTAATTAACACGTAAACGCTCTTTTCGCCAATCCGTGCAAACTCTTGACTGTTTAGTTCAAATAACAATCAACCGTTCAGGTGGATTACCCACAGCAGATTTGCGGTTTTCTCCGTCGCGGGATTACAATAACGTCAGCAATTATAGTGGGGAGTAAATATCATGCACGAAAATACATCGGCAATTAGTCGCGAAGCTTTACTGGTCGAGGCGAATAAGGTTATCCGTGAGCACGAAGATTACATGCACGGAATGCTGGCGACAGACGTTGAGCAGAAAGGCAATGTGCTGGTTTTCCGCGGGGAGTTTTTCATGGATGACGACGGTTTACCGACCAGAAAAACCACGGCAGTATTTAATATGTTTAAACACCTGGCGCATCTTTTTTCAGAAAAATACCATCTCGTCGATTAAGCGTAAAAAAAGACTAATAAAGGTTAACGTTACCGATTAACTCTTGCAGTAAATCGGGACAATAAAAAAGGGACAATAAAGTCCCTTTTTACTCTTAATGCTCAGCCAGAACGATTTATGCCCCGCCAGATCAGGCGTTACAATAACGGCTTCTGACTGCGCTGCAACCAGCGCAGGAACAGACGATCCGCGCTTTCTGCTGCACTGCCGGTAAACCGGTCCATCATGCGTTTGCGACGGCTGTAACGCACAGCGATCACTTCATGATTTTTCATTTCGGCAATCAGCAAATCATCACTTGTACCGATCGCATCAATCAGACCATTTTCTCGTGCCTGTGTACCGAACCAGTGTTCGCCGGTGGCTACCGCATTAATATCGAGTGAAGGACGGTTTTGATGTACAAACTCCTTGAACAACACATGCGTTTCGTTCAGGTCTTCACGGAATTTCTCGCGCCCTTCCTCGGTGTTTTCACCCAGCAACGTCAGCGTCCGTTTGAACTCACCCGCCGTATGCAACTCAATATCAATGTCGTTCTTTTTCAGCAAACGGTTGAAGTTAGGGATTTGCGCCACAACACCGATGGAACCGATGATGGCAAACGGCGCGGCAACGATTCTGTCCGCCACGCACGCCATCATATAACCGCCGCTGGCCGCCACTTTATCCACGGCAACGGTCAGGCGGATCCCGCTTTGACGCAGGCGAACAAGTTGTGAGGCCGCAAGGCCATAGCCGTGTACCACCCCGCCCGGACTTTCGAGGCGCAGCAGCACTTCGTCTTCCGGTGTCGCCACCGCCAGAACCGCCGAAATTTCTTCACGCAGCGACGTGACTTCGTGGGCGTCCATACTGCCTTTAAAATCGAGCACATACAGGCATGGTTTGCTTTTCGAGCCACCGGTTTTTGCCTGCAGTTTTTTCTGTTTGGCTTCCGCTTTGTCTTTTTTCTTCAGTTCCTTGCTGCGAATTTTCAGCTCGGCAGGATTCATACGCGCACTGCGCATTTCACGTTGCATTTCGCGGTATTGTTCGCCTAAGTCGATCAGCTGTAACTCACCTTTGCTGTGAGATTTACGGTGACGAAGGCCAATCACCAGAATTATCAGAGCGCCGATGGCGATCACTACAGTCACAACTTTGGCCAAAAACAGCCCATAAAGAGAAAGTAAATCCACAAAACCGCCTTATCTATGTGGTCATAAAACCGTGGTCAGAAAGATGTTGAACATTCTAGACAATCGTCGCTGCGGCGTCTTGTTTGAATATGACATTGTCAATCGTACGTAAAACTGAGTGCGCCAGTGTTCCAATTTTGTTACAAAAGAACTGTCCGTTTTTAGGTTAATCATTGAAACTCATGCTCATTTGAGGCATACAAGCGGTGATCACTGCCAAAACACCCCAAATTTTCGCCAAATGTCGGATCCCGGTTGAGCGCAATTTCTCCCGTTCCCGGCATTTTTGATATTAAGTGCGCCAGATGTGATGACGGCCATTTGCCGCCACATCGCACCCCGTTTAAGAGGACTGACTGTGCATTACCATCCTAAATCTGATTTGCTCAATAACCGCATTATTCTCATTACCGGCGCTGGCGACGGCATTGGTCGCGAAGCCGCCCTGACCTACGCCCGCTTCGGCGCGCAGCTGATTTTGCTGGGTCGCACTGAGAGCAAGCTGGCCAGCGTGCAGCAGGAAATTGCGGCAAGAAACCTGCGCCCGGCTTTTATTTATGCACTGGATTTACTGACCGCCAGCCAGCAGGATTGCCAGCGCGTTGCCGATCAAATCGCGCAATGGGTACCGCATCTCGACGGCGTTTTGCACAATGCAGGCCTGCTGACTGAGATTACGCCGATGGCCGAAATTCAGCTGCAGGACTGGATGAACGTGATGCAGGTTAACGTGAATGCGACCTTTATGCTGACGCAGGCGTTACTGCCGCTGATGCTGAAATCCGCCAGTTCTTCGCTGGTCTTCACCACCTCCAGCGTGGGACGCGAAGGCCGCAGCGGCTGGGGTGCCTATGCCGTGTCCAAATTCGCTACCGAAGGCATGATGCAGGTGCTGGCTGAAGAGCATAAGCATACCGGTTTGCGCGTCAACTGCATCAATCCGGGCGGTACGCGCACCAGCATGCGTGCCTCGGCGTTCCCTGATGAAAACAAAGATAAACTCAAAACACCGGCCGACATCATGCCGTTGTATCTTTACCTGATGGGCGATGACAGCCGCCGTAAAACCGGTATCAGTTTTGATGCCCAGCCGGGGCGTAAAGCCGGTCCGGCAGAATAATCACGGAGTCACTGATGACCGAAGATCGCCACAAGCAGCGCCAGCAAAAGCTGAAAGAACAGGTTGATGCACGTATTGATGCTGCCAAAGAACAACGCGGCATTCTGATTGTGTTTACCGGCAACGGTAAGGGCAAAACCACGGCGGCCTTTGGTACCGTCACCCGCGCCGTCGGGCATGGTATGCGTGCGGCAGTGATCCAGTTTATCAAGGGTGAATGGCCGAACGGCGAGAAGAATCTGCTCGAGCCGCACGGCGTGGAATTTCAGGTGATGGCGACCGGTTTTACCTGGGAAACGCAGAATAAAGAAACCGATACCGAAGCCTGTCAGGCCGTCTGGCAGCACGGAAAACGCATGCTGGCCGATGCCGCGTTGGATCTGGTGGTGCTCGATGAACTGACCTACATGATCAGTTTCGGCTATCTGGATTTACAGGATGTGGTGGACGCGCTAAATGCCCGTCCGGCGCACCAGACGGTGATTATTACCGGACGTGGTTGTCATCGTGATTTGCTGGAAATGGCCGATACCGTCAGCGAACTGCGGCCGGTAAAACATGCCTTTGACGCCGGTATTATGGCGCAACAGGGCATCGACTGGTGACGCCCTGTTTCACCGGTTAAAGCTCAATCTGACATTCTGCCAGCGTCGCCATTTCGTTATGAATCGCGCAGGCGGCATCAATCAGCGGTAACGCGAGCGCCGCGCCGCTGCCTTCGCCCAGCCGCAGGTTCAGATCAAAATATGGTGTCAGGCCCAGTGCTTCCAGCGCCAGCGTCGCGCCCTGCTCTGCCGAAAGATGAGAAGGAATGAGATAGGGTTTCAGCGCAGGCGCAATCTGGCATGCCGCCAGCGCTGATGCGTAAGAAAGAAAACCATCCAGTACCAGCGGAATACCAGCAGCTGCCGCTCCAATCATGGCACCCGCCATCGCCACCAGTTCAAAGCCCCCCACTTTCGCCATCACATCCAGCGCATCTGACGGGTCAGGCTGATTGACCGCAATGGCTTTTTCCACCACGCTGATTTTATGTGCCAGTCTGTCCGGTGACAGATTCGCACCCAGTCCGACGGTTTGCGCAGGCTGAGCACCGGTCAGCACCGCCACCATCGCCGCTGCGGGCGTGGTGTTTGCCATACCGAGTTCGCCGACAGCCAGCAGCGATAAACCGCTTTCAGCTTTAGCGATCACCCGTTCTGCACTCCAGATCAGCAATGACTCAGCCTGTTCGCGCGTCATCGCCGGGCCGGTGGCAATATTTCCCGTTCCCTGCGCGATTTTATGGTTGAGCGTGCCGGGAATATCCGGGCCAATGATCCCGCAATCAATCAGCGTAACCTGCGCACCGGCCGCTCTCGCCAGCACGGAAACCCCGGCTTTTCCCTGCACAATATTCACCGCCTGAATGGCAGTTACAACCTGCGGAGACGGCGTGACACCTTCCTGCCACACACCGTGATCGGCAGCCATCACCAGCACTTCTTTGCTCGGAAAATGCAACGGCTGATTGCCACGAATAGAGGCCAGCTGGATCGCCAGTTGTTCCAGGCGGCCAAGGCTGCCCAGCGGTTTAACCAGACTGTCGAGCCGTTCTGCCGCCTTCTGCGCGGCCTGTGTATCAGGTTCAGCAATCTGACGGAGGATATTTGCCAGCGAAGCCATCGGGTTGTCCTTACGAGTTTGAAAAGTTAAATACCGCTGTCGTTAAAACGCTGGATCACACAAGCGCCATGACTGAGATAGATTTCACACAGACAGCCCTGCTTAAACGGGAAGCGCCACATGTCGGAGGGTGCCAGTTTGAGCATCATCGCCAGCAACAGGCTGAGTGAACCCTGATGCGCGACGATCGCTAACCGGCTTTCCTGTGGGCGCAAATGCAGCTGCTGCAAAGCCTGACGGATACGCTGGGTGAAATCTGTAAAAGACTCGCCCTGCGGGACGTCGGCCTTTTGCCAGTCCTGACACCATGCCTGATAACCTTCAGCCTGCGAGGCTTCCAGTTCCTTGTGATGGCGCATTTCCCAGTCGCCAAACGCCATCTCCTGCAACAGCGGCTGAGTTTCCATCGTCAGCTCGCGCCCGTGAGCAATAATAGCCGCCGTATCTCGGCTGCGGCGCATATCTGTGTGGATCAGCGCATCGAGCGGCACAGACGCCAGCTGGCGGCCGACGTGCTGCGCCTGCCGCTCACCTTCAGCAGTCAGCGCAATGTCGCTGCTGCCGCAAAAAACGCCGCTTACGTTAGCCTGAGTTTGTCCGTGCCGTATCAGATACAGTTTCATCTTTTTGTCCTTTATCTCAGTGCCATAGCAGGAAAAACAGGAAGACCAGTTCGCTTAATTCGCATGCTGCACCCAGGGTATCACCGGTCTGACCGCCAATGCGGCTGGCAACGAAACCCCGGAAACCGAAGACAAACAGCAGCGTCACCAGCAATGCAAACAGGGATGATAATCCGCCGATGAACAACACGAGCGCCGCCATCAGCAGCAATGTGACACCGAAGCGCCCTTCACTGATTTTACCGATAAATAAATTGCCCATTCCCGATTCGCGGGCATAAACCTGACGGTACATCATCACCGCCATCATGCCACGCCCGACAACCGGTGTGACGATAAGAAGCGCCAGCACCGGCAATCCGTCAGCACTCATCTGATAAATCAGCGCTGTCCGCAGTACAACGGCCACAATCAGCGCCAGCGCGCCATTAGTGCCGATGCGGCTGTCGCGCATGATTTCAAGGATCCGCTCGCGGCTGCGCACCGAAAACAAACCGTCGCAACTGTCAGCTAATCCGTCGAGATGCAGACCGCCGGTCAGCATAATGTGCGCGATGACAACGGCGATTGCTGCGACAAGCGCGCCGACATGCGGCATGACAATCCACCATACCAGCGCGGTCAGTAAACCCATCACCAGTCCGACCAGCGGAAAACAGACAATCCCGCGGGAATACTCTTTCAGTTCAACGCCGTCGCACCCTCGTTCCTTCACCGGAATGCGGGTAAGGAACTGCAACATCGCCAGAAACTGCCGCCAAAAAGCCATAATAAATTCCCTTTTCTGAGTGGTTTTATTCCGATGTTTTTACCGGTAGCGGAATGCCGGAGACAATCAGGTAAACGTCGTCCGCTGCGGCGGCCAGTTGCTGATTTACCCGCCCGGCGATATCACGAAAACGCCGCGCCAGCAGGTTGTCCGGCACGATACCCATGCCCACTTCGTTGGTGACGATAATCACTTCGGATTCAGGATGTTGCGCAGCTTCCATCAGCTGTGCAACTTGCGAAAAAATGTGCTGTTCTATCGCGTCAAAATCCATCTCTTCCGGCGGTGCTTCACCGGCAATATCAAACAGAAGATTGGTGATAAGCGTCGTGATGCACTCGATAATAATGGTCGGGAACTGCGCCTGATGCGCACGCACAACACTACCCAGGTCACGATAACTTTCAAAAGTATGCCAGTGAGCCGGACGTTGTTGCTGGTGATAACGGATGCGCTCCGCCATTTCTGCATCGGTCACGACTGAGGTGGCGATATACAGCACCTCGCCGCCACGTTTTTCAGCCACCTGCTCGGCAAAACGGCTTTTACC
Source organism: Rahnella variigena (assembly GCF_003610915.1). Lineage (NCBI taxonomy): Bacteria > Pseudomonadati > Pseudomonadota > Gammaproteobacteria > Enterobacterales > Yersiniaceae > Rahnella > Rahnella variigena. The sequence goes on from NZ_NSDJ01000001.1 coordinate 3,515,299, forward strand.
GCTGCGGGCACCGCCGGTGATCAGCATCATAATCGGCTCCATGCTTTCTGTTGGTTAATTCAACATTCGTCAGAAATGACGTTATGCCCTGAATTTTGAGCAAAAAAAACCGCAGTCACTGACTGCGGTTTATGAGCATAGACGTAAGTGCATCGCTTGTCAGCGATTAACCCCGTTTTGCCGGTCCGGTTGCGCGACGTGCCGGTGCAACCTGAGTGTGGCGCTTAACAGCACGACGGATCTGGTTAGCTTTCACACGACGACGGTCACGTTCAACCGGCAGTTTGCTGACGGTTTCTTCGGTCATATCGACCAGTGTGCGCAGATAGTTGATGTCTGGCAGATCCAGCTCTTTATAGCCGCCACGAGGCAGGCCTTTAGGCAGGTTCAGGTCACCATAACGCACGCGGATCAGGCGACTGACCTGCACGCCAACGGCTTCCCACAGACGACGAACTTCGCGGTTACGCCCTTCTGTCAGGGTCACGTTGTACCACTGGTTCAGGCCTTCGCCGCCCTGGAATTTGATCGAGCGGAATGCCGCAGGACCGTCTTCCAGCTGCACGCCACGGCTCAGTTGTTTGATTTTTTCATCATCAACCTGACCGAACACACGTACGGCATATTCGCGTTCAACTTCACGGCTCGGGTGCATCAGGCGGTTAGCCAGTTCACCGTCGGTGGTGAATAACAGCAGGCCGGAGGTGTTAACGTCCAGACGACCTACCGCAATCCAGCGTGAACCGCGCATTTTTGGCAGACGGTCAAAGACGGTCGGACGGCCTTCCGGATCACTGCGCGTACACAACTCGCCTTCCGGCTTGTAGTACGCCAGCACGCGGCAGACAGTGTCCTGAGATTCCATCACTGACAGAACGTGGCCATCAAGACGAATTTTGGTGCCGCCGGTAACTTCCACGCGGTCGCCCAGCGTAGAAATTTTACCGTCAACGCTGACGCGGCCAGCCTGGATCATCGCTTCAACTTCACGACGTGAACCGTGGCCTGCACGCGCCAGGACTTTTTGCAGCTTTTCGCTTTGGCCTTCGGTGCTGTCCAGTGCGTTCTTCGGCTTCTGGTATTTCACTTCTTCTTCTTCGCCGTTTTCATCAAACAGCGCTTCAGCTTTAGGTTTGGTACCACGCGGTTTTAGCGGCGCGCGAGGTTTTTCACCACGGGCATTTTCCGGACGACCCGGTTTGCCTGTACGTGGTTTTTCAATACGGGAGTTTTCGGTGCGTGAATCGCCGCGGCCTGCGTCAGAACGTGGTTTGTCTGAACGCGGCTTGTCGCTGCGTGGTTTATCTGTACGTGGTTTGTCAGTACGTGGCTTTTCGCCGCGCTTTTCAGCCCGTGACGGTTCCGGACGGCTTTTAGCTGCGCCGGAATTTCTGCCACTTTTTGGCTTGTCACCAGATGGACGTGCCGGTTTGGCTTTATCGCTGGTGTGCTTCTGGGAATTATACTTCTCGCTCATTGAGCAGCCTCATTTGTCGCCTTCACAGGCGTCGGGGGGAGCCGGCAGCATGACGTGATTCGCCATCTGCCCGCCAAAATTCAGTTATTGCGTAGTGATACAACGACTTACAAAAAAGTCAGCCCGCCATTATACACATTTATCAGTAATTTGTATCCCGCTAAGGACGTTACGGGCTGATTATTTTTCAAACAAAATGTAAAAAATGGCTCACGGGAAGATCAGCGGAAAGGTGCCGGATCGCCCGCGCCTTCACGTATCACTTCCGGTGACGCTTCGGTCAGGTCAATCACCGTCGTCGGTTGCTGACCGAGGGATCCGCCGTCAATCACCAGATCAACCAGCTTGCCTAAATTATCCTTGATGTCTTCCGGATCAGATTCTGCAAAGTCATTGCCCGGCAGCATCAGCGTGGTGGACATCAGCGGCTCACCTAGTGCATCGAGTAATGCGACAGCAATCGGGTTTGATGGCACGCGCAGACCAATGGTTTTACGCTTCTCACTCATCAGGCGACGCGGCACTTCTTTGGTCGCTTTCAGAATGAACGTGTAGTTACCTGGCGTGTTATTTTTGATCAGACGAAATGCCGAATTATCCACGTAAGCGTAAGTGGACAGCTCAGAGAGATCACGGCACATCAGAGTAAAGTTGTGGTTTCCGTCTAACTGACGGATGCGGCAAATGCGCTCCATCGCGTTCTTTTCTTCCAGACGACAACCCAGCGCATAGCCTGAGTCCGTCGGATAAACGATCACATTGCCCTTGCGCAGCAATTCAACCGCCTGATTAATCAGACGTGGCTGCGGATTTTCAGGGTGAATATAAAAATATTGACTCATTGTTCCCTCTTAATTCTTCTTCTGCGGTCGGGCTTCAGACCAGTTCAATTTCAGGCTGTTTCCCGGCGACCGGCCAGTGTTGCCATACCGGTTCAACGCCTGCGGGAAGCCAAAGTTTGCGCCCCAGCTCAATCCACGAACAGGGCTGATGAAAATCAGACCCCTGCGAGGCGAGCAAATTATAGTCACGGGCGTAAGCCGCCAGTTGCGCACGCTCATTGGGTGCCTGCTGACACTGCGCGACTTCCATCGCATCGCCGCCCTGTTCCGCAAAGAACGCGAGCAGGCGTTTCAGCCATTTTGTGGACAAGTCATAACGCCCCGGATGGGCGACCACGGCCTGTCCGCCAGACTGATGAATCGCATCAATCGCTTGTTCTATTGTACACCACTGTGGCGGAACATAGCCGGTCTTGCCTTTGGCGAGGAATTTTTTGAACACCTGGGCGATATTATCAGCCGCACCGAATTCCACCAGATAGCGGGCAAAGTGTGCCCGGGTGACGGCACCACCATCGGCCAGACGCAACGCGCCTTCCCATGCACCTTCGATACGCGCTTTCGCCAGACGACGGCCCATTTCCTGCGCACGTTGCTGACGTAAATCGGCCTGCACTTTCAGCAGTTCGATCATCGCCGGATGCAAAGGGTCGATGCCCAGCCCGACGATGTGAATTTCATGGTTTTCCCACAATGTAGAAATTTCAACACCGTTCACCAGTTGCAACGGCAGCTGATTTTCAGCAATGGCTTGTGCCGCCCGCGCCAGCCCTTCCGTGCTGTCGTGATCGGTGATCGCCAGAACGCCCACCCGCATTTCCACCGCACGCGCGACCAGTGCTTCAGGCGTTAGATAGCCGTCCGACGCCGTGGTATGGCTGTGAAGATCGTAGATCGTGAATGCAGTGCTGGGGGTCTGATCGTCTGCTGAAGATGAAGTGTTTACGGGTAAAGTCGTCGTCACGTGGGGAATTAACCTGTTTCTGAATGCAGCGCCCATCATAACGCGTTAGGGCTTTTCACGTTAGGGATGATTTTCACCTGAACGTGATGCACTGCAACGGTGCGATAACACTTTTTGCACAATACAGCCGCACCACGGCCGCACTAAAGCGGGGAAGTGCATGAAAAAGAGGGTTGACTTTACATCGCTGAACTAGTTTACTAGTACGCAAGTTCACGGGACAGTTCAGAAATGAACAGCGTGACAAACCGATTCAGAAAGCTTACGTTTTAAAGACGTTAGCTTCATAAACAAACAAGAGTGTCTGATGATGAAAACTCACATGATGGCGGTTCTCAGCTGGTGGCGTACTTCCCTTTGGCGGGCGGAATAATCACGCATAGCTGTCATCAGACGCTGCAAGATTTCCGAAGCCCGCATAATGCGGGCTTTTTTGTGGCCGTCTATTTGAAATCTGTTTTACAGAAACGTTAAAAAATTTCAGGAAGCAAAATGACTATTCAGAAACCACGATTAGAATTGCTGACCGCAGAAGGATGTTATCGCAGCGACCCGACGGCCATTTTCCACCAGCTTTGTGGCGCACGCCCGGCTACGCTGCTGCTTGAATCCTCAGAAGTGACCAGCAAAGAAAACCTGAAGAGCCTGTTGATTGTTGACAGCGCCCTGCGCATCACCGCGCTGGGTTCCCGGGTTTCCATTCAGGCACTGACCCCCAACGGCGCGGCTTTACTGTCACTGATTGACGCCGCATTACCGGCTGAAATCCGCAATGATGTTCGTCCGAACGGTCGCGAACTGAGCTTCCCGGTGATTGACCAGATGCAGGACGAAGATGCCCGTCTGCGTTCACGTTCCGTATTTGACGCACTGCGTAGCATTCTGACCTCAGTTGAAACGCCTGCTGATGAACGCGAGGCGATGTTCCTCGGCGGTCTGTTTGCTTATGACCTGGTCGCCGGTTTCGAAGATTTACCGCAACTGCCTTCTGATCAGCGCTGCCCGGATTTCTGTTTCTATCTGGCAGAAACCCTGCTGGTGCTTGACCATCAGAACCGCTCCTGCCGTCTGCAGGCCAGCTTGTTTACACCTTCAGCTGAAGAGAAACAGCGCCTGCACGAGCGTCTGGAACAGTTGCAACATCAGCTGCAATTACCGGCGCACGCCATTGCGCATCAGAGCGTGCCGGAAATGCAACTGAGCGTGAACCAGAGTGACGAGGTGTTCGGTGCCGTTGTTGAAAAAATGAAAGTGGCGATCCGCGCCGGTGAAATTTTCCAGGTCGTGCCTTCACGTCGTTTCTCACTGCCGTGCCCTGCTCCGCTGGCCGCTTATGAAACGCTGAAAAACAACAACCCGAGCCCGTACATGTTTTTCATGCAGGACAACGATTTCACGTTGTTCGGCGCATCGCCAGAGAGCGCGCTGAAATATGACGCGACGAATCGCCAGATCGAAATCTATCCGATTGCAGGCACACGCCCGCGCGGTCGCCGTGCTGACGGTTCACTGGATTTAGATCTCGACAGCCGCATCGAACTGGAAATGCGTACCGATCATAAAGAACTGGCCGAGCATCTGATGCTGGTGGATTTAGCGCGTAACGACCTGGCGCGTATCTGTGAACCTGGCAGCCGTTACGTCGCCGACCTGACCAAAGTTGACCGTTATTCTTTCGTGATGCATCTGGTGTCCCGCGTGGTCGGCACACTGCGTCATGACCTGGACGTGCTGCATGCTTATCAGGCCGTCATGAATATGGGCACGCTGACCGGCGCACCGAAAGTTCGCGCTATGCAGCTGATTTCCGCTTCCGAGCAGACACGTCGCGGCAGTTACGGCGGCGCGGTTGGCTACTTCACCGCTCACGGTGATTTAGATACCTGCATCGTGATCCGCTCAGCCTATGTCGAAGACGGCATTGCCACCGTGCAGGCAGGCGGCGGCGTGGTGCTGGATTCCGTCCCGCAAGCTGAAGCCGACGAAACCCGTAATAAAGCCCGTGCAGTCCTGCGCGCCATCGCCACCGCCCACAATGCGAAAGAGGTATTTTAAGATGGCCGATATCTTACTCATCGATAACATCGATTCCTTTACTTACAACCTCGTCGATCAGCTGCGTTCAAGTGGTCATAACGTGGTGATTTACCGCAATCAGATCCCGGCTGACGTGATTATTGAAAAACTCAGCCAGCTGGAAAAACCCGTGCTGGTGCTTTCTCCGGGTCCGGGTACGCCTTCCGAAGCGGGCTGTATGCCGGAACTGCTGAAACGTCTGCGCGGTCAGTTACCGATTATCGGTATCTGCCTGGGTCATCAGGCGATTGTCGAAACCTACGGCGGATTTGTAGGTCAGGCGGGTGAAATTCTGCACGGTAAAGCGTCTTCTGTTACGCATGACAACGAAGCGATGTTTGCCGGTATGAACAACCCGCTGCCGGTAGCACGTTATCACTCGCTGGTCGGCAGCCAGATCCCCGACGGTCTGACCGTTAACGCCCGTTTCGGCGACATGGTGATGGCAGTGCGTCACGAAGAAGATCGCGTTTGCGGTTTCCAGTTCCATCCGGAATCCATCTTAACTTCACAGGGCGCCCGTCTGCTTGAGCAGACACTGGCCTGGGCTTTGGCGTAAGGAGAACTGTCATGAAAACGCAAACTATTCCCGGCATTCTCGAAAATCTGTTTCGCGCTCAGACAATGACGCAGGAAGAAAGCCAGCAGTTATTTACCGCCATCGTGAATGGCGAACTGGAACCGGCGCAGCTGGCCGGTGCATTAATCAGCATGAAAGTGCGTGGCGAACAACCGGCTGAAATCGCCGGTGCCGCCAAAGCGTTGCTGGCACACGCGGAACCGTTCCCGCGTCCTGATTATCAGTTCGCAGACATTGTCGGCACCGGCGGCGATGGCACCAACAGCATCAACATTTCTACCGCCAGCGCCTTTGTGGCCGCGGCGTGTGGCGCTCGCGTGGCGAAACACGGCAACCGCAGCGTGTCCAGCCGTTCGGGCTCGTCGGATTTACTGGCGGCGTTTGGTATCCGTCTGGATATGCCAGCGGAAGAATCCCGCGCCGCGCTGGATGACCTGAACGTGTGTTTCCTGTTCGCACCGCAATATCACACTGGTTTTCGCCATGCGATGCCGGTGCGCAAAGCACTGAAAACCCGCACGCTGTTTAACGTGCTGGGTCCGCTGATTAATCCGGCACGTCCGCCGCTGGCGCTGATTGGCGTGTACAGCCCGGAGCTGGTGCAGCCGATTGCCGAAACATTGCGTGCGCTGGGATATGAGCGTGCGGCAGTGGTTCACGGCGGCGGAATGGATGAGGTTGCTATCCACGCAGCCACACAGGTTGCCGAGCTGAAAGACGGTAAAATCACCACTTATGAACTGACGCCGCAGGACTTCGGTCTGGATAATTATCCGATTGAATCCTTGCTGGGCGGCGAGCCGGAAGAAAACCGTGACATTCTGGCACGCTTATTACAAGGTAAAGGAGATCCGGCCCATGAAGCCGCGGTAGCCGTCAATGTGGCGATGTTACTGCGTCTGTTCGGTCAGGAAGACTTAAAGCAAAACGCACAACAGGCTTTGGCCGTCATGCGCAGCGGTGAACCTTACCAGCGCGTGCTGGCATTGGCAGCAAGAGGATAAGTGATGCAGCAGGAAACCGTGCTCCACAAAATTGTTCGCGACAAGGAAATTTGGGTCGCGGCACGCAAAGAACAACAACCGCTGGCCAGCTTTCAGAACGAAATAACTCAGAGCCAGCGCAGTTTCTACCATGCCCTGCAAGGTGCAAGAACGGCCTTTATTCTGGAGTGTAAACAAGCCTCTCCGTCGAAAGGGAAGATCCGCGAAAACTTCGATCCGGTAGAAATCGCCAGTGTTTATAAAGACCATGCGTCCGCCATTTCAGTATTAACCGATGAGAAATACTTCCAGGGCAGTTTTGATTTCCTGCCGCTGGTCAGCAAAACCGTCACACAGCCGGTGCTGTGCAAAGATTTTATTATCGACCCGTATCAGATCCACCTGGCCCGCTTTTATCAGGCCGATGCGATTTTGCTGATGCTGTCAGTGCTGGATGATGACCAGTACGTTCAGCTCGCCGCCGTCGCTCACAGCCTGAATATGGGCGTACTGACCGAAGCGAGTAATGAAGAAGAACTGGATCGCGCCGTTAAGCTGAAAGCGAAAGTGGTCGGTATCAATAACCGCGACCTGCGCGATTTATCCATCGACCTGAACCGCACCCGTGAACTGGCACCGCGCGTTCCGCACGGCGTGACGGTCATCAGTGAATCCGGCATTAATACTTACGGGCAAATTCGTGAGCTCAGCCGCTTCGCCAATGGTTTCCTGATTGGCAGCGCGCTGATGTCAGAACAAGATTTGTCCGCTGCCGTGCGTCGTGTGCTGCTCGGTGATAATAAAGTCTGCGGCCTGACCCGCGCTGAGGACGCCAAAGCGGCGTACGACGCCGGTGCCATTTATGGCGGACTGATTTTTGTCGAAACCTCACCGCGTTTCGTCACACAAACGCTGGCGAAAGAAGTGCAGAACGGCGCGCCGCTGAAATATGTCGGCGTGTTCCGCGATGAAACCGTCAGCACAGTGGTACAAACCGCAGAGATTCTGAAACTGACCGCCGTGCAACTTCACGGCGATGAGAGCCAGGCCTATATCGATGAACTGCGCGCAGCGCTGCCGGAAGCCGTGCAGATCTGGAAAGCGCTGAGCGTCAAAGAAACATTGCCCGCGCGCGACCTGAACCACGTGGATCGTTACGTGCTCGACAACGGCAAAGGCGGCACCGGTTATCGTTTCGACTGGAGTAAACTGGCCGGTCACGATCTGAGCAATACGTTACTCGCCGGTGGCCTGAGCGCTGATAACTGTGTTGAAGCCGCACAGCTCGGTTGTGCAGGTCTGGATTTCAACTCCGGTGTTGAAAGCGAGCCGGGCATCAAAGATGCCGAAAAAATTACCGCCGTATTCCAGACATTGCGGGCGTACTAAGCCGCACGCAATGACGCAAAAATTGACAGACAGGACGGAATAACATGACTTTACTTAATCCCTACTTCGGCGAATTTGGCGGCCAGTATGTTCCGCAAATTCTGATGCCTGCGCTGGTTCAGCTGGAAGAAGCCTTTGTCAGCGCACAGCGCGACCCTGAGTTTCAGGCTGAATTTATTGATTTGCTGAAAAACTACGCAGGTCGCCCGACGGCGCTGACACTGTGCAAAAACCTCACCGCCGGTACTAAAACCAAGCTGTATCTTAAGCGTGAAGATTTGCTGCACGGCGGCGCGCATAAGACTAACCAGGTGTTGGGTCAGGCATTGCTGGCAAAACGCATGGGCAAAACAGAAATTATTGCTGAAACCGGTGCCGGCCAGCACGGTGTGGCATCGGCTCTGGCCTGCGCCCTGCTCGGTCTGAAATGCCGGATTTATATGGGTGCCAAAGACATTGAGCGTCAGTCGCCAAATGTGTTCCGTATGCGCCTGATGGGTGCGGAAGTGATCCCGGTACACAGCGGTTCATCCACGCTGAAAGATGCCTGTAACGAGGCACTGCGTGACTGGTCCGGCAGCTATGAAACAGCCCACTACATGCTGGGCACCGCAGCAGGCCCGCATCCGTATCCGACTATCGTGCGCGAATTCCAGCGCATGATCGGCGAAGAAACCAAATCCCAGATGCAGGAACGCGAAGGCTGTCTGCCGGATGCGGTGATTGCCTGCGTCGGTGGCGGTTCCAATGCCATTGGCATGTTTGCAGATTTCATCGACGACACCAGCGTGAAACTGATTGGTGTTGAACCGGGCGGTCTGGGTATCGAAACCGGACAACACGGCGCGCCGCTTAAACACGGTCACGTCGGCATTTATTTCGGCATGAAAGCGCCAATGATGCAGACGTCTGAAGGTCAGATTGAAGAGTCCTACTCGATTTCAGCCGGTCTGGATTTCCCGTCTGTCGGCCCGCAACACGCCTTCCTCAACAGTATCGGCCGTGCAGAATATGTGTCGATTACCGATGATGAAGCGCTGGATGCCTTTAAAGAATTGTCCCGTCATGAAGGGATTATTCCTGCGCTGGAATCCTCACATGCGCTGGCTTATGCGTTGAAACTGATCAAGGAAACGCCAGAGAAAGAACAAATCCTGGTCGTGAATTTGTCAGGTCGCGGCGACAAAGACATTTTCACCGTACACGACATCCTGACTGCCCGGGGAGAAATTTAATGGAACGTTATCAGCAATTATTCAAGCGTCTGGAAAGCAAAAAAGAAGGCGCGTTTGTTCCTTTCGTTACGCTGGGCGATCCGGGCGTTGAGCTTTCCCTGTCCATCATCGACACGCTGATTGAAGCCGGTGCGGATGCGCTGGAACTGGGGATCCCGTTCTCTGACCCGCTGGCTGACGGCCCGACGATTCAGAATGCTAACCTGCGCGCTTTCGCAGCGGGTGTGACACCGACGCAGTGTTTCAATATGCTCGCACGCATTCGTGAAAAGCATCCGGACATTCCGATTGGCCTGCTGATGTACGCCAATCTGGTGTTCCACAACGGTATCGAAACCTTCTATCAGCGTTGCGCTGAAGTGGGCGTCGATTCTGTGCTGGTGGCCGATGTGCCGTTTGAAGAATCCACGCCGTTCCGCGCCGCTGCATTGCGCCACGGTATTGCGCCAATTTTCATCTGCCCGCCAAATGCGTCGGATGACTTGCTGCGTGAGATTTCTTCTCATGGTCGCGGCTACACCTATTTGCTGTCCCGCGCTGGCGTTACCGGTACGGAGAAGCGCGCGCTGACGCCGTTAAATCACATGGTTGATAAGTTGCGGGAATACAATGCCGCGCCACCATTGCAGGGCTTTGGTATTTCTGAACCTTCACAGGTGAAAGAAACGCTGGCCGCAGGCGCAGCCGGTGCGATTTCCGGTTCAGCGACAGTGCGTATCATCGAAAACAACCAGCATCAGCCTTCTGAAATGCTGGCTCAGCTTTCCCGCTTTGTCAGTGAAATGAAGGCCGCAACCCGCGCATAACCTTCTCTAAAACAGAACCTCAGTCATACAGTGACTAAGGTTCTGTTTCTTTTAATTTCTTACTTTTTTTTACCCCGCTTAATTTGTATTACCCATTTCAATAATCCAAACTAAAATTACTCAGCAGATCAATGATACTGTACGTGAGAGAGATATCATCTGCTCAGTTAAACGTTTGTTTCTTTTGGTTTTATAACAAATCATGGAGAGTTATTTTATGAAGCTATTCAAAACATTGTCCGCATTCTGCATGGCAGCCGTTGTGGTCATGGCCGTTGCCGCGTGTGCACCGACTAAAAAATCAGAAGGAACCGGTGGTTACATCGATGACACTGTTGTCACAACAAAAGTAAAATCAGCCCTGCTGGCCGATAAAACGATTAAATCCACTGAGATTAGCGTCGAGACCTTTAAAGGCCGCGTGCAGTTAAGTGGTTTTGTGACGTCAACAGCGGATGCAAACCGTGCGGTAGAAGTGACGCGTGGCGTTGCAGGTGTACGTTCGATTGAAAATGATATGCGGGTGAAATAAGCCCGCGAATGCGGTATACGCAAATGCGGTAAACTGAAAAGCGAAGAGGCGCCGAAGCGCCTCTTTTTTTTGTGTTTTGTTCTTTAAAATCAGAAACGATAGCCGACGCCAAACATAAAGACCCACGGATCGATCCGGGTGTTGATGTTTTGCTGCTCACCACCGGCTTTGAATTTAACTTCCGTATCAATATCCATCCACCACACAGACATGTTGATTAACCAGTTGTCGTCCAGGTTGTAATCCAGACCCGCCTGCGTTGCCACGCCCCATGAATCTTTGACGCTTAAATCAGACAGCCCGGCATCACGCCCGGTCTGGTTGAAATCCGTGTCATAGAACGTGGTGTAGTTGATACCCACACCGAGGTAAGGACGCAATTTGTCCTGTCTGTCACCGAAGTAATACTGCGCCATCAATGAAGGCGGCAACTGCTTCACTTCTGCGATTGTCCCGGTACTTTGCAAACCGACTTTGTGCTGGAACGGCGTCGCGGCCAGCAACTCCATGCCGATGTTGTCGGTGAACATGTAGCCCAGCGTTAAGCCCATCTGGGTATTGTTGTTGATATTAAATGACCCCAGACCCAGCACGTTATCCGAACCTTCTGTCGGACGTACCGTGGCGGTGCCTACGCGAAAAATCACATCCCCTGCCTGATGTGCGCTCGCGACTGCCGGAAATGCCGCTGCTGCGACTAATGCCCAATATGCTGCTTTCATTGTCCCTTCCCTTTGTGTGGATTATTTATCAACCGCGCGAATGATACCTACTCTTTGGTATGGTTTGATCAATGCGAGATCACATCTTTAAAACAAAAAGTAAGAAAATGCATCTTCCGCAAAGCGATCTAAATCTATAAAAACAAAGGAATTGATCTGCATCAAAAATGAGGGGGTTTTGTAGATTTGTTAACAGGTGTAATCTCAGTTGCTAAAAAAATAGCGTTGCGTAATTTGCATACACAAGTTGGTTTTAAAATGGTGCCGTGGGTTGAATACGAATTTACTGGCGATTGTTCTCAGTCACCTCAGCGACGTTTACGCAGAGATTCATCAGGCAGACTGACAGGAAATCAGCGCAAAACTATCGGCGGAGTATATTTAAAGGGTACAATCCCCGCCTTATTGATTTTTGCTTTTTGCCAAGGAGCGTCCATGTCTATCACGGCCAGTACGTTGTACCGTGACAGTTATAATTTTATGCGTAATCAGATGAGTAGCGTTTTGGCGCTCTCGGTTCTGGCCGCATTAATTACCGTCATATTGAGCTGGGTTTTAAGTCCTTCCGCTAAGCAGATCGATGCTATCGGCCAACTGATGAGCAACATGACCGGCATGAGCGTCGGCGATATGATGGGTTATATCGAACAGCAAATTACTCCGGAGCAGCAAAGCGCTATTTTCCGCTATAGCCTGGCAGCACTGTTTTCCACTCTGGCCGGCAACGTCATTCTGGTCGGCGGCGTATTAACGCTTATTCAGCTGGTTTCTCAGGGCGTACGCGCCAGTGTCGTTCAGGTGATGACTGCTTCACTGCCGGTTCTGCCGCGTCTGGCTATTTTGCTCTTCATTTACAGCGTGATGTTCCGTATCGGGCTGGCACTGCTGTTTGTTCCTGCTTTCCTGATTGCGATTGCATGGGCGTTATCCCCGGTTATCGCGTGCAAAGAGAACACGGGTGCCTTCAAAGCGATGCGCCTGAGTACACGTCTGGCCTTCTCAAATGTACGTCTTGTGGCACCGGCTGTGATGTTGTGGATTGTGGCACAAGTGGTTCTGATGCTGTTTGTCGGCGTTCTGAGCGCACTCAATCCGATGATTGGCGCCGTTATTCTCGGCGCAGTCAGCAATATAATCAGTGCATTTATGCTGATTTATCTGTTCCGTCTTTACATGAAATTACATGCATAATATAGACATACGTTTTTAAGGGGCGCTCCGGCGCCCTTTTCTTTTGTCCGTGAAATGAATCCGGTATAGTCATCCCATACATAAAACATGGAATGAAGTATGAAGCAGCTCCTCGATTTTCTCCCCCTGATTGTCTTTTTTGTGGTTTATAAGCTTTACGACATCTTTGTCGCATCAGGCGCGTTAATCGCTGCCACCGCGTTAGCATTAGTGATCACCTGGGTTCTGTACCGTAAAATCGAGAAGATGACGTTAATCACCTTCGCGATGGTGGCGGTTTTCGGCACCCTGACCCTGGTTTTCCATAATGATGAATTCATTAAATGGAAAGTGACCGTGATTTACGTCCTGTTCTCCGGCGCATTGCTGATCAGTCAGCTGGTGCTGAAAAAGCCGTTAATCCAGCGTATGTTGGGTAAAGAGCTGACATTGCCGGATCACGTGTGGAATAAACTGAACATCAGCTGGGCGATCTTTTTCCTGCTGTGCGGCCTGGCGAACATCTATGTCGCCTTCTGGTTGCCACAGAATATTTGGGTCAACTTTAAGGTCTTTGGCCTGACAGCCCTGACACTGGTATTTACGCTGTTAAGTGGTATCTATATTTACCGGCATATGCCGGATGATGAAAAAAAATAAGCATTTTTTTGCACGGGCCTTTCTTTGAAAGGCCTTAATCTTTTGACAGTGTGAAGCCCAATACATGAACGAAAAACATAGCTTACCCAATGGTGAAATGGTGTTGCGTACGCTGGCGATGCCCGCTGACACCAATGCAAACGGTGATATTTTTGGCGGCTGGCTGATGTCACAGATGGACATGGGCGGTGCGATCCAGGCGAAGGAAATCGCTAAAGGTCGCGTCGTGACGGTTCGCGTTGATGGCATGACATTCCTCAAGCCGGTCGCGGTCGGTGATGTGGTGTGCTGTTATGCCCGTTGTATCCGTACCGGCAACAGCTCGATTACCATAAATGTTGAAGTCTGGGTGAAGAAAGTCTCTTCTGAACCTATCGGACAGCGTTACAGAGCCACTGAAGCGGTCTTTACCTATGTCGCCGTGGATGACGAAGGCAAATCGCGTCAGTTGCCGGATGGACGCAGTAATTTCAGCGTTGATTCAGACGGTGTTTCTCAGGACTGAGTGATTTCCTGAAATGCTGAAAAACGAAAAGGTCGCCTTGAGGGGCGACCTTTTTTATTGTTCTGAACGTCAGAATCCGCAGCAGGTGTTACTCCACGCTGCTGCCGCCTTTGATTTTGAACACCAGATTAACAATCAGGTTGCTCGCCGCTTTAGGCTCATAACGCCATTTGTTCATCGCCTGCTTCACTTCACGCTCAAACATGTTGCGCGGTTCGGCTGACAACACGCGGATATTCTGCACGCGACCGTCACTGTCTACATCAAACTGCACACGTACACGGCCTTCGATACGCAGAGCCAAAGCACGTGCCGGGTAACCAGGCTGCCCGCGTTGCAGCGGACGTGGCCCGCTGTCACTTTTTGCATTGGTTGACGCTGGCGGCTGACTGAACGGTTTGTTTACCGGCTGATTGCTGGTCACCGGCGCGGTTTGGACTGTTTGCGTCGGTTTTTCTACCGGACGTTCAACAGGCTTAACCTTTGGTTTCACCACGGGTTTTTTAACCGGTTTCGGTTTGGGTTTCGGTGGTTCAGGGATCACCACGGCTTCTGGCGGAGGTGGCGGTTCAGGCACCACTTCCGGCTCAGGCTCGGGTTCAGGTGGCGTCGGTTCAGCCTGAGGCGGCGGCGGAGGTGGCGCAAAATCAGCGGGATTAACCATCGTCACGCTCATCACCTTTTGTTCCTGCGTCGGCAATTTGATCGACTCACCGACTGTCATATACAAAACGCCGGCGATAACAGCGACATGCAAACTGACAGCAAGCGCAACCGGAATCGTAACCTTGCGGATAAATCTAAACTTTTTTAGCGGCATAATGATTCATTTTCCCCGTGAAGCCGCAAGTTTAAATGTAAATAGCAATCATATTCAACACCGAGATGACAACTATTCTCAAATAACCTTTGCTTTGATCCTACGCAAAGCACTTTCCCCGGACTTCAGGTTTAGCTATGTTAATTCTGCAAAACGCTCTGGCAGCACCTGAACGCTGCAAATCGCTCTATAAAACCCAATTAAAGGTGACTCATGCTTTACGTTATTTATTCTGAAGATGTTTCGGATTCACTGGAGAAACGTGCCGCTGCCCGCCCTGCGCACATCGAACGCCTGAAAAAATTGCAGGAACAAGGCCGCGTATTGATCGGCGGCCCGACTCCGGCCATCGACAGTGAAGATCCGGGCGCTGCCGGTATGACCGGCTCCGTACTGATTGTTGAATTTGAAACGCTCGAAGACGCCAAAGTGTGGGCCGATGCTGACCCTTATGTCGCCGCTGGTGTCTATAAATCAGTCATCGTCAAACCGTTCAAACGCGTATTCTGATATTTTTCGGGCAGTCTTCGGGCTGCCCGTCGTTTCCTGTGCCCTGTCCTCTCTCCTGCTTTAATCAACTTTACTTTTGCTTACGCCAGTTGATTGTCTAACTTTCCGGATAGCCAATAATTTACCTGCGTAATTTTTATCAAAAGCGAATGGAGAACCGGATATGCAATGTCCTGTATGCAAAGAAAGCCAGCTGGTGATGTCTGAACGTCAGGGGATCGAGATCGACTATTGCCCGGACTGTCGCGGCGTCTGGTTAGATCGCGGAGAGCTGGATAAAATCATCGAGAAGTCCGCCGCGCTACAACAGACGGCACAGGTACAAGCTCCTCAGGAGCAACGGCCTCAGCCAGTACGTTATGACGAGCGCGACCGCCGGGACGACAATCGCCATCATGGCAATTACGATAACCGGGGTCATTACTCGTCGCATAAGCCGTATAAAAAGAAGAGTTTTCTTTCTGAGTTGTTCGACTGATTTCTGCCCGCTAAAAACTCACGCGCCATGACCAGAACGTTATGGCGCGATTTCCCCGAATGTCGTCACATTGCTTTCATCGCTTCTGTGTTAGGATGCCTACCCCTGCCCACGAGGTACGTCCTATGTCATTCTTCGACGGATTGAAGTTTCTAACCAGTACGACCACGAAGGTCACATGCCCTGAATGTGGTTACGTTTCAGAACAGATGACTGCAAAAGTACGCAAAAACTCGACGCTGGTTTGCAAAAAATGTGGCGCGCTGTTTCAGCCTAAATCCCGCTAATCAGGAATTCCATTCGTAATTTACGGCATATAATGACAAACGCTGGTGCTGCTGATGGTGGATCTGGCGAATGCGGTAGATGTGACGATAGCGTCTTGACTGACCTTCCAGCCAGCGGCTTCTGCGGCGCTGAGTCTGGCGTAGCATACGCCACCGGCCAACTTCATTTTTACTGCGTTTCATTCACTTGTGTCCCGTGATGCCCGTCACTGCTTCTTTAACGGAAGAGTTTCTTTTACAGAAAGTGCCTTAAACGGATAAAACTGCGGAGGTCATTATAGGCCGATGACGTTGTGATCCAAGTCTTGTTTTTTCCTTCTTCCCCGTTATCGTCTAACCTTGATGTCAGAGCAGTGACATTTTTATTAAGCGGATACAGATTTAAGAGGTAGCTGATTGATTGCTGGGATAAAGTTAGTTAAAAGAATGCCCCTTTCACGTACACTCACGCCGATGGCTTGCGAACAGGATTTTTCGCCTTTATGACAACATTTTATACGGTAATCAGCGGACTTCTGGTTTTCGGCTACTGGTTACTGATTGCCGGCGTCACCCTGCGTATTCTGATGAAACGCCGGGCGGTTCCTTCCGCAATGGCATGGCTGCTGATCATCTACATCATTCCTCTGGTCGGCATCATTGCTTATCTTTCGTTTGGTGAATTGCATTTAGGCAAACGACGTGCAGAGCGTGCTAAAGCCATGTGGCCTTCCACGGCGCGCTGGCTGAATGATCTCAAAGACTGCAAACGTATTTTCGCGACAGAAAACAGTGAAATTGCGGCGTCTCTTTTCCAGCTTTGTGAACGCCGTCAGGGCATTGCGGGCGTCAAAGGCAACCAGCTGCAACTGCTGACCACCAGTGACGACGTGCTGAAAGCCATGATGCGCGATATTGAACTGGCCCGCAGCAACATCGAAATGGTGTTCTATATCTGGCAGCCTGGCGGTCTGGTGGATCAGGTCGCTGAGTCCCTGATGGCCGCGTCACGCCGTGGTATTCATTGCCGTCTGATGCTCGACTCCGCAGGCAGCGTGGCCTTCTTCCGCAGCCCTTATCCGGCCATGATGCGCAACGCCGGTATCGAAGTGGTCGAAGCGTTACAGGTGAATTTATTCCGTGTATTCCTGCGCCGTATGGATTTGCGCCAGCACCGTAAAGTCGTGCTGATCGACAACTATGTCGCTTATACCGGCAGCATGAATATGGTCGATCCGCGCTTCTTCAAGCAGGATGCTGGCGTCGGTCAGTGGGTGGACCTGATGGCGCGTATGGAAGGCCCGGTCGCCACGACCATGGGCATTGTGTATTCCTGCGACTGGGAGATTGAGACCGGCAAACGCATTCTGCCACCGGAACCGGATCTGAATCAGATGCCGTTCGAGCAGGAAAGCGGCCATACCATTCAGGTGATCGCCTCCGGTCCGGGCTTCCCGGAAGATATGATCCACCAGGCGCTGCTGACCGCAACGTATTCCGCCCGCGAACAGTTGGTGATGACGACACCTTATCTGGTGCCAAGTGATGACCTGCTGCATGCCATTTGTACGGCAGCTCAGCGCGGAGTCGATGTCAGTATCATTTTGCCAATGAAGAACGATTCAATGATGGTCGACTGGGCCAGTAAAGCCTTCTTTGGCGAGTTGCTGGAAGCGGGTGTAAAGATTTATCAGTTCGAAGATGGCCTGCTGCATACCAAAAGTATTCTGGTCGACGGTCAGCTCAGTCTGGTTGGTACCGTGAATCTCGATATGCGCAGCCTCTGGCTGAATTTTGAAATAACACTGGTCATTGATGACGCCGGATTCGGTGACGATCTGGGTCGTGTGCAGGATGATTACCTTGCCCGTTCGCATCTGCTGGATGTCGAAGCCTGGCTTAAGCGGCCTTTCTGGCATCGCATCGTTGAACGTTTGTTCTACTTTTTCAGTCCGCTGCTGTAAAAGCCGCGTCGGGCATGATGTAATACGCTCAGTACCGGCTGGTTTCAGCCTGAACACACTTATTTGTAAACGAGAATGATATGGACCTGAATAATCGCCTGACCGAAGACGAAACGCTTGAACAAGCCTACGACATCTTTCTGGAACTGGCCGGAGATAATCTGGATCCAGCGGATATCCTGATCTTCAATCTGCAATTTGAAGAACGCGGCGGCGCTGAATTATATGATCCCGCAGAAGACTGGGTTGAGCATGTGGATTACGATCTGAATCCTGACTTCTTCGCGGAAGTGGTGATTGGTCTGGCTGACGCTGAAGATCAGCCGATTAATGATATCTTTGCCCGTGTCCTGTTGTGCCGCGAGAAAGATCATAAGCTCTGTCATATCCTCTGGAAGGAGTGATTTAGGAGAGGCGCTTAACAGAAAAGAAAAACCTGCCAATGGCAGGTTTTTTTATGCTTTCCGTCTGAGAGTATTTATCAGAGCGGATCAACTTTCAGGCAGGATACCGCATGACGGAAGCTGCCTTCCAGCAACGGACGGGTGATCGCACATTCAGGTCCGGCTATCGGGCAGCGGGTACGGAATACGCAGCCTGATGGCGGATTGATCGGCGAAGGTAACTCCCCTTCCAGCAACTGAATGGTCTTGTTGCGCTCTTTATCCGGATCCGGCACGGGCACCGCAGACATCAGGGCACGGGTATACGGATGCTGAGGATTGTTGTACACCTCATCATAAGTTCCCAGTTCGACCGCATGTCCCAGATACATCACCAAGACACGGTCAGAAATGTGCTTCACCACTGCCAGATCGTGCGCGATGAAAATCAGCGACAAGCCCATTTCGCGCTGCAACTGTTGCAACAGGTTAACAACCTGCGCCTGAATAGAAACATCCAGAGCAGAAACCGGTTCATCACAGATAATCAGTTTCGGTTCAAGGATCAGGGCGCGGGCAATACCGATACGCTGACACTGACCGCCGGAGAATTCGTGCGGGTAACGGTTAATCAGGTTAGGCAGCAGCCCGACCTTTAACATCATTGCCTTCACTTTCTCTTTGACCTCAGCACGAGGCATTTTCGGATTATAGGTTTTCAGCGGCTCGGCAATAATTTCGCCGATAGTCATACGCGGGTTCAGAGACGCCAGCGGATCCTGGAAAATCATCTGGATGTCGCTGCGGGTCTGGCGCCACTCATTATCAGACATATTGAGCAGATCTTTGCCTAACCAGGCTACGCGGCCATCGGTCGCTTTTACCAGACCGATCAGCGCACGGGCGAAAGTCGATTTACCGCAACCGGATTCACCTACAACACCCAGAGTTTCACCTTCATACAGGCGCAGCGTGACACCATCAACCGCTTTCAGGGTTTTTGATGGCTGCCAGAACCACTGTTTGCCGTCTTTGATATCGAAATGGACTTTGAGATCCGCCACTTCAAGCAGGACTTTTTTCTCAGGTGCATTTGTGTTCATTGCCGCGCTGTTCATTACTGTATTGTCAGTCATACCAGTTCCTCCAGCGGCTTATAGCAGGCACGCAGGCGACCATCACCGAAACGCTCAAGCGGCGGAGCCGAGGAGCAGATATCCATCGCATGCGGGCAGCGAGGCTGGAAAGGACAACCTTTTGGCAGGCGCAACAAGTTTGGCGGATTGCCGGGAATCGTGAGCATCGCCCCGCCCTCGGCATCCAGACGCGGAACCGCGTTCAGCAGGCCGATAGAATACGGATGACACGGATCGTAGAACACATCGCGCGCACGACCATATTCCATGGTACGGCCAGCATACATCACCAGCACTTTATCGCAGATACCGGCCACAACGCCCAGATCATGGGTAATCATGATGATGGCGGTGTTGAACTCGGCTTTCAGCTCATTAAGTAACGTCATGATCTGCGCCTGAACAGTAACGTCCAGTGCGGTCGTGGGTTCATCAGCAATCAGCAATTTTGGTCGGCACAATAAGGCCATCGCGATCATTACGCGCTGGCGCATACCGCCGGAAAATTCGTGCGGGAACATTTTCATACGCTTGCGGGCTTCCGGCATTTTCACCGCGTCCAGCATGCGTACAGATTCTTCAAACGCTTCACGACTGCTCATTTTTTTATGCAGGATCAGGACTTCCATCAGCTGCTCACCCACACGCATGTACGGGTTGAGAGAGGTCATCGGATCCTGGAAAATCATCGATATCTGTTCTGCACGAAGCTTGTTGAGCTGCTGTTGCGGCAGGTTCAGAATTTCGCGGCCATTAAATTTCGCAGAACCGCCAATGCGACCGTTGCTGGCCAGCAAGCCCATCAGGGCAAATGCAGTCTGTGATTTACCGGAACCTGATTCGCCCACAATGCCCAGCGTTTCACCGGCACGTAAGTCAAAGTTCAGGTCATTTACCGCGGTCACGTCACCGTCGGGCGTCTCGAAAGTCACGCGCAGGTCTTGCACATCCAGCAGGATCGGAGGTGCTTTGCCGTCAACCGCAGCGGGTGATGCAAAAGTGGAGTGTTCAATGGTGCTCATGGTTGCACTCCTTAACGATCTTTCGGGTCGAGGGCATCACGCAAGCCATCGCCGATAAAATTGAAACAAAACAGAGTTACAACCAGGAAGCCTGCCGGGAACAGCAGTAACCAAGGTGAAACTTCCATCGAGTTGGCGCCATCACTTAACAACGCGCCCCAACTGCTCAGCGGCTCCTGCGTCCCTAAGCCGAGGAAGCTCAGGAAGGATTCGAACAGGATCATGCTGGGTACCAGCAGCGATGCATACACCACTACGACACCCAGTACGTTCGGAACAATGTGACGCAACACGATATTGCGCGTATTCACACCGCTCACCAGCGCCGCTTCGATGAATTCTTTACGTTTCAGACTAAGGGTCTGACCACGCACGATACGTGCCATGTCCAGCCAGGACACCATCCCGATCGCCACGAAGATCAGCAGGATGTTTTGTCCGAAGAAGGTCACCAGCAGAATGACGAAGAACATGAACGGGAAGGAGTTGAGAATTTCCAGCAGACGCATCATCGCGGAGTCAATTTTACCGCCCAGATAACCGGACAATGACCCGTAAAGCGTACCGAGGATCACCGCAACCAGCGCTGCCGCCACGCCAACCATCAGGGAAATACGCCCGCCGATCGCCACACGCACCAGCAAATCACGGCCTGAAGAATCTGTCCCGAAGAAGTGATGGGAAGCCATATCAGGGGCGGCTGACATCATATTCCAGTCAGTATCATCGTAGGCAAACTGCGACAACATTGGCGCGAAAGTCACAAATAAGGCGATGAACGCGAGGACGATCAGGCTGGTCACCGCGGCGCGGTTGTGCATAAAGCGGCGTCGCGCATCCTGCCACAAACTGCGGCCTTCAACTTCCAGTTTCTCGCTGAAGTTTTCGACGACGTCGCTATTTTTCTTACTTAACATCATTGACGTACTCCGGCATTAATAACGGATTTTCGGGTCGATGACGGCATAAAGCACGTCGACGATCGCATTGAACAAAATAGTCAATGCGCCCACTAAAATGGTCAGGCTCAGAACCAGTGAATAGTCACGGTTTAATGCACCGTTAACAAACAGCTGGCCAATACCTGGCAATCCGAAAATGCTCTCGATGACCATCGAACCGGTGATGATACCCACGAAGGCCGGTCCCATGTAGGACAATACCGGCAGCAGCGCGGGTTTCAGTGCGTGACGCAAAATGATGCGGCGCAATGGCAAACCTTTAGCACGTGCTGTACGGATAAAGTTGGAATGCAGAATTTCGATCATTGAGCCACGTGTGATACGCGCGATACTGGCGATATACGCCAGAGACAGCGCCACCATTGGCAAGATCATATATTTTGCGCCACCGCCGTTCCAGCCACCACCAGGCAGCCATTTCAGCGTAATCGCAAATATCAGCACCAGTAACGGCGCCACCACGAAACTGGGTATAACCACCCCGGTCATCGCTATGCCCATTACCGTGTAATCCCATTTGGTATTTTGGTTCAGGGCGGCAATAACGCCCGCACTCACACCAAACACAATCGCCATGATAAATGCCGCCAGACCGAGTTTCGCTGAAACCGGGAACGAGGCCGCAACCAGATCATTAACGGTATAGTCTTTATATTTGAACGACGGGCCGAAATCGCCTTTCGCCAGCTGTTCTAAATAGTGGAAGTACTGCTTATACATAGGGTCATTGAGGTGATATTTGGCCTCAATGTTTGCCATCACTTCTGGCGGGAGATTACGCTCACCCGTAAAAGGGCTGCCCGGTGCGAGACGCATCATAAAAAATGAAATGGTGATCAGAATGAATAGCGTCGGAATCGCTTCCAGACAGCGGCGTAAAATAAACTTTAACATTGCCCGTACCTGTTTCTAAGCCTGTCACTACAGCTTTATAGTTTTGGCTTGTTCACGACGACCATCAACTGATCGTCGCCGTGGTGGCTCTTTGTTTTCATCCCGAAATCCGGAATGAAAAACATTACCTTCATCAAAATAGGATGAGCAAGGCAGCTCGGGGATGCCTTGCTCTGATATCCGTGACTTAGTGTTTGATGATGTACAAGTCTTTCACGTAGACGTTGTCCTGCGGATCTTTACCGGTGTAACCGCCAACGTATGGTTTCACCAGACGCGCGTTCACGTAGTAATAAACAGGAACAATGGCAGAGTCTTTATCCAGCTGGGTTTCTGCTTTCTGATACAGCGCCGCACGCTCTTCATCAGTTTTCACTGTCAGAGTGTCCGCGATGTCTTTATCAAACGCCGGGCTCTTATAGTGAGCGGTGTTGTTGCTGCTGTCAGACAGCATGGTGTTCAGGAAGGAAGAAGGTTCGTTATAGTCAGAACACCAGCCCGCACGTGCCACATCAAAGTTGCCCTGATGACGGCTGTCCAGGAAGGTTTTCCATTCCTGGTTAACGAGTTTCACGTCAACACCCAGGTTTTTCTTCCAGATAGCGGCGGCAGCGATAGCCAGTTTCTTGTGCAGATCCGACGTGTTGTACAACAGATCGAAAGTCAGAGGTTTAGCAGAGGTGTAACCTGCTTCGGCCAGCAGTTTTTTAGCCTGCTCGTTACGTTGTTCCTGAGTCTCTTTGAACCAGGCTGGCGGAGTCAATTTCGCACCATCGGTATAAGGAGGGGTGTAACCGTAAGCTGGCAGGTCGCCCTGTGCTTTTACTTTGTTCACGATGATATCGCGGTCCAGGCCCAGTTTCAGTGCTTCACGAACGCGAGAATCGGTAAACGGCGCTTTCTGGTTGTTGATTTCGTAGTAATAAGTACACAGGTACGGGTCAACGTGAACTTCGGTTGGGATTTCTTTCTTCAGTTTCTGGAACAGTTCGATCGGCATGTTGTTGTAAGTCATGTCGATTTCGCCGCTGCGGTAGCGGTTAACGTCAGTTACTTCCGAAGAAATTGGCAGGTAAGTTACCTGGTTGATCACAGTTTTTGCGTTATCCCAGTAAGTCGGGCTGCGTTCCAGGACAATACGTTCGTTGACGGTCCAGGCTTTCAGTTTGTATGCGCCGTTGCTCACGTAGTTTTCTGGTTGGGTCCATTTGTCGCCAAACTTCTCAACAACACTTTTGTTTACCGGCTTCATCGCGGTGTGAGACAGCATTTTTACGAAATACGGAACAGGTTCGGTCAGCGTTACTTGCAGGGTATGGTCGTCGATGGCTTTCACACCCAGAGTATCAGGGCTTTTCTTACCACTAATGATGTCATCAATGTTTTCGATATGACCGTATTGCAGGTAGCTTTCGTAAGGAGATGCG
This sequence comes from Rahnella variigena, assembly GCF_003610915.1. Classification (NCBI taxonomy): domain Bacteria; kingdom Pseudomonadati; phylum Pseudomonadota; class Gammaproteobacteria; order Enterobacterales; family Yersiniaceae; genus Rahnella; species Rahnella variigena. Next base: position 3,539,102 of record NZ_NSDJ01000001.1, read on the forward strand.
GTTTTAGGATCTGCCAGACGCTGCCAGCTGTAAACGAAATCAGCGGCGGTCACAGGGTCACCGTTGGACCATTTAGCTTCCGGACGCAGGTGGAAGGTCCAGACTTTAAAATCTTTGTTTTCCCAGCTGGTTGCTACGCCAGGAATAACGCTGCCGTCTTTACTGTCGGTATTCACCAGGCCTTCAAGCAAGTCACGGATAACGTTGGATTCTGGTACGCCTTCAACTTTATGCGGGTCGAGAGACTGAACTTCTGAACCGTTGTTACGAACCAGTTCTTGTTTGGCTGCCAGAGTGACACCTGCCGGCACATTGGCTGCAAATGCATTATTCACTGACACCGCGCCAACCGCAGCCATAATGCAGGCAGCCAGCAGATTTTTTTTTGTGATGTTGGTCATTTTTATTCAACTCCAGTTTTTATTATGAACTTGCACGCCTGGGTGCAAGATAAACCCTTGCTGGGTCAACGGATTTCAAGAGCAGGAACGAATTGCTCATGAAAAGCCCCATGTAGTTACCACCCGCAGATGGCTGTCCCCTACTACTGCATGTGTTACCTGGTAAGTCCGTTAAACCTCTGGCTGTTAATCGCCTTGCGGTTTCTGAGATCGTTAAGGATGATCTCGCTCCATTTGATTCACCCCGTGCGCGACAAAAAGAATTCTGTGGCGAACCAGGCAATCACATACTGTTATTCCTGCACTTAACAATATTATTTTCTTATTAACCCGACTTAGGGCGATAGAAAATCCTTCGCGGTTAAATGCGAGCCATCAAATTAATAAGAAGAAGATCTGAAGATTTGTTTAGCTGATCATGAAAATTCAGCATAAGGCGGTTTGATGTCGTCAACGTTATGCCCGGTTTTCTTTTTGCAGAAAACACATGAGGATAAATTTGCAGTAAGCATTGCGACACGACACTCTCCAAAAACAAATAAAATGGCTTCAATCTTTTTCGCACTAGCAAGAATCGTGCTCACCAGGAGCATTGCTCTAAACAAAAATCCATTTTTGAAGGCGATTTGAAAATTATCAGAACCCTGTTACGCGCGCCAATAAATTTTGCAAATTTGTTACGTAATTCTCTTTTACTCATAACAGTCTTTACAACAGGTCAGTCAGGCAGAGAGCAGAAAACAGTTTTAACCCACTGATTTAATATATCTTTATGGCGAAATTACTCATCAAAGTCCTACCGGAGACTGTTCAAGAACTCGCCTGACACAATCAGTTAACATTGTTAGATTTATAAGAATAAACACCTGTTAACTGCTGTGTTAACACTAATAACATCTCGATACAGCCTGCACAAGCCTTACAGAATGATGTGAGTAAATTAGCGTCAATACGGGCAATAAACGCCCGTAATTAGCCAATAATTAGCTAAGTTTATTTAAAGAAATGAGGACTTGGATTGAAAAGAGGAGTGAGACAAGGGTTTGCGCTACATTAGGGTGCAATTGCTCTGAATTAAGCCATTAGCTGCACTATAATAAGGCATTAGATTATAAGTGGAAGTGATAATTATCACGAAAACACCTGGGTATTTTCGTGATAATTCGGCCGCTAATTGATTAAAGAAGGCCCGGGAAAATCGCTTTTATACCTGTCACAATAAATTCAATGCCCAGTGACATCAGCAGCAATCCCATAATACGGGTGATGACGTTAATGCCGGTTTGCCCCAGCAGACGCACCAGTAAAGGTGCCGCCCTGAACAGCAGCCAGCAGCAGAAGGCGAAGAACATGATCGCAACGGTCAGACCCAGCAGGTTTGGCCAGCTGTGATAACGCGAACTCCAGACGATTGTTGAACTGATTGCACCGGGTCCTGCCATTAAAGGCAATGCCAGCGGAACTACACCGACGTTTTCGCGGATCGCTGTTTCTGACTTTTCCTGCTTGTTCTGTTTATCTTCCCCGAGCTTTCCGCTGATCATCGACATGGCGATAGTGACCACCAGGATCCCGCCAGCAATACGGAACGAATCAATGGAAATGCCGAACAGGTGCAGAATCGCATCGCCGAGGAACAGCGCGGTCGACAATATAATGGCAACAGAAAGGTTGGCCGTCATATTGGTTTTGTTACGCCCTGCCGCCGCCTGATAGCTGGTCATACTGATAAACACTGGCAAGATCCCCACCGGGTTGACCAGTGCAAACAGCCCGACAAAGAATTTGATATAACCAGAAAAATCTAATAAAGATTGGCTCACGCAGAACTCCGCACAGTTACGCCAGTAGATGAAGGTTTTGATGGGCGCTAATGTACTGGAATCGCAGTAAAGGCGCCACGCCGTTTCATAGTTTTTATCACCAGATTTACAAATAAAGGCAGTGGATAAGACTTTTGTTAAAAATCAGTTTTTTTATTGATAACTTTAGATACAAAACTGTATTATCCATGGACGAATTTGATAATTATTCTCAATAAACCACTGCTGAAAGGTGTCAGCTTAGGTGTTTAGTGATCCAGATCAAATTACGTCTGCCTACAAATAGGTAAGCTTTGTGCATAGTCACTCAACGGTAGTTTGCAGAACAAATATTCGTCAAGCCACGTTGAATGAGGAGTTATCTACTACCTTACGTGCTTCACTACTGGAAGCTCTTTAAGCAAATAAAGAGACAAAGACAACACCTTGAGAATCATAGAGTTAATTAGTTTCTCACGGTGACTGATAGCAGGTCTATACTAGTCTTTGGCAAGTTATTTACTAAAAGAGTTTAACTTTATCAGGAGAGCATCATGGCTGTAACAAATGTCGCTGAACTAAACGCACTCGTTGCGCGAGTCAAAAAGGCACAGCGCGAATATGCCAACTTCAGTCAGGAACAAGTAGATAAGATTTTCGCTGCCGCCGCTCTGGCTGCTGCCGATTCTCGTATTCTGCTCGCCAAACTGGCCGTTGAAGAATCCGGAATGGGTATTGTCGAAGACAAAGTGATCAAAAACCACTTCGCCTCCGAATATATCTACAATGCTTACAAAGACGAAAAAACCTGTGGCATCCTGGGTCAGGATGACACTTTCGGTACCATCACTATCGCTGAACCCATCGGCCTGATTTGCGGTATCGTCCCAACTACCAACCCCACTTCCACTGCGATTTTCAAAGCGCTTATCAGCCTGAAAACACGTAACGGTATAATCTTCTCTCCACACCCACGTGCTAAAAACGCGACTAACAAAGCGGCAGACATCGTTCTGCAGGCTGCTATCGCTGCCGGTGCGCCAAAAGACATCATTGGCTGGATTGATGAACCAAGTGTAGAACTTTCTAACCAACTTATGCACCACCCGGATCTGAACCTGATTCTGGCAACCGGTGGTCCGGGCATGGTTAAAGCAGCCTACAGCTCCGGTAAGCCAGCAATCGGCGTGGGTGCAGGTAATACCCCGGTCGTTGTTGATGAAACTGCAGATATCAAACGTGTTGTTGCTTCCGTGCTGATGTCCAAAACCTTCGATAATGGCGTAATCTGTGCGTCTGAACAGTCCATCATCGTGGTTGATTCTGCTTATAACGCAGTTCGTGAACGTTTCGCATCTCACGGCGGCTACATGCTGCAAGGCAAAGAGCTGAAGGCTGTTTCAGATATCATTCTGAAAAATGGTGGCCTGAACGCGGCTATCGTAGGCCAGCCAGCGACTAAAATTGCTGAAATGGCCGGCATCAAAGTGCCAGCTCATACTAAAGTGTTAATTGGTGAAGTCAGCGTTGTTGACGAATCAGAACCATTTGCACACGAAAAACTGTCCCCTACCCTCGCGATGTACCGTGCTAAGAACTTCGAAGACGCGGTTGCTAAAGCTGAGAAACTGGTAGAAATGGGCGGTATCGGCCATACCTCTTGCCTGTATACAGACCAGGACAACCAACCAGAACGTGTGAACTATTTTGGCAACAAAATGAAAACCGCACGTATCCTGATTAACACCCCGGCTTCTCAGGGTGGTATCGGTGACCTGTACAACTTCAAACTTGCTCCTTCTCTGACGCTGGGTTGCGGTTCATGGGGTGGTAACTCCATCTCTGAAAACGTCGGTCCTAAACACTTGATCAACAAGAAAACTGTAGCGAAGCGAGCAGAAAACATGTTGTGGCATAAACTTCCAAAATCTATTTACTTCCGTCGTGGCTCACTGCCAATCGCACTGGAAGAAGTGGCTACTGATGGAGCAAAACGCGCATTCATCGTCACTGACCGTTTCCTGTTCAATAACGGCTATGCAGATCAGATTACCAGCGTTCTGAAAAGCCACGGTATTGAAACAGAGGTGTTCTTCGAAGTAGAGGCTGACCCAACGCTGAGCATTGTTCGTAAAGGTGCTGAGCAAATGAACTCCTTCAAACCAGACGTCATTATCGCGCTGGGTGGTGGTTCACCGATGGACGCCGCGAAAATCATGTGGGTTCTGTACGAACACCCGGACACTCAGTTCGAAGATTTGGCGCTGCGCTTTATGGATATCCGTAAACGTATCTACAAATTCCCGAAAATGGGCGTGAAAGCGAAAATGATCGCCGTCACTACCACTTCCGGTACCGGTTCTGAAGTGACTCCGTTTGCGGTTGTTACCGATGATGCAACTGGTCAGAAATATCCACTGGCTGACTATGCGCTGACACCTGATATGGCTATCGTTGATGCTAATCTGGTGATGAACATGCCTAAATCACTGTGTGCTTTCGGTGGTCTGGATGCGGTGACTCACGCACTGGAAGCTTACGTTTCTGTACTGGCTAACGAATATTCCGACGGTCAGGCTCTGCAGGCACTGAAACTGCTTAAAGAAAACCTGCCAGCCAGCTACAACGAAGGGGCTAAAAATCCGGTAGCACGTGAGCGTGTTCACAATGCGGCAACTATCGCGGGTATCGCGTTCGCTAACGCCTTCCTTGGGGTTTGTCACTCAATGGCCCATAAACTGGGTTCAGAGTTCCATATTCCACACGGTCTGGCTAACGCAATGCTGATTTCTAACGTCATCCGCTACAACGCCAATGACAACCCAACTAAACAGACTGCTTTCAGTCAGTATGACCGCCCACAAGCGCGTCGTCGCTACGCAGAAGTGGCTGACCATTTAGGTCTGAGCGCTGCCGGTGACCGTACTGCACAGAAAATTCAGAAACTGCTGACCTGGTTGGATGAAATCAAAGCGGAGCTGGGTATCCCAACCTCTATCCGTGAAGCAGGCGTTCAGGAAGCTGACTTCCTGGCGAAAGTAGACAAACTGTCTGAAGATGCGTTCGATGACCAGTGTACCGGTGCTAACCCACGTTACCCGCTGATCTCTGAACTGAAACAGATTCTGATGGATACTTTCTACGGCCGCGAATTCAGCGAAGAAGAAGCAGCAGAAGTTGTTGTTGCTGCTCCTAAAGCTGAAAAGAAAACCAGCAAAAAATAATCTGCTGAGTTTCTGATAGCTCAAATCAGAAAGTAAAAACCCGCTGAAAAGCGGGTTTTTTTATGGATTCAGGATAAATGAGGGAAAATTTGAGAATGGCTTTGAAGATAAAAGCCAAAAAAACCTCCGTAAATACTTTGCAAATTTACTCTGGTTTAACTTCGACCGTGGTATCAAACGCCGCCATGGCTTCTTTGTAGTGCTTACGGCAGACAGATACATAGCTTTCGTCACCGCCTATAACGACCTGTGCGCCATCATGCAGGGCGTTACCCTTCTCATCCAGCCTCAGGTTACGGTTAGCCTTACGTCCGCAGTGACAGATGGTTTTCAGCTCAACCAGTTTATCCGCCCATGCCAGCAAATATTCACTGCCCTCAAAAAGTTCACCACGAAAATCGGTCCGCAGGCCATAACAAAGTACCGGCACATCCAGATCGTCCACAACGTCAGTGAGCTGGGATACCTGCGCCTTAGTGAGGAACTGGCATTCATCTATCAAAACGCAGCTCAGACGCTGAGAGCGATTCTCCTGGGCTATTAGATTGAAAAGTTCAGTGTCCTTATTGTAGAGCTCTGCCGGCGAGGATAAACCGATTCGGGAGCTGACTTTACCGACACCGAAACGATGATCTAATTCTGCTGTTAACACCAGCGTGCGCATACCACGTTCTTGATAATTATATGAAGATTGCAATAGCGAAGTGGACTTACCGGCATTCATTGCCGAGTAATAGAAATAAAGCTGAGCCATGAAGGAGTGACCCCATAATGTAAATGGATGGCATAAATTTTCGGCGTGGATTGTACCACAAGCCTGACAATCTATAACCACGCCTGTCTGGCGCAGTTATCGGGTACGGTTCAAAGAATCATTACATTTGAAAAAATCACAGAAACTTACAATCAAAATTTATAAATGCAATAGCCGATAATCCGTAATCGTTAGACGACAATACTCCCTGACATGGCTCATCTTATATACCAGAGGGTCGCATTATGGGTTTGTCTATACAATATCTGACAGGATAGAAGCACTTAAAAGTAAAAAATTTAGTATGCTGTTGCGATACTGCCTCCTCAATTTCCCCTTGTCCTTACATTAGTTATCTTCACATCCTCTTTAATTGTGTGAACAATCGCATGCTTATAAAACGACTTACGCATTGCAACAATAGCGCATAAGCGTGTATTGAAATTAGGGTTATAGACCTCAGATAAATAGTGTGAACTGTCCTGCCTATATTTTGCAGGACACATTCACCATTTGCATTAAATGCGTAAATTAAGGTCAGGTATACAAATTGGCTATTGCAGAATACTGAAGAGCATTCTATTATTAGCCAAACGCCCCCCACCAATATAATTTGAGACTAGTATAATGAGCGAAGCATTAAAGATTCTGAACAACATCCGTACTCTGCGCGCGCAAGCAAGAGAATGCACTCTGGAAACTCTGGAAGAGATGCTGGAAAAATTAGAAGTTGTTGTGAACGAGCGTCGCGAAGAAGATTCTCAGGCAGCTGCTGAGATTGAAGAGCGCACCCGCAAACTGCAACAATACCGTGAAATGCTGATTGCTGATGGCATTGATCCTAACGAATTGCTGCAAACCATGGCTGCTACTAAGGCTACCGGTAAAGCAAAACGTGCAGCGCGTCCTGCTAAATACAAATACGTTGACGAAAACGGCGAAAACAAAACCTGGACTGGCCAGGGCCGTACTCCAGCTGTAATCAAGAAAGCAATCGAAGAGCAAGGTAAATCACTGGACGATTTCCTGCTGTAATTGCCCTTATTAACATAAATGTTAATACAAAAAAGCCCATCTTTATGATGGGCTTTTCGTTTTCTAATCCCGCAGATAAATGCTTCTTGTTACTAATACAAAAACCAAACAAGTGCATCTTAAAAATGGATTACATTCAGACTGCTATAGGACTTAACTGATTCCATAAAAAAGGCTGCCTGAGCAGCCTTTAACGTAACAGAATTTTTATCCTGAATTTCAGACCTGATAAAAATCCCGATACCAGTCAACAAACTTCTGCACGCCCTGCTCAACGCTGGTTTCAGGCGCAAAGCCAATGGCCTGCGACAACGGCTGCGTATCCGCGCTTGTCTCGTGTACATCGCCCGGTTGCATTGGCAGCATATTCTTAACAGCCTCCATGCCTAATGCCTTCTCCAGCGCACTGATATAGGCCATGAGTTTTACCGGGTTGTTATTGCCGATATTATAAACGCAATAAGGCGCGGAACTGCTTGCCGGAGATCCCTGTTCCACAGTCCAGTTAGGATCAGATTGCGGAATGACATCCTGTAAACGAACAATGGCTTCTGCAATATCATCGATATAAGTAAAGTCTCGACGCATTTCACCGTGGTTATAAACATCAATACTCTGTCCCGCCAGCATTGCTTTAGTAAACTTAAACAATGCCATATCAGGACGTCCCCAGGGACCATATACGGTAAAGAAACGTAATCCGGTCGTTGGTAATCCATAAAGATGTGAATAGGTATGAGCCATTAATTCATTGGCTTTTTTCGTCGCCGCATACAATGAAACAGGATGGTCAACAGAATCATCGGTTGAGAAAGGTTGCTTTTTGTTCAAACCATAAACTGAGCTGGAAGAAGCATAAAGCAAATGCCCGACTTTATTATGGCGGCAACCTTCCAGAATGTTTACAAACCCAACCAGGTTAGAATCAGCATAAGCCAGAGGGTTTTCGATTGAATATCGGACACCAGCCTGCGCGGCCAAATGGATCACTCGTTCGAAACGCTGTCCGGCAAACAATGCGGCCATGCCTTCACGATCGGCTAAATCCAGCTTAATAAACTCGAAGCCGTCTTTATTCTCCAGCTGAGCAAGCCGCGCCAGTTTCAGGCTGACATCATAATAATCATTCAGATTATCGATCCCGACAACCGAATGACCTGCTGCTAACAAACGTTGCGACACATAGAAGCCAATAAAGCCCGCTGCGCCGGTAACCAGATATTTCATGAAAACTCCTTACAGAACCGGATTGATTGAAGCACCGCGGCCAATGCCGTAGTAAGTAAACCCGCGTTTCTCCAAACGTTCAGGATCGAATAAGTTTCGACCATCAAAGATAACCGGCTCTTTTAATGCTTTTTTGATCACATCAAAATCAGGGGCACGGAAGTTCTGCCATTCAGTGCAAATAATCAGCGCATCAGCATTGTGCAATGCGGATTCTTTAGTACCCATTAATTCTAAATCTTCGCGATGACCATAAATACGCTGTGTCTCATTCATGGCTTCAGGATCATAAGCTTTGATTTTTGCACCCGCAGCCCAGAGCTGTTCCATTAATACACGGCTTGAGGCTTCACGCATGTCATCGGTATTAGGTTTGAAGGACAGCCCCCAAAGCGCAAAGGTTTTGCCTTTCAGGTCGTCACCGAAGTGGCGCTGAATGAAAGCAGGCAATTTATATTTTTGCTGATAATTGACCTGTTCCACCGCCTGCAAAAGTTTTGGCTGATAACCGATGTGCTCTGCGGTACGGATTAATGCCTGAACATCTTTAGGGAAACAAGAACCGCCATAACCGCAACCTGGATAGATAAAGTGGTAACCGATACGGGAGTCAGAACCAATCCCCTGACGCACTTTTTCGATATCAGCACCCAGCATTTCTGCCAGATTGGACATTTCGTTCATGAAGCTGATTTTGGTTGCCAGCATACAGTTGGCCGCATATTTGGTCAGTTCAGCACTGCGGATATCCATCAGGATCATACGATCGTGATTACGGTTAAACGGTTCGTAAAGCTCACGGATAGGATCGATGGCATCAGGATTATCTGTACCGATGACGATACGCTCAGGACGCATACAGTCAGCAACCGCAGCACCTTCTTTCAGGAATTCAGGATTGGATACGACATCAAAAGTGATATCCACGCCGCGTTCTTTGAGTTTTTCACTCATTACCGCACGCACTTTATCGGCGGTACCCACCGGCACGGTAGACTTATCGATGACTACTTTAGGTCCAGTCATATGCTCGGCAATAGTGCGCGCCACAGCAGTCACATATTTAAGATCCGCAGAACCATCTTCATCTGGCGGAGTACCGACAGCGATAAACTGGACGGTAGCATGGGCAACACCTTCAGCCGCATTGGTGCTGAACAGCAAACGCCCTGCTTCGTAATTACGTTGAACCAGAGGGGTTAGACCTGGTTCAAAAATTGGGATCTGCCCGTTCTTCAGGTTTTCCACTTTCTTTGCATCAACATCGATGCACAAAACTTCGTGCCCGACTTCAGCAAGAACCGCCGCCTGAACAAGTCCGACGTAACCGATACCAAAAACTGTTACTTTCATCAGCGAATTCCTATTTGTTATTTTTTAAACAACGTGAAACAGACAGCCAAAAATTCCGGAACGCATTATACCAGTTTCAGCCGCAAGTTCGCCTGCAAAGGCATATTTTGCATAAGATAGGTCTTAGCAGAATGGATTAAAACGAAGATAGGTAATAACACGCCGAAAAAATGCTCAATGTTATTAAGGCATTATTATCAGTGACATTAAGTGAGTTCACTCTGTGGACAGCATTAATCTCAGACGTCCACCCGCTCCCCATACCTGACACTGCCACGCATCGCATTTCTGACTGATTTGATTGGAATATGTTGCACCCGTCGTCCCCAGCGGGACACCGTTACTGAGCTGGATCATATTGGTGCCGGTATTGACGTTGGCATGTAATCCCGCAGAAACCAGAATGAGATTCTTAAAACCGGCATGATAATAGCCCAGTAACAAAGGGAATTGCCCTTCAAGATTAGCCTGTCTGAATAAATGATTGACTTGTTTGAGCAACGTTGACATTTGCGGTAACCGCTGTTGCTGATTACTCAAATGCTCACGTAATAAGCTGTTAAAAATGGCCCGCAATAATAAGGCTGCCAGAACGCCATTTTCATTGGCGCGGGTGACGTCAAGACAATAAAACCCGAGATCTTTGGATGAAAGCGCCGCAATATCGAGCACCAGCCCCGGACGGTCCGCTGTTGTCAGCTGCCGGTAGTTAATGCGGCAACTCGCCAGCGTCTGCTGCACAGGCGGTTGCAACTCCTGCAATAACCGCTGGGCTTCATTCGGATTGCGGCACAGCGCTTCCCAGTCCTGAACCAGTGAACTTTCTTCCATCGCCTGTGAGGAAAAAAGCTTTGGGTACAATGACGTAAGCAACGCCTCACGTAAACGCTGCAAATCGTTAAGAGGTTTAAGCAGAACATCTTCCACGCCAAGCCGCAACATAGAAGCGACATCGGTCATTTTATCAGTGGCTGAAATCACCAGCACCGGGATTTTGTTGCCCTGCAATCTCAGATTTTCGACAAACTCCATCCCGCCCATTTCTGGCATCGCTAAGTCACAGAGGATCAGGTCAGGCGGGTAGTCTTCAAGCAGGGATAACGCTTCAAGACCATTCTCAGCTTCGGTAAAGGTGGCACCCAGGGAACTTACATAGCCAGCAAGGATAGATCGGAAAACGGCTTCGTCTTCAACGATGAGAATATGCTTGCTTGTAAGTGGCTTGTCCATCAGGGTCCCCCAGAATTTCTTATTCTAATAGTGGCTCATAAAGCCTGTTTTTGCTTGGCAGAATTGTCAGATTCGACCAAAGACGTTTTAAGCCATTCAGAACTGTCTATTTTTTATCAGGGGCAACAACTGTTCTCTTTGCTTCTCAACCGCAAGCCTGCCCGCCTCAATCGCTTCTTCCGCCCGATGAAAATCCAGCGTCGAAATCTGCGGACAATATGGCTGGATCAACACATCCGGCGGGTCACCTGCCATACGGTTACGCTTAAGCCGGTTCTCCAGCACCTGAATAGAGGTCGACATGATCTCCATCGCCGAAGGGCTGACATTCGGCTTTCTGGCGTTTGGACGAGTTAAGCGCTGGCGGATTCTGTCACGCCAGCTGACTTCTTTCTCAGTATTTAGTGCTTCTCCGGTCGGTTGTACGGTAAGCAAATCTTGCTGCATCAGATGTGCGTCATGCTGAAGGTCGACAGCAATCACGATATCGGCCCCCAGAGCACGGGTCAGCGACACCGGCACAGGATTGACCACTGCGCCGTCAACCAGCCAGTAACCGTTATGCCAGACCGGCGCCAGCAGGCCCGGCATACTGCATGAGGCGCGAATAGCCTGATGCAAATCGCCTTTAGTCAGCCACAATTCTCGTCCGGTACTCAGGTTAGTCGCGACTGCACCAAACTTCTTCGAGCATTTTTCAAACTCATCGATGCGGATCAACTGACCGACCGCATTGAAAACCCGCTCTCCGCGCAGTAATCCGCCGCGTCGCCATGAAAAATCCATCAGCCGCAGCACATCCCAGTAGCTAAACGAACGTACCCAGCTTTCAATCGCCGGTAATCTGTTGCTCACATACGCCGCACCGACCAGCGCACCCACCGAACAACCCGCCACCACATCGACTTCGATATCCATTTCTTTCAGGGCATTGATCACGCCAATGTGAGCCCACCCTTTTGCCGCTCCCGACCCCAGGGCAAGACCGATGGTGACTTTTCTGCTCATCTGATGACCTTAATATTTCGCATATCTTGAGAATGGGCCGGGAAGCGCGTTGTCACCCGGCGAGTTTGTTAGGTAACATATCATTTTGGTGCATTCAATAGCGCAGACCGCGCACCGGATGTTGATACTCTGCCTGTTCAGGAGTTTGTGTGTCTGAAATATGCCCTTGCGGCAGCAGCCTTTCTTATGAAGAATGCTGCCAGCCCTACATTACTGAGAATAAAGTGGCGCCTTCTCCGGCAGCTTTGATGCGCTCGCGCTATACAGCCTATGTTTTGAAAAATGCGAGTTATCTGATCGCCTCCTGGCACCCGGACTGTCAACCCGAGCAATGGCGTGACAGTTTACAGGAAGGCTTTACCAGCACGCACTGGCAAGGACTTGAGGTTATCCGCGAAACAGACGGGCGCGACAACAATGAAGGCTTTGTCGAGTTTGCTGCGCGATTCACAGAAACCGGTGATGAATACATTCACCTCATCCATGAACGCTCGCGATTTCTTCGTTTAAAAGAACGCTGGTACTATATTAATGGAATTAAACCGCAGACAGGCCGAAACGATGCTTGCCCGTGCGGTTCCGGCAAAAAATATAAGAAGTGCTGCGGTAAATAATTCAACCGTAATATTGATAAGTCTTGGACAGGATCCACACCCTCATGCCGCAACAGAACGTACAAACCAAGGTGTTACGCACCATTTGCCCTGACGCAAAAGGTCTGATCGCCAAAATTACCAACATTTGCTATAAGCACGAACTCAATATCGTGCAGAACAACGAATTTGTTGATCACCGTACCGGCCGCTTCTTTATGCGTACTGAGCTGGAAGGGATTTTCAACGACACCACCCTGCTGGCCGATCTCGACAGCGCGCTGCCTGCCGGTTCTGTACGTGAGCTGAACAGCACCGGACGTCGCCGCATCGTTATTCTGGTCACCAAAGAGGCGCATTGCCTGGGTGACTTACTGATGAAAGCCGCTTACGGTGGTCTGGATGTCGAGATTGCTGCGGTCATTGGCAACCACGATACTTTGCAGACGCTGGTTGAGCGTTTCGATATTCCGTTCCATCTGGTCAGCCATGACGGTCTGACCCGCGAACAGCACGACAGCGCGATGATTGCGCAAATCGATCAGTACCAGCCTGATTATGTGGTGCTCGCGAAATACATGCGCGTACTGACGCCGGGCTTTGTGCAGCATTATCCGCATCAGGTGATCAACATTCACCACTCGTTCCTGCCGGCATTCATCGGCGCCCGTCCGTACCATCAGGCATACGAGCGCGGCGTGAAACTGATCGGTGCTACGGCTCACTACGTGAATGATAATCTGGATGAAGGCCCGATCATTATGCAGGACGTCATCAACGTCGATCACACTTATACCGCTGAAGATATGATGCGTGCAGGCCGTGACGTTGAGAAAAACGTCCTCAGCCGGGCGTTATACCGCGTGCTGGCGCAGCGTGTATTTGTTTACGGAAATCGCACGGTTATTCTGTAAACCCATTCTGACGGTGCTTTTCGTTCAGAGAAGCACCGTTAAGAACAAAAAAACCGCAAACGAACTTTTTTATCGCTTTCAGCACTTTACACCTTCGAATCATTTGGTATTATGCGCCCCGTTCGCAGCTAACCGCTGTAACGATAAATCATCCATGTAGCGCATGATGATTTAAGGCCAGAAGTAAGTAGTAAATGCCACAAAAAATTGTGGTGGGGTTCCCGAGCGGCCAAAGGGAGCAGACTGTAAATCTGCCGTCATCGACTTCGAAGGTTCGAATCCTTCCCCCACCACCATCTTCCAGACTCATCCCTGAGTCACTTCTTAGTAAACTTTCCTGTATGCCCCGTCAGACCTGAACAAAATGTCCTGCTGATATTTCCTGATATTGCCTTTGCGGCGGAACATAGCCGTTATCGCGCACCGGGCTCTTCAGCTCATCCACCTGCATTTGCCGTTTGAGCATTCTGCGGGAGGGATCCGGCACCGGCACAGATGCCATCAGTTTTTTGGTATACGCATGTTGGGGATTATCAAATATTGCCGCACGTGGCCCGATCTCCACGATTTCCCCCAGATACATCACCGCCACGCGATGACTCACCCGCTCAACCACCGCCATGTCATGCGAAATAAACAGATAGGAAAGATTCATGCTTTCCTGCAAATCGAGCAGCAAATTCACGACCTGCGCTTTCACTGACACATCCAGCGCCGAAACCGATTCATCAGCGACAATCACTTTGGGATCGAGCGTCAGGGCACGCGCGATGCAAATTCGCTGACGCTGACCGCCGGAAAACTCATGCGGAAAACGGCGCAGCATATCCGGCGACAACCCGACCCTTTGCAGCAGCGACGCCGCCTTCTCTTTCGCATCGCTGCGGTTATGCAGTTTATGTTGCAGCATCGGTTCGATCAGTGCGTCGCCAATGCGCATACGTGGGTTAAGACTGGCGAAAGGATCCTGAAATATCATCTGGATGCGCTGACGCATTTGCAAAATGTCGCGCTTACCCAGATTCGTGACATCGAAACCGTCGAAATCAATCGCGCCGCTGTGCGGTTTCAGCAGACGGGTCACAGCACGACCCGTCGTGGATTTCCCGCAACCGGACTCGCCGACCAGCGAAAGCGTTTCGCCCTGAAATAAATCAAAGCTGATATTTTCCACCGCATGCACCGCGCCTACCTGACGGCTGAAAATACCGCCATACACCGGAAAACGCGCGCTGAGGTTTTTGACCGATAACAACGGCGTCAGCACCGAATCTATGGTTCCCGCCACTTCCTGCGGCACACTGGCTTCACCGGTTTGCAGGTTGATTTGCGGAAAACGCAGCGGCCAGTCGCACCCCTGCATCGACCCTAATTTTGGCACCGCCGCAAGTAATGCACGGGTATACGGGTGCTGAGGCCGGTGGAAAATGTCTTCCGTCGCCCCGCTTTCCACCGCTTCTCCGCGATACATCACCAGCGTCCGGTCGGCAATCTCCGCCACCACGCCCATATCATGCGTGATGAACAGCACCGCCATCCCTTCTTCTTCCTGCAACGTCTTGATCAAATCCAGAATCTGTCCCTGAATCGTCACATCCAGCGCGGTCGTGGGTTCATCCGCGATGAGTAATTTCGGTTTCAGCGCCAGCGCCATGGCGATCATCACACGCTGACGCATGCCGCCGGAAAACTGATGCGGATATTCATCAAAACGCGCGTTAGCATTCGGAATACGCACTTTTTCCAGTAGCCGCAGGGTTTCAGCCCGCGCTTGTGCCGATGACATGCCGCGATGCCGCTTCAGGCTTTCGGCAATCTGCCGTCCGATGCTGAACGTTGGATTAAGCGACGTCATCGGCTCCTGAAAGATCATCGCCATCTCATTGCCGCGGATATCGCGCATCTGTTTGTCCGAGAGCCGCAACACATTACGCTGATTGAGCCAGACCTCGCCCTCAATCCGGCTGCTTTGCGCTTTGAGTAAACGCATCACCGATAACGACGTCACGCTCTTGCCGGAACCGGATTCACCGACAATCGCCAGCGTTTCTCCGGCATAGACGTCAAACGACAAATCACGCACTACCGGCAGCCAGTCGTCTTCGCCGAGAAATGAAGTGGTCAGATGCTTCACGCTCAGCACGGGCTGACGTTTTTCCTGCTGTCCGGCAGTCTGATTCATCTTATTGGCTCCTGAATTATTTGCTGCGCGCGGAAATCTGCACCTGCGGCGAATAGCTGAAATCCCGGTCAAACGGGAAGGTTTTGCGTGCTTTGCGGTTGCGCGGCAGGCGCTCTACAAACTGATCCACCACACCGTTAGACAGCGCCATCAGATTCGGACTCGCAATCGGCGCAAGCTCGGGTGACAGATAACCGGATTTCACCACCACGATATCGACGGTATGCGGATCCAGTTCCAGCACAGTGAAATCGCTGATGTTGTGATACGGACGACGACGCGCCGACACCACGAGGTCAATTCCGCCAATGCGCAGAACCGCCTGACGGTCAGAAGGTGTCAGTGCATCGAGCAGGAAAACCACCTCAAAATCACCTTTCACCTGCGGGCTGGAATGATCCAGCGAAGCCCCCAACGTCAGCGTCAGCACTGATCCCACGCCAGCGTTAAATGCCGCGTCCGTTGCCGGTGCATCGGCAATACCTGCCACGATCGTATTTTGCGCATACTGTTTGATAAGTTCCTGCAACACATCTGCACGATCGCCCACGCCGCCGCCGGTCGGGTTATCGCCGGAATCGGCCAGCACCACCGGACGAGTTTCACAGGCAATCGCCTTTTTCACGCAGGCCTCAACGGTGTCCGTTTCACAGCCAAACACAAAATCTTCGCGCGCGTCCCAGTAAGCCTGCGCCAGTTGCGTGCCCTGTTGTTCCAGCGCCGTCCGGTCGGTGCCGGTCATGATCACTGCGGCTGTCGCTCGTGGCTCATCTGCCCATACATAACCAACCATCAGCGAGCTGTCCCACACGCCATCCACTTCATCCATTTCTGGCAGACGGGCGTACAAACTTTTCGCCGGTTCATCTTCCGTACTGGTACGTTCACCCGGTAATACCACCGGCACCGGCACCCACAGCAGCGTCGGTTTTATACCGGTTTGCAGATGTTTCACCAACATGGCGACCGAACGGCGCATGGTTTCCTCCACATCGATATGCGGGGCAGTGCGGTAAGTCGAAAACATATCAATGGCATCAATTATCCGCTGCGAGACATTGCCGTGCAGGTCATAACTGACGCTGATCGGACAGTCCGGCCCGACGGCTTTACGCGCCGCAGCAATCCAGTCGCCTTCCGCATCCTCCAGCCCTTCGACATACATCGCGCCGTGCATCGCCAGATATAAGCCATCAAACGGTTTTTGCGCTTCCAGTCCCGCCAGCATTTCTGCTTTGAATTTGTCGTACGTCGCGCGCGCTACCGGACCACCGGCAATAGCGCGGGCATGGATGGTCGGTAAAAACGTCGCCGGGTAATCCTGCAAAAAACGAAACCGCGGTGACGCCAGTAACTGGCCGTCACGCACGACGGTGAAATCCTTTTCCTCATTCAGCACCGGATTGTAAGTGCTGCATTCAATGTGGATACCGCTGACAGCTATACGCATGTTGATGATTCCTCAGACAGGCTTCAGACCGACCAGAAAGCGATGTGCAGCAATACTTGCCGCCGCGCGCGCCCAGGTGTCGTCATTTAGGGTAAAAGTGCGAACCGGCGTTTTCCCGGCATTTCCCGGCAAAACGTTGGCTTCGATAGACTGATGCACAACCGTGCCGAACAGCCCGGAGAAATCTGCGTCCTGATGAGCTATCAGGATCAGGTCCGGGTCATTAATTTGAATCAGATGGGATATCGCTAAACCGAGCGCGGAACCAGCACGGTGCAGAATACGCACCGCTTCGCTGACGCCCTGCATCGCCAGCTTTTCCAGGCCGCCAATGGTGGTCGCTTCCAGCCCGCCGTCTCTGGCCATTTCGGCAATAGCATTCAGAGACGCCAGCGTATCGAGACAACCGCGCTTGCCGCAGCGGCAGGGCAAACCGTTCAGTTCCAGCGTGCAGTGGGCGATTTCCCCTGCGCCGCCATGCAGGCCGCGATGCAACTGACCGGCGACAAAATGCGCGCTGCCGATCCCCGCGCCATGACTGACCAGCGTAAAGCTGCTCAGATCCCGCGCCTGTCCGAAACTTTTCTCACTCACCGCCAGAGCTTTGGCGTCATTTTCGATGGCCACGTCCATGCCGGTGGCCTGTGAAATCAGGCTGGCCAGCGGCACATCGCGCCAGCCAAGCAGCGCCGACTGTACGCAGGTGGACTGATGTTCATCAATAAGGCCGGATAACGTCACCCCCAGCCCGACCAGTTTTTTTGCCGCTTCGGGATGCGGTTCAAGCAGTGCCGGTAACGCGCTGGCGATGTTTTCTGCCAGACGCTGCGGACTGGCACCGGCCTCGAACGATACCCGTGAAAGGATTTCGCCATGCAGATTAATCAGCGCCATCTGCGCCGGATTTTGCAGCAAGGAAACGCCGGCGAACCACGCGCCATCCGGATGAACGACCAGCCGCACCGAAGGTCTGCCCTGCCCGTTCCCCGGCACGGTTTCCGCTTCGTGCAGGAAACCGGCGTCGATCATTTCACGCACCACGCCGCCAATCGCCGCTTTGCTCATTCCTGAAAGCTGCGCCAGTTCGGTACGGCTCAGACCGCCGGATGCATTGACCGCACCCAATATCTGACGTTGCAAAGTTGTTAGCATATTCGTTTCGGCGCTCTCAGTTTTCGGTCATCTGCATTGACATTAAACGCTGGAAATGGATATATCAATGCCAATTAGTTCACAAAATAAACTAAATGTTGGCATATAAGTATTTCATATGAACTATTTGTTAAATCTCTTTGTTAAAACAAACTGTCATTAAAACCGGCGTTTTACCAAACCGGCAGACGTAGCCAGAGCCACTTAATCCGATTTTTCACGCAGAGGGCAGAACATGAAGATTACCCGTTACATCCGGCGTCCCGTGCAGTTAACGTTGCTGAGCAGCGCTCTTCTGGCGGCGTTTTCGCTGCCGGTTTACGCCGCCACACTGAACGTGATGCAAAACGAAGCACCGCGCAGTATGGATCCGGGCAACCAGACCGCGACCTTTACCGGTACCGTGCTGGATCCGATGTATGAAGGCCTGCTGCGCATGTCGCCGCAGCTGAAACCTGAAGCCGCGCTGGCGACTTCGTGGAGCAGTGATGAAAGCGGGCTGGTGTGGACATTCAAACTGCGCAGCGGCGTTACTTTCCATGACGGCACACCGTTTAACGCCGATGCAGTGGTCGCCAACTTTGCCCGCCATCTCGACACAAAACGCGGTCTGGCGGCCAGCGGACGTCTGCGCACCTTCCTCGACAGCGTGACCAAAACCGACGATTCCACCGTCATCTTCAAACTAAAAAAACCGTATCCGGCGTTCCTGAATTTACTGACCACTGGCGCCTGTCTGATGGTCAGCCCGGCGGCCGATAAAACCGGCACGCTCGACAGCAAAGCCGTCGGTACCGGCCCGTACAAAATGGTGCAATACAAAACCGGTGAATTCGTGCTGGAAGAAAAATATCCGGGCTACTGGGGCGATAAAGCCGCCGGGCCGGATGACATTAAATGGACGTGGAGCGCCGAGCCTTCGGTCATGAATATGGCGTTGCAGGCGGGCGAAACTGACGTAATTAACCCGGTGCCGCCGCAGTTTGCACGCGTGCTGAAAAACAATCCGAAGTTCGACCTGCATGAAAGCCCGGGTGCCTCCGTATTCTGGGTGGCGCTGAATACCGATCTCAAACCGCTCAGCGACGTCCGTGTGCGTCAGGCACTGAACTACGCCACCGACCGTAACGGTCTGGTGCGCGCCATCATGTCCGGCTTCGCGCAACCGGCGAACTCGCCGCTGGCACCGGTCACCGCCGGTTATGACAAAACCCTGAACCCGTATCCGCTGGATCTGGCGAAAGCCAAAGCCCTGCTCAAAGAAGCCGGTGTGGCTGACGGATTCACTATGTCGATTGCAGTGCAGGGTCAGGACGCACGTATCGGTCAGGTGCTGCAAAGCATGTGGGCGAAAATTGGCGTGAAGCTGGACGTGAAAATCATGGAAAGCGGCGTATGGACCAAAGCGGCATTTGCCGATCAGGCCGGTAAAAAAGCCGATAACACCGGCGCGGTGCTGGCGTCCTGGTCTTCCGGCGCGAACGGCGCCGATCTGCAACTTCGTCCGCTGTACTACAGCAAAAGTTTTGCTCCGGGCGGTGCGAATCTGGGCTTCTTCAGTGACCCGAAACTGGATGAAATGTTAGACAAGGCCGCATCGACGCTGGATGAAAATACCCGCAACGAGATTTATGTCGATGCTCAGAAAGAGATTAACCAGCAGGCGCCGCAGGTGCTGTTGTATTACCAGAATGACTTGTATGCCACCGGCAAAAACATCTCAGGCGTCACGATGATCCCGGGCGGGCAAATTGTGGTGAAAGATGCACAGAAAAAATAACCGCATTCACAGTGGGAAATAGCCATGAAAGCCTATCTTGCAAAAAAACTCATCGCCTTTCCGATCATCCTGATCGGGGTTTCGATGCTGATTTTTGTGTCCATCCGCGCGCTGCCGGGCGATCCGGCACGCCTGATGGCCGGGCCTGAAGCCACGCAGGAAGCCGTTGATGCCATGCGCGTTCGCCTCGGGCTTGATCAGCCGCTGGTAACGCAGTATCTGCATTTTGCCGGTGACGTTCTGCACGGCAATCTCGGCGTCTCGTTGCAGTCGCAGCAGCCGGTGACGCAGGAAATCGGGGAACGCATGCCTTACACGCTGATGCTGGCAGTACTGTCGTATTTTCTGGCAGTGGCGATTGGTGTTCCGGCGGGCATGATAGGCGCGGTGTATCGCAACCGCTGGCCGGATTTTGGCGTGATGTTACTGGCTATCGCCGGTGCTTCAATTGCCAACTTCTGGCTGGGGCTGATGGCCATGAACACCTTTTCGGTCAATCTCGGCTGGCTGCCGTTGCTCGGCGCAACGTCATGGAAAAGCTACATTCTGCCTTCCGTGACGCTGGCCGTTTTGCCGATGGCGGTGATGGCGCGCATGACGCGATCCAGCATGCTGGATGTGCTCTCGGAAGATTATATCCGCACCGCCCGCGCCAAGGGGTTGTCGGCAACGACCGTGTATTGCAGCCATGCTTTTCGTAACGCGCTGATCCCGATTGTCACCATTGTGGCGCTCAATTTCGGCAGTCTGATTGGCGGCGCAGTGGTGACCGAATCTGTCTTTAACTGGCCGGGCATTGGCCGCTTGCTGGTAGATTCCGTGCGTTATCGCGATTATCCGGTGATTCAGGGCGTTGCGCTGGTCGCTGTCTGCGGTGTGGTGGTGATGAATCTGCTCGGTGAATTACTGATCGCTTTCCTGAATCCAAAAATAAGGTTCGATTAATGTCTGCCATTATCACGCAATTACCCCGTCGCAAACCGCGCACGCTGCGGTTTTTCCGCTGGTTGTGGCGACATCCGGCAGTGTCCATCGGCGGCTTTATCGTCAGTCTGATTGTGCTGATGGGAGTGTTCGCACCCTTAATTGCCCGTCACGATCCTTACGCCCAGGATCTGATTGATACCCTGCTTTCCCCCGGTGCCGATCACTGGTTTGGCACTGACGATTACGGGCGCGATATCTTCGCCCGCGTTATTTACGGGGCACGCATTTCCATTATTGAAGTGGTGCTGAGTGTTGGTCTGGCGATGATTATCGGTATTCCGCTGGGCATTATTGCCGGTATGGCCGGTCGTTATACCGACATGATCATCATGTGGTTTATGGATATGCTGTTCGCGTTTCCGGGCATCGTGCTGGCGATTCTGGTGGTCAGTATTCTCGGCGGCGGTCTGGTAAATCTGTTGATCGCCATTTCGCTGTTCGCCATTCCGGTGTACGCACGTCTGAGCCGTAACCTGACGCTCGGTTTAAAGCAGATGGAATATGTCGAAGCGGCGCAGGCGCTGGGTTTGTCTAATTACCGGATCATCGTGCATTACATTTTGCGCAATGCCATCGGGCCGATTATCGTGCAATCGACGCTGACCGCCGGCACGGTCATTCTTGCCGCGGCCAGCCTCTCATTTCTGGGGCTTGGCGTGCAGCCGCCGATGCCGGAATGGGGTACCATGATGAGCGATGGACGCAACTTCCTCGGCATTAATATTTACCTTTCGCTGTTCCCGGGTCTGGCCATTATGCTGACCGTGCTTGGTTTTAACGTACTGGGCGACGGGCTGCGAGATTTACTGGACACACGCTCATGACCTCAGCTGTTTTTTGCGCCGATATCGGCGGTTCATTTATTAAGTTTGGTGTTTCGCGCCATCCCGGCGAAATGGAAGAATGCGGCAAAGTCCCGACACCGGTTTCTTCATGGGACGATTTTGTGCAGGCGATGCACAATCTGATCGAAAAATTTGGCGCAGATTTACCCGCCGGTACACCGCTGGCGATTTCTACAGCCGGACTGGTTTCGCCACAAACCGGCGAAATGCTGGCAACCAATATTCCGGCATTTACCGGACATTCGCTGGCGAAAGATCTCAGCGTTGCGCTCGCCCGCCCGGTAACGGCGGCGAATGACGCGGACTGTTTTGCGCTCGCCGAAGCCCATGCCGGTAACTCGCAACACCAGCCGGTGGTGGTCGCCATTATTCTGGGCACCGGCGTCGGTGGCGGACTGGTGATCAACGGTCAGCTGGTGCGCGGTCACGGCGGCGTCACTGGCGAATGGGGTCACGGCGCCATCACCCGCACTGAACTGGTGATAAATGGCGAAAACTACGCCGTTCCGCGCCTTAAATGTGGTTGCGGTCAGACCGGTTGCCTCGACATGCTGGGTGGCGCTCGCGGAATGGAACGCTTACATCAGCATTTTCATCATCAAGACTGCACCAGTCTGGAGATCGTGACCGGCTGGCTGAACGGCGATGCCAGCGCGTCTCTCACTGTTAACGCCTGGCTGGAACTGGTCGCCGAACCGCTGGCCTTACTGGTCAATATTCTTGGCCCTTCGCGGATTGTCGCCGGTGGCGGACTGGCTTCTGCCAGTGAACTGATCGCCGCGCTGGATGTGAAAGTACGCAGCGGCGTTCTGCACAACTATCAACAAACGCTGCTGGTGCCGGGGAAATTCCTGACCGACGGCGGCCTGGTCGGCGCATCGGTGATGGGAAGACTGGAAAGTTAAGGAGCTGCCCTCTCCTGCGGGATGAGGGCAACGTCTGATTTCAGCTCGCGACCAGCATCGGTTCCAGAACCGGTGCGGTTTGCTCGAAGACCAGTGACAGCAGAATTTTCTTCACCGCCATCGCTTCCTGCGATAACGCCAGCGTTTCAGAAACACACAGTGAAAGCGGAACCTGAATCGACGGACTGCTGATGCATGACATCCAGGCTTTCGCCGGACCGGTCATGGCACGGGCAGCAGATTCAGGCAAAATGGTGACGCCCAGACCGCTGGCAACGGCAGCAGTCAGCGTGGCGGCAGATTCAATTTCCCCGATGATATTTGCGCTCAGGCGGCGCAGCGCCATAGCGTCATCCACCAGACGGCGGGTCACGTTGTGCGAGCGCGGCATGAACAAATTCATTTTCGCCACATCGCTCAGTTCGACATATTTCCCCGGATTCAGCACAGAGTGCGCCCCGACGAGATACAAATCCTCTTTCATCAGCGGCTGGCTGCTCAGTCCGGCGGCCATACTGGTGCCATAAAATACCGCCATATTCATGCGACCGTTGAGAACCAAATCACCCAGCGCCGTGCCGAAATTTTCATTCAGATATAACAAAATACCCGGATGTTGTTTACGCACCGCCTGTAACAGCGGCACCGCCAGCTGAGAAGCCGCCGTGCCCGGCGCAAGGCCAACGGAAACCTGCCCGTTCAGCGACTGACCGGCATTATTGACCGCGCTGTGGATCTGGTCGCACTGGCGCAAAATCGCCTGCGCATGGGAATAAAGAATATTACCGGCTTCGGTAGGAGTGACGCCGCGCTTGGTGCGAATCAGCAATTGTTGCTGCAATTCTCCTTCCAGTGTCGCCAGTTGCTGGCTCAGTGCCGGTTGGGCGATATGCAGAACATCAGCAGCCTGCGTCAGACTGCCGATATCGACGATTTTCACAAAGTACTTCAGACGTCTGAGATTCATCTCTGTCTCCATCTTGCGCGAAAGGGGTAACCCCGGGCGGTCGTTAATGATGCGAATAATAAGCTGGACTAATAAAAGCAAGATTTACGCCAATCTCCGGCGCGCAGGTAAAAAACGCCCGTTCAGTAAGCTAATACCGCAAAATATAAGAGAAAACGATTACGCACGATGAGCAGAAAACGGGCGACGATGAAAAAAAAGAAGGGAATGAAATGCGCTGCAAAGGAAGAATGCACCAATATCATGCATTCTTATAGGTCATCCTTATAAATTAGCAGGGTTAATAACAGAGGGCAGCCACCGCAAGGGCCGCCATCTGACACGCGGCCCTGAATACCAAAATCCATCACTTTTTGCTCTGGTTAACGTATTGCGAAAATAATCAATTTTTCATCAATGAGTTACCCAACTTTACTGACTTTATTGAGCACCATCTGATAAGCCGATTGCAGGTGACTGCGCATCATTTCCGCCGCCGCCTCCATTCGTCCTTCCAACACGGCGTCGATGATGGCGACATGCTCCTCGCACCATTCGCGCACCCGTTGTTTGTTGGTGTAACTGCCAAACTCAAGCAAACGACGCAGCCGGTTTTGCTGCTGGATCGCCTGTAAAACAAAAATGTTGCCGCTGAATTCCGCCAGCATCTCGTGGAAAGTCGCATCCGTTTCGAAAATCTGACGGCCATCCACAGCCAGAATATCCGGATGCGTTATCAGATAAATATGCTGCATCCGCAGGCGGCGCAGCGCGCTTTTATCGGCATGAAAACCCGCTGCCAGCATTGCACCCGGCTCAATCATCAGCCGGAAACCGTAACCGTTACTCAGCGCCACATCGGTATTGAGCGTCGGTAAAAACGACCAGCCATGCCCCTTATTGCGGGCGATCAGGCCGTCCTCGGCCAGCCGCAACAGAGTGCGCGCCAGCACGCCGCGATCGGCATCATAGCGCTGAGCGATTTCAGTTTGCGTCAGGGAATCCGGCAACTTTCCGGCGATGCGATCTTTCACCAACTGCTCGTATAAATCCTGATCGCTGCTGGCGGGGATATCGATGCTGATGCGCTGGAGTTCATCGAAAGCTTTCAGCAGGAAAAAACCCTGATTACGACGCGCTTCGATAATCCCTAATTCACACAGCAATTTCAGGGCGGTACGCACGGGCGTGCGGGAAACGCCGAGCATATCAGCCAGCTGTTGCTCCCTGAGATGGTGACCTGGCTCAAATTTTGCTTCACGTATCAGGTCAAGGATTTGGTTTGCCAGACGCCTTCCGCTGGCTGTCGTAGTTTGGGTCATGGAATAGCAGCACCTGAAAGTATTTATTGTTTAGGTTTGTACAATATCACAAGCCTTGAGGAGGGTGAAGCCTGGTGATAAAGCCCCCAAATCGTGCAATTAACGCACCAAAAAAGAGCCTTGACTCACAAGCTTAATTGTATTTAATGAGACACAAAGAGCAATCTTGCTCATGGGAAACAGGAGTCTGTCATGTCAAAAAAATCTTTTTTGCGTCGATATGCCGCCGTCTCTCTGGCCGCTATTTGCCTGAGTGCCCCGCTGTTCAGCCAGGCCGCCGCGCCTGCTCTGGTCAGCAAAGGTCAGCTGACGTACGGCACCGCCGCCACGTTCATGCCATTTGAATTTACCAAAGACGGCAAGCTGACCGGATTCGATATCGACCTGATCACCGCCATGTCTGAAAAACTGGCGCTGAAACCGGCGCCGATGTCGATGGAATTCAAAGGGCTGATCCCGGCATTGCAGGGCAAACGTCTCGATATCATTAACTCCGCAATGTACATCAACCCGACCCGTTCTGAGCAGGTCGATTTCGTGCCATACCTGAAAATCGGCAGCCGCGTGATTGTGGCAAAAGGAAATCCGGAAAAAATCACCGGCCGTGATTTGTCCCTGTGCGGCAAAAACATTGCCGTGACGCTGGGCGGTATCGAAGAAAGCCAGGCCCGTGCGGATAACCAGAAATGTCTCGATGCCAAAAAACCGGCACTGACCGTGCTGACCTTCCCGGCAGCCACCGATTCCGCCGTTGCGGTCGCCCAAAAACGTGCCGATGCGGAATTCCTGTCAACACCGGGCGCGGTAGCGCTGCTGAGCGAAAAAGGTGACACCTTCGAAGCCGTCGGTGCTGAATTTGAAGCTGACACGCACATCGGTTTTGCCGTGCGTAAAGGCGATACCGAAATGAAATCGCTGCTGGAAAAAGGCCTTCAGGATGTCGTGAAAGACGGCACGTATCAGAAAATCATCAGCAAATGGCAGTTCCCGGCTTCAGTGTCCATTTTCTGAAACCGCGAAGTTAAGAAAAGATTTGCCCTGACGTTGAGGAAAGTTCATGTCACTTGATCTTGTTTGGCAATACCTGTTCTCACCGGCGTTCTTTCAGGGCGCATTAATGACCTTGTTGTTAACGGTGTGCTCGTTGTTCTTCGGCATTATTGCCGGGCTGGTGCTGGCCCTGCTGCAGGAATCCCGCTTCCGGGCGGGTTCCGTTCTGGCTTTCTTTTATCTGTGGTTGTTTCGCGGCACACCGGTGCTGTTCCAGATTATTTTCGTTTACAACGTTCTGCCGACCTTTGGCCTGCGATTCTCCGCTTTTACCTGCGCGGTGATGGCGCTGTCCTTAAATGAGGGCGCCTATATGGCCGAAATTCTGCGATCCGGTTTGCAGGCCGTACGCAGCGGTCAGCGTACCGCCGGGATGGCGCTTGGTATGACCCAAAGCCAGATCATGCGCAAGATAGTTTTGCCACAGGCCGCGCGGATTGTGCTGCCGCCGATGGGCAATCAGATGATCAGCATGCTCAAATCCAGCGCACTGGTGTCAGTGATTGCGGTGCAGGAACTTCTGCTTATCGCCAACCAGACCGCCAGCGCAAGCTTCCGTTATTTCGAAGCCTTGTGCGCCGCCGGGATTTACTACCTGGTGCTGACGTCGATCTTTATGGTCGGACAGGCATGGCTGGAACGCTCTCTTGATCCAAAAAAGCGTAAGAAACCCGCGCTGTCCTTGACCGAACGCCTGCTGCGCAGCAGCACGCCAAACTGAGGAGAAGCCCGTGAATAAATCCAAACCGGTTCTGGAAATCATCGGCGTCGATAAACATTTTGGCGCACAACATGTTCTGAAAAACTGCTCCCTGAATGTGGCTCAGGGCGAAACCGTGGTGCTGATCGGCCCGTCCGGCTCAGGCAAATCCACCTTACTGCGTTGCATTAATTTGCTGGAACCGATTCAGGGCGGCGCGATCTTCTTTCGTAATCAGGACATCACCCACGCCAGCATGGAGCCACACAAACTGCGTCAGGACATCGGCATGGTGTTTCAGAACTACGAGCTGTTTTCGCATCTGACTGCCGCAGAAAACATCATGCTGGCCCCCATGACCGTGCTGGGCATCAGCCGCAGTGAAGCCGAAGCGCAGGCACTGGAACTGCTTGGCAAAGTGCGTATTCCCGACAAGGCGGATTCGTTCCCTGATGAGCTTTCCGGTGGACAGCAGCAGCGCGTTGCCATTGCCCGCGCGCTGGCGATGAAACCAAAACTGATGCTGTTTGATGAACCGACTTCAGCCCTGGATCCGGAGATGATCCGCGAAGTGCTCGACGTGATGGCCGATCTCAGCGCCGAAGGCATGACCAGCATTGTGGTCACGCACGAAATGGGCTTTGCGAAACGCGCAGCCAATCAGATCGTCTTTATGGAAAACGGCGAAATTATCGAAAACGCGACCGGCGAAAAATTCTTCGGCGGCGACGTCAGCCTGCGGGCGCAACGTTTCTTAGATCAAATCTTACATTAATCACTTTTAGCACCACTGAATCACACACTGCGCTCTCACCAGGGGCCTGACTTTTGCCACAAAACTGTATTTCAAATACTGTATTTCAGGAGACACCGATGAGCCTTTCATCGCCCGATATCAGCAGAATGAAACGTGACCTTGCCGCACTGGTCGCGATCAATACTGAAAATCCGCCGGGACGCGAACGCGAAGCCGCTGAACTTATCAGCGCCATGCTCAGCGAAATCGGCTTCGACATGACACTCAGCGAATACGCGCCGGGACGCACCAACGTGATTGGCCGCCTCGAAAATGGCGCTGGCCCGTGCTTTGCTTTTAATACCCACATCGACGTGGTGCCCGCTGGTGAAGGCTGGCAGCAGGATCCGTTTACCCTCACCGAACGCGACGGCCGGTTATATGGTCGCGGTGCCTGCGACGCCAAAGGGCCGCTGATCGCCATGATCGAAGCCATGCGCTGGCTGGCGGCCAACCGCAACGACTGGAGCGGCACGCTGATGGCGATTTTTGTCGCCGACGAAGAAGTCGCCAGCGAAGGTGCGAAGTTTTACGTGCGCGAAGCCCCGGCACATATCGACTTCGTGGTGATCGGCGAACCGACCTCTAACACCACGTACTCGGCACATAAAGGCAGTTTGCGCCCGCTGGTCCGCGTTCACGGCGTCACCGCTCACTCCGGCACACCGGAACTGGGTGAGAATGCTATTTTCCGCGCCGCACAACTGCTCGATCTGGTGGAAGAAACCCACCAGCACACCGTGCGCTGCCGCTGTCATCCGCTGGTCGGGAATGCCAGCCTGACGGTCACCCGCATTAACGGCGGTCATGCCGATAACGTGTTGCCGGGTGTCTGCGAATTACTGCTCGATCGTCGCATGGTGCCGGGCGAAGACGAAGACGCAGTGAAACAGGAGATTCAGGATTTACTGCAACTCGCCCATGACAAATTCGGTGTACGCAGCGAAATCATTACCTTCAAACCGACCACTGGCGGTGCAACCGAAACCGACTCTGACGATCCGATTGTGCTGGCCGGCGTTGAAGCCTGCGCGGCACAAGGCAATCCGGAACCGGGTCCGTTTGGTTTTCAGGGCGGTTGCGATCTGGTGCATTTTCGCAGTCTGGGAACCAAAGGCGTCATCATCGGCCCCGGTTCGCTGGCGGTCGCGCATAAGCCTGATGAATTTATCTCGATCGACGAATTCATCGCAGGCAGCAAAATCTACTGCGATGTCGCGCTGAAAATGCTCAAACGCTGAGGAGGAGCCGGTGAAAGCTACGTTGTATCGCGCCGACCTGCGGTATCCGCATCTGCAACTTTACACCGCCTCTTCGGGCAGTGTGCCAGGGCTGGACACGTTGTATCTGCTGCTGGAAGACAAAAACGTCAACGGGCTGGGCGAAGTGCGT
Organism: Rahnella variigena; assembly: GCF_003610915.1. Lineage (NCBI taxonomy): Bacteria > Pseudomonadati > Pseudomonadota > Gammaproteobacteria > Enterobacterales > Yersiniaceae > Rahnella > Rahnella variigena. The sequence continues at coordinate 3,568,150 of NZ_NSDJ01000001.1, forward strand.
ATCAACATCGCTTATCTCAATGGCTACAGCGCCGAAAGGGTGTTGAGTGATGTGATCCGTGCGTTGCAGCAACTGGATCTCAGCCAGCCTGCCAGCACGCTTTTGCTCAACCTGCCGCAACGGATGGGAGATTTTCTGGCACCGACACGCATGCTGCTGGATATCGCATTGCATGATCTGATTGCCCGTCAGGAAGGCATCAGCGTGGCAGAACTTGCCGGGGCAGAAAACAGCCAAACGGTGAGTTATCACACCAACCAGACGCTGTTCTGGACGCCGATGGAACAGATGCTGGAACAGGCCACAGCCTATGTGGAACGCGGTTTTACTCAGCTGAAACTGCGCGTCGGCGTGGCGTCATTTGCTGAAGACGAAGCACGGCTTAGCGCCCTGCGCCGCCGTTTCGGACACGAGATCAGTTTGTCCGCCGATGCCAACGGACAATGGCAGCCGGAAGAAGCCCGCAGTCATTTACTGTCGCTGGCGAAATTTGAAATGAGTTATCTCGAACAGCCGGTTTCCGACGCCAATGCGCACTATTACCCGACGCTCGCCGAAGTCAGTCCGCTGCCGCTGATGCTTGATGAAAGCATGAGCAGCGAGGCGGATTTAGAACGTATTGTGCAGCTCAAAGGCAAGGTCATGGCGCATCTCAAGCTGGTCAAAATGGGAGGCATTGCGCCGACAATAGCGGCCGCACGACGCCTGACCGCGGCGGGTGTGCCGTTTATGATCGGCCAGATGAATGAAGGCGGTGCCGCTACCGCCGCCGCGCTGCACGTCGCCCGCGCCAGTCAGCCGGCTTATGCAGAACTTTACGGTGCCGACGGGCTGGGCAACGACCCAGTTCACGGCCTTTCCTATCATCAGGGTTTACTCAGCAGCCAGCCGGGCGCGGGGCTTGGCATCCGCTTTACCCCTTCTCAGGCAGAATTTATTCAGGAGTTTGAACAATGACAGCAACATCATTGCCCGATCTGGGCCGCGTCGTGCCCGGCGCAGAATCCGCCTTTCGTGAAGCAGAATATGCGCAGCGCATGGCGAAAGCGCGTCAGCTGCTGGTCAAAGCCGGTCTGGACGTCATAGTCATCACCGGTCCGGAAAATATCTTTTATCTGACCGGCCAGCAAACGCCGGGCTACTACACCTTCCAGACGCTGGTGTTGCCAGTGGAAGGCGATCCGGTTTTTGTGATCCGTCAGCTGGAGTATTTCAACTTTATCTCCAACACCTTTATCCGCGACGCCGCGATTTATACCGATGGCGATAATCCGGTGAATTTCCTGCTCGATGTGCTGAAAGCGCGCGGCTGGATGAAAAGCCGGATCGGTATCGACAAACGCGGCTGGTTCCTGCCCGTGGCGGTATACGAAGCGTTGCAGGCTGAAATCGGCACTATTCACGACGCGGCCGGCGTTATCGAACAACTGCGGGCGGTGAAATCTGCCGCAGAACTGGAAAAAATGGCCCACGCAGCGCGTTACGTTGATGCCGGTATGCTGGCAGGTCGCGCGGCGATTGCCGCCGGTGCCACTGAAAACGATCTGGTTTCCGCCATGATGGGCGCCGCCATTGCCGCCGGATCCGAATACATGGGCATGGAACCACTGGTTTCCAGCGGTCCGCGCACCGGCGTACCGCACGGCACCTGGCGACGCCGTAAAATTCTCGATGGCGACCCGATTTTCCTGGAAATGGCCGCCACGCATGACCGTTATCACGCTGCCCTGATGCGCTCCGCCTGGCTTGGAAAACCACCTGCGGTGGCGCTGGAAATGGAAAAAGTGTGTCAGGAAGCGTTGCAGGCTGCACTGGATGCCATTCGTCCGGGCGCCACCTGCGAAGCACCGCATCTGGCGTGTCAGGCCGTCATTGACCGCGCCGGTTACACCGACAACTTCAAAAAACGCACTGGTTATTCGATTGGGATCTCATTTGCACCGGACTGGGGCGAAGGCGCGATCCTCAGCCTTTACAGCGGCATCACGACTGAATTACAGCCGGGCATGACCTTCCACATTCCACCGGCACTGCGCATTTACGGCGAATTCACCGTCGGTGTCAGTGAAACCATTGTGGTGACCGAAACCGGCTACCGCGCACTCGGCACGGTGGATCGTCCGCTGACCTTACTTTGATTTAGCGTTTAACAAGATGATGGGAAGTGAATAAATGAAAGACATCAGTGAAAGCCAGGCGCGCCTGAAAGGTATTTTTAATATTACCGTCACGCCTTTTACCGCCAGCGGCGAGTTTGATTTCGCGGGGCTGTCGCGCAATATCGAGCGCGTCATCAGCCTCGGTTATGACGGCATTTTGATTGGCGGCACCTACGGCGAATTCCCGGCAATGACCGCAGATGAGCGCGCCACGCTGTTTCGTTATGTCATGGAAGTGGTCGGTAACCGCGTACCGGTAATGTTATGCAGCGCCGGCTCCGATGCCCGCGTCGTGCGCGATTTAACCCAACTGGCGGGTGATCTGGGCGGGCTCCCAATGGTGACACCACCGTTTGTTTCGGAAGTGACGGAAGCGCAAATCATCAGTTTTTTCAAACAGATGGCGCCGCTATCACGCACCGGTATTCTGGTGTACAACGCGCCGGGCATCGGCATTACGTTACCGCCTGTGGTGCTGGAGCAACTGGCCGATATCGAAGGCGTTGTGGGCATTAAACAAGGTGACCTCAACCCGACGGCCATTGACCAGATTGCCAACCGGCTGGGCGGACGTCTGCGCCTGTTCTGCGCTTCTGACCTGGCATTTTTAGGTCCGATGATGTGCGGTTTTGATGGCATCAGCACCACTAACAGCGGCGCGTTGCCGGAAATCATTCTGGCGACATATCGTGCGCTGGAAAATGGCGATGCGAACACCGCGCGCGAACTGCACCGCCTTTGGTATCCGTACCGCGCCCTCGCCCGCCGCTATGGTCAGCCGCAACTGGTGAAAGCGGCCATGAACCTGCGCGGCTTCGACGGTCACCATGTGCGCGCACCACTGATTGATCTGGAGCCTGACGTTATCGGGCTGGTGGAGCAGGAACTCCAGCGTCTGGCTGCGGATCGGCGTTCCGGCGTCACCCTGAAGTAATCCGCTTTGCTAAAACTCCCGTCTGAGCAGGCGGGAATTTCCTCTCGTTACATCCGCTTTTCCGGGACATCCCGCAAATTCAGCAATGACATTTTTTATGTCCTTGCCATCGCCTTTCAACGTATATACCTTTGCACTATATTTTTCAGGCGAGTAGTATTTGAGCAGATCTCCGGCTTAAACAACTTACTGAGGAATAACGCCATGCCTAAAGGCACCGTATTTTTGAATAACAGGACGCAAAGCGTACGTATCCCGGCAGAGTGCCGTTTTCCAGACGAGGTAAAAATCGTGACGATAAGAAAAGTAGGGAGTTCACTGGTTTTAACGCCAGTGGATAACACATGGGATAATTTTTTCCACAGCGAACTGCGCGTGACGGATGATTTTATGGAAGAACGCGCCTCACAAGATCAGTCTGAGCGGGATACATTTTAATGCTGACCTATCTGCTGGACACCAATATTGTCATTTATATACTCAAACGCAGGCCGATGAGCGTGCTGGCAAAATTCAACCAGCACGCTGACCAGCTGGCGATTTCAATGATCACTTATGCTGAACTACTGCATGGCATTGCGAAAAGCACCAGTCCGACCAAAAACAAACTGGCGGTGGAGGAATTCGTTTCTCATTTACGTATCGTGGACTATGACCAGAAAGCTGCCGCGCATTACGGACATATCCGTGCCTGCCTCGAAAAATGCGGCAACCTGATTGGAGTGAACGATATTCATATTGCCGCCCAGGCACGCAGCGCAGGTATGGTGATGGTGACCAATAATATGAATGAGTTCACCCGCGTTGACGGGCTCCTGACTGAGAACTGGGTGGGTCCTTCCTTAACTGCGCTTTAAACCCGCCGCTTTTAAAAACGCGGTCAGCAGGGGATGCGGTTTCACGCGCAGTGACGACAGCTCCGGATGCCCTTGTACTCCGAGATAAAAAGGATGATGAGTGAACTCAATACCGTCAGCAATTTTCCCCGTAGCGTCAGTCCCGCTGATATGCAGCCCGAACTTCTCCAGATCGGGCTTCAGCTCAGGTTCAAGATGAAAGCGGTGGTTATAGCGCACGGTAAATTCATCGCCGAGGATGTCATTTAATCTGCTGCCAGGACGGCAATGCATCTGATAATCCCCAAGACGATGCACCGGAAACGTCAGCGTATCCGTCAGCGGGATAAAGGTTTTAATTTGGGCATCAGGATCGGCTTCGGCAAGATTGGCTTTCGTGGAACCAAGCATTTTCTGCACGATGGCCGTGGTCATGGTTTGCATACCCAGACAAAGCCCGAGAATGGGAATATTACGGTTCAGCGCGTAATGCGCCGCGCAAATTTGTCCGGTCACATTACACATCGCTGAGCCTCCGGGCAGCAATATACCATCGACATTTTCCATCACTTCATGCAGGTGATCTTCCAGTGCCTGCGGTGCTGCGTACACCATGTCCAGTGATAACGACAGCGCATCTGCCGCGTCCCCCAGAGCAGCCAGAGTGGCAGGGTAAATACTGCATTGATCCGACTGGGATCCGACCAGCGCAATGCGCAATGACGGGCCGGTGTGCGGTGGCATGTTCTGATTGATCCAGCGCCCGTAGCGGTCTCGCCACCAGCATCCTGACGCTTCATCTGTCTGACCGTGACGCCTGAATACATACCCCTGATTGGCACGCTCAACCGTAACCAGTTCGTAATCCAGCGCGCTATCCCGCACCTGTCTGGCGATTTGCGTGAACTGAATAATTTGCATCGGCCCCAGCGGAACCACCACATCCCGCGTACCGTAAGTATTGAGCAGCGCTTCCAGCTTCATAACTTTTCCGGCGCTTTGCGGATTCATTCGCTCAGTCCACAGCAAACCGCTGGTCATCAGCTGTCCTTCGCCGATGACATGCTGACAGGCATCCGGATAACGGGCGATATCCCAGCTCACCGGCAGATGAGCTAGCGGTAAATGTTTTTGTGCTGCCAGTATTGCCGCCATCGCCCCGTACAGCGATGGCTCAGGTGTGTCATGTGCAACAAAAATAAAAGACATAAGACAACCTTGAAATATAAAAGGAAAGTGACGGCAATCCGCAGACTCCGGAGTCAGCCAAACGAGTTGCCGTGCCATTTCCGCCGGTAAAATGCTGCTCAGCACGAAGAAATTATGAGCAAAGCAAAAAGAAGAATGGTAAGTTTAAATTGGTTTTAATGATTCACATAATACAATTTTGTTATTGCTCAAACAGGGGAAACAATGTCTGCCGAATTTCTTGCACCTCGTTTACGTCGTGTGCGCCCTTCGCCGACAGCGGCGATTTCCGACCAGGTGCGCGCATTTATTGCGTCTGGCTTTGATGTTATCAACCTCGGCGAAGGCGAACTCGATTTCGATACTCCCGCACATATCAGGCAGGCAGGCATCGATGCGATTGTACAAGGTGACACAAAATACACCGCGGTGGCCGGTACCGCCGCGCTGAAACAAGCCATCATTACTAAGTTTAATCGCGAAAATGGGATCAGCTACCGTCCGGAAGAAGTGATTGCAGGTAGCGGAGCCAAGCAACTGATCTTCAATGCACTTCTGGCCACGGTTTCTGCCGGTGATCAGGTCCTGATTCCTGCGCCCTATTGGGTTTCTTACCCGGATATGGTGGCGCTGGCAGAAGGAGAGCCGAAGATAGTAACTTGCCTGGAAAGCCATGGCTGGAAGTTACAGCCGGAAGATCTGGCGGCCGCGATTACCCCGCAAACCCGCTGGGTTATCCTAAACTCTCCGAATAACCCAACCGGCGCGGTGTATTCTGCGAAAGAATTAAAGGCGCTGGCTGCCGTTGTGCTGGAACATCCGCAGTTGCTTGTCATGGCGGATGATATTTATGAGCAAATTTGTTTTACCTCCGGCGAATTCGCCACGCTGGCGCAGGTTGAACCGCGCCTGAAGAATCGTATCCTCACGGTCAACGGTGTTTCAAAGGGCTATTCAATGACCGGCTGGCGACTGGGTTATGCCGGAGGCCCGGCCTGGCTGATTTCTGCGATGCAAATCTTGCAGTCCCAAAGCACGTCAAATCCAAGCTCAATCTCACAGGCTGCGACCGTTGTCGCACTGGAACACGGCAGCAAATTCATCACAGAGTGGATTGAAATACTGTCACGCCGCCGCACCCTGATCATGAACTGCATCAACACCATTGACGGCCTGAGTGCAGAGGTGCCGCCAGGAGCATTTTACGTTTTCGCTAATTGCCAGAAAATGCTGGGTAAAACAACGCCTTCGGGTGAGTCCCTCAATACAGATGAAGATTTTGCGGCTTATCTGCTGAAATTTGCCCACGTGGCAACGCTTCAGGGTTCAGCTTTCGGCGTACCAGGTTATTTACGCATCGCTTATGCCATTGATGACAAGCGTTTACAGGAAGCCTGTGACCGGATCACCCGCGCCTGCGGCGAATTGCGCTAACCGAAAAAAGGCTAACAGAGTGCAGAAACAGGCCTTTCGGGTTCCTTTTTGACTCTATTGTCAACAACTTGACCAAAGTATCAGCAAACGAACGCATTTATAGAGTTTCCCCTTTGACATGCCACGGGGCAGTCGCTATTATTCGCCCCGTTCCAACGATTCCTCTGTAGTTCAGTCGGTAGAACGGCGGACTGTTAATCCGTATGTCACTGGTTCGAGTCCAGTCAGAGGAGCCATATTAGAAACGCCCGCTTAAGGAAACTTAAGCGGGCGTTTTGCTTTTGTGTTTTCTTATGCCGGTATCATCTCTGCATGAGAAAAGGCTTATGGAGAGGTAGCCCTAAGAAAATTGATCTCTATTAATGAGATTGAAAACAATAATGGGCGGATTTCACAAGCCTATAGATTAGCGTTGCTTAATACTCTACTGTAACGGGAAACTCAGATTGTTCATAAGTGCGTATGGCCTTCGGATAGACATGGCATGCTGTACCTGCGTTTGCTGACTTTCTTTCACACATCAGGCAAATGTTCTGCAGAATAAATTACTGTTGCCTTTCTTTACTTTTTAGCCTAATCAACGCCCTTTCTAAACCTGATATCTTAATCACTAGGCGCTGATCTTATTTAAATGCTTTAGTGATAATCCTCATTGGAGAAGCATTTATATGAGTATTAAGGCACAAGTTAGTGTCGCACGTAAGCTGGGATTCACATCACATCAAAATGCGGTTCCTCTATTACGTGAACTTGTCTTGCATAATGAATCGGAGCAAGCATTTCAGGATTTGACATTACATCTGCAAACATCGCCTGCAGTATTGGAAGCAAAACAATGGAAAATTGACCGTTTACTTCCAAACTCCTCGGTTGATATCCGGGAACGGGACGTTAAGCTCAATGCAGAATGGCTCTCCGAATTAACGGAAAGTGTCGTTTGTGAAGTCACACTATGTTTGCGTCATGGCGACGAAGAACTTTTTACTGAATGCTATCCACTTGAAGCATTGGCAAAAAATGAATGGGGTGGAGAGGCAATGGTGGAATTGCTGCCCTCTTTTATTATGCCAAACGATCCCGCCGTGGACCGGATTCTCAAAGCGACATCCGATGTTCTGCGAAGTGCAGGTAAAAATGAAGGGTTGGATGGTTACGAAAGTAAATCCAGAACTCGTGTCTGGGAAATTGCATCTGCGCTCTGGACTGCAATCTGTAATCTGAATATCAGCTACGCCCTTCCACCGGCAAGCTTTGAGCGTAACGGTCAGAAAATTCGTACGCCAGGTGCCATTATCGAAGGCAAAGTCGCAACGTGTTTGGATACCACGTTATTATTCGCATCCGCATTAGAGCAGTTAGGCCTCAATTCACTTGTATTTCTCACCGAAGGCCACGCCTTTGCCGGCTTATGGTTGCAACCGCAAGAATTTGCGCAGTTAGTGACTGAAGATGTCTCCGCAGTAAGAAAACGCATCGACCTGAAAGAGATGGTTGTATTTGAAACAACACTGGCCACCAAAGCCCAACCGGCTTCTTTTACTCAGACTTCTGATGAAGCATTGCAGCATTTTACTGAGGATAAATTCCACGCAGCAATAGATACACGCCGTGCGCGGATGCAAAAAATTCGCCCGCTTGCACTCGGTACGAGCACATCCCCAGACCATAGCGACTCTGAACAAATCATCTCCCACGGTTTTGAAGATGCGCCGTTCTTGCCTTCGTTTGATATTGATGTCGACACATCTGAAGATAAAGAATCAGTCGGCCGTCTGGTTCAATGGCAACGTAAACTTTTAGATTTAACAACACGCAACCGCCTTCTGCATTTACCCGAGAGTGCCAAAGCGATAAAACTTGTATGCGCTGATCCGGGTTATCTCGAAGATAAACTTGCGGAAGGTAAACGCCTTAGAATTGTATCTTTGCCAGATCTTGAAATGGGCATCCGTGACGCTGAATTATATCAGCAGCAGACCCATGAAAACCTACAGGATGAGTTCGTCGAGCAAGCACTTGAACGCGGCGAAGTGGTCTCACCACTTGATAAAGAACGCCTTGAATCATCTCTGATTGATCTATATCGCAAATCAAAAAGCGATTTGGAAGAAGGTGGAGCTAATACGCTGTTTCTGGCAGTCGGGTTTCTGAAATGGAAAAAATCAGCAGATGACCCTAAAAGTTATTCTGCACCACTCATTTTACTGCCTATTCAGCTTGATCGCAGAAGCGCCCTTTCAGGCGTTACCATGCGATTGCTGGAAGAAGAGCCCCGCTTCAATCTGACATTACTTGAGTTACTTCGAAATGATTTCGCCCTGACAATTAACGGGCTGGATGGAGAATTGCCAACCGACGAAAGTGGTATTGATGTAGATGGAATTTGGAACTTAGTACGCCGTGCAGTGCGTGATATTCCTGGATTCGAAGTCAGCCGGGACGTCGTCATTGGTACCTTTTCATTTGCTAAATATCTGATGTGGAAAGATCTCGTTGACCGCTCGCCTCAGTTGATGGAAAGCCCGCTGGTTAAATATCTCATCGAACGTGGCAAAGAAAACGTTGTTCTTGAGAAGAGCGGAGAAGTTATCAGCGTCGAGCAGTTGGATAACGCAGTCAATACGCAAGACCTCTTCCTTCCATTGCCAGCAGACTCATCGCAAATAGCCGCCGTTGTCGCCTCAGCCAAAGGGCGTGACTTTGTCCTAGACGGGCCTCCCGGAACCGGTAAATCGCAAACGATAGCCAATATGATTGCGCACAATCTCGCGCTTGGCAGACGTGTATTGTTTGTTGCTGAGAAAAAAGCAGCGTTGGACGTGGTTTATCGCCGGCTGGAATCACAAGGGCTGGGTGAGTTTTGTCTTGAACTACATTCAAGCAAAACTTCGAAGATGGATTTTCTTAAACAGCTTGAACGCGCCTGGGATACGCGCGATATGCTTACAGCCGGCGAATGGCAAGAAGAGACAAGTAAGGTTCAAAACCTTAGGGACAAACTCAACGAAGTCGTCCGCCTGCTCCATTTGCGCTGGCCAAATGGCTTCTCATTGCATCAGGCTATGGGTCGGGTCATCAAAGACGCCACTGAGGCAACCCCGCATTTCACGTGGCCAGCAAATACACTCCATTCCTTAGAGCAAATGGAACAGTTCAGGCAGATTGCTAAACGTCTGGAACTGAACCGTAATGCAAGTAAACAGCACGGTGATCACTTTGCTCTGATTGCACAAACAGACTGGACAAATGCATGGCAATCATCACTTGTCGCAGAGGCAAAAACTCTGCCCGGTTCTATCGATGAACTTGAGCATGCTGCCGATGAACTGTTTCAGGCAACGGGAATAATGCTAGGTTCGAAAGAACCAACCAAACTCAAGCAACTGACCTCTTTCTGCGAATTACTGTCTAAAGCTGGTGGTATGAATCTCAGCTTTATGTTCGCTCCAAATGCCACTGACCTTGTTGAATCCGCTCACACTGCATTCAGTATACTAAGGGAGTTGGAGACAGTAAAAGCTCGGTTATCCGTCGATTATCCGGGCGATGGCTGGCAATACGTTGACGTTCAGCAAATCAGAAATGCCCTTGAGCTCGCTGAAAAGAAATTCTGGTTCTTAGCTACCCGTGCGCGTAAGCAAGTAATTGCAGGCGTTATTACACAACACTCACTTAACTCCACCCCTAATTTGTCAACGGACCTGCCGGTCATCGTTATGCTGCAGTCTTTATTGCAACGCCTTAGCGACTTAAATGCTATGACGACAGCCTTGCCAGGATGGGATGGGATAAACACGGATGTCATAAGATTACAAAGCACATTGGCAATAGCTGAAGATATTCGCAATAAACTGGGAACCTTTGCATCTACTCCTCAACAGCTTGCAGAGATTCGAGAAGCGATTAAAACACTGCTCATTGATGCCAATGACCTGCTTGGTCCGCAGGGCATAGTTGCCGCGTTAACCCAAAACCTTCGTACAGCGTTATTTGAGCTAAATGAGGCAAAGGTACGATTCTGCCAGCTAATAAAACCATCAGAAGAAAACCTGTCACTCTCACAGCTGCGGGATTGTGCATTAGGCGTCTCTCAGCACCAGACAGGACTGAAAGCATGGAGCGACTGGAGCCGTGTCCGTGAGGAAGCTATTTCTCAGGGCTTATCGCCGATGCTTAACTCACTCATCTATCTCGACACTTCAGATATCAGCGCGACGGAGATTTTTGAAACGGCTTACTGCCGGTGGTTTGCTTCCTGGATGATAGATTCAGAGCCGACACTGCATAATTTTGTACCCGCTGAACATATGAGCGACATTGAGACTTATCGTCATCATATTGATCACCTTGCCAGATTAACTGTGCGCTATATCCGCGCTCGTCTTTGTGGTGTGATCCCCGCTAAAAATGAGATAGCAAAACATGGGGGATTTGGCCTGCTCAAACATGAACTGCAAAAATCGCGTCGTCATAAACCGGTGCGACAAATGGCAGCTGAAATGGGTGATGCGATGTCAAAGCTAGCTCCGTGTATGCTGATGAGCCCCCTATCTGTCGCTCAATTCTTACCTTCAGATCAGGCGCTGTTTGATCTGGTTATTTTTGATGAGGCATCGCAGATATCTCCGTGGGATGCTATCGGTGCAATGGCTCGTGGAAAACAAGTGGTCATCGCCGGCGATCCACGACAGATGCCACCGACCAGTTTTTTCAACCGCGCAGCAAATGAAACAGATGATAATACTGAAGAAGACATGGAAAGCATTCTGGATGAGTGTCTGGCTGCGGGTCTCTTCAACCACAAACTTAACTGGCACTATCGCAGTCGCCACGAAAGCCTCATCACGTTCTCCAACCATCGTTATTACGACAGTAATCTGATTACATTCCCCGCGTCCGAAACCAGGCAAAGCGCAGTACGCTGGCAAAAAGTTGAAGGCGTCTATTCCAAAGGGAAAGGCCGCCATAATCAGGCTGAAGCAGAAGCGATTGTCGCAGAAACTGTAAAACGACTGACAGATAAAAGCTTCATTTCGTCAGGCAGATCGATTGGTATTATCACCCTGAACACTGAACAGCAAAAACTCATCAGTGACCTGCTTGACCGTGCCCGGCAAATACATCCTCAAATTGAGCCTTTCTTCCAGCCGGAACGAGAAGAGCCAGTGGTGGTTAAAAATCTCGAAACCGTTCAAGGTGATGAACGCGACTTAATTATGTTAGGCATCGGATATGGTCCAACCGAGCCCGGTGCCAATACGATGTCAATGAATTTTGGCCCATTAAACCGCGATGGTGGCTGGCGCAGGCTCAACGTTGCCGTCACCCGCGCGCGTCAGGAAATGATGGTATTCAGCTCCTTCGATCCTTCTCTTATCGATCTCAACCGAACCAGTGCACGAGCAGTGGCAGATCTCAAACACTTTATTGAATTTGCCCACCGCGGCCCTGTTGCACTGGCACAGGCTGTACGGGGTTCCGTTGGCGGCTATGATTCACCGTTTGAGGAAGCTGTCGCTAACGGTTTGAGACGAAAAGGCTGGCAGGTCGTTCCGCAGATTGGCGTGTCCAGGTTCAGAATTGATTTAGGGATTGTTCACCCGGATAAGCCCGGTGATTATCTCGTGGGCGTGGAATGCGACGGCGCAACTTACCACAGTGCAGCGACAGCACGTGATCGCGATAAAGTTCGCAGCGCAATTCTTCAGGATCTTGGCTGGAAATTACTTCGTCTTTGGTCGACTGAATGGTGGATTGATAAAGAAGGCGCACTTGAGAGACTTGATTTAGCCATTAACACACTGCTGGAGGTGTCCAGAGCAGACGAAGCAGTTCGGATCGCTGAAGTCGAAGCAGCGGTGAAATTGGAAGAAGAGATCCAACTCAAGATTCAAATCAGTCAAGATGCAGCCTCCAAAGAAGAAACTCCTGTCGCAAGTTTGATTTCACCTGTGGCAAATGATGAAGAAATTGCAGCACCCATTGAGAGTGTCAGGCAAAAGGAGGCGGAAAATGACGATATTGGCAGCCCGGTGCCTGCCATAAAATATGCCTCTTCTGTCGTCCCGGATATTGCGAAAATCTCCCCTGCGGGTAAGTACAAGATCAATGATTTGCAGGAATGGAGCAGCAAAACTAATGCCGAGAAATTTTATGACCCTGAATACAATGAAACGCTCAATGATCTCATTGAAGCCGTAGTGACAACGGAATCACCTGTTCTTGAAACCACGTTAATACAACGGATTTCCAGGGTTCACGGTTTTAACCGGGCCGGCAGATTGATCCGGGAACGTGTAATGGAAGTCGTCGATAAGCACTATCATATTGCTACCGATCACTATGGCGAGAATTTTGTCTGGCTATCTGCCGGCCAGCGTGCCGACTGGAATAGCTATCGCTTGCCAGCAACGGAACATGATATCCGGCTGGTTGATGCCATTCCCAGCGAAGAACTATGCGCGCTGGCGCTGGACACCAGTGGAGAGAACAAGATTGCTGAAATGGCTAAATCACTCGGCATTAAACGTCTGACGACTCAGGCAAGACAAAAGCTTGAATCTTTACTCTGATAATTTACTGGATTCTCAGGGTTAATTACTGACTGAGCCCGACCAGAAACGCCCGCTTAAGGAAACTTAAGCGGGCGTTTTGCTTTGGTGTGTTTCACTCTTCACCTGCCCGACAGGTCGCCACCTGCTTTAAAATTCGTTATCATCCGCTCCCACTCTTCCGCCGGTTAGTCTGATGTCTGCGATTATTGATACCTTTATTGCCCCGCCGTGCCATGAAACGATTGAGATCCTCTTTCAGGACGAGCATCTGGTGCTTATCAATAAACCCTCCGGACTACTTAGCCTCTCGGGGAAAAATCCGCAAAATCTGGATTCTGTTCATCACCGGCTGGTCAGGCTATTCCCCGGTTGCACCCTGATCCATCGTCTGGATTTCGGCACTTCTGGTCTGATGGTGCTCGCCCGTAATAAAGCAATAAATGCTGCCCTCTGCCAGCAGTTCAGCCAGCGCGCCGTGACTAAAATCTACAGCGCACTGCTCTGCGGGCATTTGCAAGATGATGAAGGGGTGATAGACGCACCGATTGCCAAAGACCCGGCGCTGTTCCCGCTGATGTCGATTTGTGCAGTCAACGGTAAGCCTGCCCGCTCCGGCTATCAGGTGGTTGAGCGCTTTTATCATGAGCTGGAGGACGGAACGTCGCTGCCGTTAACACGGGTTCAGCTGATGCCGGAAACCGGGCGCACTCACCAGCTTCGCATCCACTGCCAGCAGATGGGTCATCCTATTTTGGGCTGTGACCTGTATGGCGGCCGCCTGCTGCCCGGCACAGAACAGACTCCGCGGCTGATGCTGCACGCCAGCGAACTGCACTTTGTACACCCTGTCAGCCTGGAGCGGATAGAAGCCCGCAATGCCAGCCCGTTCTGAATGAGAATACTCCCCTCTGAAAATTGCTGACTTCACCCCTATCTCATTGGGGTGTATAGTATTTTCTCGCAAAACTCAGGGAGAGAGAAATGGTAACGGTCATAGTGGATGGGGAAGATAAAACAGCAAAAATAGTCGACTGGACACTTTTTTATTCAGATAAATACGACTGCATTCAGCTCACCTGCCATTTCCCTTCTGGAAAAAAATATACACGCCCGCTAAGTGCCTCTCACATTGAACCGACTGTCGATGCAAGTGGTAAAATATTGGTAAAACGGGGACAGCCAAATGCGCAGCGTATCGTGAGTGCGCAAATCATTGGCAATAAATATGCGCTGATTACCTACGCTGATTCAGCACGTCCCTGGATTTATAAATGTGCAGATGTTGAACTACTCAACGAGTCCCCATTGAAACAAGGTAACGTCTTCAAATACTTGCGTGACGTGGCCGAACAACGTTCGCGACAGGCCAGCTCCGGCAAAGAAAATATCCCGCAAAACACTGTCAGGCAATTAGATAAAATCATCGCCCATCCTGATACCGTGCTGGAGTCTTATTGCTGTGGTGAAAATGCGCCACGTCGTGCCCCTGAAAACCTCATTTATCCTTTTGGGCTGAACGAAAGCCAGATGCAGGCTGTTGAAAAAGCGTTTAGTTCACAAATATCGGTTATTGAAGGGCCGCCGGGGACAGGAAAAACCCAAACTATTCTTAATATCCTGGCGAATATTTTGCTGCAAAATGGGCGCGTGGCTATTGTCTCGAATAACAATACTGCAGTAGCAAATGTGTATGAAAAGCTCGCTAAAGTGGAGCTGGACTATGTGGTGGCAAAGCTCGGCAGTACAGAGAAGCGCGAGCAATTTTTCGATGCACAGCCTTCCAGACCAGCAGCTCAGACCGATCCTGCTCCAGAAAAAGCCGTTCTCACAGAACAAACATTGCGTCTTAAAAATCATTTAAGTATGCAAAATGAAGTGGCAAAACTGCGCGCCGAGATTGATGAATTAAACATCGAAGAGAATTACCTGAACCGCTGGCTTCAGACTCAGGGGTTCGGTGTTCTGCCAGATATAAAACGCTACCGGCTAAAACCAGGGAAGATTACCGACCTGATGGCATTTCTTCGCTCCCTGCCGCAAGGGAAGCCCGGCTGGCGCAACCGTCTCTCCCTGCTGTTCAAATTTGGCATTTTCAAAACCAACGTACTGAAGTCTGCCGCGAACCGGCAAATCCTCTTTTTTGCTCTTCAGCATCATTATTATTCAACACGTTTACAGCTGTCTCGTGCAAACCTGGCCGAAAAAGAGGAAATCATTAAGGCTAATAATGTCGAAGCGTTGCTAAAAAGTGTTACATCCGATTCGATGTCTTTTTTAAAGCAGCATCTCGACCATTCTATTGGCGAAAACGCTGACTTTACAGTGAGAAACTACCGCAACCAATTCAACGATTTTATCCAACGCTATCCCATTATTGGCAGCAGCACGCACTCCGTCATCAATTCCCTGGCTCCCGGAACGTTACTTGATTACATAATCATCGATGAAGCGTCTCAGCAAGATATCATTCCCGGCATTCTTGCCTTTGCCTGTGCCCGAAATGTGATTGTTGTTGGGGATCGAAAACAGCTTCCGCACGTCCCGGAAGAGACAGATATCCTTGCCCCTGCGCCTCATTATGATTGTGGTAGTCAGAGCTTGCTTGACTCACTTTTCGGACTCTATGGCGATAATTTGCCCGTGACATTGCTAAAAGAACATTACCGATGCCACCCCAAGATTATTCATTTCTGTAATAAGCAATTTTATGACAATCAGCTTGTGGTGATGACAAGAGACAAAGGTGAAGCGGCACTCTCTTTGATCGTGACCGCCAGAGGTAATCATGAACGGCATAACAGCAATCTGCGTGAAGTGGAGTCCTTCCTGTCAATGGAGAGTGCTGACGCGGCTAACCGCGGTTTTATTGCGCCTTATAACGCACAAGTCTCACTGTCTGAGCGCCTCCTGCCCGCTGAATTTATTACCTCGACAGTACATAAGTTTCAGGGACGTGAATGCGAACAGATTGTTTTTTCGACCGTAATTGACAAGAAGGCTGATACCAGATCACTCGATTTTGTTGATGATCCGCATTTAATTAATGTCGCTGTCTCACGGGCGCAAAAGCATTTCACCTTAGTCACCGGTGAGAATGTCTTTGCGGGCAATAATAAGCATATCGCTGCGCTCGTGCGTTATATGACCTACTACGCCAATGAACCCAATATTCATCACAGCCCGGTCGTGAGCGCCTTTGATTTACTTTATGAAGAGTACGACCATTCTTTAGAAAATTTAAATACCAGACTTGACCCGGAGGATTCAACTTATCGCTCTGAGCAAATCGCCATGAGACTCATTAAAGATATACTTAAGCACGAGACTTACCGCGCGATTGTTGTCCACAAGCAGATCCTGCTGAGGCAACTGGTCACAAATTTCGATGACCGTTTTGACCCACGCCAGAAAGAATTTATGGCACAAGGTGCAAGCTGTGATTTCGTTTTTTATTTCCGTGTTGGAAAACAGCCTTTCGCAGTCATTGAAGTTGATGGTCATTATCACGAAACGCCTGAACAAAGTGAACGTGATGCCTTAAAAGCAACGATTCTGGATAAGAGCGGCATCACTTTGCTGAGACTCAGAACTGTCGACAGCCAGATTGAGGCAAAAATTGCCGCGTTTATCCTGGCAAGCATGCAGGAAAATAGCGTACAGCTGGCAGGTTAATACGTCCGGTTGGTCCGGGCGATTTCGCCCCACACCAACCATTCGTAAATTACCGCTCCCCGCATTAAATTACCCTTCACTTTGCAAAAGCGTTTTTAACCTGACGGTTGAGGCTGTAGTCTCAGTAGCGGTTTTATTTAGCTGTGCGCCAGATGGAACCCGCTTAACTGTTTTAATAAACAAAAACGCTAATAACTAAAAGTTTAGAAATCTGAGGAACAGACAGGACAATTATGGACTCCATGCTCACCGCCCCCCGCCCCGATGAGGAGATAATTTCACATAACCGTGCCCGCCGTGCTGCCTGGGGCAGCTTCGTTGGCGCAGTCGTAGACTGGTTCGATTTTCTGCTTTACGGCATCACCGCAGCGCTGGTGTTTAACAGCGAGTTCTTCCCGCAAATCGACCCGGCAATGGGCACGCTCGCCGCATTTGCTACTTTCGGCGTCGGCTTTCTCTTTCGCCCGCTCGGCGGCATTGTCTTCGGCCATTTCGGCGATCGTCTGGGCCGCAAACGGATGCTGATGATGACCGTCTGGATCATGGGCATCGCCACCGCGTGCATCGGTATTCTCCCCTCTTTTGCGACGATTGGCTGGTGGGCTCCGGCGCTGCTGGTCACGCTGCGCGCTATTCAGGGGTTTGCCGTCGGGGGTGAATGGGGCGGCGCAGCGTTACTGGCCGTCGAAAGTGCGCCTGCCGGGAAAAAAGCCTTCTACAGCAGCGGTATTCAGATGGGGTATGGCGTCGGCCTGTTACTCGCAACCGGTCTGGTGTCTTTGATAAGCAGCCTGACAACGGATGCGCAGTTCATGAGCTGGGGCTGGCGTTTGCCGTTCCTGTTCAGTGTTGTGCTGGTACTCGGCGCGCTGTGGGTACGTAACGGTATGGAAGAGTCGGTCGAGTTTGAACGCGCTCAGGAAGAGCAGCCAAAAGAAGCAAAAAAACGCTTACCGGTATTCGAAGCACTGTTTCGCCATCCCGGCGCATTTCTGAAAATCATCCTCCTGCGCCTGTGTGAATTGCTGACGATGTACATTGTCACCGCGTTCGCACTTAACTATTCGACGCACAACCTTGGGATGTCGCGTGAACTGTTTCTGAATATCGGACTGCTGGTCGGCGGTATCAGTTGCCTGACAATTCCTCTGTTTGCCTGGCTTGCAGACCGTTACGGGCGTCGCCGCATTTACATTACCGGCGCACTCGTTGGCGCACTGAGCGCCTTCCCGTTCTTTATGGCGCTGGACGCCCGCTCCATTATCGGCGTAGTGATCTTCTCGTTGCTGCTGGCAAATATCGCCCACGATATGGTGGTCTGCGTCCAGCAACCGATGTTCACGGAAATGTTCGGCGCAGGTTACCGCTACAGCGGTGCGGGTGTGGGTTATCAGGTCGCCAGCGTGGTGGGCGGTGGATTTACGCCGTTTATTGCCGCTGCGTTGCTGAATTTCTCCGGAGGAGAATGGCATTCTGTCGCCATCTATCTGATGGCCGGTTGTGTACTCTCGGCCCTCACGGCGATGTTTATGAAAACGTCTCAGCCGCACTGAACCGCCACCTGTTAAAAAAGCATCATCCGGAACAGTTGCGCGAATAAAACATTGGCGGCACCGCGCAGACAAGCCATATTTAAAGTGAATGATGACGAACGAAGCATAAAGGAAAACGTATGGATAACAAGTCCCTCACCGCTTCACAGGCGATTGAGAAGCTCGAAGAGATGTATAACAGCTCTGTGGCCGCATTGCGGGTGGCGATTAAAGACTTCATCGTTGAGGGGACACTGCCTGACATCAGTGCGCGTGCCGCCGGGCTGTTTGTTTACCCGGAATTACGTGTCACCTGGGACGGCGTAACGCCCGCTAAAAACCCGACCCGCGCCTATGGTCGTTTTTCCCATCCCGGCCGTTATGCCAACACCATCACGCACCCTGAATTGTTCCGTCACTATCTGCTCGAGCAGCTGTCCCTGCTGGAAGAAGAATATGAAGCGGTAATTGAAGTCGTCCCTTCCCAGCAGGAAATCCCATATTCCTACGTGATTGACGGCTCAGATCTGATGCTTGACCGCTCAATGAGCGCAGGTCTGGCGAAGCATTTCCCGACCACTGAACTGTCGCAAATTGGCGATGAAACCGCAGATGGTCTCAGCTATCCCGGCGATATCTTCCCGCTGTCGCATTTTAATGCCCTGCGGGCAGACTTCTCGCTGGCGCGCCTGCGTCATTACACCGGCACACTGATCGAACACTTCCAGCCGTATGTACTTTTCACCAACTACACCCGCTACGTGGATGAATTCGTCAGCTGGGCGTGCGCGCAGATTGCCGATCCTGAAAGTCCTTACGAGGCGCTGGCCTGCGCGGGCAGTGTGTTCATTACCGCAGAGACGCAGAATCCGGAACAGGCAGTGTCAGATCTGGCCTGGAAAAAGCATCAGATGCCTGCCTATCACCTGATTGCTCGCGACGGCTCAGGTATTACTCTGGTGAATATCGGCGTGGGCCCGGCGAACGCCAAAACCATTTGCGATCACCTTGCCGTCTTACGGCCACACGTGTGGCTGATGATTGGTCACTGCGGTGGATTACGTGAAACGCAGTCGATTGGGGATTATGTTCTGGCACACGCTTATCTGCGTGACGATCACGTTCTGGATGCCGTTCTGCCGCCAGATATTCCTATCCCAAGCATCGCTGAAGTACAGCGCGCACTTTACGACGCAACGAAAAAGATGAGCGGAATGCCGGGTGAGGAAGTGAAGCAACGGCTGCGCACGGGTACGGTTGTGACCACCGATGACCGTAACTGGGAATTACGTTACGCCGCGTCGGCACTGCGCTTTAATCTCAGCCGCGCCGTAGCCGTCGATATGGAAAGTGCGACAATTGCCGCGCAAGGTTACCGTTTCCGTGTGCCTTACGGCACGTTGCTGTGCGTATCGGATAAGCCATTGCACGGTGAAATCAAACTGCCGGGCCAGGCGAACAAATTCTACGAAGGCGCCATTTCAGAACATCTGCAAATTGGCATCTGCGCTATCGACCTGCTGCGCGCCGAAGGCGATCATCTGCATTCACGCAAATTGCGCACGTTTAATGAGCCGCCTTTCCGCTGATAATCACCCTGAACGCCCCTGAATAGTTCAGGTTGCAGGCAGGCGGCAAGTTTGATAATCCCGATGAGCTGACATTAAGTCAGTGATTCGGGTTGTTAAACGCAGTCAGCGCATCTGCGGCACGAAATATGACGGGGAATTAAGGATTTCCTTAAAAAGACTTTGCATATTGCGGAGTCTTTTACCATCATAAATTAAAACGCTGTTCTACTTTCTTCCACACTGGAACTCTCTTGCAAAACGTCATCGTCTCTTTGCGCAAAGCCATCGAGCGCACGCCCTGGTATCCGAAACGGCGTTCTTACCGCACGTTGTTCTGGCGCGAAATAACGCCCCTCGCTGTCCCGATCTTTTTTGAGAATGCCTGCGTGCTGCTGATGGGCGTACTGAGTACTTTTCTGGTCAGCTGGCTGGGTAAGGAAGCGATGGCGGGCGTTGGGCTGGCCGACAGTTTTAACATGGTGGTGATTTCATTCTTCGCGGCGGTCGATCTGGGGACGACCGTTGTCGTTGCCTTCAGCCTGGGAAAACTCGACCATGAACGCGCCCGCGCTGCTGCCCGTCAGTCGCTGGCCATCATGACCGTTTTCGCGGTGCTTCTGGCCATACTTTTGCAATTTTCCGGGCATGTGATTATCGACATGATCGCCGGAAATGCGGAGCCGGAAGTCAAAGAACTGGCGCTGTCTTATCTGCAAATGAGTAGCTGGAGTTATCCGGCGGCGGCCATCGCGCTGATAGGTTCCGGTGCGCTGCGGGGTGCGGGCAACACCAAAATCCCGATGTTACTGAATGGCGGGATGAACATCCTCAATCTGGTGATCAGCAGCGTGCTGATTTACGGCTGTTTTGGCTGGCACGGTCTGGGCTTTATTGGTGCCGGTCTGGGGCTGACTATCGCCCGTTATATCGGTGCGATTGCGGTCATTGTTGTGCTGATGGTCGGTTTCAACCCTTCGCTGAAAATCTCCCTGAAAAGCTATTTCCTGCCACTCAATACCAATATTTTGCGTGAAGTGCTGGGCATCGGTATCCCGGCCAGTATTGAATCCGTGCTGTTTAACGGTGGTAAATTACTGACACAGGTTTTTGTGGCGGGCATGGGCACCAATGTCATTGCCGGTAACTTTATTGCCTTCTCGATTGCCGCACTGATCAACCTGCCGGGGAATGCGCTGGGGTCAGCTTCTACCATCATCGTTGGTACGCGCCTGGGTAAAGGGCAAATTGCCCAATCCGAGCGCCAGTTGCGCCACATTTTCTGGTTATCCACTTTCGGGCTTTGCGTGCTGGCGTTCCTTTCCGTGCCGTTTGCCGGTTTGCTGGCGCGGTTTTACACCAATGAACAAGACGTTATCGACGTCGTAAAAATCCTCATCTGGCTCAACGCCGCCTTTATGCCTTTCTGGGCCGCTTCCTGGGTATTACCTGCAGGACTAAAAGGCGCACGCGACGCACGTTTTACCATGTACGTATCGATGCTCGGCATGTGGGGTTGTCGTATTGTGGTGGGCTATTTCCTCGGTATTGTTCTTGGTTTTGGCGTGGTCGGTATCTGGCTGGGGATGTTCCTCGACTGGATCGTGCGCGGGATATTCTTTTACTGGCGCATGGCGAGCGGTCGCTGGCTGTGGAAATATCCGAAAACGAAAAGAACCGAATAGTTTTGACTGCTACGCCCGCCGGTACATCCGGCGGGGATGGCCAATTTTCCCGTACAGCATTTCGACTTTCAAATCCCCTTTCTGCACACAATGTTCAAGATAGCGCCGGGCGGTGGTTTTACTCAAACCGGTTTCACTGACCACTTCATCCACTGAATAGCAACGCCCGCCCTCCTGGATAAAGATGCCTTCAACCAGATTCAGCGTATTTTCCTCGATGCCTTTATTGCCTGCTTTCTGTGTAAAATCCTTTGCCTGTAGCTGATAAAGACTGTCGACGTTTTGCTGATCCACCACTTTCCAGGCACGCTGTGTCTGGCTGAACTGAATAAAACGCTCCAGCGATTGTTGCAGCCGGTTCCACGACACAGGCTTTAAAATATAATCAAAAGCCCCGCAGCGGATCGCCTGACTGCATGTGTTCATGTCACTGGCCGCAGTAATAAAGATTACCGAACAGTGGGTCTTTTTAAGCAGGTCATTTTCAATTAATGAAATGCCCTGACCGTCAGGTAAATAGTTATCCAGCAGCAGAAGCTGCGGTCGTTTTGCTTCTATAAGCTCTCTGGCTTCCCGCAACGTTGTTGCTACACCCGCCAGTCTCAGCCAGGGATGATTGTCTATAAGTTCGGCATAAAGCTGTGCCAGCCGGTTTTCATCTTCCACAATCATTACGTCAATTATTTCAGCTTGCATCATTTACTCACTTCCGTATTTTCCGGTTGAAGGTACTCTGCTGTATGACCTGGAACTCCGTTACCGTTGGGGATAAAAACAGAGAAAACAGCACCGGTTGGCGGATTGTCGGAAACCTCAATACTGCCACCAGCATGGCTGACATAGCTGGCGACCAGATGCAGCCCCAGGCCGTGATCCCCTTCCGGCTTTGAAGTCACCCCCATCGAAAATATGTCTTCCCGCCGTTCCTGCGTAATACCCACTCCGTGATCTGCCACTTCGATCACCAGTTCATCTTTGCTGCAAACGATATACACCTCGACCGGCCCTGCCTCGCTACCGCGCAGCAACGTAGCTTCAATGGCGTTATCCAGCAGATTTCCGATAACTGACATCAGCTCAGTTTCACTCAGTGCTGCCGGCAACCGGGTTATCTCACAGGCCGGGTCAAACTCCAGCACGACGCCTTTTTCCCGGGCACGGGCATATTTGCCCAGAAGTAATCCGCACAGTCTGGGTGAGCAAAAACGCGCCGAGACAAAATCCAGTATTTCCTGTGCATTTTCTGATTGCGCCTCGATGTAGCGTATGGCCTCATCGTAACGCCCCATATGCAACAAACCCGCGAGCGTCGCCGTCCAGTTAAGCTGTTCATGGCGCATGATGCGCAGGTTATCGGCATAACGTTGCACCTGACTGAGCTGGATGCTGAGCCGGTCGATATCGCTGCAATCGCGGAAAGTAATTACCCAACCCTGCAGCTGATTTTCCAGCATGATCCGCACCCGGCTGGCGATCACCGTCAGGTTATTGAACAGGCAAATTTCATCGTGAATATCTTTTTCCAGCATCACCTGCGGAGTGAAAAAGCCGACCGGAACGATGACCTGCTGAAGCGGGAGACCGCGCAATTCACGCGACGGCGCCTCAAGATTGAGTAATTTTTTGGCTGCCTGGTTGATCACAGCCACGCGAAACTGGTCATCAATGGCGATCACGCCTTCGTAGATAGACTCCATCAGGGCTTTTTGCTGACGCACCAGCAGACCGATGTCGCGCGGTTCCAGCGAGAACATCTGCTTTTTGATCGAGCGGGAGAAAAACCAGGAGAAGGTAAACAATGCCACCAGCAAAGTGACCGCCGCCAGTAAAATGCTGATCACTTTCTCGAGCGTCAGGCTATTAATGTGGCTGGTCAGATACCCGACCGAGACGATACCTATCACCTGATTTTCAGCATTGCGGATGGGTGCTTTGCTGCGCAATGACAATCCGGCGCCTCCCAGCCTGATAGTGGTGGTACTTTTACCGGCCAGCACCTCTTTGTTATCCCCGCCGATCAGCGTTGACCCCAGCCTGTCGGCATCGATGGAGTGAAACAGATGCATCGCTTTCCCGTCGCCGATCACCATATAACTGGCATCACTGTGTGCAGAGACATTCCTCATTAAATGGTTAATTGCTGAAATATCCTTATTTTCAACTGCGTTTATTAATGAGGGAATAAGTGCAATTTCGTCTGCCTGAACTTTTGCACGAATACCCATATCTTCATACAACTGTCTCTGAATATCCTGATAGTAATAAATACCCACTATCGAAAACAGCGCCATAAATAACATAACAAGATAAGTAAAAAGTTTTATCTGAAAAGAAGGCCGAAACCGCATCAGGCAACCTGTAAACAAACAGTGATATAAATAACAGTGCAGGGATATTATCACCGGGCGGTATTCCAGTCAGAGTGGAGAATAAAAGTTGCGAGGCGTGCCGCAGAACATCGCCCGCCAAAGCAAGCCGCGGGTGGCGAGATACATAATTCACAACAGTTATTTCACCATAAATTAACAGCAATATTATAATTACAAATAACACCATAAAAACCACGAAAAAATAAACTCAGCCACTTTATGAATTTAATTAAAACCATAAAAACCTTTCACTCCTTTAAAATACCGTTTCTAATTTGCGGCACCTCACATATTAGCGGGCATTATCTCTCTTACACTCCCTGCACAAATTGACACAGGGGATTCATCATGAGTACAACCGACGACACCTATTCTGTTCCCGCGGGATCTTCACCCGCAAAACAGCTCTCATTAAAAGAAAAATGGTGGCATATTCTCGACACCTGGAAGATCGGTATTATTCCACTGCCTTTATTTGTCATGGCTGGCGTGCTGATCGCCATTGATTGCCTTGATGGAAAACTGCCCAGCGATATTGTGGTGATGGTCGCTACTTTAGCGTTCTTTGGTTTCGCCTGCGGTGAGTTCGGTAAGCGTCTGCCTTTCATCGGCAAGATGGGCGCGGCGGCGATTTGCGCCACCTTTATCCCTTCCGCACTGGTCTATTACGGCCTGCTGCCGGACGTTGTGGTGGAATCCACCACTAAGTTCTATAAAAGCACCAACATTCTTTACCTCTATATCTGCTGCATTATCGTCGGCAGCATTATGAGCATGGATCGCAAAGTGCTGATCCAGGGTTTCATGCGCATCTTCTTCCCGATGCTGTGCGGTGAAGTGGTCGGCATGTTAACCGGCATGGGCGTTGGCCTGGCGCTGGGCATGGAACCCTTCCAGATTTTCTTCTTCCTGATCCTGCCGATTATGGCCGGTGGCGTCGGTGAAGGGGCTATCCCGCTTTCCATCGGTTACGCGGCATTACTGCATATGGATCAGGGTGTGGCGCTGGGTCGCATTCTGCCAATCGTCATGCTGGGTGGTCTGACCGCTATCGTTATTTCCGGCTCACTCAATCAGTTAGGTAAACGCTATCCGCATCTGACCGGCGAAGGCCAGCTGATGCCGACATCCAAAAATGCCACCGCTGACAGCAGCAAACTGAGCAGCACCGGCGGTAAAGTTGATGTCACCACCATTGCCGCAGGCGCGTTACTGGCCGTTCTGCTTTATATGGTGGGCATGCTGTTACACAAACTGATTGGTCTTCCTGCACCTGTCGGCATGCTGTTTGCAGCGGTTGCGCTGAAACTGGCGCACGGCGTTTCACCACGCCTGCTGGAAGGTTCTCAGGTGGTTTACAAATTCTTCCAGACATCTGTTACCTATCCGATTCTGTTCGCCGTGGGTGTGGCAATCACACCGTGGAATGAACTGGTCGCCGCATTCACCCTTTCTAATCTTTTGGTCATCGTCAGCACCGTTGCGGCGCTGGTTGCGACCGGTTTCTTCGTCGGCAAGAAAATTGGTATGCACCCGATTGATGTTGCCATTGTCTCCTGCTGCCAGAGCGGTCAGGGCGGAACCGGTGATGTCGCGATCCTGACCGCCGGTAACCGTATGCAACTCATGCCATTTGCGCAAATCGCCACCCGCATCGGCGGCGCGATCAATGTCTCCGTGTCGCTGCTGGTGCTCGGCAACTTCCTCGTCTGAGACTGTGTGAAATCTCTTTAAATCAGGACCTAATATGAAACTGGCAAGCTATATCTATCAGGGGCGCAAGTCCTACGGCATCGCGACCGACAAAGGCATCATTGACCTTGGTCGTCATCTCGGAAAGCGTTATCCGGATCTCAAAGCCCTGCTGGCGGGCAATGCGCTGTCGCAGGCTCAGGAACTCGCCGCCCTGCCCGCTGATCTGGACTTCGCCGACATTACATTTCTGCCGGTGATTCAGAATCCGGAGAAAATTCTCTGCGTCGGCATGAACTACGCCGAAAAGCGCAAAGAGTTTGATCAGCATAATCCGGCACCGACGCTGTTTGTGCGTTTCGCTGACTCTCAGACAGGTCATGCATCCCCCATCATCAAACCGAGCCGTTCCGTTGAGTTTGACTATGAAGGTGAACTGGCGGTGATTATCGGTTCTGCGGGGGAAAATATCGCACGTGAAGACGCCCTGTCGCATGTCGCCGGATACAGCTGTTACATGGACGGTTCCGCCCGCGACTGGCAGCACACGTGGTTTACCGCCGGTAAAAACTGGCGTCAGACCGGGGCATTTGGACCGTGGATGACCACCGCCGATGAAATCCCCGATCCGCATACGCTGGCAATCCGTACCTGGCTCAACGGCAATATGGTGCAGGACGACAACACCTGCAGCATGATCCACAAAGTGGCTGAACTGATTGAATACATCAGCACCTTTACCTCGCTTCATGCCGGTGACGTGATCATCACAGGTTCACCCGGCGGTGTGGGCAAAAAACGTGTGCCGCCGCTGTTTATGAAACCCGGCGACCGCATTGAAGTGGAAATCGAAAAGATTGGTCATCTGAGCAATGTGATTGTCGCCGCAGACATAAAGGTTGCCCCCCATCGTCACGCGAGCCCGGCTTATGTTCAGTCGTAATACGCCTGACTTTCACGTCATCTCTGTCAGCAAGCCACCAAAAGGCATGCTTGAGGACATTCGTGCCCTGCTTCAGCAAAGTCAGCTGGGCATGGATGATGACATTGAACAGTTTGTGGTGGCCTGTTCAGGCCACCATGTAGTCGGCTGCGCAGGTCTGGTCAGTAACACTATTAAATGCGTCGCCGTCGCGTCCGGCTGGCGCGGTGAAAATCTCAGCGCCAGATTGCTCAGTGAAGTTGAGAACCTGGCGGTTCAGCGCGGTAATTTCCATCTGTTTCTCTATACCCGCCCTGCCAATCTGGCGCGTTTTCGCGGCTGCGGATTTTATCCGCTGGTGCAGTGGGATGATGTGGCCGTACTGATGGAAAACACACCGGTGGGTATCAGCCATTACTGTCGTTCGCTGCAACGTCACCTTCACCACGGTCAGCGTATCGGTGCGGTGGTGATGAATGCTAATCCGTTTACCCTCGGTCACCGTTATCTGGCAGAACAGGCGGCCGCCACTTGTGACTGGCTGCATGTGTTTGTGGTCAGCGAAGACGTGTCGTATTTCCCGTTTCAGGAACGGCTTGAAATGGTGCGTCAGGGCGTCGCGGATTTGCCTAACGTGACCGTACATGCCGGTTCGGAATATCTGATTTCGCGCGCGACCTTCCCCGGTTATTTCCTCAAGGATGCCGGGCTGGTCAATCAGGCATGGAGCGTGATGGATTTGCTGATTTTTCGTCAGTACATCGCTCCGGCATTGGGCATTACCCATCGGTTTATCGGCAGCGAGCCTTTTTGTCCGGTCACCCATCAGTACAACTGCGACATGCATGACTGGCTGGAAACGCCGGGCCGCTCTGCCTCACCGCCACTGAGCGTTATCGAATTGCCACGGAAACGCCATGCCAGCGGCAGAGCCATTTCCGCATCCGAAGTGCGCGCATTGCTCAAAACGCAGCAGCTGGCGCGTATACGCGACATCGTTCCGCCCGGCACTTATGCGCACCTGAAACAGCATTATTGCGTCACGGCGGCGGTTGAAACGACGCACGACGACTCACTCACTATTTCACCCTCACTTTGTTAACTGCAGGAAAAACCAATGAAAATTATGAAGGAGGCGCTGGCAGGAACGGTTGAATCCAGCGATTTGCTGGTAAAAATCGCCCCGGCCAGTGAGCTGACGGTGATCATCAACAGTGAAGTCATCAAACAGTTTGGCGACCAAATCCGCAGCGTCGTCAATGAAACACTCAGCGCCCTCGCGGTCACGGAAGGTTTGCTGATTATCGACGACAAGGGCGCGCTTGATTGTGTGATCCGCGCGCGCGTTCAAAGTGCGGTAATGCGTGCTGCACAAGCCGAAGAGATTAACTGGGAGACATTAAGATGAAGAAACTGCGCCGCAGTATGCTGTTCCTGCCCGGAGCCAGCGCCGCCATGCTCTCCACCGCGTTTATCTATCGCCCGGACTCCATCATGTTTGATCTCGAAGATGCTGTTTCCCTGCGCGAAAAAGATACCGCACGCATTCTGGTATTTCATGCGCTGCAACACCCGATGTATCGCGATATTGAAACCGTAGTGCGCATTAATCAGCTCAGCACACCATTTGGCCTTAAAGATTTAGAGGCCGTAGTACGCGCGGGCGTGGATGTCGTGCGTTTGCCGAAAACCGATACGCCGGAAGATATCTTTGAGCTGGAAGCACATATAGAGCGCATCGAAAAAGAGTGTGGTCGCGAAGCCGGCTCCACCAAAATTATGGCCGCCATTGAATCGGCCATTGGCGTGATCAATGCCGTGGCGATCGCCCGCTGTTCACCGCGCCTGATCGGCATCGCACTGGCAGCTTTCGATTATGTGATGGATATGCAGACAGAACGCGGCGACGGCACAGAGCTGTTTTATGCCCGTTGCGCCGTGCTGCACGCGGCCCGTGCAGCGGGCATTGATGCCTTCGATGTGGTGTATTCCGACATCAACGATGAAGCCGGTTTCCTGCGCGAAGTCGAACTGATCCGCAAAATGGGCTTCAACGGAAAATCCCTGATCAACCCGCGTCAGATTGAGTTGCTGCATAACGCTTACGCGCCGACCCCGGAAGACGTGGATTACGCGAAACGGGTGATTGCCGCCGCCGAAGAAGGTGAACGCAAAGGGCTGGGGGTGATCTCGCTCAACGGCAAGATGATCGATGGGCCGATCATTAATCACGCGCAGGTAGTGCTGGAACGCGCCAGTGCGTCTGGCGTCCGCCGCTAGCCCTCAAATTTGCACAGGAATATCAATACAATGAGTCATTTCACTGAAATGTTGCACAGCGAATATCCGCAGTTAAAACACCTGGTTGCCTTTGACGGTGCGCACCGGACGACACCTTATCTTTCTGATCCCGATGCCCGTCAGCACCGTAAACTTTGCACTTCACTGGAACAGGCGATTGCCCGCAGCGGCGTGAAAGACGGTATGACCATTTCCTTCCACCACGCGTTTCGTGAAGGCGATCAGGTCATTAATAACGTAGTCGCTATGCTTTCAAAACTCGGCTTTAAAAATCTCACGCTGGCGTCCAGTTCGCTGATGTCCTGCAATGATGCGCTGATCGAACATATCCGCAGCGGCGTCATCAGCCGTATTTACACCTCCGGAATGCGCGGCAAACTGGCTGACGCTATTTCTCACGGACTGATGGAAGAACCGGTACAAATTCACTCGCACGGCGGGCGGGTAAAATTACTACAGGATGGCGAACTGAACATCGATGTCGCATTTCTCGGCGTGCCGTGCAGCGACGAATTCGGTAACGCCAACGGCACACACGGAAAATCCTGCTGCGGTTCGCTGGGCTACGCGATGGTCGATGCACAATTCGCTAAAACTGTGGTGCTGCTGACAGAAGAACTGGTGCCCTTCCCTAATATGCCCGCCAGCCTGCTACAGGATCAGGTGGATTACATCGTCAAAGTCGATCAGGTCGGTGACCCGGCCAAAATCAGCGTCGGTGCCGCCCGTGTCACCAGCAACCCGCGGGAGCTGATGATTGCCCGCACAGCCGCTGAAGTCATTGAATTTTCAGGCTATTTCAAACCCGGATTTTCGATGCAAACCGGATCCGGCGCAGCGGCCACAGCCTGCACCCGTTTCATGGAAGAAAAAATGGAACGCCACCAGATAACCGCCCGTTTTGCCCTAGGCGGTATCACCGGCAGCCTGGTGGATTTACATGAAAAAGGGCTGATTGAAACGTTGCTCGATACACAATGTTTTGACGGTCAGGCGGCGGCATCGCTCAGCCGTAATCCGCAACACATCGAGATTTCTACCAACGTCTATGCCAATCCGGGAGCCAAGGCGGCGAGTTGCGATCAGCTGGATATCGTTATTCTGAGCGCACTTGAAATCGACACCGGTTTCAATGTCAACGTGATCACCGGTTCCGACGGCGTGATGCGCGGTGCTTCCGGCGGTCATTGCGATGTGGCCAGTGCCGCCAATCTGACCATTGTCGTCGCGCCGTTGCTGCGCAGCCGCATTCCGACGGTCGTCCGTCGGGTCACGACCCGCGTGACACCGGGGGAAAGCATTGATGTGCTGGTGACCGATCATGGTATCGCCGTGAATCCTGCGCGACCGGAGATCCGCCAGCGGCTGGAAGACGCAGGGATGAAAGTGATGGATATCGAAGCGTTATACCAGCGCGCCATTTCTCTGAGCGGTGAGCCGAAACCGATTGAATTCACCGACCGCGTCGTCGGCGTGATCCGCTATCGCGACGGCAGCGTGATCGACGTCGTTCATCAGGTCAGAGAGGACGCATAATGACTACTGTGACGCCTGCACCAGCAGGCGTCAGTCTGGAGGATTTGCTGGCCGCAAAGGAACTGCGCGCCAGACGGCAAACCGACTGGCTGACACAATTCACACAACCGCTGATTTCACTCACGCTGGTGACGCCGGGGCCGGTGAAAGATTCTGTTGCCTGGCGCCAGGTCATGCGCGCGGCGCTGCAACAGGCCGAGGTCATGTTGCTTCAACATGGCTGGCCGGTGCTTAAACATCAGGTTTTCTGGCTCCCGACAGGCGCGGAAGCGTTCTGGTGTGTGGAGCATTATGCGCCAGAAGTGAAAGCGGCCACGGTTGAACTGGAACATTCTCACGCACTCGGGCGTTTATGGGATTTCGATGTTATCTGTCCGCAGGCAGGCGTTGTTGGACGCCGTTCGCTGGATAATGCCAGCCGCCGCTGTCTGGTTTGCGATGGCCCCGCCCACGCATGCGCCCGCTCGCGTAAACATCCGCTATCTGAAGTGATGCTAAAAGTGGAGGCGCTGATTGATGGCTGGCATCGCACACTCTGAGCTCCTTTCTGCTGCCTGCATTGCGACGCTGGCGGCTGACGCCCTGCGCAGCGAAGTCTGGCTGACACCGAAACCAGGGCTGGTGGACAGCATCAATAATGGCTCGCACTGTGACATGGATTTGCCGCTTTTTTTACGCAGCATCGACGCCATCACGCCGTGGCTGTATCAGTTTTACGCTCTCGGTCAGCAGGATTTTTTGCAACCTGCGCAGTCAATGCTGATGCGCATCCGTCCGACCGGGATTGCCTGTGAACAGGCCATGTTCGGTGCCACACAGGGCGTGAATACGCACAAAGGCGGTATTTTTTCGCTGGGACTGTTATGTACAGCGGCTGGCAGGATCAGCGCGCATCGCCAGCTAATGACCCGTCGCGGGATATGTCGCGAAGTGGCTGCCATGACACAAGGGCTGATTGAGCGTGAACTGCAAAGCTGTCGCCAGCCGGTGACGGCGGGTGAACGGCTGTTTGTGGCACACGGCATGACCGGAGCACGCGGCGAAGTGCAGAGCGGATTCCTCACCCTGCGCCGTCACGTTTTACCTTACTGGTATCAGGAAAATAATCCTGAGCGCCGCAGCCTGAATGCCCTGCTGCGTCTGATGGCGTATAACCCTGACACTAATCTGGTGTCGCGCGGTGGTCTGAACGGACTGCATTTCGTGCAGGATTATGCCCGCCGGTTGCTGAAAAAAGGCTGGCAGAAAGAGGATTTGCAGGAGATGGACAGGCAGCTGATTGCCCGCCATCTCAGCCCCGGCGGCAGTGCTGATTTACTGGCGATTGCCACCGTGCTGATGGCTTTTCCGCCATGAACGCGATGCCAGAAATAAACCTGAGACGTTTGCCGCGCAACTGGCGGCAAACCGTTCTTATTCACTGCGGAACAGGACATCCGGTGTAGCGTTACTCAACAATGCGGGTTTGGGTTGCCGGTGCAGGCCGAGATTTTTGGCAACACAGAAAAACCATCACCAGCAGCGGGATCCAGCCCAGCACAATGCCCAGCGTGATTTTCATCCAGACATACGTTTCCGGTGATGCGTATTCCATCAGGATGGAATTCAGCAGACGCGAGACAATGCCTGCCAGGTAAACACCGCCAAACCACCAGCCGGAGCGGTTAATGTCATGCATGCGCCTGACGCCGACCGCCAGCAGCGGTAATGCCGTCGCCAGTGCAAAAAGGGTATAAGCGACGCCCGCGTAGAAAACGCTGTAAGGATTTCCCACCAGCGTGAACCCCAATGACACACCCATTGTCAGCAAAATAATTATCAGCAAATTGCCCAGCGCAAAGGTCCAGAACTCCTTGCGGCTCGCACGTCCCCGGAAATCCACATATTTTTTCCAGCCCTGCACATAACTCTGCCATAACGTCATTGCTTCACTTCCTTTTGCTGTTCAGTCGTCTGCTTAACATAGTCCGGGGATTTAACCGGTTTATCACTGGCCGCGCAACTGCCTGGCCAGAATATCGAGCTGGTCGGCTATCTGATTAAGATCCTTATCCTGCACACCCGGCGCACTGGCAGAGTTTCTTACCACCAGTCTGGCGGGCAGTATTTTGGAAGGCATCCCGTCATTGTTATCAGCCAGCAGATGTTCAACCGCTTCTTTACTTTGCAAATCGAGATCCAGCGATACCGTGGTCAGCGCCGGATGGAAAAATGCACTGTCATACGTATCGTCATAACCCACAATAGAAACCTGCTGCGGGATAGCCACATTGTGCTGATGCAGCGCGCTGATCACGCCCAGCGCCATCTGGTCATTCCCGACAAGTATGGCGGTAAACTGCGGCGTTTCGCGCAGCATCTGTAATGCGCTGTAATAACCACTTTTTGCGCTCCAGTCACCGTGGATCACCGTCACCGGCACAATGCCCTTTTCTGCCAGCGTTTCCTGCCAGCTTTGCAGCCGCAAACGTGAGGAAACCGAATCATCCGGTCCCGCCAGTAAGGCAAATTCCCTGTGTCCCAGATTCAGCAAATATTCCACGCTGGCCCGTGAGCCGTCCGCCGGATTGAAGCAGACATTGAATACCGGACTGGTCGGATCGACATCCAGAAACAGACAAAGAATGTCGCGGTTATTTTCATAAATTCGCTCCGCCTCGGCACTTTCCAGCGGGATATTAATGATGACCTTTTCGACGCGCTGTGATTTCAGCTCGTTAATGGAGTCCTGAATGCTCTGATTGACGTCTTCATCAATCATGGAAATCAGCACCTGATACCCGGCCTGATGAGCATATTTCTTCACAGAAGCGGCAATCTGTGACGGCGCGTGCAATGCCAGCGATGTCGTCACCAGTCCGATGGTAAAGCTCTGTTTTCCAACCAATTGCTGCGCCAGCCGGTTTGGCACGTAGCGCAATACTTCAATGGCCTGTTCGACCTTCAGACGCGTGGCGTCTGAAACATTGGCCGACTTGTTTAAAACTCGCGACACCGTCTGATACGAAACACCGGCATAGCGGGCAACATCTTCTAATGTCGAACTTTTTGATTTCAT
This sequence comes from Rahnella variigena, assembly GCF_003610915.1. Classification (NCBI taxonomy): domain Bacteria; kingdom Pseudomonadati; phylum Pseudomonadota; class Gammaproteobacteria; order Enterobacterales; family Yersiniaceae; genus Rahnella; species Rahnella variigena. Next base: position 3,601,590 of record NZ_NSDJ01000001.1, read on the forward strand.
TCTTTCCCCAGACCGCAACCCGTGATTTTGCATAATTCTATGATAATCGAGCCAAAGTACGGGATCTCATTTAAAAGTTCAATCCGGACACCCTCCCGTTGCATAAGTTATACGTTAACATTGCATACAATCGTGATTTACATCACTTCAACTTTATATTTAACGCATAAGTTGTAGACATATATCACATTTCACAATATGTAAAATTGATCATTATTGTTTCTGGGTATCTTATACATTTCGTAAATGTGAACGTCATACAATCATAAGGAAAAAAAATGAAACACAACTTACGCACTCTGGCTGTGGCGGTTTCGCTCGCCATCACAGCAGGCCCTGCAATGGCTAATGATATTGATTTTCATGGATATCTGCGTTCGGGGCTGGGGGTTTCTGGCGGTGGCAGTCTGGAGCAATTCCAGAAAAACAAGGTCGGGCGTCTGGGCAACGAAAACGACACATACGGCGAAGTAGAACTGGGCAGCGAAGTCTATAAAAAAGACGATGTGAGTTTTTATGTCGATTCGATGGTCAGCATGGTGTCGGACGGTTCGAATGATGATGAAAGCACCGTCGATGACGATGCACAGTTCGGTCTGCGTCAGCTAAATCTGCAAATCAAAGGGCTGGTGCCGTGGGATAAAGATGCGGTGATCTGGGGCGGTAAACGTTATTACCAGCGCCACGATTTGCACATCATTGATACCAAATACTGGAACATTTCCGGTGCCGGTGCCGGTATTGAAAACCTGAAAATGGGCGAAGGCACGCTGTCTCTGGCGTGGATCCGCGGCGATGCCAATGACGTGGATTACCGCGTGGATGGCAATAATGACGTGAACATCAACTACATCGACGTACGCTATGCCGGCATCAAACCGTGGAGCGGCGCGTGGATGGAAGTCGGTGCCGACTACGCCATGCCAAACCTGTCGCATGATCAGAAAGAGTACGGCGGCCTTTACGACGCGGATAACGGCGTGATGCTGACCGGCGAAATCAGTCAGGACATGTGGGGCGGCTATAACAAACTGGTGTTGCAGTACGCCAACAAAGGTCTGGCGCAGAACATGATTTCGCAGGGCGGCGGCTGGTACGATATGTGGAACTACACTAATGACGCCACCGGTTATCGCGGCATCATCACCGGCCTTATTCCGATCACCAGCAAGTTCAGTCTCAACCACGTGCTGACGTATGGCCATGCCGAAAACATCACCGATTACACCGACACCACTGAGCTGGTTTCTCTTGTGGGTCGTGCGCAATACCAGTGGACCGATTATGTGCGTACCATCGGCGAAGTCGGTACCTTCTACCAGAAAGATGATTACAAGAACGGTTCGAATTACAAACAAGGCGGTCAGAAATATACGCTGGCAATGGGCCTGGCGGCCGGTCCGGAGTTTATGTCACGCCCTGAACTGCGCGTGTTCGCGTCTTATCTGAATGATTCTGAGCATGGCGATACGTTTGACGACCATACCAAAGCGGATACGTGGAACTTTGGAGTCCAGGTGGAAGCCTGGTGGTAAATTTCCTTCATTCTTGAAGCTGTTGCTGCGTTGGCTGCGTTTACTCACCCGAATCACTGACATGAGTCAGCTCATCGGGACTCGCTCACTTGCTGCCTTGCTGCAACTCCAATGACTTTGAAAAAACAGGTGTTAGTTATTAAAGAAATATCCTCATTGTGATAAAGCGACAGATAAAAACTTAATTTCTCTTGTAGGGGATCGTTACGTTTTTTCTCCGCACAGCAGCATCATTATTATATTTTATAAAAAGCAGAAACAATAAAGGCAGCCTTGTGTCGGGCTGCCTTTATTTTTGGCGTTATTTAAATAACAGAGTTAATTACTTTTTAAGCCAAACTTCTCAGTCATTAATTTTTTCAGGCTGTCGGACTGTTTGCCAAATATCGCATGTACTTCCTGACCGATAATCACCACGCCAATCGCGCCGGTTTGCTGGATAGCACCGGAATTTACGCGCTTGAGTTCCTTTACCGTTACGCGCAGGCGGGTAATACAGGCATCAACATTAACGATATTATCGCGACCGCCGAGTGCATCAATTAATAACGCTACGTCAGTGGATGGCGGCACTTCATTTTCCGGGGTTTTATTCTTCGCAGAGAATACATGCATAAAGTCTTTAATATTTACCATGATCAACACTCTCTTTCAGGAATGAAAAAAAAACGTGCAACCGGGAAACCTGATTGCACGTCGGTATTAAAAATAACGGGTTAAGAAATGGCTGGTAAACGGCGCGTCAGGATCTGATAACCAAATGCCGGAAGCGTCAGTTTGCGCGGTAAAGTGCCACCGTGAATCATGTCGCTGTAATCCGCGGTTAACGTGATTGTCTGACTCTGCGCCGCATAGTTTTGCAGGAAGATAAATTCACTTTCACCGTCAGTGCGTCGCGCCGCCGTCATCCCTTCCGGCAGCGTTGCCTCCAGCGCCCGTGGCAGCTGCATTTCCTGCGCCAGCGCGGTGTAAAAATCTGCGTGGAATGTCTGATCGTTTCGGGAGGCCAGATAATATGCCTGCCCTTTGCCAAACAAATTGACCGTCACGGCTGGCGTGCCGGCATAGAAATCATCACCGTAAGTCGCCAGCGTAGCCGCGCCCTCCAGGTGGATCACTTCACACAGTTCGCTGGCGCGGTAAGGACCGTTTAACCCGAGCGCATTGCCTTCGACGCCGCTGACACTGTTGTGCTGGTCGTCGGTCAGGCTGTCGATTTCTTCCGACCAGATACCGAGCACCGGACGCAATGGCCCCGGGAATCCGCTGAGGAAACACAAATCGCTTTCGTTAACGATGCCGCTCCAGTAGGTCGCGACGAAGCGTCCACCGGCCTGCACGAATGCGGTGATCCGCTCGCCGACGCCTGCACGCACCATATACAGCATCGGCGCGATCACCAGGTCGTAGCCACTTAATTCGCAGTCGGCGTTGATCACATCCACCGCAATGCCCTGCGCCCACAGCGCACGATAATGTCCGGCGACAGTGTTTTCATATTCCAGCCCCTGATTGCGCGGACCGAGGGAATCGTCCATCGCCCAGCGGCTTTCCCAGTCGAAAATAATCGCTACTTTCGCTTCCACGCGGCTGCCCGCTACCGGTGCCAGCGCGGATAAAATTCCGCCCAGTTCCGACACTTCGCGCCCAACGCGGGTATTAATGTGTCCGACGTGATCGACAACCGCGCCGTGGAATTTCTCAGAAGAACCGCGGCTTTTACGCCACTGGAAATACTGCACCGAATCCGAACCGTGAGCGACCGCCTGCAAAGAAGACAGAATATGCATACCCGGCTTTTTCAGTTTGCTGACCGGCTGCCAGTTGGTGAAGCTCGGCGTGGATTCCATCAGTACAAACGGCTGACCCTGTTTCAGCGTGCGCATCAGGTCGTGATACATCGCGGTATACGCCGCCAGACCGATATCGTCTTTGCGGGTGTGCCACATCGGATAGCTGTCCCACGAGATGAAATCCAGCACGCTGGCAAGTTTCCAGTAATCGTAATCGTAGAAATATTCCATGAAATTAGTGGTTGCCGGTAACGCGGGGTTCTCCGCTTTCAGCGGGCGGATTTCCTCGCTGCAAAAACGCGTGACCTGATCGGTGTTAAAACGGCGCCAGTCGAGATTCAGGCCGTGAACGCCGCTTTCGCCCTGCGGCGACGGCGATTCAATCTGCGCCCAGTCGGTATAGGTGTGGCTCCAGAAGGTGCTCCACCAGGCTTTATTCAGCGCATCGAGCGTGACGTAACGGGCTTTCAGCCAGTCACGAAAACGTCCCTGACAGTGGTTGCAATGACACTCGCCGCCGTATTCGTTGGAAATATGCCAGCCGATCACCGCCGGATGATGGGCGTAACGCTTCGCCAGCGCGCTGTTCATCAGCTGCACTTTTTCGGCATACACCGGCGAACTCATGCAGTGATTGTGACGTCCGCCGTGCAGTGCTTTTACGCGGTCGCGTCCCACGCGCAGGACTTCAGGGTATTTTTGCGACATCCATGCAGGCCGCGCACCGCTTGGCGTGGCGAGAAATACCGAGATACCGTTTTCATGCAACCTGTCCAGCACCTGATCCATCCAGCCAAAGGTGAAATGGCCTTCTTCAGGTTCCAGCGCCGACCAGCTGAAAATCCCGACAGACATGACATTACAGCGAGCCTCTTTCATCATTTCGACATCGCGGATCAGGACATCAGGGCTTTCCAGCCACTGTTCCGGGTTGTAATCCGCGCCATGCAACAGCCCGGAAATCTTACTGCTCAGAAGAGGAAATTTCGTCATGCTTGGGTCCTTAGGAACTTTAAGAAAGTTAAACTCCCCGGCCAATGAAGCCGGGGAAAAAGGGATTAATGGAAGACGTTGATGGAAGGAAGAACCTGACCGTCACAGCTGAACAACGCCTGATTTTCGCGGGCATTGCCCTCTTTCCAGTGGTCGTTGATATAGGTCATACCGGCAGGTGTCGCCCAGCCTGCGCCGTCAACGGCGATCCAGGTCGGTTCCCAGTAGAACAACCCTTTGCCGCGATGATCCGGCACGGCGACCAGGCTTTTGATCATGTCGCTGAGGAAATCGGCCTGCCCCTGAACCGTGGCAGGATAGCCGCCGTCTTTAGCTTCTTTTTCGGTGAAGCTGTTTTCAGCGGCGTCGCAGTTTTTGGTGGTGTAACCGTAGGCCACTTCGACGACGATTACGTCTTTGTTGTAGCGTTTGCTGATGTCATCCATGTTGGCCTGTAAGGCGGAAATCGGGCCATTCCAGTAGGTGTAAAACGACAGGCCGATGACGTCATAAGGCACCTTGCGCTGATTGATTTCATCGAACCACCAGCGAAAAGTATCGTTCTTGGTGCCTTCAGCCAGATGCAGCATGATTTTGATATCAGAAGGATTTTTTTCATCAGCGCGGACACCGGCAATCGCGGCGTTCAGCAGTCCGGCCAGACGGTCAAACTCGCCGCCGCCCGCGCCCCAGCTTTTGCCTTCCGGCCATAAAATCCCGCCGTTCATTTCATTGCCGACCTGCACCATATCCGGCACGGTGCCCTGCTTGCGGAATTTAGCAATCACCTCACGGCTGTAATCGTGAATGGCCGTTTTCAGCTGCGGATAATCCATTTCCTCCCAGCTTTTCGGCTTGAACTGCTTACCAGGATCGGTCCAGAAATCGCTGTAATGGAAATCGAGCAGGATTTTAAAGCCCTGCGCTTTGGCACGTTTTGCCAGCTCCAGCGTGGTGGCCAGATCGTTATTGCCGCCGCCGTACGGATGCCCCTGCGCGTCTTGTGGATCCACCCACAAGCGCAGGCGCACGTAGTTGAACCCGTTTTGTCTGAGGATCACCATCGCATCGGTCTGTTTATGATTCTGATCGAAGAACTTACCCCCGTGTTTTTCCACATCAATCAGCGTCGAGATATCAGCGCCTTTGATAAAATCCGCTGGGACGTTGGCGACTTTTTTAATCACCACATCCTGTGCCACCGTTGAAAATGACATCGCCAGCAGCACGCAGGCCATTGCGCTTTTTTTGAAAATCTTCTCAGAAAAGAAAGTCATCGGATTATCCTTTTGTACTGCCAGCCGTCAGGCCGGAAACGAAGTATTTTTGTAAGGCGAGATAGAAAATGGCGACCGGCACGGCGATCAGCACCGCACCCGCGGCGTACATGGTGTAGTTGGCACCCATTTTTTGCGCGACCAGGTTGTACAGGCCAATCGGTAAGGTGTACTTATCCGGTGTGCGTAAAATGGTGCTGGAAAGAATGAAATCCCCCAGCGGCCCGGTGAAGGAGAACAGCGCGATCACCGCCAGTATCGGTTTTGATAACGGCATGATGATTTCTATGAAAATGCGGAAATTACCCGCGCCGTCCATCCGCGCTGATTCATCCAGATCTTTCGGAATCGCGTCCAGATAGCCTTTCATCAGATAGGTGTTCATCGGGATCATGCCGCCGACGTAAATCAGTACCAGCGCCAGATGGCTGTTAATCAGACCGAGCAACTGTGCCAGCACAAAGATGGCGATCAGCGCCGAAAACTGCGGGATCATCTGCAATAACAGGAACAGCATCAGCCCGTCTTTACGGCCTTTAAAGCGAAAGCGCGAGAAGGAATAGGCGGTGAAGCTGACGCAAATCAGCGTCAGGATCATGGTCAGGAAGCTGATTTTCATCGAGTTCCAGTACCAGCCAACGTAATTCACTTCGCCGTTAAACAGGTCTTTGTAATGCTGGAAAGAAACGTTCTCCGGAATAATTGATGTGCTGAGCAGACTGTTACCGGCATTCAGCGAGGCGCCGACGGTCCAGATCAGCGGATAAATGATGATCACCGCCACAATCAGCAACAGGAAATAACTCAGCCCCAGGCGAATAAACCGGTTTCTTTTAATACTGCTGTTCTTACTCATGCCCTTCTCCCGGTTACGCCATATCATCTTGTTTAAAGGAATTGGTTGAGCGGAATTGCCACAACGCAATACCGACCACAAATATCGACAGCAAAATCGTAATGGTCGCGGCTATGGCATATTGTGAAGATGACATGGTGAGTTTATATATCCAGGACACCAGAATATCCGTTCCGCCTGCATTAGAACCGGCCACTGCCGGGCCACCGTTATTAAACAGATAGATAATATTGAAGTTATTAAAGTTGAAGGTGTATTGCGTGATAATGATCGGCGCAATGGAATATAAGACCAGCGGCAGCGTAATGGTTTTCAGTTTCTTCCAGGTACTTGCCCCGTCCATGGTCGCCGCTTCATATAAATCGTTGGGAATGGCCTGCAATACGCCGGTGGTCATCGCAAATACAAACGGGAAACCCAGCCAGGTCTGCATCATGATCAGCGCGGTTTTGGTCCAGAACGGATCCGTCAGCCAGGCTTTCGGCTCAATACCTAAAGCGGCCAGAATGCCGTTGTTAATCACACCAAACGAGTCATTGAACATACCGGCAAACACCAGAATAGTGACAAAGCCCGGTACCGCCCACGGCAAAATCAGTACGGTGCGGATCAGCGCCTTGAAACGCAAATCTTTCTGATTGACCAGAATTGCCAGCATCACGCCAACCGTACATTGCAACGTGGTCGCCAGCACCGTCCAGACCACCGTCCATTGCAAGACGTCCAGCAATGTCGAGCGCCAGATATTCAGCGTGAAGATATTAATAAAGTTTTTGAACCCCACCCAGTCGACTAATTTAGCCGGTGGCGTGTGATACAAATTGTAATTGGTAAACGCAATCGAGAAACCGAATATAATCGGGAAGACCACCACAAACACCAGCAAAATAAAGCCCGGCGTAATCATTAAATACGGAAAACCTTCACGCAGCAGTAAATGATATTGTTTACGCACGCTGGGTAATTCCATCCCCTGATCTCGACGTTTACCGTTTGCCCAGGCATCGCGCAGGCTCCAGTAATAAAAGCCCACGCCGAACGCACCAATCAATACGCTGATAATGCCTTTGGCTAACAGGAATATCGAGTTATCACGCGGCACTTCTTCGCCCAGCGTATATAAACCCCATAATCCCTGACGCAGGAAATCATAGAACACGCCGGCGAAACAAATAAGAATGATAAAAAACAGTATTCCCTTGGCCCATTGCCGGTTATAGAACTGCCCAAAACCGGGGATCAGCGCCACAGCCAGCGCCACCGGTGCATGGTGACTGGCGGAGAGTGGCGCCTGGTTTTCCTCATGAAGACGCATAGACACAAAGATGTTCCTTTCACTGGTGAGGGCGTGAATTCACGCCCTCCTTTCAGAAGTACGGGTGTTTAACCGAAATAATTGCGTTTAACGGATTACTCGTTGCTGGCTTTCGCTGCCTCGATTTGCATCTGGATATTTTTCACCGCGTCGTTCAGGGCGGCGTCAACCGGTTGTTTGCCGGTCACTCCCAGCTGGATACCGTTGTTAGCAGGGCCCCAGACTTCCTGCATTTCGGGTACACCCGGCATCGCCGTGGCGCGGGTTGACTGCTCGGCTACCGCGTTGGCTTTTTCATCGTTTTTAATCATCGGATCGTTAACCAGCGCCGTCAGTGCCGGGATTTCCTTGGTCACTTCGTAACGCACCTTGGCGTACTTCGGCTGGTTGATGAAGGTGATGAATTTCTCGGCCAGCGGTTTTTGCTTGCTGTAGGTCGAAACCGCATAACCTTTCACGCCGAGGAATGAACTCATCGGTTTGCCATTCGGCAACAGCGGCAGCGCTTTCACGCCGTAGTTAATGCCCGCCGCTTCATACGGCTGGAATGCCCACGGGCCGGTGATCACCGCCGCCGCTTTCTTCTCAGTAAACAGAGAATCGATGGCGTTCAGCCCGTTATCGCCGACAATCCCCGCCGGGAATAATCCGTCGGCATAGAATTTTTTCAGGTAGGTAATGGCTTCGACACTGCCCGGCTTGTTCAGGCCGATATCTTCAACGTTGATTTCGCCTTTGGCATCCTTACCGAAGATATAGCCGCCCATGGAAGCCATTGCGCCATAGGCGTAATACACTTCGTCAAACTTGGCCAGCAGGCCGTATTTGCCTTTCGCCCGCTCTTCTTTGGAGAAGGTGTAATACTCGTCGAGCGTTGCCGGAGCCTGTGGCAGCAAATCTTTGTTGTAAATCAGCACCAGGGTTTCCACCGCTTTCGGCACGCCGTAGGTCTGGCCTTTCAGCTGAAATGCGTTAATCGCCGATGGCGTAAAGCTGTCGGTAAACGCTTTATCAAGGGTCAGTGGTGCCAGTAATCCCTGCACCACCGCCGTGCCTAACTGGTCATTGGGAATGACCACCACGTCGGGGCCAATTCCCGCCGGACCATCCAGACGTAATTTCTCCGTTTGTTGTGCATAAGGCGTTTCCTGCACAACGACTTTGACGTTGTTCTCTTTTTCAAAATCTTTCACCGCGTCGGAAATACCGGAAGATTTCTTAATATCTTCCCAGACAAGTAACTGTCCCTCTGCTGCCCGGACGGCCTGACTGCTGAGACTAAATGACATCAGTACCAGGGCAGTAAGGTGTGTAATTTTCATTGTTGCTCCTGAATGTGAAGGTATAACATTTTTGTAGGATACGCAGCGGCATCAAATCCATCATCAACATTAAAAGCCCGCTATAACCTGATTTATTGATGATTAACGCCGTCATAAAAACTATGTTATACGTTAAACTTACAAGCCATAAATCACTACAAAAAGATGCGCATTGTGTGATCTTCTCTCCAAAATTCGAACCCGCTTGTGCAAACGTTTACACAAGGTGGTTATAGTCCGAAACATCAGCGGTATGAATTCTTTATGAGGTCAAACATGTCCAGCATCAGACTTAAAAATGTGGTCAAACGTTTCGATAAAACAGTGACGTTGCATGGCATCAACATTGATATTGAGGACGGCGAATTCACCGTTTTCGTCGGGCCGTCGGGGTGCGGGAAATCCACCCTGCTGCGCATGATTGCCGGACTGGAAGATATTACGGAAGGAGACGTTTACATTGGTGAGCAGCGGGTCAATGACGTCGATCCTTCACGGCGCGGCGTGGCGATGGTGTTTCAGTCCTACGCGCTGTATCCGCACATGACGATTGCTGAAAACATGGGTTACGGCCTGAAAGTGAACGGTGTGCCGAAAGACGAAATCCGCCATCAGGTTGAGATGGTCGCCAAAACCTTGCAGCTTTCTCATCTGCTGGACAGAAAACCGAAACAGCTTTCCGGTGGTCAGCGCCAGCGCACCGCCATCGGTCGGGCTATCGTGCGTAATCCTCAGGTGTTCATGTTCGATGAACCGTTGTCTAACCTCGATGCCGAACTGCGTGTGGATATGCGTTTACACATATCCAAGCTGCATCAGGAACTGAAAACCACCATGGTCTACGTGACGCACGATCAGACCGAAGCCATGACGCTGGCCGATAAAATAGTGGTGATGAACTACGGCAAAGTCGAACAGATGGGCGCACCGATGGATCTTTACTACAACCCGGTAAATCAGTTTGTGGCCGGATTTATCGGCTCACCGAAGATGAATTTCCTGCCAGCCGAAGTCATCAGCTGGCAGCCGGAGCGGCTTGACGTGCGACTGACGCCGGAGAAAACCCTGTCACTGGCGCTGAGCACCCGTGAACTGGCCGCAGGCGATAAAGTCACGCTCGGCATTCGTCCTGAACATCTGCTGTCGCAGGAAACGGAAAACATGCTGGAATTTAACTGCGAAGTGGTTGAGCGGTTGGGCAACAGCACCTATCTGTTCGGTCAGTGTTACGGCACCGACGGTTTTAAAATGCTGCTGCCGGGCGACATGGCGTTTAATCCTTATCAGAGTCTGACCACCTGGTTTGATGCCAAACGTTGCATGGTCTTCAGCGAAGACGGTCTGCGCATCAGCGCGCCCAGCCTTTCACATCTGCATTAATTTTTTTCATTCCACGTTTCAGGAAGCTCAGGACCGCCCCTGCCGGGCGGTTTTGCTCTTCCCCCTTCCAAATGTAAACCGCATTGATAATCGTTATCGTTTCTTTTATTGTTAGCGCCTCTTCAGGGAAACGTAAAGGAATCGGAAGAAGATGAATTTTCAGCATAATCTTTTCACTACGCTGTGCGGTAAACGAATGGCGGGTGGATTAGCCGGGCTTACGCTCGGTGTGATAAGCGTTACGGCGCAGGCTGTCACCGTGACAGATATTGCCGGGCGCACAGTGACTGTGCCGGATGATGTTCAGCGCGTTGTGCTCGGAGAAGGCCGGTTGTTCTTCGCCCTTTCCCTGCTCGAAGGCCAGAAACCTTTCGACCGCATTGTCGGCTGGCAGGGAGATTTCCGTAAGCTTGACCCGCAAACCTACGCCACCTATCAGGCGAAATTCCCGCAAATCGACAAAATTCCGCTGATTGGTAATACCAGCGCTGACAGCATCAGTCCGGAAAAAGTGCTGACGCTGAATCCGCAGCTGGCGATCTTTGGTTTATCAGGCCATGGACCGGGCAAAGAAAGTGAGCTGGTGAACCAGCTTCAGAAAGCCGGTGTGCCGGTAGTGTTTGTGGATTTCCGTACCTCTCCGCTGAAAAACACCCTGCCGAGTATGGAACTGCTGGGCAAAGTGCTGAACCGCGAGCAACAGGCGCAGGACTATATCCGTTTCTATCAGGACAACATCAAACGCGTCACCGATGTGACCAAAGACATTCCTGAGCAGGATAAACCCAAGGTGTTTATCGAACTGCGCGCTTCGACGGCAGATGAATGCTGCCGCTCAGCCGGTAACGGAAATATGGGTGATTTTATCGATCAGGCGGGCGGCGTGAATATCGCCAAACCTCTGCTGCCGGGTCCTCTCGGTCAGGTGAATCTGGAAAAAGTCATCGCTTCGCAGCCTGATGTGTATCTGGTCAGCGGTGGCGGTAAACCAGCAAAAGCTGGCGATCCGCAACCCGCCGGTTTAGTGCTGGGCGCGCAGACCACGCCGGAACAGGCGAGCGCCAGTCTGAAACCACTGCTGGCGCGTAAAGGCATCAGTACCCTGAAAGCTGTCGAAGATGGCCGCAGTTTTGGCATCTGGCACAACTATTACAATTCCCCGTATAACGTGCTGGCCGTGCAGGTCTTCGCCAAAGCGTTTTACCCGCAGAAGTTTGCCGATCTCAACCCGCAGCAAACTCAAAAACAACTTTATAAACAGTTCCTCGCCGTCGAACCGACCGGCACTTACTGGACAGAGTAAAAGGGACGCTGCCCCGGGCTGCCGGGGCTTTTTATCTCACGGAGAGAAGAAATGGCTAAGGTTAAATTTACACCGGCGGTTAAAGCCGGGCTGCTCGCACAACTGATTGCTGCCGCGATGCCGGTGATGGCGGAAGACGCCAGCGAAGTGAAAGAAAAAGAAGATCAGATGGTGGTGACAGCCTCCTCCATCGAACAAAATCTTAAAGATGCCCCCGCCAGTATCAGCGTGATTACCCGCGAAGATCTGCAAAAGAAACCGGTACAAAACCTCAAAGACGTGCTGAAAGATGTTCCCGGTGTGCAAATCACTAATGAAAGTGATAACCGTCAGGGCGTCAGCATCCGCGGGCTGGGCAGCGGCTATACCCTGATTCTGGTTGATGGCAAACGAGTCAACTCGCGCAACGCGGTTTTCCGCCATAACGATTTCGATCTGAGCTGGATCCCCGCTGAATCTATTGAACGCATCGAAGTGGTGCGCGGGCCGATGTCTTCCTTATATGGCTCTGACGCACTCGGCGGCGTGGTCAACATCATCACCCGCAAAGTCGGCACAAAGTGGCACGGCACGCTGAGCGCCGACACCACCGTTCAGGAACACCGCGATCGCGGCGACAGCGGTAACGGTAACTTCTTCGCCAGCGGCCCGCTGGTTGACGATTTACTGGGCGTGAAAGTTTACGGCGCGCTCGGTAAACGTGAGAAAGATCAGGCCAGTTCTGCCAGCGGCAGCACCGGTCAGCCGCGTATCGAAGGTTACACGTCGCGCAACGCCAACGTTGAATTCTCGCTGACGCCGGATGAAGATCAGGACATCACCTTCGGTTACGGGATGGACCGTCAGGACCGCGATTCAGACACGCTGGATAAAAACCGAATCGAACGCGAAAACTACTCGCTCGGCCATAATGGTCGCTGGGGCTTAGCGAATACCGAACTGCGTTTCTACGGTGAAAACATTGAGAACAAAAACGCCGAAACCATCACCTCGAAAAACAACTCCCTCGACGGCAAAGTAGTGATCCCCCTCGGCGATTACAACCAGTTCCTGACGTTTGGCGGCGAATACCGCAACGACAAACTGGAAGACGGCGTGAACATGAAAAATGGCGGCAGCACGCAGGCTAATCAGTACGCGCTGTTCCTGGAAGATGAGTGGCGGATGTTCGAAAATCTGGCGCTGACCGGCGGCGTGCGCATGGATGACCATGAAAACTACGGCGTCAACTGGAGCCCGCGTGCCTATCTGGTCTATAACGCCACCGACACCGTGACGATGAAAGGTGGCTGGGCATCGGCCTTCAAAGCGCCCTCTCTGTTACAGCTCAGCCCGGACTGGCAAAGCGCCTCCTGCCGCGGAAGTTGTAACGTGGTCGGCAGTAAGGATCTGAAAGCAGAAACCAGCGAAAGCGTGGAATTCGGCCTGTATTACGCCGGTCAGGAAGGTTTGCTGGAAGACGTGACCGCCAGTGCGACGGTGTTCCAGAATGACATCGACGACATGATCACGGTTATCCGTACCGCCAACCGCAGTCTGGCACCGACCTATCAGAACTTTGTGGGTTTCGACGCCAGCGGCAATCCGATCTTCCAGTATTACAACGTGAATAAAGCAAGGATCCGCGGACTGGAAACCGAGCTTGGTTTACCGCTAACCGACCAGCTGAACCTCAAGCTGAATTACACCTACAACGACGCCCGCGACCTGAGTAACGGCGGCAACAAACCGTTGTCCGAACTGCCATTCCATACCAGCAATGCGACGCTCGACTGGAAACCGCTGGATGCCTGGAGCTTCTATCTTTCCGCCAACTATAAAGGCAAAAGCCGCACCGTCACTGACGGCAACGCCACGCCTGGCGGATACACCATCTGGAACACCGGCGGATCGTATGCGGTGAATAAAGCAGTGAAAATACGCGCCGGGGTGCTGAATCTGACCGATAAAGATCTCAACCGCGACGACTACAGTTATAACGAAGATGGCCGCAGATATTTCGCTGCTGTCGATTACAGTTTCTGACAATAACCTCCGGCCGGGACACTTCACGTCCCGGCTGTTTCAGTGCTATATCTCTTTATCATTATTTTCAGATAAGGGATTTTCATGCCACTGCAATGCCTCATTCTTGATGATTACCAGAACGTTTCCCTTTCGCTGGCTGACTGGCACTCACTGACGCCGCAGGTGGAATGCCGCGCACTGACAGAACATATTACTGATGAAAACGCGCTGGCAGAATCGCTGAAAGACGCTGAGATTGTGGTGATAATGCGTGAAAGGACGCCGTTCACCGCGGCGTTGTTTGCCCGTCTGCCCAAACTGAAACTCCTGATTACCTCGGGTATGCGCAATGCTTCCATAGATCTGGCAGCGGCAAAAAAGCATGGCGTGACCGTTTGCGGTACCGGCAGCGGACAGGCCGCGCCGGTTGAGCTGACCTGGGCACTGATCCTCGGGCTGGCGCGGCATCTGGTCACAGAAAATAATGCGCTGCGCCAGAACGGTCCGTGGCAAAGTACGGTCGGTTTTGGCCTGAGCGGCAAGCGACTGGGTCTGCTGGGGCTGGGTAAAATTGGTCAGAAAGTGGCGCAGATAGCGAAAGCGTTTGGCATGGACGTCTGTGCCTGGAGCCAGAACCTGACGGCAGAACGCGCCGCAGAACATGGCGTGGCGTTATGCGCATCGAAAGAAGAGTTGCTGCGAACCAGCGACGTGGTGTCCATTCATCTGGTGCTCGGCGACCGCACGCGCAACTTGCTGGGTGCGCAGGAACTGGCGCAGATGAAAGCCTCCGCTCTGCTGATCAATACCTCACGCGCCGCGATTGTTGATCAGCCCGCCCTGCTTGATGCGTTGCAAAACAGTGTGATTGCCGGTGCCGGGCTGGATGTGTTTGATGTCGAACCGCTGCCCGCTGACCACCCTTTCAGAACACAACCCAACGTGCTGGCGACGCCGCATCTGGGCTACGTTTCCGATGGCAATTATCAGGTGTATTTCACCGAAGCCGTGGAAGATATTCAGGCGTTTCTGGCCGGTAAACCGGTGCGCGTTTTAGAATAGCCTGAATCACAGGCGTAAAAAAACCGGGTATCAACCCGGTTTTTGCTTTGAGAAGCGACGAAATTACTTGGTTTCGTTGGCTTTGATTTCGCCCATCGCTTTCAGCTTTTTGGACATTTCACGACGTTCTTTCGACAGGTCTGCATTACGGATGATGTAATCATCTACACGATCTTCATAGTCGCCGCGCATGCTGGCAATGATTGCCTGGATTTCGTCGATGCTCATCCCTGGCTTGATGTAATCGCTCAGGTTGTCGAGCAGCAGAACACGTTTCTGGTTGTCACGGATTTTCTTCTCGTTGTCAGCAATTTCGCGTTGTAATTTGTTTTTACGACGGAAAATGCGCACAAACTCCAGAACGTCCTGGAAACTCGGCTTATTGATATTGTCCATTTTAACACCTTCGATTAAGTTACACAGATTCAGTGACTGACTTGTCGCAACCCGTTTTTGCCACCTGAAGAGTAGCGTAGCAAACACTGGCCTGCGAGCTCAGATAATCGTCCAATGGCTTCATCTTACCCGTTTTAGGCCACAGACAAAAATCCCTTCATGCTTTCGTTGTTTTAACGCTGTTTATTTGAGCTTCTTCTTTCTGCATCGTCATGGTGATGAGGTCGCCCATAGACTTCAGTTGTTCCGCCACCTGCGCGCTCAGCCATACATAACCGTAGACCTGCGCTTCCAGATGATTTGCCGCATTCATTTCTGCCATCAGCGCTTTCAGTTCTTCAGCAGATTCATTGAGCTGATGATTGATGGTCAGTTCATCACCTTTCGTACCGTTCATCAGCATCAGACTGAGTTTTTCCAGCGTGCTGAGCATCAGCAACTGCGCACTTCGCAAGGTGCGGGCGTTGAGCATCAGGAAGTGGCTTTCGCGTGAACTCCAGTAAGCGTCGGCCAGCAGTTCCAGCGTACACAGCAGATTGCGACTCAGCGTCTGGATCGCGTCAAACACTTCGCGCGGAATATGTGATTCTTTGCTGGCAGGCGCGAACAGTGAACGCATCTTGATCATCTGGCTCATAGACGTTTTCATTTTACCGTGCAGATGCGGACGTTCGAGCATGTTTGGCGACAACCACGCGCTGTAGAGTTTATTCAGCGACATCAGGTAATCGGCCATCTGTATACGCCAGTGAATAAACGCACGCTGCGGATAAATACTGGCGAAAAGCAGCGCCAGCAGGGATCCGAAAATCACATCGCCCGAACGCCACAGCGCGGTATTCATATCACCCGGCCCTGCGCCACAGACCACCGCCAGCGTAATACCAATCAGCAGCGCCATATAAGGTCGTTTACCGAGGGTCAGATAGCCGCTGACAAACATCACCACAGCGCACCACACCATCATCAGCGGAAAGGAATACAGTTCGAGCCATAAGGCAATCAGCCCTGAAGCCGAGCCTAGAACGGTTCCGCTGATACGCTCAAGCACGCGCTGAACGACGTTTCCCCAAAACGAAATCGGCCCCATCACCACGACCATGGTGATCAGCGGCCAGGTGCCCTCGGGGATTTCAGTCAGACGCACGATGACAAAAGTCAGCAAAAACGCCACGGCGATACGCAGCCCGTGAGTAATGCGGTAATTACGGTAAATGACGTTATCCAGCGGAGAAATTTTCTTGTCGAGACGCACGTTAGGCCTGCCGTAAGGCTTGAATTCAAAGTAGGCAGTAGTTTAGCCGAGTTACCACAGGCATTCACCCCGGTTATGTCAGGGTTTTGGCCGATTGATAGTGGAAAATGAGGAAGGGAATGCTGTTAAACGTGAAAGGCCCTGGGGGTAAGATTGACTTGGCGGATTGCGCCTAGGTAAAATCAGAAAATAATTCTGACAGTTATAATATGTTATGAAATGTTTTCATCTGGCTTAAATTAGGAAATTCAAGGAATGGCGTTTAAAAAACTCAGGCATTTAAACAGGAAAAAGAATATTTTCCTGAAAAAAGTCAAACTCGACGCCCAGTTATTATTCCTCGATAAAATAAAACGTCGCGAACCGGCACCCTTCTCAGAGAAGATGAATATCGTCATGCTCTGCAATGCGTTTGGTATTGGCGATGCGATTGTCATGAGCGGCCTGGTCAATGCCTTACATCAGCAGGGGCACAACATCACTATGCTGTGCGAAAAAAGAACGGCATTTATTTTCGAGCATTCCCCGCTGGTCGACAATGTGATTGTTTTTGAAAAAACCAGTGACCTGAAAAAGATGCCGGTTAAATCCTATGACCTGCTGATTGATATCAATGATAAAAACCATTTAAGCCCGCTCAGATTTAAAATCATTAAAGCGCTGAATCCGAAAATTGCACTGACGCTGAACCAGAACCAATACAAAATTTACGATATATCAATCGATTACCATCAGCCGCATAAACATACCAGCTGGCGTCACAGAGCCGTTCTTAATACGCTGGGCTACACGGATTCCGTGTGGCAATATGCACTGACTATTCCGGCAGAGATTGAAGCCACAACCGCACAATTTTTAAGCACGCTGAGCCCGGGAAAATTAGTGGTCATTAATCCATACTCCACCGAACAAGCCCGCGATATGTCACCGGCTCAACTGGCAGAAATAACAACTTATCTGGCGAAAGACGCTCAAAATACGGTGGTGTATATCGGCACCCCGGCTCAGCTGGAAAAAATAGATAATGCTTCAGGAATTAAATTCTCGTCCCCTTCTTTCCTGCATGCTGCCGCGCTGATTAAAGCCGCAGACTTAGTTATTTCCCCGGACACGTCCGTGGTGCATTTGTGTAAGGTTTATAATAAAAATCTTATCTGTTTATACAACAACAAAGTGTATGGTCAGGGATATCAGAACAATATTGTGTGGGGGCCGGATTATGACAAAGCCACCCAGATTTTGTCACCGGGCAAGCGCGTTGATCAGATAACCACGGAAACCCTCATCACAGCGCTGGAAACGTCGGGCTACTGAGGTTCCTGAACCGCGTGTTACCTGCCAACATTCAGTATCTTCCTCAGCCATGGTATTCTCTGTGGCAGTGATTTCCTCTTTGCTTTGCACGCGTGACTCGCAGAAATATCACGCTGGCGTAAAGTGCCTTCGACTGAATAAGGCCTGCTTAACTAATGTCAGATAAACCGCAAAAAACCTTCTATTTTCATGACTATGAGACTTTCGGTAAGAATCCGGCGCTGGACAGACCGGCGCAGTTTGCCGGTGTCAGAACCGATGAAGATTTCAATATCATTGAAGAACCGCTGGTCATTTATTGCCGCCCTTCTGATGATTATTTGCCGGAACCGGAAGCGGTGATGATCACGGGTATTACCCCGCAAATCGCGCTGGAACGCGGCGTGATCGAAGCCGAGTTCACAGCGCAGATTCATAAAGCCTTCAGCGTACCGGGCACCTGCATTGTCGGATATAACAACATCCGTTTCGACGATGAAGTCAGCCGTAATATCCTTTATCGCAACTTTTACGACCCGTATGCCTACAGCTGGCAGAACGGCAATTCCCGCTGGGATTTGCTGGACGTGATGCGCGCCTGTTATGCGCTGCGCCCCGAAGGCATCAACTGGCCGGAAAATGATGACGGTTTCCCGAGTTTCCGCCTCGAACATCTGACCAAAGCCAACGGCATTGAACACGAGAATGCGCACGACGCGATGGCCGACGTGTACGCCACGATTGCGATGGCGAAGCTGGTGAAACAGGCGCAGCCCCGTTTGTTCAGTTTTCTGCTGGAACACCGCAGCAAGCATAAGCTGAATACGCTGATCGACATTCCCTCGATGGCACCGCTGGTGCATGTTTCCGGTATGTTTGGTGCCGCGCGCGGTAATACTGCGTGGGTCGCGCCGCTGGCGTGGCATCCCGAAAACAAGAACGCTGTGATCATGTGCGATCTGGCCGGTGATATGTCGACGCTGTTAGATCTCAATCCTGATGAAATGTGCGAGCGTTTGTACAGCCGCCGCGACGCGTTACAGGCCGGGCAATCTCCGCTGCCGATTAAGCTGGTACATATCAATAAATGTCCGGTGCTGGCACCGGCAAAAACGCTGTTGCCGGAAAATGCCGAACGTCTGGGCATTGATCGTCAGCGCTGTCTCGAGAATCTGCAACTGCTGCGTCAGAACCCGCAGGTACGCGAAAAATTGGTCACGATGTTTGCCGAAGCCGAACCATTTTCGCCGTCTGACGATGTGGATGCCCGTTTGTATGATGGTTTCTTCAGCGATGCCGACCGCGCCGCGATGCGCATCATTCTGGAAACCCGCCCGGAGAATCTTCCGGCACTGGATCTGACCTTTAACGATTCCCGCATCGAGCCGCTGTTGTTCCGTTTCCGTGCGCGCAACTACCCTGCCACGCTGACGGATGCCGAGCAAAAGCGATGGATGGCGCACCGGCAGACGAAGCTCACTGATGAACGTTTTCAGAATTATGCGTTAGAGCTTGAGGCGCTGTATAACTTGCATGAGGGGGATGTTGAGAAGATGGCGCTTCTCAAGGCGCTGTTTGAATATGGGAAGAAACTGGTGGGTTAATTTTTGGGGATTCCCGAACAACCCCTTCCGGAATAGTGAAAATTTCGGTTTTTCAAAAGCAGTGAGCACCCGTCGTTAAAAACTGACCGAGTAAATTTCGGTTTCTCACGTGCAGTGATCACTTAATTCGTTGCGCCGAAACCGCCCAAAGGAGGGAAGTGCTTTCCCTCCTTTGGATTCCTCCCCGCTTTTTTACTGCGCGCTATCGCTGGCACGACGGACATATCCTGTGGCAATAGTGAATGGCGCAAAATGTCATCGCTACGCGATTCCCGAACTTCAGGATTCGAGCCTCTGGTCTCGAACCGTTCATTCGGTGCCATTTTTGATCGCGCCAATCAACATTTCTAAAAGATAAAAACCGTTTGCCTATGAATTTAAGATCGTGCGGGCTGTTCAGAAATTTTGCTGAACGGAGCGGCTTCGAGACCTTTGGCTCGAAGACCGAGAGAAGGTACCGCGCAGCGGCAAGATTTCCAGCCTGTCGCAATAGCACCTGAAACATTGTAACAAGCGAAGCGCGCAGTGAAAAAAGCGAGGAGAGTCGAGAGAGGAAAAGCACTTTCCTCTCTCGTCGGTTTCGGCGCGAAAAGCTGTATGACAACCGTTGTTGAAAAACCGAAACTTTCACTAAGCTACTTTAAAAGCCTCTTTTGCAGAGGCTTGCTGCACAGTAGAGCCGCCATTGCAGCGGCCTTTATACAAAGAAAGTTTCCTGCCCTTTTCAAAGGGCAAAAATCAAGCTTCCGGCGCAATCTCCCCGCTCATCTGCGGTGGCTGCTTGCGAAACGCATTAGTGATAAACGCCAGATACCCAAAGCCAATCGCGCCCCAGACTAAGCCTAATGTCATCGAACTCGATTCCAGGTTCAGCCACAGCGCACCGACGGTCAGCGCACCAATCACCGGTAAGACCAGATAGTTGATGTGATCTTTCAGCGTACGGTTACGTTTTTCACGGATGTAGAACTGTGAAATCACCGACAGGTTCACGAAGGTGAACGCCACCAGCGCACCAAAGTTAATCAGCGCAGTCGCCGTCACCAGATCAAAGGTCACCGCAGACATCGCCACAGCGCCGACCAGCAGGACGTTGAACGTCGGGGTACGCCATTTCGGATGCACATAACCGAACAGTTTTTCCGGGAACACACCATCACGGCCCATCACGTACAGCAGACGGGAAACACCGGCGTGCGCCGCCATACCCGATGCCAGAACGGTCACACAGCTGAAGCACAAAATGACGGACTGGAAGAACTTACCTGCCACATACAGCATGATTTCAGGCTGTGACGCGTCCGGATCTTTAAAGCGTGAGATGTCCGGGAAGTACAGTTGCAGGAAGTAAGACACCACCACGAAGATGATGCCGCCAATCAGCGCGGTCAGGAAAATCGCTTTCGGAATGACTTTGCCCGCGTTTGGCGTTTCTTCTGACAACGAACTGATACCGTCGAAGCCCAGGAACGAGAAGCACAGAATGGTCGCCCCGGTGATCATCGGCACCACGTGCGCATTCTCACTGAAGAATGGCTTGGTGGTCGCCAGCGTGCCCATGCCCTCGCCCATGTAAACGCCACGGACTAACAGACCCAGGAACACCACCATGATCGCCACCTGCACCACAACAATGATGCTGTTCAGGTTAGCAACGACCTTGATACCGCGCAGGTTGAACGCGGTCATCATGCCGACCAGCGCCACCACGAATATCCATGACGGTACGCCCGGGAAGATGGCTTCCAGGTAGATCTTCGCCAGCAGGATGTTGATCATCGGCATGAACAGGTAGTCCAGCAGTGATGACCAGCCGACCATAAAACCGACGTGCGGGCTGATGGCTTTTTGCGCGTAAGTATAAGCAGAACCGGCAGACGGGAAACGTTGCACCAGTTTGCCGTAGCTCACGGCAGTAAACAGAACGGCGATCAGCGCGAAAATATACGCGGTCGCGACGTGACCATCGGTCAGGCCGGACACAATGCCGAACGTATCGAAAATGGTCATCGGTTGCAGATAGGCAAGACCCATCATCACAACCTGAACCAGAGTCAGGGTTTTACGCAGTTGTACACGCTGAGTGGCCGGAGCGGCAGATGCATTAGCAGACATGGTTCAGCCCTCCCTGCATTGCAGACACCGGGCGCTTAAACGCCTCTGAAAGCAACGTACAGGGAAAACTTCGTGAGTTATTACCAGTAAACGGGGGAGTGATCTTCACGTCGCTGAACGCGGAGGTGAAGGCTGTGCGAATGTGGCCGCAGCTGAAAGTAGTACCGGCGGGCACCGGTACAGGTTTGAAGTATTGCCCCATATTACATTTCCTCATAGTGGCGACCGTTTTTAATTTGGGATCGCACACGAACCTTGTTATCTATCCGGATCTGGGTCCGGCCTCTGTTGAATTAGTTTGGGTACTGCATATATAAAAAAAATAACCGGCGCCTTTAAGCGTCGGTTATCTGCAGTGCGGCGTATTTTGCACAAATCACGCATAAATGACAACATTCAGAGGCGTTGAGTTACAAATTCTTTTCCAGCAATGAACATGATGCGCGGATTCGTTAACTGTATTAAGCGTTACGTAACATCCAGTCTATCTCCGTTTCCGTCACCCTTCGCTCAAACTGCAACAACTCGTTCGATTTACAGGTGTGATAAACGTGCGAGAAACGCTCGCCGAGGATTTTTTTCAGCGCCGGCTGATCGTCAAAATCATACAGTGCATCGCTCTGGCGGATTGGCAGCGGAATACCTTCCTGTTCCAGACCGTTACCGGTCACCGGTTCCGGCAACGGCAAGTCGTTATCCAGTCCATGCAACATGCCCGCCAGCACGGTGGCGACCACTAAATACGGGTTGGCATCAGCACCGGCCACGCGGTATTCGACACGGTGATCGGCAGTTCCGCCGCAAGGGACACGCAGTGCAACGGTACGGTTATTATGGCCCCACGACGCCTGCGTCGGCACATACATGCCCGGCTGGAAGCGGCGGAAAGCATTGACGTTGGGCGCTAATACCGCCATCGAGGCTGGCATTAAAGCAATCATTCCGGCGAGAGAGCGTTTCATCAGCTCAGAATCTTCGCCACCGGCACCGGCAAACAGGTTCTTGCCGTTGTCGTCTAGCACGCTGAGATGGATATGCATCCCGCTGCCCGCATATTCGTCATACGGTTTCGCCATAAAAGTGGCGTCCATATCGTGATTTTCCGCGACCAGCCGCACCAGACGTTTGAGCATCAGGGCGTAATCGCAGGCGCGCAGAATATTTTCGCTGTGGTGCAGATTGATTTCGAACTGGCCGGGAGAAGATTCCGCCACCGCGCCATCCGCAGGTAATCCCTGAATGTGCGCCAGACGGTCAATGTCACTGAGCACATCGGCAAAGTGATCCAGATTATCGACGGAATAAACCTGAGTATGCATGCTGCGTTCCTGCGTCCCCGGCGTACACGGCGGCTGAATATAACCTTCCGCATCGCGCTGCCTGTCGAGCAGATAGAACTCCAGCTCTACCGCTACCACCGGGAACAAGCCCCGCTGGCGCAATGTTTGCCAGATATGGTTCAGCACATTGCGTGGTTCAACGTCAAAGGGAGTGCCATCTTCGTCAAGCATGGTCAGAAGCAACTGGCCGATATGTTCAGGGTCGGAAGCCGAGGGCGTTAAGGTGCCGGGAACCGGGATACAGGTGCGGTCGGGTTCGCCCAGCTCCTGGCCTAATCCGGCTTCTTCCACGACATTACCGAGAATGTCCATGGCGAAAACCGATGCCGGGAAATAACAGCCTTTTTCGAGTTTACGGAGTGCTGAGACGGGAATGCGTTTACCGCGGAAGGAGCCATTGAGATCGGTGAGCAGGACGTCGACGTGAAGGGTTTGCGGGTGACGCTCCAGGTACTGAGTTACTTCATCCTGGAACGCGCTACTTCGCTCTTCAGCGTGCTTAGCGAGGGGTTCGCTAATCTCTTTCTTGATTTCGTTCATCAGTTCAGTCGCTTGCATAGGTTTTCCGCCATTTGCTGGTTTCCGGCATATCAGGCACCACCATGATGCCAGCCGGTTATCTTTACCGGGTCATTACCCTGTTCAACGCAGTGCTCTCATGTTGTCGCGATCCTCTCGAATGTGCTCAAAATAACGGCCATATGAATAACCCTAGCCTTAACATTAATTATTTGCAACACCTACATTCTCGCAACATATCCGTTTGAAAAGCGACCGTAGCGCTGCTAAATTGGTCAATAACAGGTCAATATTCTGAGCAGTTTCGTGCGGGGAGGCGCGTGCTGTCAGCAAATTCATCTACTCAACGAGGCGGTATTATGGGCAATATATTTTCCACGACATCCACGGGAAAAGAGACGCGCTACAGACCGGTCATTGGGGTAGTTATGTGTGAGAACACTGTCGATGAAAACCCGGCCCTGACTGTCCATGAAAAATATCTGGACGCCATCTTTAATGCCGATGCCCTTCCCGTCTGTCTTCCGCATGAACTGGCAGCACGCGAAGGCGCGATAGACCAGATTCTGCGCGGTCTGGACGGCATCTTCCTCACCGGCAGCCCCAGCAATATTGAGCCCCATCAGTACGGTGAAGAAGGTGTCGAGGAGCTGGCCGATCCCGGCCGCGACCGCCTGAGTTTGCAGTTAATCCGTGCGACGCTGGAGAAGAAAATCCCGCTGTTCGCCGCCTGTCGGGGATTGCAGGAACTGGTGGTTGCTACCGGCGGCAGTTTGCACCGTAAAGTGCAGGACGTGCCGGGCTATATGGATCACCGCGAAGACACCTCTTTGCCGCACGACGAGCAGTACGCGCTGGTGCATCCGGTGCATATCGAACCCGGCGGCTTACTTTCGGAATTGTTACCCGATTATCAGCAGTTTCAGGTGAACTCCCTTCACGGCCAGGGAGCCAACCGTCTGGGCGACGTACTGACCGTGGAAGCACGCGCACCGGACAATCTGGTGGAAGCCGTGAGTGTCCGCAATCATCCGTTTGCCCTTGGTGTGCAGTGGCATCCGGAATGGCACAGTCTGACGGATCCCGTATCCCGCCAGCTGTTTGAGGCTTTTATCGCTGCCTGTCGCAAAGGCCATCAGGCCCGGAGCGCACGAGAGGAATAAACGGATGAGCGAAGTCAGTCTGGCGCCTGGTCGCCGGCTTTCTGAAATTCGCCAGCAACTCGGTATGTCCCAACGCAAAGCCGCCGAGTTGTCTGGCCTGACCCACAGCGCCATCAGCACCATCGAACAGGATAAAGTCAGCCCCGCCGTCAGTACGTTGCAAAAGTTATTGCGGGTTTACGGGCTGTCACTTTCAGAATTTTTCGCCGAGGAACATAAGAGCAGCGAGCCGCGGATCGTGATTAATGCGGCGGATTTAATCGAAATCGGCAGCCGCGGCGTGTCCATGCGCATGGTCCATAACGGCACACCGAACCATACCGTCGCCATGTTGCTGGAAACCTATCAGCCCGGCAGCACAACCGGCGATAAGATCAAACATCAGGGCGAGGAAGTCGGCACCCTGTTAGAAGGAGAAATCATCTTAACCGTCAACGGTCAGAGTTACCCGCTGCGTGCGGGGCAAAGTTATGCCATTAACACCGCGAACCCTCACAGCTTTAGTAATATTTCGACGCGGATTTGCAGGATTGTTAGCGCACATACCCCTAATACCTTCTAGTTGTCATCGACTCCGGGCGAGGCAACGGGAACCCAAAGAAGGATGTCACCATGAGTGCTCAAACAGGAAGTCCCCGCGCTGCCGGTGTGCCCCACACCGACAGCTATTACGCCAGCTCCGCCAACAACCATGCGCCGTGGCCGGAACTGACTGACAATATTGAGTGCGATGTCTGTATTGTCGGTGCCGGTTATACCGGCATTTCTTCCGCTTTATATCTGTGCGAAGCCGGTTACGACGTCGTGGTGCTCGAAGCCGCCCGCGTCGGCTGGGGTGCCAGCGGGCGAAACGGCGGACAGGTCGTTAATTCCTACAGCCGCGATATAGATGTGATTGAAGAACGTTACGGACGTCAGACCGCCGATATGCTCGGCAGCATGATGTTTGAAGGCGCGAATATTATCCGTCAGCGCATCGACCAGTACGCCATCGACTGCGACTATCGCCCCGGCTGCATTTTCGCCGCGCTCAGTGCGCGCCAGCTGGCAAAACTGCGCGACCAGCAAAAGTTGTGGAATCGCTATGGTCATACCGAACTGCGGCTGCTGGATGAAACTGCCGTGCGCGGCGAGATCGCCACCGATCGTTATGTCGGCGGGCTGCTGGATAAAAACGGCGGTCATCTTCACCCGCTGAATCTGGTGCTGGGCGAGGCCGAAGCGGTGCGCCGTCATGGCGGGCGTATTTTTGAAGGCTCGGCAGTGACACGTATTGACCACGGCGAACCGGCATTAGTGCATACCGCGAAAGGTCAGGTAAAAGCCAAATATGTGATTCTGGCAGGAAATGCCTATCTCAGTCAGCAGCTGGCGCCGCGCCTCACGCGCCTCAGCATGCCGTGCGGTTCGCAGATTGTGGCGACGGAACCGCTGTCGGATGACATGGCGCTTTCGCTGTTGCCAAATAATTACTGCGTGGAAGACTGTAATTACCTGCTCGATTATTTTCGCCTGACCGCGGACAACCGCATGTTGTACGGCGGCGGCGTGACCTACGGCGGCAAAAATCCGCCGAATATCGATTCGGTGATCTTGCCCAAGCTCAACCGCACGTTCCCGCAGCTGAAAGGCGTGAAGATAGATTACCGCTGGGGCGGCAATTTCCTGCTGACGTTATCGCGCCTGCCGCAGTTTGGCCGGCTGGAAAACAACATCTATTACATGCAGGGAGACAGCGGGCACGGTGTGACGCTGACCCATCTGGCCGGGAAGCTGATCACCGAAATGCTGCGCGGCGACGCCGAACGTTTCGATGCGTTCGCCCGTCTGCCACACATGCCGTTCTTCGGTGGCCGCAACTTCCAGGTGCCGTTTACCATGCTCGGCGCGGCGTACTATTCGCTGCGCGATCGTTTAGGCGTGTAACCCTGTTCCCCGCAGATTACCTGCGGGGAACAGCGAATATTCAGCCTTTGCCCGCGACCGGAAAGTCACTGTCAGTGCCCACTTCGGGCAACTCATTC
Source organism: Rahnella variigena (assembly GCF_003610915.1). Classification (NCBI taxonomy): domain Bacteria; kingdom Pseudomonadati; phylum Pseudomonadota; class Gammaproteobacteria; order Enterobacterales; family Yersiniaceae; genus Rahnella; species Rahnella variigena. The sequence continues at coordinate 3,628,142 of NZ_NSDJ01000001.1, forward strand.
AGATCTGGCTCGATCCCCTGCGAAATGTAATCTTTTGCGGCTATCGACTGCTCATTGCCCGCCGCATCGCGGATCAGCACATGTTTGATCGCCCCGTCTTTCATCACCTCGCGGTGTACACCGGTATATTCACTCATTGTGGTTTCCTTTTTTATGAACTGCGCATAGATATAGCTCATCTTTAAGCATAGTTTTTTATTCTTAACTGCAACTAATAAAAATCTTAAATGAGCCCAGCAACGCGCTCATTTTCCTGATAAATTAGGGGGATTGTCACTGATGACGACACCGCACGCCCCCGCACCACTCATGCCTTACAAGGAGAACGCTCTTGGACGCCAACACGATTAATACTCTTTTCTTTATTGGCGCCCTGTTAGTCGCAGCGAGCATTTTGCTCAGTTCGTTCTCTTCTAAGCTTGGCATCCCTATTTTGGTCATTTTCCTCGCCATCGGTATGCTGGCGGGCGTAGATGGAATTGGCGGCATTGCGTTTGATAATTACCCCGCCGCCTATCTGGTCAGTAACCTGGCGCTGGCCGTCATTTTGCTCGACGGCGGGATGCGTACCCGCGCCTCTTCCTTTCGCGTTGCGCTGTGGCCCGCACTGTCGCTGGCGACCGTCGGTGTCCTGATTACAGCCGGTCTGACCGGGCTGGCTGCCGCGTGGCTGTTCAATATCAACCTGATGCAGGGTTTGCTGATTGGCGCGATTATCGGCTCAACCGATGCGGCGGCGGTGTTCTCACTGATCGGCGGTAAAGGCCTGAACGAACGTGTCAGCGCCACGCTGGAAATTGAATCCGGCAGCAACGACCCGATGGCGGTATTCCTGACCATCACCCTGATCGACATGATTTCCAAAGGCCAACACGGCCTGAGCCTGATGTTTGTGGTGGATGTAGTGCGCCAGTTCGGCCTCGGCATTGTGTTTGGTGTCGGCGGTGGCTGGTTGCTGCACAAGCTGATTAATAAGATTACGCTGGCGGCCGGCCTGTATCCGTTACTGGCATTCAGCGGCGGCTTGCTGGTTTACGCCGCCACCATGGCGCTGGAAGGCAGCGGCATTCTGGCGGTGTATCTGTGCGGCCTGATGCTCGGCAATATGCCGATCCGCAACCGTCACGGCATTTTGCAGACCTTCGACGGACTGGCGTGGCTCAGCCAGATTGGCATGTTCCTGGTGCTCGGTCTGCTGCTGACGCCGAGCGATCTGCTGCCGATTGCTATCGCGGCGCTGGCGCTCTCGTTGTGGATGATCCTGCTGGCACGTCCGCTGTCGGTGTTTGTCAGCCTGATCCCGTTCAAAAACTTTACCCTGCGCGAACGCGTCTTTATTTCGTGGGTCGGCCTGCGTGGCGCGGTGCCTATCATTCTGGCGGTGTTCCCGATGATGGCCGGACTGCCTAACGCCACGCTGTATTTCAACGTCGCGTTCTTTATCGTGCTGGTTTCCCTGCTGCTTCAGGGTACGTCGCTGGGCTTTGCGGCGAAGAAAGCCAAAGTACTGGTGCCACCGCAGCCGACGCCGGTTTCCCGCGTCGGGCTGGATATCGACGTGTATAACGACTGGGAGCAATTTATCTATCAGCTGGGCTCCGACAAATGGTGCGTCGGGGCGGCGCTGCGTGACCTGCAAATGCCAAAAGCGACGCGGATTGCGGCATTGTTCCGTGGCAAAGAAATGCTGCATCCGACCGGCAGTACGCGGCTCAAAGAAGGCGATATTCTGTGTGTGATCGGCCAGGAAAAGGATCTGCCGGAACTCGGTAAACTGTTCAGCGACAGCAATAAAGTGGTGCTCGATGACCGCTTCTTCGGTGACTTTATCTTGCAGGCAGATGCGCCGCTGGATGCGATTTCACAGCTTTATGGTCTGAATCTGGAAGAGACGGTGGATCAGTCGCAAACGCTGGGACATTTTGTGATCAGGCTGCTCGGTGGTGAACCGGTTATCGGTGACCATATCGAATGGGACGGGCTGACGTGGACGATCGCAGAAATGGACGGGAATCAGGTGAGTAAAGTCGGCGTGAGGATTGTGACGCAGAAGGCTTGATGATTTAACGCCTTCCCCTCTCACGAGGGGAAGGCGTTAATTGAATTACTGACCAGCCTGCGGGTCTTTATCGTAGTCTGAACAGGACTGATAACCCTTATTCATGACATGACCGGTGTCGTTATAGCTAACGAAGTAGGTCTGAGCTTTACCATCACGCGGAGCAACCGCATAAGTCTGGCAAGTCCCTTTAGCATGGATAAGCGTGGCTTCAGTCGATGGTGGCCCTGCAATTGCACGAACCTGAGATTTGGTCATACCGACTTTAACGTCGCTGACGACAGGCTCTTTAACGTAGCTTGCTGCGCGATCGTAAGTCTGACACCCTGCCAATACAGAAACAGCTGTAGCAACCACAAGTAACATTTTCTTATTCATAAACTTCTCCTCCTGAGTACTTTTTGTATTGTTAAGCATAGAGGACATAAAGGATTTCGCCAGCCAATATGACTTTTATATGTTGATTGCTACAGATTTTAAGTTTTTTCTGATAACCGTCTCCCTCCCGCAACCCTTTTCTCTCAAATCTTTTTATGTTTCCAAAAAGAGGATTTTCAGGTTCTTTTGTTCTATACATGAATGAGGTAAGCCATTGATTGCGCGATAAGGAGCCCTGCCTGATGCTGTTGGATCGACGCCGGTTTGTTACTTTGCTGGGCGTGCTCGCCCTGATACCGATGCCACGTATGGCCTTCGCGACTGCCCGAGAGGTTGCTATGGATACACTGCTGATTAATAAACCCGACGGCGGTGTGCCGAATAACGCATTGCCGGTGCTGATTTATCACCGCGTCATTCCGCCCGATACCGCTGATAGTGCGGAATACCTCGAACACCTTTTCCGCACCAACGGCTGGCCGCCGCAGTGGCGTTATCCGGTGTATACCTTTACGCATTTTCACTCCAACACTCATGAAGTGCTGGGCGTTTATGCCGGTAGCGCAAAGCTGCAACTCGGCGGCGAGCACGGAAAAATTATTGAGGTAAACGTCGGGGATGTGTTGTTGCTTCCGGCCGGGATCGGCCATAAACAAATTTCAGCCGATGAAGATTTCATGCTGGTCGGCGCGTATCCGCCGGATATGAAAGCTGACCTTTGTCATGACGAACTGCCACAACTGGCAGCACGCACCAAGGCGGTCAATGCCGTGCCGCTGCCCGCCACGGATCCGGTGACCGGACACACTGAAGGCAGCATGCTGGTGTGGCATAAAGAGTAAAACCGGTCACAGCGGCAGCATCATCACCGTGACCTGTTCCCCCGCCTGCTCGCGTTGTTCGGTTTCCTGCCAGCCCAGACGGGCATACAATGCCTGCTGATCCGGCGTATACAGCCACAGTGCCTCAATGCCTGCGGCGCGGGCTTTTTCCACACAGGCTCGCACCAGCGCGCTGCCGATGCCTTTTCCGCGCACAGGCGCACAGGTAAAGACTTCGCCCAGCCAATATTCCCGTTCCGCACGATCGGCCAGTTCATAACGGATCACACTGGCGGTACCCGCAATCCCTTGTTTATCCGCCAGCGCCACCAGGGTGAACTCATGGTGACCGGCGCTGATACGCGCCTGTAACCGCTGACTGATCCGCGCCGGTTCCGCCCAGTGATCGAACGACGACCATTCTTCGTTAAGCAGTTGCGAAATCGCGGGAATATGCTCCGTATTTTCTGCCAGCGAACAAATCTCCAGCCCGTTGATGACCATTCAAAATCTTCCAGGTGACTGATGTGATGTCACAATTTGTCTGGCGGCAGCGTGTCTGTCAAGCCTCAGGCCGCTGTCAGGGCAAACCGCGCGACGGCCTTTTCCAGACGCTGCGACTGATCCAGTAACTGCTGGGAAGACGCCGCCGCATAATCGGCCAGTTTGCCGTTTTGCAGCGTCACATGATTAAGTGCGGTGATGCGTTCGGAGACATCGTGAACACTTTGCCCCTGATACAACGTCGCCTCTGAAATCTCACTGACCAGCGCACTCAGGCCGTTGAAGATATGGATAATCTCCTCCAGGCTCTGACTGAGCACCGTCACAGATGCCGAACCACGGCCAATCTGCTGCACGGAATCATCAATCAGCTGATGGATACCCCGCGTTGAGTGGCTGCTCTTTTGCGCCAGCAGGCCGATTTCTTTCGCCACCACCGCAAAGCCGCGTCCGTGCTGACCGGCGTGCGCCGCTTCAATCGCCGCATTCAGCGCCAGAATATTGGTCTGGAACGCCACGCTGTCAATCATAGAAACAATACTGCTCATTTCCGAGGACTGGCTGACAATCTCCTTCATCGCCGTGTCCACCTGCCCCATCACTTCGCCGCCGCGGGTCGCTACGCCTTTCGCCTGTTCGGCCTGTCGGGTGGCCTGCCGGGCATGGGCGGCATTTTCTTTCACGCGCTCATTGAGGTGAGTGATGTGTTCGGTGGCAGCTCGCAGTTCCTCGCTTTGAATCGCCGCCTGCGCCGACAATTCCTCGTTGCCTTTTGCCATCTGATCAATGTTCAGCATGATATGCGCTGAGGCGTCACGGACTTCGCTGACCAGTTTTTGCAGGCCGCGCTGCATATTGCGCAGGCTGACGCCCAGCTCACGGACTTCGATCACCCGCGCATTATCGTCTTCGACATCCCGCGATAAATCCCCGGCAGCCAGCACGCTGATGTGCCCGATCATGCGTTGCAGCGGACGGATAATCCACGCAGACACACCGCGCCAGACCAGCACCGCGATCACCGCCAGAATCACCAGCGCGCCCATAAACAGGGTTTTCGCCTGTGACAACGCATTCAGCAATCTGTCGCTGAGCGACACCGCCGTGTGCTCGTTAACGTCCAGATAAGCATAATATTTCTGGCTGAAGTCATCCTGAAACGCCTGAATCGGCACTTCAAAGAAGGAATCGATATTGTTGTTCTTTTGCAGGCCACCAGCCTGTTCGCGCAGACCGTCATAAAACATCTGGTAGCTGGCTTTAAGCTCCGTCGCGGCCTGATTGCCGTCTTTGGTCATCTCCTGAAACTGCGTGAAGGCTTTCTGCGATGCGGTCAATGAGCCGAGCGATTCTTCCATCAGGCTGTTCCAGCTGCCGACCGAGCCGGTTTCTTTATCCTGCATGTAATAAATGCCAGCACGGTTGAGTTTGTCACTGGCCATCAGCAATTCCATGCGGGCTTTATCCATCACGGCTTGTTGCTGACGCAAACTTTCAGTAGCGATCACGTTGTTTCGCGCATCCTGAAGGATTTTGGTGAGCACGACAGTGGAGAAAATCTGCAAAGCAGAAAACAGGGCGATAACACAAATTACCCCAAAAAGTATTCCCCGTGGACGTCTGTAGAAAGCAGATCGAAACAATCTGTTGAATGGCATCTTACCAGTAAGTGAACGAGTGGTTAAAATCATGATTATTCTGCATTATTTAAACAGGAAGCAGAATTTTACGCGCGGGAAATGACAGAAATATTTCAATAAATTGTCCGACTTCCGGTGATACCCTAAATAATTGAAGCTGCAGGAAGGCGGCAAGCGATGGGATCCCGATGAGCTTACATAAGTAAGTGATTCGGGTCCCTGAGCGTAGCCAACGCACCTGCAGCTTTAAGTATGACGGGTATTATTTGGGAAAGATCCAGACATGCTGTTCAGGTAGCTTCAGGTGGCAGTGCTGCGGATCTCGCACATCGGTGCCATACGCACGAATGACAAAATCATCGCCCGCCGTACGGAACAGATATTCCCAGCGGTCACCGAGATACATGCTGGTCAGCAACGGTAATTCCAGCTGATTCTCGCCCGGTCCGTCAGCCAGCACCACGCGTTCAACGCGGATCACTGCCGTGCCCTCCTGCCCGGCCTGCACGCCCTCTCCCGCCTGTCCCCACAGCACCCAGCCGCTGCCTTCGATGCGCGCTTTGCCGTCGCGTACTTCGGTGACTTTGCCGTGCAGACGGTTGTTGCTGCCCATAAACTCTGCGGTAAACAGCGTTTTCGGCGAGCCGTACATTTCCTGCGGCGTCCCCTGTTGTTCGATTTTGCCGTTATTGAGCAGCAGAATGCGGTCTGAAATCGCCATCGCTTCGTTCTGGTCGTGCGTCACCATCAGCGCCGACAGCCCCAGTTTGATGATCAGTTCGCGCAGGAACACGCGCGCTTCTTCACGCAATTTGGCGTCGAGGTTCGAGAGCGGCTCATCAAGCAAAATTACCGGCGGGTTGTACACCAGCGCACGGCCAATCGCCACGCGCTGTTGCTGACCACCGGAAAGCTGATGCGGATGGCGTTTGCCCAGATGTCCGAGGCCGAGCTGGTTGAGAACATCCTGCACACGCCGGGTGATTTCGCCGGCAGAAACTTTGCGCAGTTTCAGCGGATATGCCACGTTCTCGAATACTGTTTTGTGCGGCCACAGGGCGTAAGACTGGAACACCAGCCCGAGGTTGCGCTCTTCGGCCGGAATTTCGCTGCGCGGTGTGCCGTCGTAAACCTTATTTTTGCCGATAACGATGGTGCCTTTGACCGGTTTTTCCAGTCCTGCGACCGCACGCAATAAAGTGGTTTTTCCGCTGCCGGAAGGCCCGAGCAGTGACACCACTTCGCCACGTTTCAGATCCATCGAAACACCTTTTAACACCGGATTGTCGCCGTAGGTTAAGTGCAGATTGTCGACCGATAATTCAATCATGTAATTTGACTCCAAAACGAAGGGCAATACCCAGACCTAACACCACCAGCAGGATGTTAATAAAGGAGAGCGCGGCCACGATATCAATGGCACCCGCCGCCCACAGGGAAACCAGCATCGAGCCGATGGTTTCCGTACCCGGCGAAAGCAGATACACACCGGTGGAATATTCGCGCTCGAAAATCAGGAACATCAGCAGCCACGAGCCAATCAGACCGTAACGCGACAGCGGAATGGTGACGTGACGGGTGATCTGCCCGCGGGTTGCACCGGTACTGCGCGCCGCTTCTTCCAGTTCCGGTCCGACCTGCAACAGCGTCGAGGAAATCAGCCGCAGCCCATACGCCATCCACACCACGGTATACGCCAGCCAGACGCTAAAAATCGTGCTGCGCAGCGATCGCAGCCAGACCACCAGGTTATCGCGCAGCCACTGCGACCATGGCATACCCGAAAGCCAGCCGGATTTGAGCGCGTTATCCAGCCACATCGGCAGGAACAGGAACACCCACAGAAAGGCCAGACCGGCCAGCAGCCCCGGCACCGCACGCGGCACCAGCACGCTGTAATCGAGGAAACGGGTGACGCCGTCCGGCTTACGGTGCATCGCAATGCCGATAAACAGATAACAGGCCACCGCCAGCGCGCCGCCGATAACACCAATAGCCATGGAGTTGACGATCGCACGCAGCAGGTTCGGCTGTTCCCAGATGGTGCGGAAAGTATTGAGCGACAGTTCGTCCCAGATAGAGACACCGACGCCCCAGTTGGAAATAAACGCCCGCAGCATCACGCCAATCAGCGGAACACCGATAGTGACAGTCAGCCAGAACGCCACTACGGCACCGGCCACCCAGCGCCATTTGCCGAGCGGCAAGGCACGCGCCTGCGACGCTTTTCCTTTGACCGTGACGAAACGGTTGGCGGTACGCATCAGGCGGCGCTGCAACATGACCAGCGGAATAGTGATACAAATTAGCACCACGGCGACGGCAGCCATCAGATGATAAGACGGCGTGCCGAGTTTGTTGGTCAGCTGATACAGATAGGTCGCCAGCACCATGTTGCCTTCCGGGTCGCCGAGCACCAGCATCAGACCGAACACTTCCAGCCCGAGGAAGAACAGCAACACGGTGGCGTACAGAATCGACGGGCGCACCATCGGCAGACTGACCGCAGTCATCACCTGCAACGGCGAAGCACCGGCGGTTCGCGCGGCTTCTTCAACATCCGACCCGACGCTGCGCAGCGCCGAGGAGATATACAGGTACGCGTGCGGAACGTGCGTCAGACCGGCGATCACCACGATGCTCGACATGTCGTAAATGTTCCACGGGACGAACCCAAGAATAGCCTGCGCCCACAGCGAGAAGAACCCGACCGGACCGGCAGCCACCACGTAGCCGAAACCTAATACCATCGGCGAGACGAAAATCGGCACCAGGATCAGCGGTTCAATCATGCGTCTGCCCGGTAAATCCGTACGCACCATCAGGAACGCCAGAATACCGCCGAGCGGAATCGCGATCACCACCAGCCCGAAAGCCAGAATAAAACCGCTTTTCAGTGCCTTGTAGAAATCCGGATCGGTAAAGATGAATCCAAAAGATTCGAAGCTCCATTCTTTTGACGGGGAAAAGAACGGTGCGGAGAGGAAACTTTGTATCACGATGAACGACAACGGGATGTAGATAACCAGCGCCGTTATCAACACCACAATGCCGCGCGGCAGGCTCTGCCACTTTCTGCGCAATGCATTCATGTTACTTCCCTTCGGTTAGAAACAAGGAGAGCGAAATCAGGCAGGAAAAAGGAAGCGCGACAAAAAGTGACGCGCTTCGTTATGCCACTACTTGGCAGCAGCGGTACGCCATTGTTTGATGTAATCCAGGCGTTTTTTCTGTTGCAGGTATTCCAGCAAGGTTTCATCGACCGGGATTGGCTTGAGCGCATTGCCTAACATTTTGGTCATGCCGTCGATGTCGTTTTTGCCTTCGATATCGTTGCGGATGGACGGAATGTCAGCCTGATTGGCCAGAATGCTCTGCCCTTTCTCTGACAAGACGTAGTCCAGCCACAGTTTGGCAGCATTGCTGTTTTTCGATTCCTGGCTGATGAAAGACACGCGGGAAAGTACCAGGGTGTAATCCTTCGGATAGGAAATCCCCAGCGACGGATCCGTTTTGGCGCGGGCTTCTGCGTACGATCCCAGGATGTTGAAGCCGATCAGGTTTTCGCCGGAAGAAACGCGTTCCATCATGGTGCCGGTGGAAGACTGCACCGCTAAGCCGCCTTTGGCGACGTCAGCCAGCGTTTTGAAATAATTCGGATCGGCTTTGAAATCTTGTACCGACAACATGAAGCCGAGACCGGATTTCTCGATATCGTACGTGGTGACTTTTTTGTTGAATTTTTCGGTCTGGCTGGCGATCAGTTTTGCCAGCGCTGCATGTGAATCAGGCACATCACCGGCCGGGATCAGACGCTTATTGTAGATAAACACCACCGGCTCATAGGTCGTGCCGTAGGCTTTGTCTTTCCACACCGCCCATTTTGGTAACTGACCCTGTTCAGGGGATTTATATTCCTGCGCGTAGTCTGTCGCCAGTTTCAGCGCGGTATCCATGGAAGAACTCCAGACGACATCGCCGCTGGTGCCGCCCGCCGCCTGCTCACTGATATAACGGTTGTACAGTTCGGTGCTGTTCATGTCGTTATATTCGACTTTGATACCCGGATAAGTCGCCTCGAAGCCCTGGATCAGCGGGCCTGCGGCTTTGGTGTCGGTAGTGGAATACACCACAACTTTGCCTTCTTTGGTCGCCGCATCGACGATTTTTTGATAGTCGGCCGGATAGCCCTGAGGTAATGCAGACATTGCAGAGAAAGACATCATTACAGCCACAGCAATCAGAGAGATACGTAATTTATTCGACATTATTGTTAACCTCTAGTTACATTTGGGAAACTAAAAATCAACATAACCCATAACATCGGACTGGCAATAGGGTAACGTTTTTATCTTCACGATTTGTGATTCGGGGCGTTTTTTAGGCAATTAACACCATTAAAACCACGGCAAAAAATGCAAAACAGGCCACCTGAATGGCCTGTTTTGAGTGTCAGAAAACGGGAGTTATTCAAAATATCCGGCGGTATCAAGATCGGTCAGTAAATCAGGATGTACCGGTTTCCAGCCCAAAATATCGCGGGTGAACTGACTAGACGTCGGGTTATTCAGCGAAGCAAAATGCGTGAACCAGCCAAAGTGCGCCGCCAGATCCTGCCCGTCTTTACTGACCACTGGCAGATTCAGGTGCTTACCAATCAGCGTGGCAATGTCGCGAAATGGTACGCCTTCCTCTGAGTTCGCATGATATATCGCATTCTGCGCACCCTTCTCCAGCGCCAGCACAAACAAACGCGCGGCATCAAAACGGTTCACCCCGGGCCAGAGATTTTTGCCATCGCCCGGATATGCGGATTCGCCTTTTTCGCGGGCCGTCGCAATAATCAGCGGCACAAATCCGTGATCACCCGCACCATGCACCGAGGGCGGCAGACGCACCAGTGAAACCCGCACGCCCTCCTCTGCCAGCTTAGCAACGGCAAGATCAGACGCCACGCGCGGATTTTGTCCCTGCGGATCGGGTAAATCATTTTCTGTCGCCAGCCGTCCGGTATTCACCAGCGCTGTGCCGGAGGTCACGATCAGTGGTTTTTTTGTGCCTTTTAACGCTGCGCCTAAAGCACCAATCGCCAGCCGGTCTTTTTCACAGTTTTCCAGAAACGTCGAAAAGTCATGAATAAACGCGGTGTGGATCACACCGTCGGCCTGCGCCGCGCCGGACGTCAGACTGTGCAGATCTTCAATACTGCCTCGATGCACATCGGCACCCACGTCGGTCAGCGCCTGCGCCGAAGCATCAGAACGCGCTAAACCGAGCACCTGATGGCCTGCGCGCAGTAATTCCTGCACCACCGCAGAACCGACAAATCCTGTCGCACCTGTCACGAATACACGCATTGCGAATTCCTCTGTTGTTGATTCAATTTGCTGCTTTCGTAACAGAATATAGGCGCTGGAGAAAAGACGATCTATGCGCTAATGTCCGTATTATCTTTGCAATCGTCCGGAGTCACTGATGGATCCTCTTTCAGATGTGTTGTCACTGCTGAAGCCGCGCAGTTATATGTCCAAAGGTTTTGAAGCCGGTGGCAAATGGTCGGTGCAATTCCCTGACCATTATCAGTCAATTAAATGCAACGCCATCATTACGGGTGAATGCTGGCTGGCAGTTGATGGCGTGCCCGCCGCAGTCCATCTCAAAGCTGGTGATTGTTTTGTGTTACCGGGCGGACGCCCGTTCAGGCTGGCGAGCGATCTGAATCTTCCGCCTGTCGACGCCGGGCCGATTTTCCAGCAGGCGCAGGATGGCGGGACTGTTTCCTGCAACGGCGGCAAAGATTTCTTTCTCACCGGAAGCCGGTTTGCAGTCAGCGGCGCAAACGCCTCAACCCTGCTGGCAATGTTGCCGCCAGTGGTGCATATCTCGAAAGAATCCGACAGGCAAAGTTTGCGCTGGGCAGTGGAATGTATGATGCAGGAACTGCGCGATGAGCGGCCTGGCGGATTGCTGATCGCGCAGCATATGGCGCACATGATGCTGGTGCAGGCGCTGCGGATGCACGTCGATAATTCACCGGCAGGTGAAAACAGCGGCTGGTTTGCTGCGCTGGCGGATAAGCAACTTTCCAGGGCACTGAATGCAATGCATGAGGATCCCGCAAACCGCTGGACGGTGCAGACGCTGGCTGAACGGGCGGGTATGTCACGTTCGGTGTTTTCGCAGAAATTTAAGCAGGCCGTCGGCAGTGCGCCGCTTGAATACCTGACGCGCTGGCGGATGTTGCTGGCCGGAGACCGGCTGGCGAACGGTAAAGAACCGGTATCAGCAGTGGCGTTTTCGCTCGGGTACGAATCAGAGAGCGCGTTCAGTACGGCGTTCAAACGCACATTGGGGTGTTCCCCGAGGCAGTACGGGCAGAAAGATCAAACGGACGTAGAAAATACAGCAAGTGCGGAGTGAGTCGAATTTCAGACACAAAAAAAGCCGCTAATTGCTTAGCAGCTTTAATGTGTTGTTTATGGCGGAGGAGGAGAGATTCGAACTCTCGAATGGTTTCCCATCGCCGGTTTTCAAGACCGGTGCCTTCAGCCGCTCGGCCACCCCTCCGTAAACAACAAGCACTTCGCGACATCAGTCGTTCAGTACGGGGCGTAGTATACAAGACCGAGGAAAAGATGCAATCATTATTTTCAGTCTAGTTTGTTGATTTTATGAGCATTTAAATTGTCTTCATAAAGTCGCGCATAAATCGCAGATACAAAAAAAGCCGCTAATTGCTTAGCAGCTTTCTTGTGTTGTTTATGGCGGAGGAGAAGAGATTCGAACTCTTGAATGGTTTCCCATCGCCGGTTTTCAAGACCGGTGCCTTCAGCCGCTCGGCCACCCCTCCGCAACGAAGCGAACTATAAACAGTGCCGATCCTCTTGTAAAGTCTGATTCTGTTCGTTTGCCTGAAAAACAGGCATTCGGCTTGCAAGCGGTGATTTAAGCATCATTTCGGCGATTTTGAAGCCAGGAAACCGCGCCCTGCCCGCCCTGAGCAGGTAAAGAAGGGTAAAACGTCTTTAATGACGCTCCGCAACTACTTACACTGCAACCTGTTTGTATTTTCACCGACTCCAATTAGATACCCAAAATAATTTGGGTCGCAGGAAGGCGGCAAGAGAGGGAGTCCCGATGAGCTTACACAGGTAAGTGATTCCGGTGACCGGGCGAAGCCAACGCATCTGCGACACAAAGTATGAAGGGCTTAAGTGAGAATTTTATTATGAACCGCATGGATCGTATCGTTGCATCTTCGTCATCATCACGCGCTGGCTCGTTGCTAAGCACGCACCGGGTGCTGCGTAATACTTATTTTCTGCTGGCGCTGACTTTGGGCGTTTCCGCAATTACTGCGACGGCAAGTACGGTTCTAAGATTGCCGTCCCCCGGTTTTCTGCTGACGCTTGTTGGCTTCTATGGCCTGATGTTCCTGACTTACCGCACAGCAAATAGCCCGGCGGGTATTTTGTCCGCTTTCGCGCTGACCGGCTTTATGGGTTATACGCTCGGCCCGTTGCTGAGCTCGCTGCTTTCGGTCGGTGCCGGTGACATTATTATGCTGGCACTGGGCGGTACCGCACTGGTGTTCTTCTGCTGTTCAGCCTACGTGCTGACCACGCGCAAAGACATGTCGTTCCTTTCCGGCATGATGATGGCGGGTTTTGTTGTGCTGCTGGTGGCGGTGATCGCTAACCTGTTCCTGCAAATTCCGGCGCTGTCGCTGGCAATCAGTTGCCTGTTTATTTTGTTCTCTGCGGGCGCGATTTTGTGGGAAACCAGCAACATCATTCATGGCGGCGAAACCAACTATATTCGCGCGACCGTGAGCCTGTATGTCTCGCTGTACAACATCTTTGTCAGCCTGCTGAGCATCCTGGGTCTGTCATCGCGTAACTGATGATATCGGATGGTCCTCTAAGCCCCGCCCTTGCGCGGGGCTTTTTATTTTGTCTGACCGGCGTTTTTGATAAACTGACCGCCGCATTTTTACGGGTTTGAGGTTGTATGCTGCAGTTTGAAGGTCAGATTATTGAAACCGACGCTCAGGGTTACCTGAAAAACAGTCAGGACTGGCAGGAAGGCATGGCACCCCTGCTGGCGGAAGAAGAAGGGATCGCGCTTACCGACGCCCACTGGGAAGTCGTGCGTTTCGTACGCGAGTTTTATCTCGAATTCAATACGTCGCCTGCCGTACGCATGCTGGTGAAAGCGATGGCGCAGAAATATGGCGAAGAGAAAGGCAACAGCCGCTATCTGTTCCGGCTGTTCCCGAAAGGCCCGGCTAAACAGGCGACCAAAATTGCCGGTCTGCCCAAGCCGGTGAAGTGCCTGTAAAAGACTTCAGTATTTGATTTTGAAATCGCTGTAATGGCCGGGTGCGGTCGGCTCGCTGAGCACACGATCTACCCGTGCATGCTTCGGCCCGCCCTGCTTTAACCAGGCCAGCAGCTGTTCCACCTTTTCCTGTTCGCCGCACGCCACCACTTCGACGCTGCCATCCTCAAGATTTTTTGCATAACCGGTCAGACCTAAACCGGTGGCCTGATGTTGGGTCGCAAAACGAAAACCCACGCCCTGCACCATGCCGTACACATAGGCGGCTATACTGACTGTTGCCATAATTTTCTCTCCGTTAGCGGTATGGTTCGTTGCAATTTCACCTGCATGACCGGACAATGTCGCTCTTTTTTGTCTCCGAACCGACAGAACCTAATTTTATGACTGCACGTTTAATTCTGGCCAAAGGCCGTGAAAAATCACTTCTCCGCCGCCATCCGTGGGTATTTTCCGGCGCGGTACACCGTGTCGAAGGCAAAGCCAATTCCGGCGAGACTATAGATATTGTAGACAGTCAGGGAAAATGGCTGGCACGCGGTGCCTATTCACCGTCTTCTCAGATCCGTGCGCGTGTCTGGACGTTCAAGCAAGACGAAGATATCGACATTGAATTCTTTATCCGCCGTCTGCAACAAGCGCAAAACTGGCGCGATTATATCGCTAAGCGTGACGGACTGGACGGTTACCGCCTGATTGCTGGTGAATCCGACTGTCTGCCGGGCATCACCATCGATCGCTTCCAGAATTTCCTGGTGCTGCAACTGCTGTCAGCGGGTGCCGAATACCAGCGTGCGCCGCTGATTGCTGCACTGCAACATTGCTATCCTGAATGCGCAATCTGGGACCGCTCAGACGTCGCCGTGCGTAAAAAAGAAGGCCTGGAACTGACTCAGGGACATGTGGTCGGCGATGAGCCGCCTGCCCTGCTGCCGATTCAGGAACACGGCATGAGCCTGCTGGTGGATATCAAGGAAGGCCACAAAACCGGCTTCTACCTCGATCAGCGCGACAGCCGTCTTGCCGCACGTAACTATGCTGCAGGCCGCAACGTTCTGAACTGTTTCTCTTACACCGGGGCGTTTGCGGTATCGGCGCTGATGGGCGGCTGTACGAAAGTCACTAACGTGGATACCTCTCAGGCAGCGCTTGACGTGGCACGTCAGAACGTGGAGCTGAACAAGCTGGATCTGTCGAAAGCTGAATTCGTGCGTGAAGACGTATTCCAGCTGCTGCGCAAATATCGGACCGAAGGCCAGCAGTTCGACATGATTGTGATGGATCCGCCGAAATTCGTTGAGAACAAAAACCAGCTGGCGAGCGCCTGTCGTGGCTACAAAGATATCAATATGCTGGCGCTGCAACTGCTTCGTCCGGGCGGTATCCTGCTGAGCTTCTCCTGTTCCGGCTTGCTGCCAACAGATTTGTTCCAGAAAATTCTAGCCGATGCCGCACTCGATGCGGGACGCGAAATTCAGTTCGTTGAGCAATTCCGTCAGGCCGCCGATCATCCGGTGACCGGCGCCTATCCGGAAGGCCTGTATCTGAAAGGTTTCGCCTGCCTGGTGATGAACTAAAAAAGGGTCTGACAGACTAAGCACGGCGTGCTGTACTGACGACACGCCGTCGAATTTTTAGCAGAATGAGCGGTCATAACTTGAAATAGCGCGTTTTATCTCCATATAGAGATCAATGTATTATTTTGGGAGGTGACTTATGATTGCCAGTAAATTCGGTATCGGCCAGCAGGTTCGCCACAGACTGTTAGGTTACTTAGGTGTGGTGATTGATGTCGATGCAGAGTATTCGCTCGAAAAGCCCGGTGTCGACGATGTCGCCGCTGACGATTCCATGCGCACCGCTCCCTGGTATCACGTGGTGATGGAAGATGAAGAAGGCCAGCCGGTTCATACCTATCTGGCGGAGATTCAGATTGATCACGAAGCCGCGCGTTCTCATCCGGAGCAAACGTCTCTGGATGACCTGGCTGAATCAGTCCGCAGACAGCTTATGGCGCCACGCCTGCGTAACTAAGTCTGCTCCTGCGGCACGCTCTTAAAATTAAAAACCGGCTTCGATGGCCGGTTTTTTTATTGCTACATTTCTTTGCTGATTAGAGATGGCGGTTACTTTTCCATCCCCAGACGCGGAATTTCGATTTTCGGACAACGATCCATCACGACTTTTAATCCGGCCTCTTTTGCCAGCACGGCAGCCTGTTCATTGATTATGTCTAACTGAAGCCACAGCACTTTGGCCTTAATGGCAATCGCTTCCTGCGCCACGCCATACGCGGCTTCGACATTACGAAATACATCCACCATATCCACCGGATGCGGAATTTCTGCCAGAGATCCGTAGGCTTTTTGCCCCAGTAACTCCTTGCCTGCCAGTTTCGGGCTGACCGGAATCACCTCATAGCCCTGAGAAAGCAGATACGCCATCACGCCATAGCTTGGACGCCCCGGATTGTCACTGGCACCGACCAGTGCGATAGTTTTCACTTCTTCAAGAATCTTGCGAATATCATTATCTTGCACGGGATTATCTCCTTTTACCTGTATTCGTTAAGTGTAACGCAGGCTGGCTATTCCGACAGCCCGTGGTTCAAAAAGGCGACTTGCCTCACCTTGCTCGTGTTAATTAAAAACATTTTGTAAAACTTTGACACATTATCGCCATTGCTGAATAATAGACGATGAGCAATTTGGTATTTGGGGAGAGAAGAATGAAAGTCTGTCATGCGCTGGTCGCATTAGCGAGTCTCAGCCTGATGGCGTCAGCTTCGGCGACCTCACTCAAATTGTCTCCGGATGTTGACGTTCTGGTGATCGACGGCAAACAAATGTCTGGCGCTATTCTGAAAGGTGCGGACAGTCTGGAACTCGACGGCGGTCAGCATCAGATACTGTTTCAGGTCAGCAAAAATCTTCGCGCCGGCTTGATGCCGATGTATCACTCCCCTGCGCTTATTGTGACGTTCAACGCCAAAAGCAGTCGTTCCGTTTCTTTCGTTTTGCCAAAACTGAGCAACGAAACTGAGGCGGCGCAATTTAACAAGCAGATGAATTATCAGCTGGTTGATGATCAGGGTCGGCAAATACCGACCCAACGTGATGTGCTGAATATGTTTAATCCCGGCCACACTGCGGACGCTGAAAAATTGATGATTACCTACAATTTGTCCGGCGCACGTGCAGCTGTTCCTTTGTTTGCGAAAGGATTCACGGATAAAAAAACGGCACTGGCTCAGGAAACACCGTCGAAAATTTCAATTACTTATCTCCATCCGCTATGGACACGACTGGCTGCCAACGCCAGCTTCGAACAATTATTGCTCTGGTTTAAGCTGCCAGGTGAACAGGAACGGACATCGTAACTTAACCTGCATCACGCAATCTTTCTGTAAACACTGAATTATCGCCCCCGCCCTTTGCAGTAAAACGGACTTTCAGTATTCTGTGATCCACTCTTACTTTCGCGTTGAAGGGAATTTGATGGAATACACGACCCGTACGATCGCAAAACAAAAACACATTGCTCTGGTCGCGCATGACCACTGTAAAAACACCCTGATGAAATGGGTGGACAAAAACGTCGCCGAACTTTCCAAACATGTTCTCTACGCAACCGGCACCACCGGTAATCTGGTGCAGCGTAATACCGGCATCAATGTAAAAAGTATGCTGAGCGGCCCGATGGGTGGCGATCAGCAGGTTGGCGCGATGATTGCCGAAGGCAAAATCGATTTGCTGATTTTTCTGTGGGATCCGCTGAATGCGGTTCCGCATGACCCCGATGTGAAAGCCCTGCTGCGTCTCGCAACTGTGTGGAATATTCCGGTAGCGACCAATGTGGCGACCGCGGATTTCCTCATCAATTCCCCGTTATTCCAGTCTGAAGTCGATATTGTGATTCCCGACTATCAACGCTATTTATGGTCGCGCCTGAAAGAGTGATGTGAAAGCTCGCACTGATAAAAGTCATCAAAGTTAAAAAGAAAACCCGGCGATTGCCGGGTCTGTCATTTCAGGGTTTACGCTGCACCGGAACGCCGATATCTTCCAGCTGTTCTACAAATACCGACGGACGCTGTTTATCCTGCATCAGCCAGACCTGATGCTTCGCCCGCGTCATGGCCACATACAATAAACGCCGCTCTTCAGCATCCATAAAGTCTTCAGGTTTCGGAAGCAGGACTTCTTCCAGAAGGGATTCGCGCGCCGCCGCCGGGAAACCGTCGTTCCCTTCATGCAGCCCGACAATAATCACATATTCTGCCTGTTGCCCTTTGCTGGCGTGAATGGTCATAAATTCCAGATTGAGTTTTGGCCAGCGCGTTGCCGCCTTCTCGAGAATTTGCGGACGCAGATGGTGATAGCGCGACAGCACCAAAATCCGCTCGTCGGCCGTGACGTATCCGCTGAGCTTATCCAGCAGTTTTTCCATCTGGTCCTCAGGCAGGATCACGACATTCTTCTTGTTACCTTTGGTCAGACTGTTCAGCGGTTTTTTCAGCTGATGAGGGTTTTGCTGGACGAACTTATTAGCAATCTCGCCGATACGATCGTTGAACCGGTACGTGGTATCCAGCGCACATTGCGCGCCTTCGCCAAAGTTTGTGGCAAAGGCGGTGGTAAGCGAAAGCTCGGCGCCACTGAAACGGTAAATCGCCTGCCAGTCATCCCCGACCGCAAATAAACTGGTGTGTTTGTTGAGCTTACGTAAGGCAGAAAGCAGCAATGCGCGCTGTGGCGAAATATCCTGAAATTCATCCACCAGAATATGCTTCCACGGGCTGACAAAGCGGCCTTTTTCCAGAATATTCACCGCCTGATGGATGAGCCCAGAGAAATCTACCGCGCCCTCATCTTTGAGCGCGGTTTTCCAGGCTTTCATCAGCGGCGCCATCAGGCGAATGCGTTTCGTGAACAGGTCTCTGACTTCTTCCGGCGCACTTTCAATCATTTCTGCCTGACTGCCGCCGTGCATACGCATCAGGCTGAGCCAGCGTTCGAGACGGCTTCCGAGACGTTCTGCCAGGGATTTATTTTTCCAGTAATCACCGTCAGGAACCGTCCATTCCAGCTCGTCGGTCATCCACTGCCGCCAGCCGCTGGCCTGGACTTTTTTCTCCGCACACTGTTGCTGCCAGGTTTTGATCAGCAGCGAGCGACGCGCTTTAGCATCCGTTTCGAGTTTGCTTATCTTCGGCGCTTTTTTGCTCCCTTCCTGAATAATTTGTAACGCCAGCGCATGGAAGGTTTTGGCTTTAATCCCGTCAGTGTGCAGCCGTTGTTTAATACGGGTATTCATTTCATCCGCAGCCTGACGCCCGAAAGCCAGCAGAAGAATTTGCTCGGGAAGTGCTTCCTGACGACGCAACAACCAGCCAGCACGCGCCACCAGCACGGATGTTTTACCGCTACCGGCACCGGCCAGCACCAGAACGGAGTCCTCACCATTGACCACGGCGCGACACTGACTTTCGTTAAGAGGCGAAACCTCAACGGTATCGAAAAAATCGCGATTATCCGCAATGACCCGTTCGGTCCAGGCCAGATTACGTTGTGTGACACTGCGCTTCCCCTGCTCCAGCCAGCGCAGGCAGGTCTGGTAATCATCACGGCAATTGTCAAAATCATTAAGGCGTTCTACGGGCACCGGAACCGCAGAAAAAGCTTCCTGAATATCTTTTTGTACATCGGCTAAATCAGCCCGTTTGAACCATTTATCCTGCTGCTCAATCTGCGTGATTTTTTCGATTTGTCCGTGCAATACCCCCGCGCTGACACCACTCATTTCCTGACTCCAGGTCTGCCAGATATTAAGGAGGTACTGATAAAACCGCTGAGTTTCTTGCCATTCGGTACCATGAAGACGGACGACTTTCTGTTCCGGCAATTCAAATTCCAGCTCACCCCAGACAATGCCGCGCTTACAGCGGATCTGGATGAGCTGATTAAAAGGGATCAGGTAGTGATGTTTATCGCCACTGACTTCAACGCCCGCATTAAGCAGACGCACCCGGTTGTACGGATGCTGCGCCAGATGTTTCCCGAATGAGGTCGATTTCAATTCCATATCATCACACCGTATTTTCTCTAAAATTCCTGACGGAAAGGTAATGTTTATAATTTTACATGCAAGTGTATTTAAGAGTTTACCTTTGATAAGCGCAGGCGATCCACGTTCCAAAACAGGGTAGAATAAGAAGTATGTTTCCTTTTGGGAAACATGAATTCCTTTAACTTTTCATATCTTCGGGAAGAGCAGACATGCGCACAGTTCTCAATATTCTCAACTTTGTTTTAGGTGGTTTCTTTACCACTCTCGCCTGGCTATTTGCCACGCTGGTGAGCATCGTACTGATCTTTACCCTGCCCCTCACCCGCTCTTGCTGGGAGATCACCCGTCTGTCTTTGATGCCATTTGGCAACGAAGCCGTACATGTTGATGAATTGTATCCTGAAAAACGCAATGCGCTGATGTCCGGCGGTGGTACTCTGTTGAATATATTCTGGTTTATTTTCTTCGGCTGGTGGTTATGCTTGTCCCACATCATGGCGGGTATCGCTCAATGTATCAGTATTATCGGCATTCCGGTGGGCATCGCGAATTTTAAAATCGCCGTTATCGCACTGTGGCCGGTCGGACGCCGGGTGGTTTCCGTCGAGCTCGCCAGACAAGTTCGTGAAGCGAATGCCAGCCGTCTGATGAAAGATGGACGCATTCGCTGATTTTCATCATTTTTGATTTTTAAGGTGGGGTTTTTTAGTGCTTTCGATTGCACCGGGCTTAAGGCGTTATGCCTATAACAGCAATGTTCTTTATCACATCAGGATTTTCATTGCTCTGGCAGGCGCGGCCGCCGTTCCATGGTGGCTGGGTGAGATTACGCTGACTATCCCGCTGACGCTCGGTGTCGTCGCCGCCGCGCTGGCTGATCTTGACGATCGTCTAGCCGGCAGGCTGCGCAATTTGCTGATTACGCTGGTATGCTTTTTCATCGCTTCAGCGTCAATCGAATTACTTTTCCCCTATCCCTGGCTATTTGCGCCGGGACTGATGCTTTCCACCTGCGGGTTTATTCTGCTCGGCGCACTCGGCCAGCGTTATGCCACTATTGCTTTTGGCGCGCTGCTGATCGCCATCTATACCATGCTTGGTACGAGCATGTATCACATCTGGTATCAGCAACCACTGCTCCTGCTGGCCGGTGCCATCTGGTATAACCTGCTGACGCTGGCCGGGCATATTATCTTTCCTATCCGGCCACTACAGGATCAGATTTCACGCTGCTTCACACAACTCGCGGCGTATCTGGAAGCCAAAGCGACCTTGTTCGACCCCGATCAGGAAGACAATAATCAGCAACTGGTTGAGCTGGCGATGGCTAACGGACAGCTGGTTTCCACGCTTAATCAGACTAAAAATACGCTGCAAACCCGTCTGAAAGGTGACCGCGGTCAGAAAGGAACGCGCAGGACTTTGCATTATTATTTCGTGGTGCAGGATATTCACGAACGCGCGAGTTCGTCGCATGTGAAGTATCTAAAGCTGAGTGAACAATTCCATCACAGTGACATTCTGTTCCGTTTCCAGCGGCTGATGAGTATGCAAGCCCGGGCCTGTTTGCAGCTGTCACAATGCATTTTATATCGTCAGAAATATCAGCATAACACCCAATTTGAGCGGGCGTTTGCGCGGCTGGAAGAAGCATTGAAACGCCTGGAATCTCAGGGCGAGCATCGTGAAATGTTGCAGGCGTTACGCCATCTTTTACGCAATCTGCACGCCATTGATGCACAACTGGCCAATATTGAATCCGAACAGTCACTGCCTGAGAATAATGAAACCGGGAAAAACACGTTTGCCGAAGATCGCCTGACGGGAGTTGATGATATCTGGCTGCGTATATCGCGGCACTTCACGCCGCAGTCAGTATTATTCCGCCATGCGGTGCGTATGTCAGTCGTTCTGTTTGTCGGTTACGTGTTTCTTCAGGTCAGTGGTTTACATCATGGCTACTGGATATTGCTCACCAGTTTGTTTGTCTGTCAGCCGAACTATAGCGCCACACGCCGCAGGCTGGCGTTAAGGATTATCGGCACTCTTGCCGGTATCGCGCTGGGTATTCCGATACTGTACTTCGTGCCTTCTATTGACGGGCAAATGATCCTGATCGTTATCAGCGGTTTATTATTCTTCGCCTTTCGCACGGTGCAATATGCGCAGGCAACGATGTTTATTACCCTGCTGGTGTTGTTGTGTTTCAACTTGCTGGGAGAGGGTTTTGAAATCGCCATACCCCGCGTCATCGATACGCTGATTGGGTGTGGTATTGCCTGGGCTGCAGTGACATTTATCTGGCCGGACTGGAAATTCAGGCAAATCGACCGCGTTGTCAGCAAAACTTTCGATGCCAACTGCCGCTACCTTGACGCTATTTTGGTGCAATACCATCAGGGAAAAGACAACAGTCTCGATTATCGTCTGGCACGCCGTGATGCGCATAACTGTGATGCGGAACTGGCGTCAGTAGTCTCGAATATGAGTTCGGAGAAAAATAACGACACAACGACTCTGGATGCCGCATTCCGCTTGCTGTGCCTCAACCATACGATGCTGAGCTATATTTCTGCGCTCGGGGCACATCGTGAAAAACTCGAAGATGCTGAAACCCTGAGCTTGCTGGATGATGCAGTGTGCTGCGTGGACGGGGCTCTGCACCATCTGCCTGCTGAATCCGGGCGTATTCAGCAGGCTCTTGAAAATCTCAGTGCCCGCATTCAGATGAGAACCCCGGATTCGGACAGTAAAGAACAGCTGGTATTGCAACAAATTGGATTACTGGTGGCTCATTTACCTGAACTCACCAGTCTTAACAGTAAAATCTTGCCTGCTCATAACCCGGTCTGACAACCCGCAGCCATCATGTGCTGCGGGTTAGTGCGTCATCGGATACTTTTCTTGCTGATGGTTGAACCAGTGAGTTAAAAACTCTCTCGACGCCGTCGGCAAGGCCGCTTCATGAAAACCTAAAATTGCGCCTTCCAGTGCCATCAGCAAATTAATGCCCAAATTCTTTTTTTTTATTGCACACAATTTCAGGTATGCCCCGCACGCACCTTGCATCCGAAGGTCCCCCGAATTCTCGATACCGACTTGCCACAGCATCCGCTCAAGAGCCAGCGAGAGATTAGGTAAGTCTTTCAAACGTGATGCTTCACTGTTTTTCTTTGCTTCAATTTCACGACGCATCCCTTTGATTGAAACTCTCGCCAGTCTCAGCAAAATGTGGGGATCACTCCACTGCTCATGACTGACTTTGAAATAGCGTAAATGCACATCCATCCCGCGCTTGCGGTAGATCAGACGTTCCATTTTTTTCCGACAAAAATGACCTTCTGTATCATCATTCGCCCTCAGGAATAATTCTCCGTCAGACACCAGACCAAACATGGCTCGATCGGCCGATAAACTGAATCCGCCAAACTGCGTTCGCGATCGTATATTGCCCAGTGGGGCAAACAGTTCCAGACATTCAAGTACTCTTTTTTTTGATTTATTTATCATTGCGTTATCCTTTTCACATTCATTCCTGACTTCCAATTTGAATTACCAGAACCGCTAAATGCAAAATACGCAATGTCGTGAGTGGCAACAAACATAAAATGCAGTTGCAGTGTATTGCCTTCAATATTTGCGAGATGTCTTGGAAAAATTGGGTTGATCTTTGCTCATCGCCAGAGTACTGTACATCCATACAGTAACTCACTGGGGTACATCTCTATGCGAACTCAACACCATACAAATCATCATTTTAGTCAGCTTGCTTTGCCCGTTTCCCGTGCACAGGTAAATACGTCTGCATCCTTGAATAATGGTCTGATCACTGAGTTCGTCTATAGTGCGAGCCAACCTGCTTTTGCTCAGTTACTGCTGCCCCTGCTGCAACATCTCGGCATGCAATCACGCTGGTTGTTGTGGCTGACACCACAACAAAAATTGAGCCGCCACTGGTTATCAGAGTCCGGGCTACCGGTGGATAAAATGGTGCAGGTGAATCAGATCACTGCGATGTCTACTGTCGATGCCATGGAAAAAGCATTGCAAACGGGTAACTACAGTGTCGTGCTTGGATGGTTGCCAGATTTGAATGATGCAGAGAGGGAAAGATTACAAATTGCTGCCCGTCAGGGGGGAGCTTACGGCTTCATCATGAAGCCAACAAATGAACAGAATTCAGCTAGTGGACATCACTCAACAGTAAAAATTCACTCTTCTGTGTACCATTAGTTCAAAATAGGAATGTTCCTACGAAAATAATGGGGAACTTAGTGATTTGTGCTGCGAAAGCTCCGGAACCCAGTAAAAACGGGCTTCCTGAATGTAGATTGTCTTCGAAAATTGTCAGTAATTGGTCAAAGCCGTTAAGAAATGTGTACGTTTTTCCCTTTTTTTCCACGGTGTTAACACATCAAGCTTGTAAGTTTCGCGCCACGTTGTAGACTTTACAACGCCAAGGTTGCTCAATAATGCCAACGTAAAGTGGCAAGTTCTGAAATGAAGCAATAATCTTGGCGTAAGGATTTTAACCAAGGGCTTAAAAAGCTTAAAGCTCAATTGCCTATTTGGATGATAACGAGGCGC
Organism: Rahnella variigena; assembly: GCF_003610915.1. Classification (NCBI taxonomy): domain Bacteria; kingdom Pseudomonadati; phylum Pseudomonadota; class Gammaproteobacteria; order Enterobacterales; family Yersiniaceae; genus Rahnella; species Rahnella variigena. Next base: position 3,652,540 of record NZ_NSDJ01000001.1, read on the forward strand.
AAAATGAAAAAGACAGCTATCGCATTAGCAGTGGCACTGGCAGGTTTCGCTACCGTAGCGCAAGCCGCCCCTAAAGATAACACCTGGTATACCGGTGGTAAATTGGGCTGGTCCCAATACCATGACACTGGTTTCGCAAATGCTTACGAAGGTATCGGCAACGGCCCTACCCACGAGAGCCAACTGGGTGCAGGTGCGTTCTTGGGTTACCAAGCGAACCAATACCTGGGCTTTGAAATGGGATATGACTGGCTTGGCCGTATGCCTTACAAAGGCAGCGTAAACAATGGCGCGTTCAAAGCACAAGGCGTTCAGCTGGCTGCTAAACTGAGCTACCCACTGACTGACGATCTGGACATCTATACCCGTCTGGGTGGTATGGTTTGGCGTGCAGACGCTAAAGGTAACTTCGACAATGGCGCAGCTGGCCGCGTAAGCGATCACGACACCGGTGTTTCTCCACTGGCAGCCGTTGGTCTTGAATACGCAGTGACCAAAAACTGGGCTACCCGTCTGGATTACCAGTGGGTTAACAACATCGGTGACGCTGCTACTGTTGGCGCACGTCCTGATAACGGCATGCTGGCTGTGGGTGTTTCTTACCGTTTCGGTCAAGAAGAAGCTGCTCCAGTTGTTGCTCCAGCACCAGCACCAGCTCCAGTTGTTGAGACTAAGAAATTCACTCTGAAATCTGACGTTCTCTTCAACTTCAACAAAGCAACTCTGAAACCAGAAGGCCAACAGGCTCTGGATCAGCTGTACAGCCAGTTGAGCTCAATCGATCCTAAAGACGGTTCTGTTATCGTTCTGGGTTACACCGACCGTATCGGTTCAGAACAATACAACCAGAAACTGTCTGAGCAACGTGCTCAGAGCGTAGTAGATTACCTGGTATCTAAAGGTATCCCTGCTAACAAGATCTCTGCACAAGGCCAGGGTAAATCTAACCCAGTTACCGGTTCTACCTGTGACTCCGTTAAAGGCCGTGCTGCTCTGATCGACTGCCTGGCACCAGACCGTCGTGTAGAAATCGAAGTTAAAGGCTACAAAGATACTGTTACTCAGCCACAGGCTTAATAACACTCTTTAGCTTTTGCTACAGATATCAAAAACCCCGCCTCGGCGGGGTTTTTTTATGTCTTCTTATGAAAAGTCAGGGAAATGCCTTCTGATGAGAAAGTCTGTGAAGAATTCGGGGAAGGAAGAAGAGAGACTCAGCTCTCTTTTTTACCGAGGATTTGTTCCAGATCTTCTTTAAGAGAAGACATCTGATTTGCGTACTTCTCTTTACGTTCCGCATCTTCAAGCAACTGAATGATCGTATCAGACAATGTTGCTCCGCGCCTTTGCGCCAGTCCAGCCAGTCGCTGCCAGACAAGAAATTCCAGGTCAATGGACTTCTTACGCGTATGCTGATGTTCAGCATTAAAATGACGCTTACGGCGGGCACGGATGGTTTGTTTTAGCCGATTCTCCAGAGACGGATTCATATTATTAACAATCCAATCCGTCACCTTAACAGGTTCGTTTTCCAGCCTGAGAAGTTGATTCACGGATTCTTCAGCAGCGCTGTTTTCCAAATGACGAGTAATCCGCTCACCTTCCCGGTGTTTTTTCACCAGATACTTCCATTTCCAACCGCTTTCGAGATTTTCCAGTTGCTGATATTTCATCGTGAACTCTTCGGTGACCACGTAACTTTACTAAGCATAACAGCTTTAATTCAATTTTCACCCCAAATAAACCCGCTTATTTTGCCTGTTTTTTAAGCACCCGTTCAGCAATGTGCACTAAGACCAATTGTGCTGCGACTCTGATTGTATGCAGCCGGATTTATTCTTGTATAATCGCTCTTTCCCTTTTATAGAAAACAGCTAACACATTGACCAATAACCGACTTGACTGGCAGCTTTTACTGCCCGATACCGCGCCTTACGAGGCAATTTTTGCAACGGCTTCCCAGTTAGCCCCTGTCGATTTCGCAGGCACTCAGCCCCGGCTGGAAAATGGTTTAACGCTGTTTTGTCATCCCCGTTCCCGTGCGCGTTTTATGACGCTCAAAGCGCAGGAAAATCGCGAGTACTTGTCACGCATCGCTGATGTGGTCAGCAGCCTGCTGCCGGAACAAACTGAAGTTATTGGCAACCGCTATCATATTGACGGTAATAAGGTGACGCTGCTGGCGGCTAAATCTTCAGAAGATACCTTTGCTGCAAGCTTTACCTGCCAGTACCGCGAATGGATTGAGCCGGAACAATTGTTTGGCTGTGTTCGCCTGTTTAAAGACCAGATTCAACTCGAACCGGGTCTGGTTCATCAGGTCAATGGCGGTGTTTTAGTGCTGTCTATCCGCACACTCATCGCTCAGCCACTGATGTGGTTGCGACTTAAGCAAATGATCACTGAAGGCCAGTATCACTGGGTATCTCCGGATGAGACAAAACCGTTGCCAGTGACGGTGCCTCCGATGCCTCTGGATCTGCGTCTTATTCTGGTGGGCGATCGCTTGTCGCTGGGCGACCTCAGCGATATGGAACCGGAGCTGATTGATTCTGCCATCTATGGCGAATTTGAAGCGGACCTGCCACTGACCGAAGAAAGTGACATGGAAACCTGGTGTGGTTACGTTAACACGCTGGCCGATGAGCTTGAGATCCCGCGTCTTGCTGCCGATGCCTGGCCTGAGTTTCTGAAAATTGCCATTCGCCACAGCACCGATCAGGGAAGCCTGACTCTCGATCCGGTCTGGCTGAATACTCAGCTCAGTGAAGCCGCGCTTTACAATGAAGACGAGTTGCTCAGTGCCAAATCTCTTGAAGCGGCCGCGAATGCACGTGCATGGCGCGAAAGCTACCTGCAGGAACGTATGCAGGACGAAATTGAGCTTGGGCAAATCCGTATTGAAACAGAAGGTGAAGTCGTCGGGCAGATTAACGGCCTTTCCGTTCTGGAATATCCGGGTCATCCGTGCGCTTTAGGTGAACCTTCACGTATTAGTTGTGTCGTACACACCGGCGACGGCGAATTTACCGACGTTGAACGCAAAGCTGAATTAGGCGGTAATCTGCATGCCAAAGGCATGATGATTATGCAGGCCTTTTTGATTTCCGAGTTAGAACTCGACCAGCCTCTGCCCTTCTCCGCTTCGATTGTGTTTGAGCAGTCTTACGGAGAAGTGGACGGCGACAGCGCATCCCTCGCTGAACTCTGCGCACTCATCAGTGCGTTGTCGATGCAGCCGATTAACCAGCAAATTGCGGTCACCGGCTCTGTCGATCAGTTTGGGAATGTGCAACCCATTGGTGGCGTGAATGAGAAAATCGAAGGTTTCTTCGAAGTTTGTCAGCGTCGCGGTTTGACCGGTAAGCAAGGGGTCATTCTGCCAACCAGCAACGTGCGTAATCTTTGCCTGCATCCGCAGGTTGTAGACGCCGTTCGCGAAGGCCAGTTTCACTTATGGGCAGTTGATAACGCAGCCGAAGCGCTGCCTATCCTGACCGGACTGATTTACACAAACGAAGAAGAAGCTGAAGAAGAGCGTCCGAGCCTGCTGGGATTGATTCAGCAGCGTATTGCGCTGGTCACATCGCAAGGTGGCCCGCGCTACCCGTGGCCTCTTCGCTGGTTGAACTGGTTCAGCCGCAGCTGATCGGAGTTGTTCAGCTTACAGCTGTAAGCTAAGCTTCGCCCTTCATTAAAATAAGGCTTACATAGAACATGGTAGATAAACGCGATTCCTATACGAAAGAAGACCTCGTAGCTTCTGGCCGCAGTGAACTGTTTGGCGCTGGCGGTCCTCCATTACCATCAGGCAATATGCTGATGATGGATCGCATCGTTAAGATGCAAGAAGATGGCGGCACCCATGGCAAAGGTTATGTTGAAGCTGAGTTAGATATCAATCCTGACCTGTGGTTCTTCGGCTGTCACTTTATTGGTGATCCGGTTATGCCAGGCTGTCTGGGTCTGGACGCAATGTGGCAGTTAGTCGGTTTCTATCTGGGCTGGCTCGGTGGCGAAGGCAAAGGCCGCGCACTGGGTGTAGGTGAAGTTAAATTCACCGGTCAGGTGTTGCCAACTGCAAAACTGGTTACCTACCGCCTGAATTTCAAACGTGTTATCAACCGTAAACTGATCATGGGCGTCGCTGATGGTGAAGTTCTGGTTGATGGTGTGGTGATTTACACCGCAACTGACCTGAAAGTTGGTCTGTTCAAAGACGCCGCTGCTTTCTAAGAAAGCGCATTGCTGAGTCTGATAAAACGGTGAGCCTGATGGCTCGCCGTTTTTTATGCGCATTTTTCAGCGCAGATGATATTAATGATGTTTATTACAAACAAAAACCTCCGCGCGCAGCGGAGGTTGTTCCTTATTCTGACAGGGGAGCCGCTTAAGCGGTAACGGCCCTGTCCTCCATGGCTTGTCGCCAACCCCCGAGCCAGTGTGATCGGGCATCTAATGATTGGTACGGACAAATCTCTTTTGAGCGTCCGCCAATACCTGCTTGATATCCACGTGATTGTGCCCGTTCCAGGCGATCGCGTTTTTGTCTCTTCATGCCTTATATCCCTCATTATTCAGGTCAGGTGGAAAGAAAACAGTGGCCCGCTTCTGCGTCCACACCTAACAAATAGCTGCTATCGGCAGAGAGGTCAATGCGCAAAATTCACGCCAATGTCATATTTGTGAGTTATATTATTAGATTGGGCGCGAGATAATAGTGCTAATAAAATCCTCATCTGGCTGATCACCATAAAAAAATCCCGGTGTCTGAAAAGTCAGAAGCCGGGATTTTTTACGTTTTACTTAAAAAATATTAAGCTTAAAAAATAGTCATCTTATTTGTGAGGCAATCTGGCCTGCTTCTTGCTGCCATCCGGCAGCCAGCGTTTTCACCAGCGCATCATAACCATCTTCGTTCTGTTTCAGGTTTAACGTAAAGTCGCGCTGGATCATCTGCCCGCTGCGGCTCAGCGTCCAGCTCCCGCTGATAACCACCGTGCCATCATAACGGCCGTGGAATGCGGTCACATTCACGTTCAGCACATCCTGATCATCCGAACTGACAGCCTGGGTGGAAACCAGATACCCCGGCAAGTCACGGCGCAGGTATGTCACCAGTGATTGTTGAAGTTGCTGATCCAGCGGGCTGGCCCAGAGATTATTCTGGGTCAGCGTGTACTGCACATCATTGGTCTGATAAACCAGTCCGTTACCTGACAAGTAATCAGCCACACTAACCCTTTCCACCCACAGATGGCGTTGGGTAGTCATGCCTGATGACATTGCGCTGCCCGTTGCCGGGGCGCTGTTGAGCACCGGCAACTGGTAGTAAGTTTTCTGATCACTGCTGCTACAGGCAGTCAGGAATAATGCTAAGACGACAGGTATCCATTTCATCATTATTTGGCCTTCTTCGGCTGAGGATCATCTTGCCCTGGGGCGGCGAAAATCAGTGCATTACTTTTCTGGTTAAGCGTTTTCAATACCGGTTGCAGTTCACGCAGGGTCTTATCCAGACTTTGCATGTCATTCACCATATGTCCGTATGCCGGAGAACCAGGCTGGAAGCCTTTCAGGCTGCGGTTAAGCTGAATCAACGTCTGCTGCATATCCTGTGGCAGGTTTTTCATTTCCTTGCTGCTGACAATGGCATTCAGGGACTCTATGGTCCTCTGCGTCGCTTTCATCGTCCTCTGACTTTCCGCCAGTGTGCTGGTGGCTTCACGCATCATCGGTTCGATCGGCAGATTGTTGATCTTATCGAGCGTGGTCATCAGTTTCTGTTGGATCTGCGCAAACCCGCCGCTCACCGTCGGCAACAGTTTTTGCCCGTCTATTTCCAGCGGCCCTTTCCACGGTTTCTCATTCGGATAGAAATCCAGATCAATATACATCGCCCCCGTTAGCAGGTTGGCTGATTTCATCGAAGCACGCAGACCATGAGCGATACCGTCACGGATATGCTCTTCGATATTAAAGTTACTGCCCAGCAACTGAGCGAAGCGGTCTGGTTCAATGCGGATCAGCACCGGAATACGATAATCATCCGACATCTGCTGTTTCACCACATTCATCGGATATGGCACTTCGGCCACAGTCCCCAGACGGATGCCACGGAATTCAACAGGCGCGCCAGGTTGCAGGCCGCGAATAGAATCCGAGAAGAACATGACGTAATCCATGTGACGGGTATAAAGCGATTCCTGAATGCTTTTCTGATCGTCGAAAAGCTTATAACTGTCACCATCTTTGGCTTCGTTGCCCTGCATCCAGCCATTCGGAATGTCAAAGCTGACACCACCGCTAAATAACGTGGTCAGTGAACCCATTTCGACACGCATACCGGCGGCAGACATATCGAAGTTCACGCCGCTGTCTTTCCAGAAACGAACGTTGTCAGTCACCAACGTGTCGTAAGGTGCCCGGATAAACAGCTGATATTTGATATTGCGCGCTTTCGGATCAAAGTGACTGGTTTCCACTGTACCGACCTGGAAACCTCTGAACAGCACCGGATCTCCCGGATTCAGCTGGCCTGAACGTTCACTTTCCAGACTCACGCGGATACCTTTGGCATCAGGGGAAGCCAGCGGAGGTGAATCATCCAGTTTATATTCTGATTTTTCACCGCCTTTATTGCCCGGCTGCAACTGAATATACGCACCCGACAATAATGTGCCCAAACCGGAAATACCTTCACGTCCGATTTGCGGTTTTACCACCCAGAATACAGAGTCGTCACGGAGCATTTTTTCCATGCCGGTATTCAGGCGCGCTTTAATAATGACCTGTTGCAGATCTTCACTCAGGGTCACGCTTTCCACTTTACCGACATCAACGTTACGGCTTTTGATGGTGGTCTTTCCGCCCTCAATGCCTTCAGCCGTGGTGGTGATCAATGTCACTTCCGGGCCCTGATGGCTGTAGTGGTAGAACAGTATCCAGGCGCCGATCAGTGCCGTAACAATCGGCACAATCCACACCGGCGACCAGCGTTTAATCTTTTCTACTTTGGCAGTTCCATCGTGCTCTGCCATATTATTTCCCGCCATCTTGTGGCTCCTTTGCAGACTTCATTACAGCGCGATCCCAAATGAGCCTTGGGTCAAACGTCATTGCAGCGAACATAGTGAGAATGACAACACTGGCAAAAAGCAGTGCGCCAATGTCCGGATAAATACTCATCAGTTGTCCCATCCTTACCAGAGCTGAAAGCACCGCAATAACGAACACGTCAATCATTGACCAGCGGCCAACAAATTCCACGACTTCATAAATCACGTGCAATCTTTCCCTGTCAATTTCCTTATTACTGTTTGCATCCCAGCATAACCAACCAATCGCAATCATTTTCAGCGTCGGCACCATGATACTGGCAATCAAAATCACCATAGCCACAGGATAAGAACCTTCACTCCACAGCAACACCACGCCAGCCATAATGGTGGATGGCATCGGAGTGCCGAGCACCTGGGTTATCATGATCGGCAGCAGATTGGCGGGGATATACAAAAAAATAGACGTAATGAGAAGTGCCATCGTCCATTGCAAACTGTTTTTGCGGCGCGCATGGCCGGATGTATCACAACGCCCGCACTGTTTTTGATCAACCGGCAAAATAGCCATACAACAATGGCATGAACGTAATCCCTGTGACAGTCCGCTCTCACCGACACGAAGCGGCATTTCCAGCTTCGGTGCAGGAGCAACCTGCTGCCAGATCCAGTAACGGTCAGTACACTGAAAAGCCCTGAGCTGTAAAATACAAAACAGCACAAAGGGATAGAAACTGGTGCCGACGCCGACATCACCATAAGCCATCAGCTTCACGAAACTGACCAGGACACCCGCCAGGAAAATCTCGACCATGCACCAGGCCTTCAGGCGAAAATAGTTACGGGCAATGCTGATCTGCCAGTGACTGGGTATCGATGTCCCCTGGCAAAGAATGATGATGAAAATCATGCCTAACGCAGGCATCAGTTGAACCAGAATCATAAACAGCGACGCCATGCTGGCGTAGTCGTCAGAAACTAAAACCTGGGGAATTTGAATCAGTGTAACTTCGCTTCCCAGGCCGGCAACTTTCATGTTCACGAAAGGGAAAAGGTTAGACAACAGCAGCATGAATAATGCGCTGACAGCATAGGCAATAGGGCGGCGACGCGGCTCTTTCCAGCGCGACGTCAGCGTCGTATGGCAACGCGGGCATTTTGCTTTTTGCCCGACAGCAATCTCAGGGATTGCCACCAGCAAATCGCATTGGGGACATAAAATGTGCGGATCGTGGACATGAGAACACACAAGCCAACTCCTCAATTGCGGAACGTGCAATAGCATGTGCCGCAGGAACAATCCTTCATTCCGCGGCACATGACGGGGCAGTGTTAGCCGTTTTTCTGCGCTTCCAGCGCTTCCCAACGTTCAAACGCCTGCTCTAACTCCTGCTCTGCGGCGGCTAAAGCGGTGATAACCTGCTGAGTTTCTTCATGAGGAAGTGTGAAGAAATTCGCATCACTCATTTGCTGTTGCAGCGCTTCAATTCTTTCTTCCAGCGTGCTGATTTGCGCAGGCAATTGTTCAAGCTCGCGTTGTTGATTATAGCTGAGCTTATTCGCCGTGCGTTTTACTGGTTCTGCTTTAGGTTGAGCAGCCGGTTTATTTTCGATGACTACCGCCTGACGGATTGGCTTCTGGTTACGGCGCTGATGCTGTGCGTCATGGTAACCGCCAACATAACTGTTGATCACGCCGTTGCCTTCATAAATCCAGCATTCGGTTGCTGAGTTATCAACAAATTCACGGTCATGGCTCACCAGCATTACCGTGCCCTGATAGCTGTCGATCATCTCTTCCAGCAGCTCGAGTGTTTCCACATCCAGGTCGTTGGTCGGTTCATCGAGGATCAGCAGGTTGCTGGGACGCAGGAACAGTTTTGCCAGCAGCAGACGGTTACGTTCGCCGCCTGACAGCGCTTTTACCGGCGTCATTGCACGTTTTGGATGAAACAGGAAGTCCTGCAGGTAGCCCAGCACGTGACGGGCACGACCGTTAACCATCACTTCCTGCTTACCTTCAGCGAGGTTATCCATCACGGTACGTTCAGGATCCAGCTCAGCACGGTGCTGGTCGAAATAGGCGACTTCCAGTTTGGTACCGCAGTGAACGCGGCCGCTGTCTGCCTTAATCTGACTCAACATCAGTTTCAGTAACGTCGTTTTACCGCAGCCGTTCGGGCCTATCAGTGCAATTTTGTCGCCACGCATAACCTGCGAAGAGAAATTGCTGACCAGTTGTTTACCGGCGATGCTGTAGTTAACGTCTTCCATTTCAAAGACAATCTTGCCGGAGCTTGCCGCTTCAACCACCTGCATTTTGGCGGTGCCCATCACTTCACGGCGATCGGAACGTTCTTTACGCAGGGCTTTCAGGGCGCGTACGCGGCCTTCGTTACGGGTACGGCGGGCTTTGATACCCTGACGGATCCACACTTCTTCCTGCGCCAGTTTTTTATCGAACTCAGCGTTTTGCAGTTCTTCAACGCGCAACGCTTCTTCTTTTGCCAGCAAATACGCTTCGTAATTACCCGGATAGGACACCAGTTTGCCGCGATCAAGATCGACAATGCGGGTCGCCATATTGCGGATGAAAGAACGGTCATGGGAAATGAAGATAATGCTGCCCTGGAATTCTTTCAGGAAATCTTCCAGCCACGCGATACTTTCGATATCCAGGTGGTTGGTCGGTTCGTCGAGCAGCAGAATGTGCGGCGCGCTGACCAAAGCACGTCCGAGCGCCGCTTTACGCAGCCAGCCACCAGACAGGGATTTCAGCTCTGTATCGGCATCCAGACCCAGTTTCAGTAATACTTCATTGATACGGCTGTCGAGCTGCCACAGGCCCTGATGATCGAGAATTTCCATCACCTGAGCCAGTTTGTTCATGTTCTTTTCGCTCGGGTCGGTTTCAACCAGATGCGAAATCGCGTGATACGCTTTCAGGTGTTCAGCCTGCTCGAATACGCCTTCGGAGACGAAATCGAACACTGTACCTTCGACGTTGCGCGGCGGATCCTGTTGCAGACGCGCGACAATCAAATCCTGCTCATACACGATACGGCCGTCATCAAGCGGCACTTCGCGGTTCAGGATTTTCATCAGCGTCGATTTACCGGCGCCGTTACGGCCAACAAGACAGACGCGCTCATTTGGCTCGATGTGTAATTCGGTGTTATCCAACAGCGGCGAGTCACTGAATGACAGCCAGGCACCTGACATACTAATTAACGACATAAACTTTATTTTTCCTCGCCGGCATGGGACAGCAGCCAGCAGTTATGAATCTGACGATTACGGGCGAAATCCTGTGACAGGGTTTGGCTGGTGATTTCTTTCGCGCTCAGCCCCAGCTTGCTCAATCCTTCGAGGTCCATCTGGAAGCCGCGCTTGTTGTTGGAGAACATAATGGTGCCGTTGCGACGTAAAATGCGTTTCAGATCTTTCATCAGAGCCAGATGATCACGCTGTACGTCAAAACTTTCGGCCATACGTTTAGAGTTGGAGAACGTCGGCGGATCGATAAAGATCACATCGAATTGTTCATCGCACATCCCCAGATAAGACAGACAATCTGCCTGGATCAGGCGATGCTGACGGCCGGTCAGACCGTTAGCGCGCAGGTTCTTTTCCGCCCATTCCAGATAGGTGCGGGACATATCTACCGTAGTCGTGCTGCGCGCGCCGCCCAGACCTGCATGAACACTGGCGGTGCCGGTGTAAGCAAACAGGTTGAGGAAGTCCTTACCTTTACTCATTTCACCGAGCATTTTACGGGCGATACGGTGGTCAAGGAACAAACCGGTATCAAGATAATCCGTCAGATTGACCCACAGCTTCGCGTTGAACTCTTCAACCAGCAGGAACTCGCCTTTTTGCGCAAGTTTCTCGTACTGACTGGTACCTTTCTGGCGTTCACGGGTTTTCAGGATCAACTGGCTGGATGAAATATCCAGCACTGACAGGGTGGCATTGATCACGTCAAACAAGCGCTGACGGGCTTTTTGTGCATCCACAGTTTTTGGCGGCGCATATTCCTGCACCACCACTTTGCTGCCGTAGCGGTCAACCGCCACGTTGTAATCCGGCAAATCGGCGTCATACAAGCGGTAGCATTCAATGCCCTGCTGTTTAGCCCATTTCTCCAGTTTTTTGACGTTCTTACGCAGGCGGTTTGCATAATCTTCCGCCATTTGCGTCCCGGCAGCACCGGTCGGGTTTTCAGCCAGCTGGTAGTTTTTCTGCACACATTCCAGCGGACCGTTTTTAGCTTTGAACTGGCGCTCAGCACGCAATTGCAGGCAACTCAGCAATTCCGGCGACGCACTGAACAGCGACAACTGCCAGCCACCAAACTTAGTCTTCATGATGCGACCAAGCATGTTGTGCAGCGCAATCAGCGCCGGTTCGCTTTCCAGACGTTCACCGTATGGCGGGTTACTGATGACCGTACCCACCGGACCTTCCGGCAACGGATTCACCAGTTTACCGACTTCAGCGGCTTCAAAGCTAATCAGCTCCGCCACACCGGCGCGACGGGCGTTGGCACGCGCCATCTCAATGACGCGGCGGTCAATATCAGAACCGAAGAAACGGGACGTGGTTTCCTGCACTGCACGGCGGGTACGAACCTGTGCTTCGGCGGTCAGTTCGCGCCACAGTTCGGCGTCAAATTTGTTCCAGCCGGTAAAGCCCCAGTGCTGGCGATGTAAGCCCGGCGCGCGATCGGCGGCGATCATTGCCGCTTCAATCAGCAAGGTACCGGAACCACACATCGGATCGACCATCGGCGTGCCCGCTTCCCAGCCTGAACGCATCACGATAGCCGCAGCCAGATTTTCTTTCAGCGGTGCCTGACCGGTCAGATCACGGTAGCCACGCTGATGCAGGCCTTCGCCGCTGAGATCCAACGCGACGCTGGCGGTATCACGTTGCAGGAAGACGTTTACACGAATATCGGGCTGCTGTTTCGCCACATTCGGACGCTCATCCATTTTGCGGGTAAAGCTGTCGACAATGGCGTCTTTCACTTTCAGCGCGCCGTACTGGCTGTTACGGATTTCGTCATTCAGGCCGCTGAAATGCACGGCGAACGTTTTTTCCACGCCAAAAACGGACGGCCAGTCAATCGCCATCACGCCGAGATAAAGATCCAGATCGCTGTGAACTTTGAATTCGTTCAGCGGCAACAGGATGCGCGAAGCCAGACGGCTCCACAATAAGCTACGGTACAGCAGGCGATCGTCACCTTCAAAATGCACCCCTCCCTGCACAACTTTGCAGGCTTGCGCACCCAGCGTTTCCAGTTCGCTTTTTAACAGTTCTTCCAGTCCACGCGCCGTGCTGGCAAACAAAGAGTTCATATCGACATATCACCAAAAATAAAATTGTTGCGCATTATAGCTAATCCCTGCCGCTTGTCATAAAGTCTCTGGTTATTCTTAAGACTTTATACTCTGAGAGGCAGTGTTCAGTGCCCATTCTTTCACGTTTATTTGTTCATCCGGTTAAATCGATGCGCGGCCTGCAAGTTTCACACTCGCTGGTCACGCCAACAGGACTGGCTTTCGACCGTCAGTTCATGATAACCGACCCGCAAGGCATGTTTATTACTGCCCGCCAGTATCCGAACCTCGTCCTGTTCACCCCGGTTTTGTTACCTGATGGTCTGATGCTGAGTGCGCCGGAAGGCGAAAGTATCAGCGTCAGATTTCGTGATTTCGCAGGCGTTAACTCGCCGACGGAAGTCTGGGGCAATCAGTTTACCTCACTCATCGCGCCGGAACCGGTAAATCGCTGGTTAAGTGGTTATTTAAAACGTGATGTACAGTTGCGCTGGGTCGGTGACGAACCCACCCGCCGGGTGAAGAAGCATCCCGAAGTGCCGCTGTCGTTCGCCGACGGGTTCCCGTACCTGCTGATTAACGAAGCGTCAATGCAGGATTTGCAGCGCCGCTGTCCGGGCGGTGTCAGGGTTGAACAGTTCCGGCCCAATATTGTGGTCAGTGGTGCCGAGGCTTACACAGAAGACAGCTGGCAGACCATCCGCATCGGAGAAGTCATTTTCGATCTGGTGAAGCCGTGCAGCCGCTGCATTTTTACTACGGTCAGCATCGAAAAAGGCCGCAAGCATCCGCGTGGCGAACCTCTGAAAACGTTGCAAGGTTACCGTACTGCCAGCGATGGCGACGTCGATTTCGGTCAGAACATGATTGCCCGTAACAACGGTGTGATCCGCGCGGGTGACAACGTTCAGGTGCTGGCGACCAAACCACCCCGCCCTTACAGCGCAGGCGACGTCGTTGAAAATGTCGACGCGCCAAAAAGTACCGCTCAGGAAGTCCGCATTAATTATCAGGGCACGGAGTTTACCGGCAACAATCAGCAGATTTTGCTCGAACAACTGGAGTTACAGGGATTACGTATCCCCTATTCCTGCCGTGCGGGAATTTGCGGTGCGTGCAGAATGACATTAAAAGAAGGAAATGTTGCGCCACTGAAAGAAAGTGCTGTGGGGAAAGACGGAACGATTCTGTCGTGCAGTTGCATACCGGCAACGGATATCGTGCTCGGCTAAAATATTCCGCAATTACCCAAATCCGCAATTACCCAAAATAGTTCGGGTTGCAAAAAGGCGGCAAGAGAAGGGATCCCGATGAGCTTACACAGGTAAGTGATTCGGGTGACTGAGCGCAGCCAACGCATCTGCAACTTGAAATATGAAGGGTAATTTACACTGCCTGATCGTAGACATCGCTGTCGACTCTGAACGCCGCTGGCATTAACCGGTCATGCATCACTTTAATGGCATCACCGAGCACCATACCGCGCCCTGCCACTGTCAGCCGCTCCTGCGCCAGCAGGCACAGGCTGGCGTTATCACCGGATTCTACCACCAGCAATGTCGCCTGTTCGCCACTGTCCATCACCTGCACCTGAGCAAGCTGACCATTCTCTGGCTGGAAAGGACGCATCTGCTGACTGAAATGCCAGCTCTTTGGCATCAGCGGTTTTAAAAAACGGAAAGCGACTAAGGCATTTAAAACTAATTCCGCACGTTGTTCAGCGGCCAGACGAATATGTTTGCACTGTTCTTCATAATCGAAATACAAAGCCGCATCATCGACACAGAATGACATATTTCCAAATGCATCAGGAGTTAACATTTTAGCCGGGAAACGGGAACGGAAAATCATGCCATTGGCGAGATCCAACATAAGCCGATCATGCTCTGCATCGAAGTACCAACGCCAATTATCATCTGGTTTGATTTTCATTTCGTCATCCTGTTTGCCCTCATGCCCTCTGCCTGACTTCATTTCCGGCTAATCTGTGAGAATAGATTTTTTTGCGATGAAGTGATATCAGACAAATCCTGAGCCTGAATTACGGTCAGTGGACAAAATATAGACGAGCCGGGTTGATAAATAAACCCCTGACTCGCCTAAAGGATGAAAAATATTAGATGTGGGTAACAATATCTTTGATTAAACCCGGGCCTTTGAAGATAAAGCCGGAATAGATTTGAATTAATGACGCACCGGCCGCCATTTTTTCACGTGCGGCAGTTAATGAATCAATCCCGCCGACGCCAATAATAGGCAGACGTCCCTGCAATTCATTCGACAACATACGGATAATTTCTGTACTGCGCAGCTGCACCGGACGCCCGCTCAGTCCACCCACCTGCTCACAATAATTCAGCCCCTGAACCAGTTTACGATCGAGCGTGGTATTGGTGGCGATAACGCCGTCCATATTATGACGTACCAGACTGTCCGCTATTTGGATCAATTCTTCTTCAGAAAGATCCGGCGCGATCTTCACGGCTACCGGCACATATTTCTGGTAACGCTGCTGAAGTTCGAGCTGCTTATTCTTGATCGCCGCCAGTAAATCATCCAGCGCCTCACCGTATTGCAGTGAACGTAAGCCAGGAGTATTTGGCGATGAAATATTCACCGCGATATAACCGGCATACGGATAT
Source organism: Rahnella variigena (assembly GCF_003610915.1). NCBI lineage: Bacteria > Pseudomonadati > Pseudomonadota > Gammaproteobacteria > Enterobacterales > Yersiniaceae > Rahnella > Rahnella variigena. The sequence continues at coordinate 3,667,585 of NZ_NSDJ01000001.1, forward strand.
ACCTTATCCATACAGGTCAGATAATCGTCTGCGCCGTGCTCAACAGGCGTGTCTTTATTCTTGCCAATATTAATCCCCAGAATGCCGCCAAAATGTGATTTTTTGACATTATTCACCAGATTATCCACGCCATGGTTATTAAAGCCCATGCGGTTAATCAGGCCTTCAGCTTCAACGATGCGGAATAAACGCGGCTTATCATTACCCGCCTGCGCACGCGGTGTCACCGTGCCGACTTCAATAAATCCAAAGCCCATTGCGCCGAGTGCATCAATACATTCGCCGTCTTTATCCAGGCCTGCGGCCAGTCCCAAAGGGTTCTTAAAGGATAATCCCATGCAGTTTACCGGTTTGGTTGGCACTGACTGGCGGATCAGGAATTCAAAAGGGGTGCCGGAAATGCGGCTCAACTGACGAAAGGTTAACTCGTGGGCGCGCTCTGGATCGAGCTGAAACAGTGCTTTCCTGACAAGAGGATAATACATGGAAACTCCTGGATTCCCGGTGGCTAGACGGGGCGGTATTATTGACTAAGCGCGGGACAATTGGAAATGATAACCGGCATATTGACCAAATAATTGCTTCGCTACGCAAACGATTACTTTTTAGTTACCTTTAATTCACTTTTCCTTCTTAACCTGTCTCCGCGTCAACACGCCATTTAAAGCGCTTTATGTGATTTGAAACTTTCCATAGCCAAAATTGAGATTTCCGCTCTGCCGCCTTCCCCTGCTAGGTTTACTTCACTTCGTTAATAAAAATGATAGTTCTATAACAGATTGTTATAAGGAATAAGTGAATGCGCGTAATCACACTGGCCGGCAGCCCACGACAACCTTCCCGCTCCTCTTCCCTGCTGGCGCTCAGCCATCAGTGGCTGGCGAGCCGGGGCGTCGAAGTCTTTACCTACAATATTCAGGATTTTTCGGCTGATGATTTGTTATTTGCCAATTTTGCCAGCCCTCAGTTGAAGCAACTGAATGCTGAACTGGCGAGCGCAGATGGCCTGATTGTCGCCACGCCGGTGTACAAGGCGTCTTTTTCAGGTGCGCTGAAAACTCTGCTGGATTTACTGCCCGAGCGCGCACTCGACCATAAAGTCGTTTTGCCACTGGCGACGGCCGGATCGATCGGCCACATGCTGGCCGTCGATTATGCGCTGAAACCTGTGCTGGCCTCGCTGAAAGCGCAGGAAGTTTTACAGGGTGTTTTCGCCGATGACAGTCTGATCACTGATTATCAGACGTTCCCGGCCAGGCTGGATCCGGCGCTGGAAGAGCGTCTGACCGAATCGCTGGAAAACTTCTATCTGGCACTGAGCCGCCGCCGTCCGCAAATTCCGTCTGTCACTTCCCTTTCCGCGCAAGCTCTGCGCGTCTGAAATTAAAAGGAATTAATCATGCCTTCGTCTTTCTCTTTATTACGTCGGTTGCCCGTCATCGCCGGACTGGTCACCAGCCTGATATTCGCCGCAACAGCCTCAGCACAGGAAAAGGATCCTGCGCAATTACGCATCGCTTATCAGAAAGGATCCGTCGGACTGGTGCTGGCCAAATCTCATCAGCTGCTGGAAAAACGTTTCCCGGACACCAAAATCAGCTGGGTGGAATTTCCCGCTGGTCCGCAGATCCTTGAAGCTCTGAACGTCGGCAGTATTGATTTGGGCGGTACAGGCGATTTACCGCCACTATTTGCACAAGCGGCCGGGGCGGATCTTCTTTATATCGGTTCAGAACCGCCGAAACCAAAAGCGGAAGTGATTCTGGTCGACAGTAACAGTCCGATCAAAACCGTGGCAGATCTCAAAGGCCATAAAGTCGCATTCCAGAAAGGCTCCAGTTCACACAACTTATTGCTTCGTGCCCTGCAACAGGCAGGTCTTAAATTCAGTGATATCCAGCCGGTCTATCTGACACCTGCCGACGCGCGCGCCGCGTTTCAGCAGCATGACGTCGATGCCTGGGCTATCTGGGATCCTTACTACTCCGCCGCAGAAGTTCAGGGCGATGTTCGCGTGCTGACCGACGGCTCGACGCTGCATCAGACCGGTTCCTTCTATCTTGCGCCGAAAAAATATACCGAGGCCAATCCTCAGTTCATCAGTCAGGTACTGGATGTGTTAACGCAGGCGAATGCGCTGACCAAAACTGACCGCGAACAAAGTATCAAACTGCTTTCTCAGTCGATGGGATTACCGGAAAAAGTGGTCGCCTCTTATCTGGATCATTTGCCGGATATGCCAATCACTCCGGTCAATGCCGAGACGGAAAAGCGCCAGCAGCAAACCGCCGACCTGTTTTATCAGAACCACATTTTGCCAAAGCCGGTTGAAATCAAAGACCGCATCTGGAAACCGGCTGTACAGGCCAACTGAACCCTAATTTAGCCGCCGCTGAGCGGTCATGAATCAAAAAACTTTGAGAGGAACATACTATGAGTCTGAACGTATTCTGGTTTTTACCCACCCATGGCGATGGTCGTTATTTAGGAACTGAAGAAGGTGCCCGTGTGGTAGACCACGGTTATCTCCAGCAGATTGCTCAGGCCGCGGACCGCTTAGGTTTCGGCGGTGTACTGCTGCCGACCGGCCGTTCATGTGAAGACTCATGGCTCGTCGCGGCTTCTCTGATTTCTGTCACGCAACGCCTGAAATTCCTGGTGGCGCTGCGCCCGGGGATTATCTCCCCGACACTGGCCGCCCGTCAGGCGGCGACACTCGACCGGCTTTCCGGCGGTCGTGCGTTGTTTAATCTGGTGACCGGCGGTGATCCGTCTGAACTGGCAGCGGAAGGTTTACATCTCAATCATAAAGAACGGTATGAAGCTTCAGCAGAATTTACCCGTATCTGGCGCCGCGTACTTGAAGGCGAAACGGTTGATTACGAAGGTAAACATATTCAGGTAAAAGGCGCGAGCCTGATGCATCCGCCGGTTCAGTACCCTCGCCCGCCGCTCTATTTCGGCGGGTCTTCCGACGAAGCGCAGGATCTGGCCGCCGAGCAGGTGGAACTGTATCTGACCTGGGGCGAACCTCCGGCGTTAGTGAAAGAGAAAATTGAGCAAGTGCGTGCCAAAGCTGCCGCAAAAGGCCGCACAGTGCGTTTCGGTATTCGTCTGCACGTGATTGTGCGTGAAACCAACGAAGAAGCCTGGCGCGCCGCCGACAAACTGATCGCCAACGTGGATGACGAAACTATTCAGCGCGCACAGGCCGCTTTCGCCAAAACCGATTCCGTCGGTCAGCACCGCATGGCAGCGTTGCACGGCGGCGACCGCAACAAGCTGGAAATCTATCCGAATCTCTGGGCAGGTATCGGTCTGGTGCGCACCGGCGCAGGAACAGCACTGGTCGGCGATGGCCCGACTGTCGCTGCGCGTATGCAGGAATATGCGGATCTGGGCATCGACACCTTCATTTTCTCCGGTTATCCGCATCTGGAAGAAGCGTACCGCGTCAGCGAATTACTGTTCCCGCATCTGGATCTGGCCAAACCGGAAGATGACAACACTGTGAAGAAAGCCATTTTGCCGCGCGGTGAACTGGTCGCTCATGACTTTGCGAACAAACGCACTGCCAGCCAGCATTAAGGAGAACGCAGATGACAACGACACAACGCTGGCTGAACCGCGTGGCTCCGTGGATTGTGCCGGTGGTACTCATCGGCGGCTGGCAGCTGGCGGTGGAAGCCGGCTGGCTATCCAACCGTATTCTGCCGGCACCGAGCGCCGTGGTAGAAGCCTTCTGGACACTGGCGAAAAGCGGTGACCTGTGGCAAAACCTGAAAATCAGTTCCTTCCGCGCATTGATTGGCTTCGCTATCGGCGGCAGTCTCGGGTTGCTGCTCGGTTTTATCACCGGGCTTTCCCGCTGGGGCGAGCGTCTGCTGGACAGTTCGCTGCAAATGCTGCGTAACATTCCGCATCTGGCGCTGATCCCGCTGGTGATTCTGTGGTTTGGCATTGACGAATCTGCCAAGATTTTCCTGGTGGCACTGGGAACGTTGTTCCCGATTTATCTCAATACTTATCACGGAATTCGCAACATTGACCGCGGTCTGCTGGAGATGTCGCGCAGTTACGGACTTTCCGGTTTCCCGCTGTTTATTCAGGTGGTGTTACCGGGCGCGTTGCCTTCGATTATGGTCGGCGTGCGCTTTGCGCTGGGGTTCATGTGGCTGACGCTGATTGTGGCGGAAACCATCTCCGCCAACTCCGGGATTGGTTATCTGGCGATGAACGCCCGCGAGTTTTTACAAACTGACGTCGTGGTTGTCGCCATCGTGCTGTACGCCATTCTTGGCAAACTGGCCGATGTTCTTGCCCGCCTGCTGGAAAGTGTCTGGCTGCGCTGGCACCCTGCTTATCAGAAAAAACAAGGAGATGCCGCATGAGCGCCCCCGCACGCATTCCGCAAGGCACGCCGGTGACTCTCTCCGGTATCACGAAAAAATACGGCAACCGCGCCGTGCTCAACGATATTAATCTGCGCATTCCGCCCGGCCAGTTTGTGGCAGTAGTCGGTCGCAGCGGTTGTGGCAAAAGCACCCTGCTGCGTTTACTGGCCGGGCTGGAGAAAACCACGCAGGGCGAGTTGCTCAGCGCCAGCGCGCCGCTAAGTCAGGTACGCGATGACACGCGCCTTATGTTTCAGGATGACCGCCTGCTGCCATGGAAAAAGGTGATTGATAACGTCGGTCTGGGTCTGAAAGGCAAATGGCGTGAAGCCGCACTGGCTGCGCTGGAAGAAGTCGGCCTGGCGGATCGTGCCGATGACTGGCCTTCTGCATTATCCGGCGGACAGAAACAACGCGTGGCACTGGCACGTGCATTAATTCATCGCCCGCGTCTGTTATTGCTTGATGAACCGCTGGGCGCGCTGGATGCCCTGACGCGCATCGAGATGCAAAGCCTGATCGAGCGTTTGTGGCAGCAACATGATTTCACGGTTTTGCTGGTGACGCATGATGTCAGCGAAGCCGTGACCGTGGCTGACCGGGTGATCCTGATTGATCAGGGGCAGATTGGTATGGATTTGACGGTTGACCTGCCGCGTCCGCGCCGTAAAGGTTCTGCGCGACTGGCGGAGCTGGAAGCTGAAGTGCTGGAACGTGTACTGACGCCGCAGCCGTTGCAAAATGTGGCTCAGGAAGCGAAGCGCGCACAAAACTAATTTCATCTTTCAGAGAATTAAAAACGTAAAAAGGGCGATGTCTCCATCGCCCTTTTTTATTGCCGCTATTTGCTGTTACAAGCGATTACGCATCTAACGCTTTGGTAATTTTCTCGAACAAATCACCGGACAGATTTTCCAGCCCTTTCAGCTGTTCCAGCGCCTGACGCATCAGCGCCTGACGGTTCTGGTCATAGCGTTTCAGGCGGATCAGCGGCTCAATCATGCGCGCTGCAACCTGCGGGTTACGGGTGTTGAGATCTGTCAGCATTTCAGTCAGGAACTGATAACCGCTGCCGTCTGCCGCGTGGAATGCAGAAGGATTGGCAGAGGCAAATGCACCGACTAATGAACGGACGCGGTTCGGGTTGCCCATGCTGAATGAACGGTGGTTCAGCAGTGAACGGACTTTCTGCAACACATCGGCTGCCGGGCTGGTCGCCTGCTGGATAAACCATTTATCCATGACCAGACCGTCGTGATGCCAGCGTTCGTCATAGGCCGCCATCAGCGATTCACGGCAAGGCAGCTGCGCGGAAACCGCCGCAGACATCGCTGCCAGAGAATCCGTCATGTTATCTGCCTGTTCAAATTGTGCCTTAACAAGCTGATCAGCCAGCGTCACATCGGCAAAAGCCAGATAATGCAGGCAGGTGTTACGCAGCGAACGTTTACCGATATCTTCATGCACTACACGGTACGCTGGCAGACGGTTAGCGTTGTAAACCGCCAGGAATTCATCGGCCATTTCGGTCGCCAGACAACGGGTAATCGCATCGTGAACCGCACTGATCGCTTCCGGATCGATAATTTCGAACAGTTCAGCGATTTCGTTCTCAGATGGCAGAGTCAGGATCTGCGCCGCCAGTGCCGGATCGATATTCTCATCCAGCAATACCGCCCGGAACGCATCCGCCACATGCAGCGGCAGAGACAGCGGTTGTTTCTGCTGATGACGCGCCACGTTCAGCTTGATGTAAATTGCCAGCAAACTTTGCGCCGCATCCCAGCGGGCGAAATCGTTACGCGCGTATTTCATCAGGAAAGTCAGCTGATGATCGCCCCATTTGTAATCGAGTTTCACCGGTGCGGAGAATTCACGTAATAAAGAAGGCACCGGCTGATATTCCACGTCGTCAAATACGAACGTTTGCTCAGCTTCGGTCACGTTAAGCACGTTGCTGACTGTCTGACCGTTTTGTTTCAGCGCAATCACGTTGCCCTGCGGGTCATACAGTTCGATATCCAGCGGAATGTGAAGTGGCAGCTTTTCAGTCTGATCAGGCGTCGCCGGTGTTTTCTGGCTGACAGTCAGAGTGTATTGCTGTTTTTCCACATCATAGTCATCGCGCACGGTCAGCACCGGCGTACCGGACTGGCTGTACCAGCGGCGGAACAGTGACAGATCCACGTTTGACGCGTCTTCCATCGCCTGCACAAAGTCGTCACAGGTCGCGGCGCTGCCGTCATGACGCTCAAAGTACAGCTGCATCCCGGCCTGGAATTTCTCTTCACCGAGCAAAGTGTGCAGCATACGGATGACTTCTGAACCTTTCTCATACACCGTCAGGGTGTAGAAGTTGTTCATCTCAATGACTTTTTCAGGGCGGATCGGGTGCGCCATCGGGCTGGCATCTTCAGAGAACTGCGCGCCACGCATCACACGGACGTTATCGATACGGTTGACTGAGCGCGATCCCAGATCAGAACTAAATTCCTGATCACGGAAAACGGTCAGGCCTTCTTTCAGGCTCAGCTGGAACCAGTCGCGGCAGGTCACGCGGTTACCGGTCCAGTTATGGAAGTATTCGTGGCCGATCACTGCTTCGATACCGAGATAATCTTTGTCTGTGGCGGTTTCGGCTTTCGCCAGCACGTATTTGGAGTTAAAGACGTTCAGGCCTTTGTTTTCCATTGCGCCCATGTTGAAGAAATCAACGGCAACAATCATAAAGATGTCGAGGTCGTATTCCAGATTGAAACGGGTTTCGTCCCATTTCATGGATTGCTTCAGGGATTCCATCGCCCAGCCGGCGCGATCCAGATTGCCACGGTCGACGAACAGTTCCAGCGCTACATCACGACCCGAGCGGGTTTTGAAGGAATCACGCAGGACATCGAAATCACCAGCGACCAGCGCAAACAGGTAGCAAGGTTTCGGGAACGGGTCTTCCCATTTGATCCAGTGCTTACCGCCTTCCAGTTCACCCTGATCAATACGGTTACCGTTGGACAGCAAATAAGGATAACGGGCTTTGTCCGCCACGATGCGGGTGGTGAAACGCGCCAGAACGTCCGGGCGATCCAGATAATAGGTAATGTGGCGGAAACCTTCTGCTTCGCACTGGGTACACAGCGCTTCACCGGAAAGGTACAGCCCTTCCAGTGCGGTATTTTTCGCCGGATGAATTTCGTTAACAATCGCCAGTTCAAACGCTTCCGGCAGGCCGGTAACTTCAAGCACGCCTTCTTTTAACTGATATTTCGGCCAGTCCTGACCGTTAATTTTCAGACTGATCAGCGTCAGATCTTCACCGTTGAGCACCAGCGGCGCGCCTTCGGCACCCTGTCGTTTAATCTGACTGACAGCAGTCACGATGGTTTTCTGTGCATCAAGCTCAAAATTAAGGTCGATATCCGTGATGGTATAGTCCGGCGCACGATAGTCATGGCGGAACTTGGCTTGTGGCAGTTGAGTCATAAAAAACCTTTTGGCGTTTTCATTGTTTATGGTGATGACGATTCATGGCATCTAAGCGGGTGCTTTTCATCAGCGAATCGCTGCGCAGAGCCCTGCCGGCCTTCATTCTTTTCTCTTTAAACTCTAACACAGGCATCAGAAAATCCCAGATTGTTGCCAGTTTGTGAGTGCGTATGCGCACCTTTCAACCAAAACACAGAAATTTGTCTTACAGGACCTTTGGGCGGTCAAAAGTGGAAGTCCGATCTGCATCACATTCTGAACCGATAAAACTGTACTTTTCGCAATGTGTTTTTGCGCAGTTTTTTATGCTCTATTTTCTTATTCGTTATAAAAATTCAATATTTAAATCCGAACGGGAGTCATTAGCATGATCATGAATACGATGAATCACTAAGGCTAATAATAAAATGAGTGACACCTGCGCTCCCGTTATGGGGATACCAAAACAAAAAACATTAAATAACAAGACATTATCAGCCCGCATTGACGCGCTTCCTGCCTCCGCCGGACTCTGGCGCTTCATCATATTGCTGTCACTGGGTGGATTCTTCGAACTCTACGACCTTTTCGAAACTGGATACATTAGTTCGGGTTTACTGGCAGAGAACATATTTCATATCGGCACTGCGGGAGTATTTGGTATATCCGATCAGGCTGCCTTCGCTTCTTCCACATTTTTAGGTCTTTTTTTTGGCGCGAGTCTTCTGGCACCCAATGCTGACCGCTTCGGCCGACGCATGACATTCATGTTTGCGCTGGCGTGGTACGGCTGTTTTTCGTTGCTGATGTCGTTCCAGAACACCGCTGAAGGCATCATCCTTTGTCGTTTTCTGGTCGGTGTTGGCCTGGGCCTTGAGCTGGTGACTATCGATACGTATCTCACCGAATGGGTGCCGAGTCATATGCGCAGCCGCGCTTTTGCGTTCGCCTTCTTTATTCAGTTTCTTTCTGTACCGGCTGTCGCGCTGATGTCATGGTGGCTGGTACCGCAAACCTTTTTCGGGCTGACAGGCTGGCGTTACGTGGTGATTGCGGGTGCGTTGTGCTCGCTGGTTGTGTGGATTGTGCGTAAAAACCTGCCGGAGTCCGCCCGCTGGCTGGCGCAACAGGGACGTCACGAAGACGCACATAATGTCGTGAGCGCGATGGAAAAACGCTGCGGCGTAAGCAATAGTCCGGCGTACATCGCAGAAGAAAGCCCCGCTGAATTGCCGCGAAAAGGCACGTTCAGGGAAATCTGGTCACCTGAATACCGCAAACGGACGCTCATGCTGACAGTCATGAACTTTTTCCAGGCGATTGGTTTCTTCGGCTTTGGCAACTGGCTGCCCGCCCTGCTTTCCGGCAAAGGCACGACCGTCACCCACAGTTTGCTGTACGCCTTCTTTATCACGCTAGCGTATCCTCTCGGCTCACTTATTTGCAGCCGGTATGCGGATAAAATTGAAAACAAATGGCAAATTGTTCTCTCGTCATTGATGACAGTGGTTTTCGGCACCTTATTCGCTCTGCAGACCCATCCGGTGATGTTGGTGATTTGCGGCTTCCTGATCACTTATTCCAACGCCTGGCTGACCTTTAGCTATCACGCGTATCAGACAGAAGTGTTCCCGACACATATCCGGGCTCGCGCCGTTGGCTTTTGTTATTCTTTCAGCCGCCTGTCGACCGTTTTCAGCAGCATTTTGATCGGCCTGATCCTGCAATATGCCGGAACGCAGGGCGTGATAGCGTTCATTGTCGTTAGCATGATCATCGTGATGCTGGTTATCGGCATTTTCGGACCTAAAACGCGGGGCATTAATTTAGAAAACATCTGATCGTTTACTATCGTGAACAAACGAAGCGTAATGAACACACAAAAATCGGGGTAAAAACGCCCCGATTTTTCTTTTATGAATGTCAGGTTGATTAAATTTATGTAATCAATTTGTGCTTTTTTTAAACCGAAAAATCGCCTGTTTGCCCATATTTCCTATGTTTAAGCACAATTAAGCCTCGACCACCCGCAGACAATTATGATGTGATGAGGGTTCTTTGAAAGGATAATACGGTATACTTCACAGACTTTGCTGTTTTATCCAGAACGTTTTTTTTACGGAACGGTTGTTTGTGTTCAAACACTCAGTTTCTGACGAGGATGCTGTAAGCGCGCTATGACTCCATACGCCTCCCCGATTTTGACTTCGCTGTTAGATACCGATGCCTACAAGCTTCATATGCAGCAAGCGGTTTATCATCGCTATCGCAATATTAGCGTGGTAGCCGAGTTCCGTTGCCGCGGCGATGAGTTGCTGGGTGAATATGCCAGCGAAATTCGCGAGCAAATCCAGATGATGAGCCAGCTGGGACTGACAGATGACGAGTTCGCTTATCTTTCCGGTCTGCCCTTCTTCACGCACGACTATCTGAACTGGCTGAAAGCGTTCCGCTACAATCCAGAACACGTCACCGTTTCCGATCGCAACGGGCATTTGCACGTGCGTATTGAAGGTCCGTGGCGTGAAGTGATTATGTGGGAAGTACCGCTGCTGGCGGTGATCAGCGAAGTGGTGCATCGTCACCGTTCGCCGCAAGTCACTGCGCAAATGGCCGTAGATCAGCTGCGTAAAAATCTTGCCAGTTTTAAAGAGCAGGCCGCAGATATCGACCTCTCAGCTTTCCGTCTGATGGATTTCGGCACACGCCGTCGTTTCTCGGGCGAAGTTCAGGAAGCCATTGTCAGTACGGTGAAAAATGAATTCCCTTATCTGGTCGGCACCAGCAATTACGATTTAGCACATAAATTGCAGCTGACACCGGTCGGGACTCAGGCTCATGAATGGTTCCAGGCGCATCAGCAAATCAGTCCGGTTCTGGCAAACAGCCAGCGTGCTGCGTTACAGGCCTGGCTGGATGAATATCCTGACCAGCTTGGCATTGCACTGACCGACTGCATTACGATGGATGCGTTCCTGCGTGATTTCGGCAGCAAATTCGCCAATGCCTATCAGGGGCTACGCCATGACTCCGGCGATCCGTTTGAATGGGGCGAAAAAGCCATTGCGCACTATCAGGCGCTGGGAATCGATCCGATGACCAAAACGCTGGTGTTTTCAGATAATCTGGATCTGGATAAAGCGCTGCACCTTTATCGCCATTTCCATCAGCGCATCAATCTGGTGTTTGGGATTGGAACGCGTCTGACTTGTAATATTCCCGGCGTTAAGCCTCTGAATATTGTAATTAAATTGGTTCAGTGCAACGGTAAACCGGTCGCTAAGTTGTCTGACAGTCCGGGCAAAACCATTTGTCAGGACAAAGCCTTTGTGAAAGCGCTTCGGAAAGCCTTTGATTTACCGCTGGTTAAAAAAGCGTCCTGAGTGTCAATGAAGCGCCGGGAGTCATTCCGGCGCTTCATCGGAATTTTGCTCCTAACTTTCTTTCCTTTATATAGCTGTAATTTCATTCCGCTCGGCTTTTATTCGTTATATCAATATTTCCTGTTATTCCTGTCAATTGTCCCTTAATTCTTCTTCACCAACGGTGATTTCTGCTTGTGTCCTGAGAAAGGCTAAGTAACATAGCAAAATCCCTATTTACAGGGTGTCCAATATTTCTTAGCCAACATATATAAAGAAAGAGAGAAATCTATGAGCGTTGTGCCTGTAGTCGACGTACTGCAAGGCCGTGCTGCGGTTGACAGTGAAGTCACCGTACGCGGTTGGGTACGTACCCGGAGAGATTCTAAAGCTGGTATCTCATTCGTCGCCGTTTATGACGGCTCCTGCTTTAATCCTTTACAGGCCGTCATCAATAATTCTCTGCCCAATTATCAGGAAGACGTCCTGCGTCTGACGACGGGTTGTTCAGTAGAAGTGACCGGTACTGTTGTCGCATCTCCTGGCGAAGGCCAGAGTTTCGAACTGCAGGCAACCGCTGTTAAAGTTGTTGGCTGGGTGGATGACCCTGATACCTACCCGATGGCGGCAAAACGCCACAGTATCGAATACCTGCGTGAGGTGGCTCACCTTCGCCCGCGCACCAACCTGATTGGCGCAGTTGCCCGTGTGCGCAACACCCTGTCTCAGGCGATTCACCGTTTCTATCATGAAAACGGCTACTTCTGGGTGTCCACTCCGCTGATTACTGCTTCCGATACCGAAGGTGCGGGTGAAATGTTCCGCGTTTCTACGCTGGATCTGCAAAACCTGCCGCGTACCGATAAAGGCGAAATCGACTTCAGCGAAGACTTCTTCGGTAAAGAAGCGTTCCTTACCGTTTCCGGTCAGCTTAACGGTGAAACCTATGCATGTGCGCTGTCCAAGGTTTATACCTTCGGCCCGACCTTCCGCGCAGAAAACTCAAACACCAGCCGCCACCTTGCTGAGTTCTGGATGGTTGAACCGGAAGTGGCTTTTGCTACGCTGGATGACATCGCGTCACTGGCTGAAAACATGCTTAAATATGTTTTCAAAGCCGTTTTAGACGAACGTGTAGACGATATGGCCTTTTTTGCCGATCGCATAGACAAAGATGCTGTTGCGCGCCTTGAGCGATTTGTAACATCCGATTTCGCGCAAGTGGATTACACCGATGCTGTAGAAATCCTAATGAATTGTGGCCAGAAATTTGAAAACCCGGTTTCCTGGGGTGTAGATCTTTCTTCTGAACACGAACGTTACCTGGCTGAGCAGCATTTCAAAGCGCCCGTTGTGGTCAAAAACTACCCTAAAGATATCAAAGCCTTCTACATGCGTATGAACGATGATGGCAAAACTGTTGCCGCAATGGACGTTCTTGCGCCAGGTATTGGTGAGATTATCGGCGGTTCTCAGCGTGAAGAACGTCTGGATGTATTGGACGCGCGAATGGCTGAAATGGGTCTGAATAAAGAAGATTATTGGTGGTATCGCGATCTTCGCCGTTATGGCACTGTCCCGCATTCCGGCTTCGGGTTAGGTTTTGAGCGTTTAGTTGCTTATGTGACCGGTGTTCAAAACGTTCGTGACGTGATCCCGTTCCCACGTACACCACGTAGTGCAACCTTCTAATTAATTAAACTATTTCTAATTAACAAAATAGTTACAAAACTAAGGCCGGCAATGCTGGCCTTAGTCATTTTGAAAGATAGATCCCTGTCACAAAGTTCCGTAAAATACACATTTTGTAATACATTTTTTCTGAATGAAACATATTTAGTAATTTAGTAGCATTTTCGCTATGGATTAAGCTTACTACGGATGGAATAGTGCGTTCAGACACAGGAGACACCAAACTTTCGTGAATAGTTCCGTAAAGAATTATTTAGGCAGTGGCAGGTGTCCAAATAAAACCAATGAGGGTAATAATAATGATGAAGCGCAATATTCTTGCAGTGGTAATCCCTGCTCTGTTAGTTGCTGGTGCAGCTAACGCAGCTGAGATCTATAACAAAGACGGCAACAAACTGGATCTGTACGGTAAAGTTGACGCGCGTCACACCTTCTCTGACAACGCTGGCGACGATGGCGACCAGACCTATGTCCGTTTCGGCTTCAAAGGCGAAACTCAAATTACTGACCAACTGACCGGTTACGGCCAGTGGGAATACAACGTTCAGGCTAACCACGCAGAAAGCGCTGGCGACGAAGGCAACAAAACTCGTCTGGGCTTCGCTGGTCTGAAATTTGGCGATGCAGGTTCTTTCGACTACGGTCGTAACTACGGCGTAATCTACGACGTAATGTCCTACACCGACCAATTGCCAATCTTTGGCGATGACACCATGTACCAGAACAACGACAACTTCATGGTTGGTCGTGGTAATGGCATGGCAACTTACCGTAACAGCAACTTCTTCGGTCTGGTTGACGGCCTGAGCTTCGCTGTACAGTACCAGGGTAAAAACGACGAAGGTCGTGACGATCGTGGCGCAGTTGATTCCAATGGCGACGGCTGGGGTACTTCTGCCGCTTATGCTATCGGCGACTCCGGTGTTAGCCTGACAGGTGCTTACTTCTCTTCTAACCGTACCTCTCTGCAGAAGCAAGATGGTGCTGGTGATAAAGCTGACGCATACGCATTCGGCGCGAAATACGACGCTAACAACCTGTACCTGGCGACCTTCTACGGTGAATCACGTAACACCACTGATTACGGCAACCCGGATTCTATCGCTAACAAAACTCAGAACTTCGAAGTTGTTGCTCAGTACCAGTTCGATTTCGGTCTGCGCCCATCTATCGCCTACCTGCAGTCTAAAGGTAAGGACCTGAACGGCTTCACCAAAAATGGTTCTACCTACGGCGGCGGCGATGCTGACCTGGTTAAATACGTAGAAGTAGGTACTTACTACTACTTCAACAAAAACATGTCTACCTATGTTGACTACAAAATCAACCTGCTGGACGACAACAGCTACACCAAAGCATCTGGCCGTAGCACAGACGACATCGTTGGTGTTGGTCTGCAATACCAGTTCTAATATCGCTTAACGATGCGCTTTCGGGCGCATCAAAGTGGATATCAAGGCAGAGCTTCGGCTCTGCCTTTTGCATTTAATCAATTCAAAAAACGAACTTTGCTACCCTCTTCCATAAAAAATTTTAATCTCACACGCCTTCTCACAACTCTGCTTTCTTTTTGCCGCAAACGGTTGGCAAACGACAGCGCTGGCGGTACCCTGATGCCCTCTTTCGTCATATCAGGCTATGGAATTTTCCGACATGTTTGAAAAAATCACTGCAGCACCTGCTGACCCAATTCTGGGTCTTACCGATCTTTTCCGCGCTGATGATCGCTCGAATAAAATCAATCTTGGGATTGGTGTTTATAAAGATGAAACGGGTAAAACGCCGGTTTTGGCCAGCGTGAAAAAAGCCGAACAGTTCCTGTTGGAAAATGAAACCACGAAAACCTATCTGAGCATCGACGGATTGCCTGATTTTGCACATTGCACGCAGGAACTGCTGTTCGGTAAAGGCAGCACTGTGATTGCAGACAAGCGTGCGCGCACGGCACAAACGCCTGGCGGTACCGGTGCCCTGCGCATTGCAGCAGATTTTATTGCGACACAAACCAGCGCCAAACGCGTGTGGGTCAGCAATCCAAGCTGGCCGAACCATAAAGGCGTATTTTCCGCTTCAGGCCTGGAAGTTGCAGAGTACAACTATTACGACGCAGCCAATCACAGTCTTGATTTCGACGGCATGCTGAAAAGCCTGAGCGAAGCGAAAGCCGGTGACGTAGTGTTGTTCCACGGTTGCTGCCACAACCCGACGGGTATCGACCCGACTGAAGAACAATGGGCGAAGCTGGCTGAATTGTCTGTGGCAAACGGCTGGTTACCGCTGTTCGATTTCGCTTATCAGGGTTTTGCTAAGGGTCTGGAAGAAGATGCCGCGGGTCTGCGCCTGTTTGTTGCCAGCCATAAAGAGTTACTGGTCGCCAGTTCTTACTCGAAAAACTTCGGCCTGTATAATGAACGTGTCGGCGCCTGTACTTTAGTCGCCGCTGACGCTGAAACCGCCGATCGCGCGTTCAGTCAGATGAAATCGGTTATCCGTGCAAACTACTCTAACCCGCCAGCACACGGCGCAGCGGTTGTAGCTACCATTCTGGGTAACGAAGCCTTGCGCACGCTGTGGGAGCAGGAACTGAGCGATATGCGTCAGCGTATCCACCGTATGCGTCAGTTGTTTGTCAGCACCTTGCAGGAAAAAGGGGCGCAGCAGGATTTCAGCTTTATTATCAATCAGAACGGGATGTTCTCTTTCAGCGGCCTGACCAAAGATCAGGTATTGCGTTTACGGGATGAATTCGGTGTATACGCGGTGAATTCAGGACGTATCAACGTTGCGGGTATCACACTCGACAATATGGCACCACTGTGTGAAGCCATTGTCGCCGTACTGTAATCGTTAAGCACTGCTTCTCGATTAAAAAAGCCCGTCAGGACACTGACGGGCTTTTTGTATTCAGGCAATCAATAATTACCAGACCGGCATTTCATCCTGCAGGAAAGGATTATTTTTACGCTCGTAACCAAAGTCAGACATCGGGCCATGACCTGGAATAAAGACCATGTCATCACCCAGAGGCAACAGCTTGGTTTTAATCGAGTGGATCAGCGCCTGATGATCACCGCGCGGGAAATCACTTCGCCCTACGCCGCCTTTGAAAATCACGTCACCGGAAATGGCAATACGCGCTTCATCATTGATGAAAACAATATGCCCCGGCGTATGACCCGGGCAATGTAATACAGATAAGGTTTCTTCGCCCACACTCACGGTGTCACCTTCCTCGAGCCAGGTATCAGGCGTCAGCGGGTCACAATGGTCAAGGCCAAACATCTGGCTCTGAGTTGGCAAAGCATCAAGCAGGAACTGATCTTCCTTCTGCGGGCCAATAACGGGCACCTGATAATGAGCAGCCAGTTCAGCGGCGGCACCTACGTGATCAAGATGACCGTGCGTGAGCAAAATTTGAGTAACCAGAACGCCTTTGGCAGACACTTCCTGAATGATACGCGGGGCTTCACCGCCGGGATCGACAATGGCGGCCTGATTGGTCTTCGTACACCAAATCAGAGAGCAGTTCTGGCTGAAGGCCGTGACGGTAATAAGATGGATTTTCATAGGGCTCCACAAAATGGCCTGCACATCGGCAGGCCATTAATTACACACATCACCAGGTCCGTGCGGGGCCGGTATCGATGTGCACAAAGTTACTTCGTGGATAATATCCTACACCACCCATCCGCATTTTTAACGCTGCTTTGCGGATATTGCTCAATTCGATTCCCTGAATATGGAAATCCATCGCCTGTCCGAGCGTGTGGTAACTGTGTTTTGCTACGCCACTGCCTGGTTCACGCATGCTGTTGTTGGTCGCCAGAGAGCGGTAACCAGAAATTAACTGAACAGGTTTATTGGTGCCGCCGAGCATAACTTGCAGACGATAAAGATGATCGAATAAGGCGGGATCGATGGCTTTAACTTTTTCCGCCCGATAGTCTCTGAACAGATGATTCAACCGAGCCAACTCATCCTTGTTGTAACGCTTTCCATCAAAAAACTCTGTTTTGAGGGTTTCGCCGGTATTTAAGTTATTAACGACTAAAATACGCGGACGAGGAGTGGAAAGAGTGGCGAATGCACGACCCGGAAGGAATGCAATCCCCATAGCGGCACTGCCCAGTGCCAGCCATTTACGGCGATGTTTGTCGATTTCATTCATGAACAGTTTACTATCCGATAAGAGAGTCAAAAAGAAGTGCGATTTTTGCACCGTTTCGAACCTTAACCGCCAAATATCAGCGAGTCAAGCGACCCTGAAACGCAAAACGAGCGTGCCAGTGGCTCACGCTCGTTGTATGGCCAAATACTCTGACCCTTATCAGATTAGTTTTACTGCATTTATTGAAGCAAAATTTCTGCCTGAGGCAAAATTTGTGCTCCGGATCTCACTGTGGAATCATAATTGTAAATATCTGTGCGGAACTGCGGTTTACCATCATCTGCAACCCACGCCGTCAGATAAAACAGTTTTACCGGTATGTGATGTCGTATTGCCACGTAAGTGGTGTTACCGCCCTGCAAAGCAGAAGAGATACGAGTGTCATTCCAGCCGGCATCCTGTAACAACATATTCGCCAGTTCAGACGCTTTATTGACCCTCACGCACCCTGAACTCAGCGCACGAATGTCTTTGCTGAACAGGTTATGGTTTGGCGTGTCATGCAGATAAATTGCATCAGAACTCGGCATATTAAATTTATACCGGCCAAGCGAGTTGCTGACTCCAGGAGCCTGACGGATACGGTAAGGGAAGTGATTAGGGGACACCATTGCCCAGTCGATCATGGAAGGATCGATGACTTCCGCGTCATTGCTCCAGCCTGACAATACCTGATAACCATGCTGCTGGAAGTAGCCCGGATTATTCATGGCTTTCGGCACAATATCTTCACGTACTAATGTTGTCGGCACATTCCACGGTGGATTCACCACCACATTATTGAGCGCACTGCTCATCAGAGGCGTTTTCCGGCTGGGCCGCCCGACAATCACCCGCGACGACAGCACCTCACTGCCGTTAAGGTAATAGGTAAGCTGATAGTTTGGAATGTTGACCATAATTCCGGTATTCACATTCCCTGGCAGAATTCGCAATCGCTGAATATTCAGCGCCAGTAAAGTCGCCCTCAGCTGTGGTGAAGCATTCAACCACTGGCGTGTACGCCCGCCGATAATCCCATCCGCCTCAAGTCCCTGCCATTTCTGAAAACGTTTTACTGCTTCCACTAAATCTGGCGTGTACTGATTATTGGCTACAGCTACAGCAGCAGCCGGTGCCGGCGCTTCAGTAGACTGAACCGAAGGCAGAACATCCTGGACCGACGTCGCTGAAGGACTCACCGCTGGGGTGGCTGGCTGCGCTTTGTCTGCGGTTTCATCCACAGACAAATCATCATTCGCCGCGCTCCCCGGCGTATTCGGGGCGATGGTTTCATCTGTCGGTTTAGGCGCACTGGTTTCCTGCGGCGAGGCAACCATCATGCCCGTTCTGGTGAGGATCTCACGCAGCGCCGGAACATCATCACTGATTTGATCAGGTCGCAAGCTTGCTGAACCGCGCATCGCAGGCCACGGACGGTTGTCCGCCAGCATCGTTTTCAACGCGTCATGCATTTTGGCGTAATAAGGGTGCTGTGGCGTCAGTGTCGACATATAGTGCGCGGTATCACCCTGCCGCACCGCCAGTTGCCACTGATTAATCACTGTCAGCGAAGGTGTGGTCATCTTGTACGGCGTCGTACCGTAAAGCCACTTATCCCCGTTGGCTTCCACGCTGCTGGTAAATTGGAGATAGCCCAGCATCGCATCAGAAAGCACAACGTCGCGTGCCATACCGGTCACTTCCGGGTCAGTCAGCCATTTCACCCATTGGGTAAACTGCGGCTGAATACCGGAAATAGCCAGCTCAGCTAACTGCTGCTGAAATATTTGTATCGTTTCACGATCTTTCCACATCGGCTGCATATGATTAGCGGCGTAAAGCGACGAGAGAGATGACAGATAGAGAGGCCGGATGCCCCTTGGCATTAATTCTGCCTGCAGCTGGCTCATGCTTTGCACGCTGGATAACGTGGTCTTTCCGACCGGCATAGTGGGAACTGCCGCCCAGGCAGCAAACCACGGAGACAGACCGCTCGCCAGCAAACAGCTGGCGACTAAAAACTTGAGAGACCTTTGATTCATTAACATCTTCCCTTGCCTCCCGGTAAAGTGCCCAATTCATTCCCCAAAATTAAGCCAGCAATGTCTGGTTTAAGTATATAAACAGAATTCTTTTTTTGCGCGGTAGCTCAATGAAATGCAGTCCGCGTGTACCTGAAGACTCTAAGCCAGCCGTCAGACGAAATAAAGGTTTGATTGGGTACTTTCCATTCAATGACAATCCATCAGCTCAGATTTCATCCAGTGATTAAGAATATCTTTATCCTCTGATTAATCAGGGGATAAATTTTCATAGAAATATCTGATTAATTAATCAATTAGCGCTAAGGCAAAAAAAAAGCCCCGACATAAGCCAGGGCATGATCATATTCTGAAAATAATCAGGAAACGTCAGCTTCCGTGTTGGCCAGTGCAGGAAGTTCTGCGGCAAAACCGCGTAAACCCACCACATGTACATGTTCATTATTGCCAAATACTTTTCGCACCAGTTTATACGTCGTCCCTTTTTCCGGGCTGATGTTTTCTGGCGCAGCGATAATCAGCTGCATTTCGAGACGGTCGCAAAGCTCGAACAGCGTGGCGATGGATTTCGCATCCAGACGCGCGGCTTCATCAAGGAACAGCAGACGACATGGCGAAATATCTTTGCCACGCATACGGCTCGACTCATCTTCCCAGCTCTGAACCACCATCACCAGAATCGACATACCGGTACCGATCGCTTCACCAGTAGACAGCGCGCCACTTTCCGCACGCAGCCAGCCGTCTGAACCACGGTTAACTTCCACTTCCATTTCCAGGTAGTTGCGGTAATCCAGAAGTTCTTCGCCGATGGTTTGTGGCGTACGCTGACCCATATCAATCTGCGGATTCAGACGCTGATACAGTTTGGCCAGCGCTTCCGAGAAGGTCAGACGGTTACTGCTGAACAGATCCTGATGCTGTTCCTGCTGTTCAGAAAGAACATCCAGCAGGCCCGCATGTGCTTCACGCACATTCACGTTCAGACGCACACTTTTCACCTGACCAAACGCCACGGCCTGCAGCCCCTGGTTCAGCTGGCGGATACGGTTCTGCTCGCGCTGAATGGTTTTGCGGATAATGTTCGCCACACTTTTCGAACTGATGGCCAGTTGCTGTTCGCGGGCGGTCAGTTCTTCAGTCAGACGTCCCAGCTCGATTTCCATCTGCTCAATGGCTTCGACCGGATCGTCGGTGCGGATAATATCCTGACGAATACGTTCACGCAGATGCTGATACACGGCAATGTAGAACTGGATTTTGCGTTCCGGACGTTTCGGATCTTCTGAAAGACGCAGCACGTCGCGCAAATGTTCGTTATCAGACACCGCCAGGCGCAGCGCACCCAATGCTTTATCCGACATCGAACGCAGTTCGTCGCCATCCATATAAGCCAGCTCACGACGGTGCAGACGACGCTCAACGCCGTTATCTTTTACCAGACGCATGACCGCACACCAGCCCGCTTTCGAGGACACGACCTGCTCACGGCTCTGGTGATAATCGCGCTCAAGTTTGCGCAGTTTTTTCTGCAGATTGTCCATTTCTGCTTCGCAGAAGGTGATCTGTTTTTCCAGCTGGTTGCAACGGGCACGGTTAGTGCTCAGTGCAGTATGCAGCTCATCACGACGGGTTTTGGCTCGTGCTTCGGCATTCGGATCGGCCTGAACGCCGATATCCTGCAATTCCTGGCTCAGCTCTTTGAGCATATCGCGTTTGGCATCGAACGAACTTTTCAGCGAGGCCAGAACCTGACTGTACTGAGTCAGCTGAGTCTGATGCTGACGCATCTGCTCGCGGGCACGCGTACGTTCCGCTTCCGCATGTTCCAGACGCTGACGTAGTTTGTCGTTCAGGTCGCTGTTTTCATTCAGCATGCCGGCAGAATCGGTATAGCTGAAGTGCGCACGACGCTGAACGACTTCGGTCAGCGCAAAGGCCTGCTGCTTCGCCAGACGCTGTGAATGCTGCGCCTGTGCGTAATCTTCTTTCAGTTGCTCATGCTGTTCCGGGTCACTTTGCAGCACTGACACCAGCGGTTCCAGCTTAGCCAGCGAAACACCGTGTTGCTGAATGAAACGGGCAGCATCCTGCGCCTCTTCCATTTCTTCGCGGATTTCTTCCACACGGTCGATCAGCGTTTCATCGCACAGTAAGCCTACGCGCGGCTGCAATTTATTGAGCATACCGATAGCGTCTTTCGCCTGCTCGTATTGCTGACGCTGCTGCTGATTCTGGCCTTCATGTGCATTGATGGCACGTTCCAGTTCACCACGACGTCCGCTCAGGGTGCGGATTTCTGCTTCCGGATCGGCATCAAACGCAACGGCCAGATGGCTGCCGATGAAACGGCTGAATGCCTGATGCGCACGCTGGATTTTCTGCACGTCAAACGACAAGGTCGCATAACGCTCAGAAAGATTTTCGCGTTCTTTATGCAGAGTTTCGAGACGGTTTTCACGCGCCGCACGACCAAACAACGGTACCTGCGGGAAGTGAGAATAACGCCACTGGCGGTCACCGGTTTTCACCAGCACCGCGCCCTGCATTTCTTCTACTTCAAACACGTTGTCATCGAATGACTGCGGATCCCCTTCGATCAGATAGAGATCTTCAGGACAATCGTCCAGACCGTCTAACTGATCGCGGATCAGCGACAAATCTGGCACGACAATCGCGTGGCGTGACGGACCATACAACGCGGAGAAGTAAGGCGCATCATCGATGGTAACGTCATCATAAATTTCAGATAACAGTACGCCACCAAAGCGTTCTGCCAGCGCGATCATGCGGGAATCTTCTGCACCGCTTGGCTGACTGAGGCGCGTTATCTGGCCTTCAATGCGACGTTTGCGGGCAGCTACTTCGTCACGCTCAACCGTGGTTTCGCGTTCCGTTTCCAGCAACTGCTGCATGTATTCGGTCACCTGCTGGCTGCTTTCCAGCGGTTCTTTACTTTGTTCACTCAGCTGGCTGAGGGCTTCCTGTGCGGCCAGCCAGACCGGGGCACGGGCGGTCAGCTCGCGAATACGCGACTGAACCTGCTCGAGTTCCTGACGCATTTGCATACGACGTTCACCGGCCTGCGAGACAACACCCTGCAATTCTTCGATCTGTACTTCCAGCTCACGCTGCATTTCGTCCAGATCTTCCGGATGCACATCCTGACCGGTGCGTTTACAGAATTCCTGCAACTGACGCTCAGCATCCTGCTGTTCACGCAGACGGCCTTCCAGCTCGGACAAACGCATCCGCAGCGGTTCTACGCGTTCCGCCTGATGTTGCTGTGAAGACCAGTCGCGCAGCAATTCACGCGCGGTCTGCCAGGCTTCGCTGCGGCTCACTTCACCGGCGATTTTCACCACCAGCTGATAGGCATTTTCGAACTGATTATGGGCGGCAGACGCCACGCTCATTTTCTGTTCCAGCATCAGCAGGATTTCAGTGGCTTCCTGTTCTTTACTCTGGAATGTTTCCAGCCATTCTTCACTGTTCTGAATACTCAGATCAGGGATCTGACAAAGGTCGCGCGCACGCTCAATGGCCTGTAAGGCTTGCTGATATTGGATCGCACGGGTTTGCTGAACATCCAGCGCCTGCTGGTAATCGGCCAGCTGACTTTTCAGTTCGTCCACTTCCAGCTCAGCCGCTTCCGCACGTGCTTCGTGCTCTGCGTGCAGTTCGCTGGCTTCTGCGACAACTTCGTTCTGCTCTTCCAGACGGTAAGTCAGCTCTTCGAGGTCACTTTCATAACGCTCGATTTTTTCCTGCTGACGCATTGCGGTCTGAACCAGACTCAAATGATCGCTCGCAGCCTGATAATCGGTTTCCAGATCGCTCTGCGAACCGCTCTGCTCAGCCAGCTCACGCGCCATTTCAACATGACGATATTGTTCACTGGAAAGCTGTTTACGGCTGGTCAGCAAATCATTACGCAGTACCAGCGCGCCATCGAGATGAATGCGGCGTTCATTGGCATGACGCATATAGTCGGCGGCTACGTACGACGTCGCTTCCGAAATCAGATGCTTGAACAGGTCACGGTCAGATTGTGTAACGCGGATCGCTTCCAGCGTCATGCGGTTTTCACGCAGCGCGGCTTCCATATCCTGGAAGGCTTTACGCACACCGCTGTTTTCCGGCAACAGGTAGTCGCGCAGGGAGCGGGTAATGGCGCTGGAGATACCGCCGTAAAGTGACGCTTCGATCAGGCGATAGAATTTACTGCGATCAGACGCTGAACGCAGACGACGCGGGATCACACCCAGGTCAAACATCAGCGCATGGTAATCGGTAATCGAGTTGAACTGCTTGAACTGCACGCCTTCCATTGCTTCAACGCGCTCTTTCAGTTCATGCAAAGGCAACACGCGCGCCTGACGTTCGCCAACGGTTTCCGTCAGCATTTCTGTCGGGTTCACCGCAACCGGCAAGCCCTGAATGGTGAAAGGTTTGATATCGACTTTACGGTCACGCCCCGCAACCTGTTGCAGACGAACGCCCACGACAATGCGCTGATGCCGCGAGTTCACCACATCCAGAACGGAATAACAGACACCGGCGCGTAATTTACCGTGCAGACCTTTATCACGTGATCCGGAAGTCGCACCCGCTTCGGTGGTATTACGAAAATGCAGCAATGTCAGATCGGGGATCAGCGCCGTGACAAAAGCGGCCATGGTGGTGGATTTACCCGCACCGTTACCACCGGAAAGCGTGGTGACCAGTGAATCGAGGTCAAATGTCCGGGCGAAAAAGCCGTTCCAGTTAACCAGCGTCAGTGAGCGAAATTTACCGCGTTCAATCATTCCTGTTCATCCTCTGCGCTTTCATGCCCTTGCTGCCCTGCCAGCGGTTCGCCGTCTTCATTTTCGTCGTTCAAGGACAACGCGCTGTCGACTGGCATCGCTTCGCCGTCGCGGATCATCCGCAACTGAGCTTCGCGCGCGTCATCGCCGCTGCGGACATCCGCACCAAAGCGAAATACTGCTTCTGTAATACGGAATTTAGTGCTGTCGACGCCCATGAAATACACCATGCCCAGACGACGCAGGCGGTTCAGTGACGTGCGGACTTTATCCTGCAACTTCTGGCGATCCAGGTCAGAGCCGGTTGAGCGCTGGTTGACGTATTTCAGCAATTTGCTTTCGTCAGCCAGACTCAGTAATTCGTCATAAAGTTCCTGCTGGGTAAAAATCCCCTCATGCGCCAGACGTTCCGGGCTGAGATACAAATAGCAGAGAATTTTTCCGACCATCATATCCAGTTCAGAGAGCACGGAACGCGGGATAAGCGTGGTGGAGCGCGGACGCAGATAGAAGAAACCTTCCGGGGCCCGGATTAATTCCACGCTATAGCGGCTGTAAAACAGTTCCATTTCTTCCTGATAGTCCATCAGGAAAGCGTGGTTATCCAGTTCGTCAATGCCGATATGACGGCCAGAACGCAGCTGGCTGTCGAGAGCAGGAAACACTGAATTTGCCAGTGCCTGCGCCAGCTTAGCTGGCATTATGTGTTCAATATTTGTCGATGACATGGGCCTGCACCTTGGCTCCGTAATCATTGATTGCCTGCCATTCGGCATGCAACCCTGAAAAATCTGCTTCAGCCACACCAAGGCGTACCGCCTGGTCGACCACAATTCGCGCGACATCAAAGTGTCGGGCACGCGGATACTGCTTGAGGTATTCGCGCATTACCATGCCCAGATTGAGCGGCGTTTTTTGTTGCTGATAAACCTGTAATGCCTGTTCAATCAATGCCGCAAGTTGTTCGCGGATTTCGTTAAATTCTTCAAACTCGAGATCTGGCGGAAGTTCACCGGTCACTTCTTCGCTGCGCAGTGCCAGCTCTTCGTCACGCATATCCAGCAGACGATCGGCATTGGCAAAGGTGAGCGTCCACGGCTGGTCAAAGTAGTTTTGCACCGACTGACGCAGACGTTGAGCAAATACCCGGTTCTTATCCATGTCGATCGCAGTACGGATAAATTTATGCACATGGCGGTCATAACCAATCCACAGGTCAATGGCCTGCTGACCCCAGCTGGTAATACGATCGAGTTTGTTCTGTAAGTCGAACACCAGTTTGTCGACGAAACTCAAATCAAGTTCGACCATGGTGGCGTCCTGAATGCGCATCAGATGCGCCTGCAACAGGTTACCAGCAGCTTCAAGCGTATCCTGTAATTCACGCAGCGTGCCTGAGGTTTCTGACAGAAGGATTTCACAGCTTGAAATGGCCGCACGCCAGTCTTTATTCAGCAGTGCAGCAATATCGTCTTTTACGCCCTGCTGCTGTTCGTCCATGATGCGCTGGGTCATGTCGATGCTGTCAAAAATCTCAGCTACGGAATATTTCAGCGGTGCATAGACATTGCGATGCCAGTGGAAATCATCGCCGCCCTCTTCGGCCGCATCAGCAGCGCGTTTGAGTTCCTGCGCAACAATCGATAACTGCATTGATAACCGCAACGTGGAAAATTCACGCTGGCGGATGTAATAATCTGAAATGCCGATCGCCAGCGGTGTCAGGCGATAAATGGCATTGCCATCCGCCATTTCACTGACAAAACGGTTGAGCAAGCGCTGACGCACCATGTCATTGATGGCGTTATTGGCACGTACGGTAATGGTTTCGTTTGTCTGCTCAAATCCTTTACTGACATGACGAAACGCATCGACCAGTTCACCCTCACTCATTTCCCCGTCAAGGCGCTCGCTGTTTAACGTGGCAATCGCCAGAAGAAAAGCCAGCCGCTCCGTTGGCAGCGAAATTGAGAAATCATTTTTCCGTGCCCAGGCGACCAGTTCGGGTACAGTCTGGGAAAATTCACTCATAATTCGTCCTTCAGAATGGGTTTGTGCGCCATCACATGGATGTAGCGTCCCAAACTAACAAAAGGTTCCTGACGGCAATAACGCTGCTCCAGCGCCAAAAGCTCGTCAAAATCCTGCTTATGTTGTTGTCTGTTTCGCAAATAATCGTGGAACACTCTAACACCGGTCTTGCCGCTTATCTGCATTCCAAGTTCTTCCAGCCACTGATAAACCTGCGCAGGTTCCAGCGGATGATCGGGTAACAGGGAGCTTTTTTTGATTTTAGGCACACCGGCCTCGACATGACCAAAGTTGCCGAGGATCATATGCCGCATGACCAGACCGTGGATATTGTAAAACATCAACGATAATGCGCCACCCGGTGCCAGACAATCGACCAGCGCGGCCAGTGCCTGACGCGGTTCTGCCAGCCATTCAATGACCGCATGGAACAATATCAGATCAACCGGCTGTTCCAAATGTTCAGCAATGTGCTGAGCCGGACATTGTACAAATTGCATGTTCCCGCTCACACCTTTTTCCAGCGCCGCGGCCTCGGCGCGTCGGATCATCTCACCGGAGAGATCGCACAACAAGACCTGATGTCCTAAAGCAGCAAGTTCACAGGCCATTTGCCCTTCACCGCCGCCCGCATCAAGAATACGCAATGGTCGCTGAGGCAGCGTTTGTAGCAATTCTTGCAGATCCTGACCCAGCACAGCCTGACGGATACGTCCCTTAGTTGTGCCGTAGATATTGCGCGAAAACTTTTCCGCCATATCGTCGAAGTTACGATCCTGCATGAAGAGATACCTGTTCCTGATGGTGCATTCTGTTAAAGGGTTTATCTGCGCGACCTGCTATTTTGGCACAGGCTGGCATAGAATAAATCATCCTGACGCGGATTCATGCCCGGATGTCGTTTTTTCACCCAAAAGGACCGGTTTCTGATGTTATTTATCCTAAAAAAAACCTTCGGTGGCCTGTTATTGCCGCTGCCCTTTATTCTGGTCATCATGGCGGTTGCACTGGTTTTGTTGTGGATGACCCGCTGGCAAAAAACAGGGAAAGTGTTTTTTTTACTGAGTTGGCTGCTTTTACTGCTGCTGAGTATACAGCCGGTCGCGGACAGTCTTCTGCGCCCGATTGAAACCGGGTATCCGACTTATCAGGTCACGGGGCATACGCCGGTTAAATTTGTGGTAGTTCTCGGTGGCGGTTATACCTACAACCCGGACTGGGCACCGAGTTCTAATCTCATCAGCAACAGTCTGCCACGTGTGACGGAAGGTATCCGTATTTACCGCGCAAATCCGGGTTCAAAAATGATTTTTACCGGTGCGCAGGCGATGACAAATCCGGTCAGCAGTGCCGCCGTGGCCGGAAAAGTGGCGCAAAGTTTAGGAGTGCCTGATAGCGATATTATCCTGCTCGATAAACCCAGAGATACGCATCAGGAAGCACTGGAAGTGAAAGCACTGATAGCTGACCAGCCTTTCGTGCTGGTGACGTCAGCAAATCATTTGCCTCGGGCGATGGTGTTTTTCCGGCAGCAGGGATTGCATCCGATCCCCGCACCGGCGAATCAGCTGGCGATCGATTCCCCGCTTAATCCGTGGGAACGTGCGCTGCCACAGGCCTTGTTCTTATCGCACAGCGAGCGGGCATGGTACGAAACGCTGGGGCGCTTATGGCAATGGATGACATCACCCGCGCCCGTAACGAAATAGTTAAGTCAGCTCAGTTAAGCCACGGCAGCAGTTGTTGCCGTGCAAAATCAAACTGGCGGCGATCAAGTTTGCCGGTGTGGATCATGTGCGCAACAGACTCCCACACCAGATACATCCAGCGGCGGGCAAGGAAGCTTTCAGAAACCGGCGCTTTATGCAGATAGCCGAACAGCAACTGCTCGCTCATCCCTTTTTCCCACAGGCGGAACAAATCAAACTCACGTGGTGCCCACAGCACTGGTCCGGGATTGATCATCGCCAGCAACTGATCGCTGCGCGGGTCTTTTAGCATACTGCGTAACGACAGATTGCCGTGAACCAGCACCGGCGTGTCGTCAAAATCTTCAAACAGCGCGGGGATACAGGCACGGGAACGAAACAGCAGCGTGCGGTCTTCCGGCGTCAGATCAGGTGCCTGCAAATTCGTTAACGTTGCCCACAGCACTTCTATTCTTTGCGGATACCAGTTTTCCCAACGATTTTCCTGCGTGCTGTCAACAGAACCGACGCAGCCGTGACTGTCGATTCGGTGCCAGGCCAGCATAGCTTCGACAATTTGCTCCTGTAATATTTTCCAGCGTTCCGGCGTACGTGTCGGGGCTTCCGCTGAAACGCCGCGCAGGCGCTCAATTAGCAGGATTTCCTGATAAGGTTTCTGGTGCGTGGTGACCATGCCGTAGACCGTCGGAACCCGTACCACACCTTCTCTCGCCAGCATCGACAATTTATAGGCTTCCTGTCCGGCGATACCCTGACAAACAAAACTTTTCGCCAGCAAAGGCATGGCGTAACCCTGCTCATCATAAAGGGAAAAAAGATGGGCATAAGGCTGCTCACTCACACATTCCAGTCGGGACAAACGCTCGCCCAACACGATGCTCAATTCGGCTTTTAGCTGTTCCATAACATGTTCGCAGTGACGAAAAAGTTAACGTTTATGATGAAAGCTTCAGTGATGGATTACCCCGTTTCAGATCAAACAAAAACCGGATAATGAGGGCAGAAAAAGGAAGATGTCGCGCAAAACGCAGGGAAAGGTAGAAATGTAGAAACGGAATGCCGGGACATTCCGTCTTATTATTGCTGGCGCGTAGGTTTTATTTATGACCCAGGATTGCGCGCACGCGTTCTAAATCTTCTGCCGTGTCCACACCCACCGACGGAATGGCTTTCGCCACATCAACGTGGATTTTTTCACCGTACCACAGTACCCGCAGCTGTTCGAGCAGTTCGATATGCTCAAGCTGGCTCGGTTCCCATTTTACATACTGGCGGATAAACCCTGCGCGGTAAGCATAAATGCCAATGTGGCGAAGGAAAGTATCCCCGACAGTTTCCTTAGAAACGGCAAAACGCTCACGTTCCCACGGAATAGTTGCACGTGAGAAATACAGCGCATAGCCGCGTGCATCGCGAACGACTTTCACAGCATTCGGGTTGAACGCCTCTTCCGCGGTTTCGATAGGCACGGCCAGTGTCGCCATACCGGCTTCACTTTTCGCCAGATTATCGGCCACCTGACGGATGATCACCGGCGGGATCAGGGGCTCGTCACCCTGCACGTTAACGATGATTTCATCATCAGCAAACTGACATAACTCAATCACTTCAGCCAGACGTTCAGTACCGGACTCATGGTCAGGACGGGTCAGGCAGACTTCACCACCTGCCGCTTCGACGGCTTTCGCTACATCGGGGTGATCGGTCGCAACAATCACTCTTTTCGCCCCGGACTCGAGGGCGCGCTCCATCACATGCACAACCATCGGTTTACCGTTGATATCCGCCAGCGGCTTACCCGGCAAACGGCTTGACCCAAAACGGGCCGGAATAATGGCAATAAAACTCATGGATGCGTCTCATCAACAGATAGCGGACGGGCTTCATTTTCTAATAATACAGGGATACCGTCACGGACCGGATAAGCCAGACTGTCTGCCTTACATACCAGTTCCTGTGATTCTTTATTAAAGTAGAGCTTGCCGTTGCAGACAGGGCACGCAACGATTTCAAGTAAACGATGATCCATAAGTTCCTCCCGGAGGCGAATACACTGCATTTTCGGCAAGGTGTAACGCAAAAAACATTGGAATACATAAGACAGCGGTCCCAGAGGATAGCATAACCCCCGCTACCCGTTAATCCTCAGTTCGCCCGCAGGAATTTCTTAAAAGTTAATTCAATGTGAATGAAAAATTTCATCATGGAGCGATTGCGTTGCAGATTTTGTGGGAGTACAATTTTTTTGTGATGCAAGTCACACTATCAACCCCACAATAAGAGCTCGAAAATGAAAACCATTAACAAAATCATCGCAATGTTCGCTAACTTCAGTCAATAAGACTGTAGTAACACCTGCAATCATCGTGAAATAACGGCTGCCTTGACGCAGCCGTTTCATTTTGCGGGATGACTTTTATGCGAATTAAACCTGCCAGTCAGTACTCCAAAACGCCATCAGTGTCTCCGGCACATTTCCAGTCAACACCCTTTCAGCTCCCTGCCACTGCGCAAATCGCGTAATTGCACCGTGAACATCCTGCGCACGTCGGGCTGTCATTGTGCTCTGCGGTTCAAGATGCAGACTTTTCACTTCCAGAATTTTTTCTTTACGATGCATCTTGGCATCCACACGTCCAATCAGGTCGCCTCGCTGTAATATTGGCAGCGTGAAATAGCCATACTGACGTTTTGCCTCCGGCGTATAGCACTCAATCCGGTATTCAAAATTAAACAGCACCGATGCACGTTTGCGATCCCACACCACCGGATCAAATGGTGAAAGCAGTGTAGTGACGGTTGAGCAAATTCGTGATTCAGTCGCTTGCTGTAACAAAGAAAACTGTTGCTGATGAACGTAAAAAATACCCTCAAGCCCTGTCACTTCAACGGGTGTGATTTCCTCATCAGCCAGCAATTGTGCAATAACGGCTTTGGTATTCACACGCTTAAGACGGTAGTAGTCCGCCAGCCATTCCGGTTTGAAGATGCCGAGATATTGCGCCGAGCGACGCAGCATCTGATATTCCGCTACGCCCTGATCAAGGGTCTGGCTGGCATCATCCCAGTCAGGCATTACGCGTTCGGCCAGGTCGTAAACCCGGTGGAAGTTACGCCGTTCAGATACCATCAGTTTTCCCGAGGTGAACAACGTTTCCAGATGCTTTTTGTGAGGCTTCCAGTCCCACCAGCCACTGGCTGATTTTTTATCTGCGGTAAAATCTGCCGAGCGTACGGGACCGTTTTCAGCAATATGTCCCAGCAATGCCTGTATATCTGACTGATGTTCATCAAACCAGGCCTGAGAAAACTTCCAGCCCATTCCCTGCGGATTCAGCATACGGTGACGTAATAATCCGTAATCTTCGCTGGGAATAAAACAGGCTTCATGCGCCCAATATTCAAAGATTTTTCCGCCGAAAAGCGCTTCTTCCAGCCATTGCGGAGAATAGTGACCTAAGCGACTGAAGAGAACCAAATAAGGGCTACGTGCCACCACACTGATAGTGTCGATTTGCAGCAATCCCATATCACGGATGGCCTGCACAACATCAGCAGCAGACGGTTTGCGGGTAACGGGTTTTAGGAGGTTTTGCGCAGATAAATGCAGGGTGCGGGCTGAAGCGAGAGATATAACCGGGTGAGACATATCGGTATCCAGGGCAGCAAGTAGACTGTGGATACCGATAGCATATTTTTACCGGAGCGTAAAATTCAGCTCAACGGGGAACAACAAAAACCAGACTCAGAACGCAATAACATCAGCCGCGGAAGGGCCATGTGCTACGCTGCGATAAGTGGTGAATTCGACCTTCTGGCCAGCGCTGAGGGATTTATTTCCGGTATTCGCGATGGAAGTACGCTGAACATAAATTTCAGAAGAACCATCAAGCGGACAAATAAAACCGTAGCCTTTAGCCTGGTTGTACCATTTAACTAAACCCATTTGTAACATCATAATTTCTATCCTTTATTTTGGGCATCCATGAACACACTTTTTTATTATTGTTCGGATGCGTTTGCCCATTTCTAAGTTATTTTTTTATAAAAAACCTCTAATGAGCGAATTATTTAACGATTATTTTTACTGTTATATTTTTTTGTTAGGTATTGAAACCTAACTGACTTCTTCGCACTAAAAACCCGCCATGGGGCGGGCTTTATTCTGCTGATATAAATCACGATTCACGTTGTTTTATATCACCACGCCAGCCTCTTATCAGAGAGCAATAACGTTGGCAGCAGCCGGACCGCGCGGGCTGTCCTGAATGGTGTATTCTACACGCTGGCCTTCAGCCAGAGTTTTGAAACCATCAGTTGCGATTGCAGAAAAATGTACGAATACATCTTTGCCGCCATCAGCTTGCTCAATAAAACCAAAACCTTTGCTTTCATTGAACCACTTAACCTGACCATTTTTCTTAGACATATTTAAAACCTTTTTACTAAATATAAAATCCTGCCATTCGGCAATGTTGGCCAATAGTTCAGACAATTACTTATGGGGAGGACTTAGAAGGTTCGTCTTGGAAGCGGAATCATCGGGAAAGAGATAACGTCTGGGAGGAACTGCTTTACTCTACACTCATACATAAATAGCGCTGCAACACAGGCTGTGTGCATTTACTCATAAGTGCTGCCTGATAGCAAGACACCTAACGTAATTATTTTCAGGAAAACAGTAATTTTAAATATAAACCTTTAAAATCAGTCACTTTGAGATTATATATTTACGTAAATTTTAAATCATAATGTGAATTTTAATGAAAATTCCGCGTTCAGCGGATGTTTTTCAGTATCAGATCGCTGATTTTTTGCAGTAATTTCTCGGCCAGAACTCCTTCAATCTTTGCGTCAACCGGCAGATACCACCAGTCGGGCTGAGCAAATGAGCGACATTTTACCGCGTCTTTTTCCGTCATCAGAAGAGCTTGCCCGGATTGTGCAACGCCTGAAAGCTTATCCAGCGTATAGGATTGATGATCAGAAAATGCGACTTCTTTTTGCACGTTCACGTTCAACTGTTTCAGCGTCGCAAAAAAACGTGGCGGATGCCCGATGCCAGCCATTGCGACAACATTCTGTAGTGAGGTCGGATCACGCTGCTCACCGGTCAGCAGATTGATGGCTTTTCCAGGCTGCAGGATCATTGCTAACTCACCTGATTGTGCTGTGCCACCGTTAGTGATCACAGCATCAACTGAGCGCAACCGTGAACGACGCTCCCGCATCGGTCCCGCCGGTAACCAGTGCCCGTTGCCGAAGCGTCTTATGCCATCAACCACTACAATTTCAACATCACGCGCAAGAGCATAATGTTGCAAACCGTCGTCGGTAATAATCACGTCCAGTTCATGTGACACAAGGAGTGCTTTTACTGCATCAGAGCGAACAGGAGACACCGCAACCGGTGCCCCCGTTCTCTGAAAAATCAGCACTGGCTCATCGCCCGCTTGTGCCGTTGAAGTTTCTTCGCATAGCAGCAGCGGATAGTTTTCCGCTTTTCCGCCATACCCGCGTGAAACCACACCGACACGAAAACCATGCTGTTGCAGCGTTTCAACCAGCCAGATGACCACCGGCGTTTTGCCGTTACCCCCGGCAGTCAGATTCCCGACCACCACGACGGGCACCGGAGCCCGCCAGCTTTTTTTCAGCCCCGCTTTATAGCTAAAACGGATCAGAGTTGAGATCAATCCGTAAAGCCAGGCCAGCGGAAGGAGTAACAAATATAACGGTGATTTCCCTGACCAGATGCGATCAATCATTGCCCGAATTGCATCCGGTAGAGTTGTGAGTAAACACCACGTTCTTCGAGAAGTTTCGCGTGTGAACCACGTTCCACGATACACCCATCCTCAATAACCAGGATTTCATCCGCTTTCTCGATAGTCGATAAACGGTGAGCGATAACCAGTGAGGTACGGTTTTTCTGCAATTCATCCAGCGCAGCCTGAATTGCGCGCTCAGACTCAGTATCCAGCGCAGAGGTTGCTTCATCGAGGATCAGAACTGGCGAGTCACGTAACAAGGCACGTGCAATAGCAATACGCTGACGCTGACCGCCTGAAAGCAGAACGCCATTCTCTCCAATGACCGTATCCAGCCCTTTGTCCATTTTACTGATAAAGTCCATCGCATACGCCATGGTGGCCGCTTTCTCGATTTCTTCGCGGGAATACATATCAGTTCGGGCGTAGGCGATATTGTTGGCAATGGTGTCGTTGAACAAATGGACGTTCTGGGAAACCAGTGCCACCTGATCGCGCAATGACGACAGGGTATATTCACGCAAATCATGTCCATCCATCAGGATTTTACCTTCCTGAATGTCATAGAAGCGTGTCAGCAAATTCGCGATGGTCGATTTACCGGAACCGGAACGTCCCACCAGTGCAACGGTTTTACCTTCTGGCAAGTCGAAGGAGATATTACGCAGTGCGGGAATATCACGCCCAGGATAAGTGAAAGTCACATTTTTGAATTCCACGTCACCTTTAACGCGTTTAACTTCCAGTTTACCTTCGTCTTTTTCCTGTTCCATATCCAGAATGGAGAACAGAGTCTGGCAGGCAGCCATACCGCGCTGGAACTGAGAGTTGACGTTAGTCAGAGATTTTAGCGGACGCATCAGGGCAATCATGGAAGAAAACACGACAGTGATGGTACCAGCGCTGAGCGTTTCCATAACAGACGGGAAGCTCGCCGCATACAATACAAATGCCAGAGCCAGAGAAGCGATCAGCTGAATAATCGGGTCGGAAATTGAGGAAGCAGAAACCATACGCATACCTTGCTGACGCATGCGGTTACTGACTTTATCAAAACGCGCGGTTTCAACTTTCTGACCACCGAAGATCAACACTTCTTTATGGCCTTTAAGCATCTGCTCGGCACTGGTTGTTACCTGCCCCATGGTGTTTTGCATCGTCTTACTGATATTACGGAAGCGCTTAGACACCACACGAATAACAACAGAAACAATCGGCGCAATCACTAACAGGATCACCGACAGCTGCCAGCTGTAATAGAACATCATGATAAACAGACCAATGATCGACGCGCCTTCACGTACGACTGTCACCAGCGCACTGGAGGAGGAGGATGCGACCTGTTCTGAATCATAGGTAATGCGCGAAAGCAAGGTACCGGTAGATTGCTGGTCAAAGAAAGCGACCGGCATTCTCATCATATGGCCGAACAGACGGCGGCGCATATGCATCACTACTTTGCCCGACACCCATGAAATGCAGTAGCTGGAAATGTAGCCACTGATACCACGAACGACCATCAGGCCGATAACAACCAGTGGCATCCAGAGAAGAATTGAGCGGTCAGCTTTACCAAAACCGTCATCCAGCAGCGGCTTGAGCAAGGACAGCATGAAAGTATCACTGGCGGCGTTAGCGACCAGAGCAACAGCCGCAGCGATAAGCCCGGCTTTAAAAGGTGTGATCATCGGCCACAAGCGGCGGAATGTCTGCCATGTGGAGAGATCTTTATCGTTCATCATGCAATATCAACCAGCATCGAAAGAAATAGCGGTCTATTCTACTCATTATCTACTGATACTCCAAACTGACGGTGATACCAACGTGGGATTAATTGCTCGCGTAAGCCTTTAATTGTCCAATAATCATCATAAATGAACAGGCTCAACTGGCCTGATTCAGACGTCGAATGCCAGTCATAGCGCGCTTTGTTGTATCTGCTAACAACTTTATGCGCAGGCAGATGCCATTTATTGAAACGGGAAGCAGAAGCGAGTGAAGTAACAGGTTTAACCGTTCTCAGGAAGGGCGGAGTCGACGATGTATTGCTTCCATGGTGGGGTACCTGTAGCACTGTCGCCTGTAAACCCTGACGCCATTTCATGATGAGAGCCTTTTCTGTTTCCGCTTCAATATCTCCCGTCAGCAGCAAACTAAATGCCCCTTCACTGACGCGAATGACGCAACTTTCGTTGTTTCCCGCATCAGCGACCTGCCGCTCAGGCCACAGCACGTTGAACATCAGCCCTTGCCAGCGCCATTGCTCACCAGCAATGCATTGCAAATGGCTGTGCCCCGATATTGAGTTTTCCCGAAGCCGGGCATCGGGATACCGGGTTTGTAATGACTCCAGTCCGCCACGGTGATCCATGTCGTTGTGACTGATAATTATCTGCTCAAGCTGAATATTTCGTCGGTTCAGGAACGGAATAATATTCTGCTCAGCAGCTGAACCCCCTTCCCATCTGTTACCAGTGTCATACAGAATCCCTTTTCCGTTTCTGCTGATGAGGACTGAAAGACCATGACCGACATCCAGCATATCGATCCGCCATCTTTCCGGCGGGAACCTGAGAAACCAGGTCACCGAAAGAGCGAGCAAAGAAAGTACAAGTGAAAAAGAGTGTTTAACAGGAATGAGGCGCCAGCAAATAATTATTAGCCACCCCAAAAGGCTAAACACCAGAAACGACTCACCAAGCGGAGTCCAGCCCGCGGCAAAAGGTTTTACCCCCCACATGGCCAGACTCAGCGATGAATCAGCGAGTTGCCAGACAATAATTTTCGCATTAATCAGCCAGCCCGCTGGCAGCAAATTTGTGAGTAAGGACAACAAAACTAAAGGCACGGTGATCAGTGAAACAACCGGCACCGCCCACATATTAGCCAAAAAAGAATAAGCATTAACTCCCTGAAAAATAGCAATTTGTATCGGTAAAAGAAGAAGTGTCATGCCCGTCTGTAAGTGACCCCAACGCAAGAATGACCAATACCAGGCATGCTGGAAACGTGCTGGAAGTGGCGCCCACTGGAACCAAAACACCAGCGAGGCCACTGCAAAACAGGATAACCAAAAGCTGTCTGACAGAAGATTCATGGGGTCTAAAAGCAGTAGCAGAGCCACTCCCCACAGCCAAATCTGCCATGGATGACAACGGATGCGAAAAAAACGAAGTGTCGGCCACATTGATACCGCCAGCGCAGCTCGCATAGCCGGTGCATTCCCACCCGACAGCCAGGCATAGGTCAGCATAAATGCCCCACTCACTATTAACGGGAAGCGATAGTCAATCATTCTTACCGGCAGATAAAATTGCAGACCACGCGCCAGCCACCAGCCAAACAAGGCGGCAATACCAATATGCAGCCCTGATATAGCCACCAGATGCGCGATCCCGGTTCTCTGCAACAAAAGTTTTTCCGGTCCCTGAATCAGCCCTTTCTCCCCAAAAGCCAATGCCACTAACACTGGCGTATTTTCCAGCTGCGGCATCCCCAGCTGTACCCGCCTGATAAATTGCTGACGAAGGGTGCTGTTATTATCAAGCAACACTGCACTGCGGATTGTCGCGGTCATAGGAGCATGCTGAGAAAGGGCCCAACGTTGAGCGTCAAAACCGCCTTCGTTGAGCAGGCTATGAACAGGACGCAAGCTGACCTTCAGCTGCCAGCGCTGACCGGCCTGCAGACTTTCCGCTTCCTCACGCCACTTTGTCCTGAACATAAGAGGTGGGAAGATTCTCCGGCCTTCAAATTTTTCAATTTTGAGATACTGAGATTGTTCACTGGCATTCCCAAGATTGATGGTTTGCAGAGTTGCTGTCACGTTTCTGGACGCTCCCTGAAATGCATTTATCTGCTGTATCTGAAGTCCTCCCTGAAAAGCCCCCCAGCTGAAACTGAGCAATGCGATCGCAGATATCCTTAATACTTTTTGCTTTCCTCCGGCTAAATACCAGGCGAGACCACATAAAGCCGTCAGAACACCCGCAGAAGGTATTTGTGGGAGAAATATCAGTGGCAACATGCCGGTTATGACGGCTGCCGCGGCCTCATCCGTTGAGATTTTTATTTTTCACACCCTTCCGTTTAACCACCAATACCTTCGGTGGCTTTCCGTGCCGGAGTATGATTTTCAGGCGAATGATGGACAAGCAGAAGACAGTATCAATGCGGGACATTACGCAAAATATCGAAGGGAGACGGGTTATGAAGGGTTAATTATCAGTAATAAAAGCAAAAAAAACGGCACCCCGAAGGGTACCGTTTACGTTCGCTATAGGCAGACATTTATGTTCAGGCCAAAGCCTTAACCATAAATATTCGCGCGATCACGCAACTCTTTGCCTGGTTTAAAGTGAGGAACATACTTGCCGTCCAGCTCAACTTTATCACCCGTTTTAGGGTTGCGCCCAACACGCGGAGCACGGTAGTGAAGAGAAAAACTGCCAAACCCACGGATTTCGATGCGTTCACCATCAGCCAAGGTTGCAGCCATATGCTCAAGCATCTCTTTCACTGCATCCTCAACAGCTTTCGCCGGGATATGAGAGTGCTGGCCAGCAAGTCTTTCAATAAGTTCAGACTTGGTCATAGTACCTCCAAGCTTTGCAGCTAAACTACCGTTTCGGGGCAACAGAGTTGCCCCCCGTCATTACTCGCCTTTTGCCGCTTTGAACGCTTCAGCCATAGCGTTAGAGAAGTTGCTTTCGTCTGGTTTGTTGTTAACAACAGCGATTGCATCTTTCTCGTCTGCTTCGTCCTTAGCACGGACGGACAGGCTTACTACGCGGTTCTTACGATCAACACCGGTGAATTTAGCTTCAACTTCATCACCAACGCTCAGAACCAGAGTTGCGTCTTCAATACGGTCGCGAGAAGCTTCTGAAGCGCGCAGGTAACCTTCTACGCCACCAGCTAATTCAACTGTAGCACCTTTGGCGTCAACTGCTGTGACTTTACCAGTAACAATAGTACCTTTCTTGTTAACAGACAGGTAGTTATTGAATGGATCTTCAGCCAGTTGCTTCACGCCCAGGGAGATACGTTCACGTTCTGCGTCAACTTGCAGGACCACAGCTGCGATTTCGTCGCCTTTTTTGTATTCACGTACTGCTTCTTCGCCTGCAACGTTCCAGGAGATGTCAGACAGGTGAACCAGGCCGTCGATGCCGCCGTCCAGACCAATGAAGATACCGAAGTCAGTGATTGACTTGATTTTACCTTCAACACGGTCGTTCTTGTTGTGGGTCTCTGCGAATTGCTGCCATGGGTTGTTTTTGCATTGTTTCAGGCCCAGGGAGATACGACGACGTTCTTCGTCGATATCCAGAACCATAACTTCAACAACATCGCCCACGTTAACAACTTTAGATGGGTGGATGTTTTTGTTAGTCCAATCCATTTCAGAAACGTGAACCAGACCTTCAACGCCTTCTTCGATTTCTACGAAGCAGCCGTAATCAGTCAGGTTGGTAACGCGACCAGTCAGTTTAGTACCTTCTGGGTAACGTTTAGCGATAGCGACCCATGGATCTTCGCCCAGTTGTTTCAGACCCAGTGACACACGGGTACGTTCGCGGTCGAATTTAAGGACTTTAACAGTGATTTCATCGCCGACATTAACGATTTCGCTTGGGTGCTTAACGCGTTTCCAAGCCATGTCAGTGATGTGCAGCAGGCCGTCAACGCCGCCCAGATCAACGAATGCACCGTAGTCAGTGAGGTTCTTAACGATACCTTTAACTTCCATGCCTTCCTGCAGGTTTTCCAGCAGCTGATCGCGCTCTGCGCTGTTCTCAGACTCAATTACTGCACGACGGGAAACAACAACGTTGTTGCGTTTCTGGTCCAGTTTGATGACTTTGAACTCAAGATCTTTGCCTTCGAGATGCAGCGTGTCGCGAACAGGACGAACGTCTACCAGTGAACCTGGCAGGAACGCACGGATACCGTTCAGCTCAACAGTGAAACCGCCTTTAACTTTACCGTTGATAACACCGGTAACAGTTGCAGATTCTTCGTAAGCTTTTTCCAGCGTGATCCAAGCTTCATGACGTTTAGCTTTTTCACGGGACAGCAGAGTTTCACCGAAGCCGTCTTCAACAGCGTCCAGCGCAACATCAACTTCGTCGCCAACCTGGATTTCCAGTTCGCCCTGTGCGTTTTTGAATTGTTCTGCCGGGATTGCAGACTCAGATTTCAGACCGGCGTCAACCAGTACGATATCTTTGTCGATTGACACAACAACACCACGAACGATGGAACCAGGACGGGTTTCGATTGTTTTTAAGGATTCTTCAAAGAGTTGAGCAAAAGATTCAGTCATGTTGATAATCTTTAGGTTCTTAAGTTTAACGTCCATCTGGCTTCCTGCTGGATGGGGTTGTTTCAAATGCCCCGCTACAGATCCTTGCGGCGAGGTTAAAAAAAACTATAGCCAAAACTGGCACTGAATATTCTTCAGCACCAGATTACGGCTCGATTACCGGGTTTGTTTTTGCGGCAATCCTAGAATTTCTGTGGCATAAGCCAGCGCTTTTTCGATGACTTCGTCGATGGACATGCTGGTTGAATCCAGCAATAACGCATCGGAAGCAGCCACTAAAGGCGCAATAGATCTATTACGATCACGATCATCGCGTTCTTTGATCTCGGCTAAAAGCCGTTCAAAGTTAACACTAAAGCCTTTTTCCTGCAACTGTAGCATTCTTCTGTTTGCACGCTCTTCGGAACTGGCATCCAGAAATATCTTTACAGGGGCATCAGGGAAAACCACGGTGCCCATATCTCGACCATCGGCAATCAGGCCCGGTGTATCGCGGAATGCGCGCTGCCGGCGCAATAATGCTTCACGAACGCGGGGAAATGCCGCCGCCTGAGACGCCGTATTCCCAACTGTTTCGGTGCGGATTTCGTTGGTAACATCCTCACCTTCTAAAATAACGTGTAACTGCCCATCCTGAGCCACAAAACGAACATCGAGATGTGCGGCAAGCGGAACGAGCGCCTCTTCTGAGACAATATCAACCTGATGATGCAAAGCCGCCAGCGCTAATACGCGGTAAATCGCGCCGGAATCGAGCAGATGCCAGTTAAAGGCTTCGGCCAGTGCCTTGCACAACGTACCTTTACCTGCACCACTTGGCCCATCAACGGTGATTACCGGGGCTAAAGCCGTCATTTTTGTCTCCTTTCGGTGGGGTATACCCGCTTCATTAGTCTCACAGGACTAATTCAGGAGCGGCATTATACGCTGCCTTTACGACAACTGTTACCCCACAATTTTCAGTTGCCTAAAAAGCGGACGGTTCTGAGCCTGAAAACAAAAAAACGGACATCGTGTGATTGATGTCCGTTCGCTCAGTGGCATTCACAGTGAAAGACTATGCCAGAGTGCTGATTCCTGCCAGACGTTCAAAATAGTCCGGGAATGTTTTCGCCGTGCATTTCGGGTCCAGAATAGTCACCGGCGTATCCGATAACGCCACCAGCGAGAAACACATCGCCATGCGGTGATCATTATAGGTTCCGATCTCGGCAAACTTCAGTGATTTTGGCGGTTCA
The DNA here is from genome assembly GCF_003610915.1 of Rahnella variigena. Classification (NCBI taxonomy): domain Bacteria; kingdom Pseudomonadati; phylum Pseudomonadota; class Gammaproteobacteria; order Enterobacterales; family Yersiniaceae; genus Rahnella; species Rahnella variigena. The sequence goes on from NZ_NSDJ01000001.1 coordinate 3,708,569, forward strand.
ACGCGAATATAATCTTCGCCCTCTTCCACTGTCGCACCGACTTTACGCAATTCTGTCGCCATTGCCGCCAGACGATCGGTTTCTTTAACGCGCCAGTTATAGATATTACGCAGCGTCGTCGGGCCTTCGGCAAACAATGCGGCGGTAGCAATGGTCATCGCGGCATCTGGAATATGGTTCATGTCCATGTCGATGCCTTTCAGCTCGCCACGGGTACATTCAATGTAGTCATCAGCCCAGTGAATGGTTGCGCCCATTTTTTCCAGCACATCTGCAAAACGGATATCGCCCTGCATACTGTTTTTACCGATACCGGTCACGCGAACCGTGCCGCCTTTGATCGCAGCTGCGGCCAGGAAATAGGACGCGGAAGACGCATCGCCTTCGACCAGATAAGAACCCGGGGACACATATTGCTGACGACCTTTAATACTGAGTTTCTGATACTGGTGGTTTTCCACTTCAATACCGAAGGTTTTCATCAGGTTAAGGGTAATGTCGATATAAGGTTTGGAAACCAGATCACCTTTAATCTGAATCGTCGTGTCGTTGTCTGCCAGCGGAGCTGTCATTAACAGCGCAGTCAGGAACTGGCTGGAAACGCTGCCATCAACACTGACGTCGCCACCACTAAAACCACCGCGCAGACGCAGCGGCGGATAATTTTCCTGCTCCAGATAATCAATCTGCGCGCCGCCCTGACGAAGTGCATCCACCAGATGACCGATCGGACGCTCTTTCATGCGCGGCTCGCCGGTCAGCACGACATCTTGTTCGCCCAGACATAACGCCGCAGCCAGCGGACGCATTGCGGTGCCCGCATTGCCCAGAAAAAGTTCCAGACCTTTAGCGTTGGAAAAAGCGTGGCCCAGACCATCAATTTCGCATTCGGTACGATCCGCCGATAAACGATGCGTAACGCCCAGTTGCGTCAGTGCGGTGAGCATATGGCGAACATCGTCGCTGTCGAGCAGGTTAGTCAGGCGGGTAGTGCCCTGTGCAAAAGCAGCCAGTAAAAGTGCGCGGTTGGAAACACTTTTTGAGCCAGGTAAATTGATGCTGCCGTTAACCAGTGCAACGGGTTGTAATGTCAGGGATTCCACTCTTTCTCCAATTCTTCTTTTCATAAAATGACCCCGGACATTGAGCCGGGGTCATTTTTAAGGCTACTTACTTAAGCATTCTGCGGGCCCGAAAGCCAGCACGCTTAGCCGTGGCGTTTTTCAAACTCTGCCATGAAGTCGGTCAGTGCTTTCACGCCTTCAATCGGCATCGCATTATAAATAGATGCACGCATACCACCAGCCACACGGTGGCCTTTCAATGCCTGCAGACCGGCTTCCTGCGCCTGATCCAGGAAAAGTTTGTCCAGAGAAGCATCAGCCATCTGGAAAGGAACGTTCATCCACGAACGGTTTTCCGCAGCCACCGGGTTACGGTAGAAACCGGTACGGTCGATAGCACCATACAACAGTTCGGCTTTCGCGCGGTTGCGTTTTTCCATTTCACGCAGACCACCTTGCTCTTTCAGCCACTTGAATACCATGCCTGATAAATACCACGCGAAGGTCGGCGGGGTATTGAACATAGAGTCGTTCTCAGCCAGCACGGTATAATCAAGAATGGAAGGCAATTCAGTGCGCGCTTTACCCAGCAAGTCTTCGCGAACGATAACCAGTGTCAGGCCGGCAGGACCGATGTTTTTCTGTGCGCCGGCATAAATCACACCAAAACGGCTGACATCAATTGGGCGGGAGAGAATGCAGGATGAGTAATCCGCAACGACGATTTTGTCACCAAAATCAGGCATTTCGTCGATAGCGATACCATCGATAGTTTCATTTGGGCAGTAATGAACGTAGGCAGAATCTGCATTCAGCTTCCATTCATTCATTGGCAGAATGCCACGTTTACCGTCAACGGTCGTCGTGACATCAATAACATTCGGTGTGCAATATTTTTTCGCTTCGTTGACTGCGCTGTGAGCCCAGTAACCACCATCAATATAATCGGCTGAGGATTTATCACCCAGCAGGTTCATTGGCACAGCAGCAAATTGCGCGCGTGCGCCGCCGTGGCAAAAGAGCACTTTGTAGTTCGAGGGAATATTCAGCAGATCACGGATATCCTTTTCGGACTCTTCAGCAACCTGGATAAACTCCTTACTGCGGTGACTGATTTCCATCACCGAGGTACCCAGTCCGTGCCAGTTACAAAGTTCCTGTTCTGCACGACGCAACACTTCAGCCGGGATCATTGCCGGACCTGCACTAAAATTATAAACCTGAGTCATTTCCCCTCACCACTTCTCTGAGACAGCCACATAGTTGCCTTTAATTTACCGGTTTTATCATTGGAAACAAGCCATCTGTAACGGTTATTCCTCATGACCTGATAAAGCGCGTTGAGATCTGCGTCACAAGGTTATTTACTCCCTGGAAAGCTGATTTAGCAGGATTATCTGTTCACACCCGCACAGTGCTCAGTGCTCTCACCCAGGTGATATTCTGACACCGTGGGCAGGTGGCTTTTTCACCTACTTTGAATGACTTAATCAGGCTGCACCGATGGCAGGCATAGAGCCCGCTGGTCATCATCAGGGTTTCGATATCGATATAATCTTCGGGTAAAACCGGCAACCCCGGCTCCACATCGTCTTCCTGACGGAAGTAAACGCTCAGGCCGCCATTGGCTTCCAGAAAAGCCAGCCGGACCTGTCCAAGATGTTCGACACCTTTTTGGCGCAACTCCATATAAAACTCGCCTTTGGTAATATTTTCCCTCGCCATGGTTTCCCACTCGAACATACCGTCGCGAATAATGATCAGCGGTTTGCCTTCCATCCAGTTCTGAAAATGGCGGCTTTTATCCATCAGCCAGGTAGAAAGACGGTAAAGCAGCAGGATGGAGAAGAAGACCGCAAACACCGGCAGCAAAGGTACATCGTCATAGAAAGTGACGTCACCGGCCGCAGAGCCCAGCGTCAGAATAATCACCACTTCGAATAAAGAAAGCTGGTTGACCCCGCGACGCCCGGTGAGTTTCAGAAATATAAACACCACTACAAAGATGAAAAAACAACGGAATGTTACCTCTCCCAGATACTCCAGAGGGAACTTATCCAGTGTCATACGTTTGATATCAAAAGCCTGCATAGATGCCTCACGGGAAGTGAAAACAGCGGCTTACGGACCGCGGATTTACAGACAAGCTTAGCGCGTTACAACGCGATTACATTCTTAACACGAATACATGGAGCTAATACGCAAAACCCCGTATCATTGCGCGTTTTTAGCACGCTCAAAAGTGAACTCAATGACGCAAACTTTTATTCCTGGTAAAGACGCGGCGCTGGAAGACTCCATTTCCCGCTTCCAACAAAAACTCACCGATCTCGGCTTTAATATCGAAGAAGCTTCTTGGCTGAATCCGGTTCCCCACGTCTGGTCAGTGCACATTCGCGACCGCGACTGCCCGCTGTGCTTCACCAACGGTAAAGGCGCCAGCAAAAAAGCTGCTCTGGCTTCTGCTCTGGGTGAATATTTTGAGCGTCTGTCGACCAACTATTTCTTCGCGGATTTCTATCTTGGCAAAGACATCGCCAATGGCGATTTCGTCCACTATCCGAATGAGAAGTGGTTCCCGCTGCCGGAAGATGACAGCCTGCCAGCTGGCATTCTGGATGAACGTCTGCACGATTTTTATGACGCTGAGAAAGAACTGGTTGCCAGTGATCTGATCGACCTGCAATCCGGCAATCCTGATCGTGGTATCTGCGCCCTGCCGTTTACCCGTCAGTCAGATCTGCAAACCGTTTATATTCCGATGAACATCATCGGCAACCTGTACGTTTCCAACGGGATGTCCGCGGGTAACACCGCTAATGAGGCGCGCGTTCAGGGTCTGTCCGAAGTCTTCGAGCGTTACGTCAAAAACCGCATCATTGCAGAATCCATCAGCCTGCCAGAAATTCCTGCTGAGGTTCTGGCGCGCTATCCGGGTGTGGTTGAAGCCATCGCCAAACTGGAAGAAGAAGGTTTCCCTATTCTTTCTTATGACGCCTCTCTGGGCGGCAATTATCCGGTTATTTGTGTGGTTCTTTTCAACCCGGCGAACGGCACCTGTTTCGCTTCCTTTGGTGCGCACCCGGATTTCGGCGTGGCACTGGAACGTACCGTCACTGAGCTGTTGCAGGGCCGCAGCCTGAAAGATCTGGATGTCTTCACTGCACCGACCTTCGATGACGAAGAAGTGGCCGAGCACGCCAACCTTGAAACTCACTTCATCGATTCAAGTGGTCTGATTTCGTGGGATATGTTCAAACAGGACGCAGACTATCCGTTTGCAGACTGGAGCTTCAGCGGCACCACTGAAGAAGAATTCGCCACTCTGATGGCTATCTTCGATAAAGAAGATGCTGAAGTGTATATCGCTGATTACGAACATCTGGACGTGTATGCCTGCCGCATTATCGTTCCGGGCATGTCCGACATCTATCCTGCAGAAGATCTGCTGCTGGCAAACAACAGCATGGGTGCGCATCTGCGTGACCAACTGCTGGCGTTGCCGGACAGTGACCTGCCAAAAGAAACCTATCTTGAGATGATCACTCAGCTCGATGATGAAGGTCTGGATGACTTCACCCGCGTACGTGAATTGCTGGGCATTGCCAGCGGTAAAGACAACGGCTGGTACACGCTGCGTGTCGGTGAGCTGAAATCTATGCTGGCACTGGCCGGTGGTGATTTGGATCAGGCGCTGACCTGGGCTGAATGGGCGCATGAGTTCAACTCTTCCGTCTACAGCGATGAGCGCAACAACTATTACCGTTGTCTGCAAACTCTGCTGCAATTGTCCCTGGAAGAAGATCGCGAACCCGCACAGTACTACAACGCCTTCGTGAAAATGTACGGTCAGAAAGCGGTTGAAGATGCTTCTGCAGCTATCAGCGGTGAAGTTCGTTTCCATAGCCTGTTTGCAGTTGATCCTGAACTTAAAGCATTGCCAGCCCACCAGGCGCTGCTTGGCGCATACGAAAAATTGCAAGTCGCAAAACGTCGTCACTGGTCGAAAGCGTAATCAAACGGACATGATGAATTGATTAAAGCCAGCGGGATTTCCTGCTGGTTTTTTTATTTATACATTCAACGCAGATCCTGCGCATGTGCTGCTCTCTTTGTCCGCAAAGGTTTGACTCAGCCATTAAAATGACGTGTAATTCCGCGCGAAATAATGTGCTTTTGGCGTTTTTACGACAAAAATATGACACTTATTTTTATGCATTTTTTTATGGGTTAAATCAAAGTGAAATTTACAGACTAAAAATAGTGATATTAATTAACATTAAAGCCTTATTATTAACCCGAAAGTAAAAATAATTTTGAGCACCCTCAACTTTATTTGCAAAAATTAAAATGTTTTTATATCAGCATTTTCAATGAGTTAACACCAAAACCACCCCTTCAGTAGTACGCCGAAAACCACCAAAAACCGCCTCGTATGATCCACGTCAATTTTTACGTTATACTGCTTTGCTAGTATCTCGTTGCGCAGTGCATAGCCCTGAATAAGAGAGTTAATGTGAAAGCTGACAACCCCTTCGATCTCATTTTACCCGCCGCTACAGCAAAAGTTGCTGAAGATGCCGGCGTTTATAAAGCCACCAAACAGCCGTTAAAAACATTCTTTTTAGCCATTACTGCTGGCGTCTTTATTTCTATTGCTTTTGCTTTTTATATCACCGCCACCACAGGCACCGGAACCGTACCTTATGGTCTTGCAAAACTCGTCGGGGGCATCTGCTTCTCACTGGGTCTGATGCTGGTCGTAGTGTGTGGCGCTGACCTGTTCACTTCCACTGTGCTTATCGTGATTGCAAAAGCCAGCGGTCGTATCACCTGGGGGCAATTGGCGTGCAATTGGGTCAATGTCTATATTGGTAACCTGATTGGCTGCCTGTTCTTTGTGGCTCTGATTTGGTTCTCCGGTGAATACATGGTCGATAATGGCTTGTGGGGCCTCAATGTCTTGCAAACCGCTGACCATAAAATGCATCACACATTTATCGAAGCCGTATGTCTTGGGATCCTCGCTAACCTGATGGTTTGTCTGGCGGTATGGATGAGTTACTCCGGCCGTAGCTTGATGGACAAAATGTTCGCCATGATTTTGCCAGTGGGTATGTTCGTCGCCAGCGGCTTTGAACACAGCATTGCCAACATGTTCATGATCCCTTTAGGTATCGTAGTGAAAAACTTTGCGACACCAGAATTCTGGCAGGCTGTCGGGGCAACACCGGCACAATTCGCAGAACTGAACATCTCTAACTTTATCATCGACAATCTCATCCCTGTGACCATAGGTAACATCATCGGGGGCGGTTTGCTGGTAGGGTTAACGTACTGGGTTATATATCTTCGCGATGAGAAGCACCACTGATACAACGTGGCAGTCTTGTTACGACAGTTTTACTCGTGATTTTTAAAGAAATCCAAATTAGAAGGTAGGTGCAAAATGTCCAAGCTCAATGAAAAATTGACCAACGCATGGCAAGGTTTTAGTGCTGGTGAATGGCAGAATGGCGTAAACGTCCGTGACTTCATTCAGAAGAACTACACACCGTATGAAGGTGATGAGTCCTTCCTGGCTGGCGCTACCGAAGCGACAACCACCCTGTGGGATAAAGTAATGGATGGTATCAAACTGGAGAACCGCACTAAGGCTCCTGTTGATTTCGATACTGACGTTGCCTCTACCATCACTTCTCACGATGCCGGTTACATCAATAAATCTCTGGAAACTATCGTTGGTCTGCAAACTGACGCGCCATTGAAACGTGCTCTGATCCCATTCGGCGGCATCAAAATGGTTGAAGGTTCATGTAAAGTTTATGGCCGTGAACTGGATCCAGCGCTGAAAAAAGTTTTCACTGATTATCGTAAAACGCACAACCAGGGCGTATTTGATGTTTACACCAAAGACATCCTGAACTGCCGTAAATCCGGTGTTCTGACTGGTCTGCCAGATGCGTATGGCCGTGGCCGTATCATCGGTGACTACCGTCGCGTTGCACTGTACGGTATCGACTTCCTGATGGCCGATAAATACGCACAATTCCAGTCTCTGCAAGACGACCTGGAAAATGGCGTAAACCTGGAAATGACCATCCAGCTGCGTGAAGAAATCTCTGAACAACACCGTGCACTGGGCCAGATTAAAGAAATGGCTGCTAAATACGGTTGCGACATTTCTGGTCCTGCGACTAACGCACAGGAAGCTGTACAGTGGACTTACTTCGGCTACCTGGCTGCAGTTAAATCTCAGAATGGCGCTGCAATGTCCTTCGGCCGCGTATCTACTTTCCTTGACGTGTTCATCGAACGTGATATCAAAGCAGGCAAACTGACAGAAGAACAAGCTCAGGAACTGATTGACCATTTGGTCATGAAACTGCGTATGGTTCGTTTCCTGCGTACACCTGAGTATGATGAACTGTTCTCTGGTGACCCAATCTGGGCAACTGAATCTCTGGCAGGTATGGGCGTTGACGGCCGTACTCTGGTTACCAAAAGCAGCTTCCGCTTCCTGAATACCCTGTACACTATGGGGCCTTCACCTGAGCCGAACATGACCATCCTGTGGTCTGAAAAACTGCCAATGAACTTCAAAAAGTACGCAGCGAAAGTGTCTATCGATACCTCATCTGTACAGTATGAGAACGATGACCTGATGCGTCCTGACTTCAACAACGATGATTATGCTATCGCTTGTTGTGTGAGCCCGATGGTTGTGGGTAAACAAATGCAGTTCTTCGGCGCTCGTGCAAACCTGGCAAAAACCATGTTGTACGCAATCAACGGCGGCGTTGATGAAAAAATGAAAATCCAGGTTGGTCCTAAAGAAGCACCAATGATGGATGAAGTCCTGACCTTTGATAAAGTCATGGACCGCATGGATCACTTCATGGACTGGTTGGCTAAACAGTACGTGACTGCGCTGAACATCATTCACTACATGCACGACAAATACAGCTACGAAGCATCGCTGATGGCTCTGCATGACCGTGACGTTTATCGCACCATGGCGTGTGGTATCGCAGGTCTGTCAGTTGCTGCTGACTCCCTGTCTGCTATCAAATACGCAAAAGTTAGCACCATCCGTGACGAAGACGGCCTGGCTGTAGACTTCAAAATTGAAGGCGAATATCCACAGTTTGGTAACAACGATTCTCGCGTAGATGACATCGCTTGTGACCTGGTAGAACGTTTCATGAAGAAAATTCAGAAACTGCGTACCTACCGTGGCGCTGTAGCAACTCAGTCTGTTCTGACCATCACCTCTAACGTGGTTTATGGTAAGAAAACGGGTAACACTCCAGACGGTCGTCGCGCTGGCGCTCCATTTGGTCCAGGTGCTAACCCAATGCACGGTCGTGACCAGAAAGGTGCGGTTGCCTCTCTGACTTCTGTTGCTAAACTGCCGTTTGCTTACGCGAAAGATGGTATTTCTTATACCTTCTCTATCGTTCCAAATGCGCTGGGTAAAGACGATGATGTGCGTAAAGCAAACCTCGCAGGCCTTATGGATGGTTACTTCCACCACGAAGCGTCCATCGAAGGTGGTCAACACCTGAACGTGAACGTGATGAACCGCGAAATGCTGTTAGATGCGATGGAACATCCTGAAAACTATCCTCAGCTGACCATCCGTGTTTCTGGTTACGCAGTGCGTTTCAACTCACTGACTAAAGAACAGCAACAAGACGTTATTACTCGTACTTTCACCAAGTCCCTGTAATAACTCAGCCTTGTAATCTGGTCTGATAAAAGGCTCCATAATGTGGAGCCTTTGTTTCATCTCTCCCTGCCCTGCACTGTCTGCACGACAGTCTGTTTTGCCAGAGCGCTATACGTTGTGGACCTCTGGCAAAGCAGTAGCACCATTGCTGACAATCAACCTTATTGATTGTCTGGTATCATAAACCTGTGGTTTCCAGTTTATCTCTGCCAGGCCAGCACCCGCACATGTAGACTGCTATTCATTGGTCAATATGGAGAATAACCCGCAATGTCAGTTCAAGGTCGCATCCACTCATATGAATCCTGTGGCACCGTTGACGGCCCAGGTATCCGTTTCATTGTTTTCTTTCAGGGCTGCCTGATGCGTTGCATGTATTGCCATAACCGCGATACCTGGGACACGCACGGCGGGACAGAGATCAATGTTGATGATTTAATGAAAGAAGTCGTGACCTATCGCCACTTTATGAATGCTTCCGGCGGTGGTGTGACGGCGTCAGGTGGCGAAGCCATCCTTCAGGCAGAATTTGTGCGCGACTGGTTCCGCGCCTGCCAGAAAGAAGGGATTAATACCTGTCTGGACACCAACGGTTTTGTCCGCCGTTATGATCCGGTGATCGACGAATTACTGGATGTCTCAGATCTGGTTATGCTCGATCTCAAGCAAATGAACGACGATATTCACCAGAATCTGGTCGGCGTATCCAACCACCGTACGCTGGACTTTGCCCGCTATCTGGCAAAACGTAATCAGCGCACCTGGATCCGTTATGTTGTGGTACCGGGCTGGTCAGACGATGATGAGTCCGCGCATAAACTCGGCGAGTTCACCAAAGACATGACTAACATCGAGAAGATTGAACTGTTGCCATATCATGAACTCGGCAAACATAAATGGACGGCAATGGGCGAGAAATACGGACTGGACGGTGTCAATCCGCCGACCAAAGAAATCATGGAAAGAGTGAAAAACATTCTCGCCAGCTACGGGCATAAAGTTATCTATTAAACACAGATATCAAGCCCATTAAAAAGACGCCATTTGGCGTCTTTTTTGCTTTGTGAGAATAAGATTCTCAATGAAACCATATCCAAAATAATTGGAGTTGCACCAAGGCGGCAAGTGAGGAGACCCCGAATCGTAGCTAACGCAGTTGCAGCTTCAAGAATGAAGGGTACTACGCTGCGGCCACAGGATTATGCGTATGATCTGCTTTACGCATCAGCATCATCAGATAGACCAGCGAAACCACTGCGATCATCACAAACAGCAAACGGTCAGAATAACTCTGCATCAGCATCGCGGTCATTGTCGGTCCCGCAAGGCTGCCGATGGTGTAACTCATTAGCAACGCCTGATTCATCGCCACCAGCTCATCAGCACTCACTTTCTCACAGGCCCATGACATCGCGACTGGATACAGCGTAAAGCCCGCACATCCGAGGATAAACAGCGTCGGCGCCATCGCATACCCACTGAGCATGGCAATACTGCCGAGGATCACACAAAATATCTGGATGCGTAAAACCATCAGGCGACCATAGCGATCTGCCAGACGTCCTACCGGCCACTGTCCGATAATCCCCGCGCTGACCAGCAATGCCATCCAGTAACCTACGTTCGCATCACTCATTCCCTGATGCGCCAGGAACAGCGGCATCAGTCCGTAGAGTGAACCGAGGACAATACCGGAAATAATACAGCCATTTATCCCCAGACGTGCATTACGCCGTCTGAACATCGGCATCACCGCATGGCGCGGTTGTTCACTGTCCTGATCCTCAATATGTGTTAACAGCAAAGGCAGCATCGCAATCACAATCAGTGCAGTCACCCACGGTAAAACGCTGAAGATTGCCGTTGGTACGGTTCCAACCAGTAACTGCCCTGCTACCGTTCCGATGTAATACATGATCATATACGCCGCCAGCAGCTGGCCACGATTTTTGACTGTTCCGCTTCGTAACAGCGCACTTTCCACCACAACCCAGATCAGCGCACACCCAATCCCCGCGACGAAACGGGCCGAAACCCACGTCCAGAAACTCATGGATAGCGCCAGTCCTGCGGTGGCAACAGCAAATATTACACAGGAAAGGTAATAGCTTCGGTTGAAACCAATGCGTTTTATCAGCCCGCCTGCAAGCAAAGTGCCCAGCAGGTTACCGGTAAAATACGATGAACTGACCAGCCCGACCTGCCAGGTCGGTAGCTGTTCATGGCTGAGCCAAAGGGGTACCAGCGTGTTTAAAACGGCGATAGAAATCGTCAGCAAAAGGAGTCCGCACAAGAGCAGAGAAACGGGGCGAGAATAGGCGGACATAGGACGATGAAGACCACAAACAGGAGGAAATTGCGCGCATCATGCCACTGACGGATTAAAAGTCAATCTGGCAAAAATTGACCTGAGCACAAACTGCAGAGTGATGATTGAAATCGTTAATCAAGCGCGTGTATCAGGAATCATGATGCTTTAATGACAAGTCAATATCACCATGATAACAAACGAGTTTGCATTTACCGCAACCGTTACATTTTGCGCTATCAACGCTGGGTTGATTTTGTTGATTAAAAAATATTGCCGTGCGCGGACACGCAATTTCGCACATCCTGCACAAGTCATCCATGCGACCAAGACATTGCGGCAAAATCACCGGACGCAAACCAGTATCCATCACGACAGCGGCATCCAGCGCACCATTCTCGCAGGATGACGTACAGGCGCCACAAGCATCACATTCCGCATACTCAATGGCCAGTATCGCCTTCCCTTCACGGATACTCAAAATACCCACCGGGCAAGCCTCTGCACAGCGACCACAGCCATCGCATTTTTGGATAAACTGCGACTCTGCTATTGCCTGAGGCGGACGCGCGCACTGGCGAACCAGCAATGCTTTCTCCGGGCTGACAGTTTGTTCAACAGCCTGTTTTGCGGGTGACAACAAACCGCGGAATAATCCACGGCGGCTGACGGTTCTGCTGCTCATCCAGGTCCGGTAAAAACCAGCGTCGCGTGGATCGCTCATCAGAAATACAGATCCGCTGTTTTCACATCCAGACCCTGCTGCTGGATCCAGCCAAAGAGCGTGGATTCCGCCAGTACAGCCACACCCACGTAAAACGGATGATCAGCTTTCTGCCGCAACAATTCCAGATAACGCCCTGACCACGGCAACAAATGCATTGTCAGAAATTCATTCAACAATGACGGAGAGTTTTCCGCCAGCCACGCAGACATCATCAGTAGTAAACCAATATGATCCTCTGGTTCTGCCTGTGTCAGGTGCGGTTCGATGCCGTTTTCGCGCATCCACTGCCGGAGCACCAGCGTTGAATCGCCAAACACGACAGACTCTTTGTCCAGATAGACCGAGCCCCACGGCGGTGCTGGCAGCGCGTAAGGGCCTACAAACAGGCGCTGATAGGCGTCCGTGAGGCTTTCTTGCGCCTGATCAATCTGGCTGAAATATTCAGTCACCTGAACTTTGGCATGTTCAGTGGCACAGGGCCACAAGGGTGCCCATTCGCTGCTTTCCAGTAATGCAATTAATGGCTGAACCTCGCGGGAATCTGGCGGATAAAATAATACGGCACCTAAAATCTTACCGGTTAAACTGATTGATTCTGCTGACATAATTCACTCTGCTTAGAGAGAACACGCCACCGCAAGCGACGTGTCCTCTGATAAATCGGACTACTGATCATTTAGCCGCTGACGGCCATTCCCACAGTCATATGCAAACCATAGAAAATGGCGCGACCAATCAGCTCACCGGCAAATACCAGCACGAACGCCAGAATCATTGATGCCAGTGCCGGACGTTTGCGCATAATCAGCGGACAGAACCAGCAGCCGAGACCGAGAATTACCAGCACCAGCCGCCAGACTGACAGCGAACCATATTGCGGGATCAGGGCAGAAGCCGCCTGAACAGAACTGTTGATGCCTGCCAGACTTGCGCTTTGCAGCATAACGACTGCCATACTCACGACCAGCGCAGCAAGACTGATAACCGGCAACAGGCGCAGCCCGCAACCATTGATATTCGCACCACGAAGCAGCAGATAACCCAGAACCGGACCACCGATCAGCACCGTCAGCCCGAAATGGAAGAAGGTATACGCATTATCCCAGGTCGGCACGGTATCAATTTCATAAACGCGGCACATTGCGTAGACAAAGCCGATACCGGCCAGCATGGTGACGATCAACCAGATTTTGCCCAGTACGCGCGGCATCTTATTAACCATCGCCAGCAGCCAGTAAATCCCGCCTAAGGCAAAGAAGAATGATCCGCTACCGATTTCGTTGCTCAGCGGCGACGCCCCCAGCCGGTTCAGCGAGTTAAATGCACGCAGGGGTGAGCCCAGATGCAGAACTGAAGCGATAAAAGCAATCGCCATTAGCGCCCACAGGAAGAACATCGAAAGATGTATCCTTCGGACATCTTCTTTACTGCGTTGGGTGAGAAGCGCGATAGCCAGCACAATAAATGCACCCACCACACACTGCCCCAGAACCGTAAAGACCATTAAAGGCCATTCATGCCATCCGTTTCCCATCTCAAACCTCCTTCGGGTTAGCCAGATAACCCGTGGTATCGCCTACAGGACGGCAATTCGCATTGGGTTTGATGACGATATTTGGGTGTGTAAAATGTGAAGCCGGCAACGGAGCCACTTCAGCCAGATCACCGTATTTTGCACGCAGCTCTTCAATCGGCGCCATATCCAGCGCACGTAACGGGCAGGATTCCACACAAATCGGTTTCTTACCTTCCGCAATACGCTCATAGCAGCCGTCGCATTTGGTCATATGACCTTTGGCTTCGTTGTACTGTGGCGCACCGTACGGACACGCCATGTGGCAATAACGGCAACCGATGCAAACGTCTTCGTTCACCACCACGAACCCATCTTCACGCTTATGCATCGCGCCACTCGGACACACTTTGGTACAGGCTGGATCTGCGCAGTGGTTGCAGGAAATCGACAGATAATACGCGAAGACATTCTGATGCCAGCCATCGCCGTCCTTCTGCCAGTCGCCACCGGCATATTCATAGATGCGGCGGAAACTGACGTCCGGCGTTAAGTTTTTGAAATCTTTACAGGCCAGTTCGCAGGTTTTGCATCCTGTGCAGCGGCTTGAGTCAATATAAAAACCATATTGAGTTGTCATGTTTTACTCCGTTAAACCTTAGCCACTTGCACAAGGTTGGTATGAGAGGGGTTACCTTTCGCCAGCGGTGAAGGTCTTTGAGAAGTCAGTACGTTAATGCTACCCGCACGGTCAATCTTTTTGCTGTCAGGGGAATACCAGGCACCTTCTCCGAGCGCCACAACGCCCGGCATCATGCGCGGCGTCACTTTGGCAGCAATCTGAACTTCGCCACGATCGTTGAAGATGCGGATCATGTCGCCGTTGCTGATGCCACGCTGCGCAGCATCCATCGGGTTGATCCACATTTCCTGACGGCATGCGGCTTTCAGCACATCAACGTTGCCGTAAGTGGAGTGCGTACGCGCCTTGTAGTGAAAACCGGTCAGCTGTAACGGATATTTGCTGGCCAGCGGATCGTCATAGTTTTCGAAACCAGCGGCATAGACCGGCAACGGATCAATGACATCGTCTTTAGAGAGTTCCCACTCAGAGGCAATTTTCGCCAGTTCCGCGGAGTAGATTTCGATTTTGCCAGACGGCGTGCTCAGCGGATTGGCCGCCGGATCTTCACGGAATGCTTTGTAAGCGACGTGATGCTGTTCAGGATCGCGTTTTTTGAACATGCCCTGTTTGCGGAAGGTGTCGAAATCTGGCAGTTCAGGCAATGCTTCACGGGATTGCTGATACAAATGACGCAACCACTCCTCCTGCGTACGGCCTTCGGTGAACTGCTGCTCAACACCCATACGGCGGGACAACTCGCTGGTCATCTCATAAATGTTTTTGCACTGGAAGCGAGGCGTGATCGCCTGATCAGCAAAAATGATGTAATCCATGTTGCCGCACGACGCATCGAGGCAGAAATCCATCTGCTCAGAGGCGGTACAGTCAGGCAGGATAATGTCGGCGTATTTCGCCGAAGACGTCATGTGGTTATCAATCACCACAATCATCTCGCATTGCTGGTCATCCTGCAGAATATTGTGGGTGCGGTTGATATCAGAATGCTGGTTAATCAGGCAGTTACCAGCGTAATTCCAGATAAATTTGATCGGCACATCCAGTTTCGCTTTTCCGCGTACGCCATCTTTAGTGGCAGTCATTTGCGGACCACGCACAATCGCGTCCGTCCACATAAACATGGATATGCTGGTCTGAACCGGGTTTTCGAGCGTTGGCATACGAACAAACGGAATTTCGTAAGAGCCTTCGCGGGCACCGGAATTGCCGCCATGAACGCCGACATTACCGGTCAGAATTGCCAGCATAGCTATCGCACGGGTGGCAATCTCACCATTTGCATGACGCTGCGGCCCCCAGCCCTGGGTGATAAATGCCGGTTTCGCCTGACCGATTTCGCGCCCCAGCTTGACGATTTTATCGACAGAAATACCGGTGATTTTTGATGCCCATTCCGGCGTTTTTGCCACGCCATCGGGGCCGGTTCCGAGAATATACGCTTTATAATGTGCATTCTGCGGGACACCTGCCGGTAATGTTTTTTCGTCATAACCGACGCAATATTTGTCGAGGAAAGGCTGATCGACCAGATTTTCAGTGATCATGACATGCGCAAGCGCCGCAGCCAGTGCGCCATCCGTACCCGGTCGGATCGGCACCCATTCGTCTTCACGGCCGGCACCGGTATCGGTATAACGCGGATCGACAATGATCATGCGGGCGTTGGAACGCTGACGTGCCTGTTCGAGGTAATACGTCACCCCGCCGCCGCTCATGCGCGTTTCGCCCGGATTATTACCAAACAGCACCACCAGTTTGCTGTTTTCGATATCAGACGGGCTGTTGCCATCCGCCCAGCCACCGTAGGTATAATTCAAACCGGCAGCGATTTGTGCCGAACTGTAGTCACCATAATGATTCAGATAACCGCCGCAGCAGTTCATCAGACGGGCAATCAGCGTTTTACCTGGCGGCCATGAACGGGTCATGGTGCCACCCAGCGTGCCGGTGCCATAATTCAGATAAATGGCCTCATTGCCATAACGGCTAATTATGTCTTTCAGGCTGCCAGCCAGGGTATCGAACGCTTCGTCCCAGCTGATTGGCTTGAATTTACCCTCGCCACGTTTCCCTACACGCTTCATCGGATACTTCAGGCGGTCAGGGTTATAAACACGGCGACGCATGGAACGCCCGCGCAGACAGGCGCGAACCTGATGCAATCCTTCATAATTATCATCACCGGTATTATCGGTTTCGACATAACGGATCTCGTTATCAACGACGTGCATTCTTAGCGGACAGCGGCTGCCGCAGTTTACGGTGCAGGCACTCCAGACAATTTTCTCGTCTGCGGTTTTAACCGAATCCTTACGTGTTTCAGCACGTATTGATTTAAACGGCAGTGATATGCCCCCGACGGCAGCTGCCATGCCGGCGAGCGTAGTTCCCTTAACCAGGTCACGGCGACTGATCCCTCCGCCTGAACCCGTTTTCTTACTGTTTGAATCCGACATTACTTACTCCGTTGCGCCCTCATCTGAAGGGCGAAAATTTAACAACCATGTCATTGAGCCTGGCTCCTGGGCCGTAGCTTCTTTAGACTTTTTCTATTTGAATCAAATTCGTATGCTGAGGATTTCCTTTCGCCAGCGGGGACGGGCGTTGAGTCGTCAGCGTATTCATGCAGGCACCATGGTCAATACGGTCACCATTCATATTGGCCTGATGCCATGCGCCCTGCCCCATAGCAACAACGCCGGGCATGATGCGCGGCGTTACTTTGGCTGCCACACGCACTTCGCCACGGTCATTAAACACTTTCACTTTGTCACCGTTCTCAATACCACGGGTTTTGGCATCCAGCGGATTGATCCATACTTCCTGACGGCAGGCCGCCTGCAGCACGTCGATATTGCCGTAAGTGGAATGGGTGCGGGCTTTGTAGTGGAAGCCGAACATTTGTAGCGGGAACTGGCTGCGTTTCGGGTCATCCCAGCCTTCAAAGGTTGAGGCATAGACCGGCAGCGGACTGATTGTTTCGTCTTTTTGCAGCTCCCATTCGCTGGCAATTTTCGCCAGTGCAGAGGAATAAATTTCGATCTTTCCTGAGGGTGTTTTCAGCGGATTAGCGACAGGATCCTGACGGAATTTTTTATAGGCCACAAAATGCCCGGCTGGGTCTTTACGTTTATAAATTCCCATTTCGCGCAATTCTTCATACGCAGGTAACGCCGGGTCTTTCGCCAGCATTTTGGTGTACAGATACTGCAACCATTCCCGCTGGGTGCGGCCTTCGGTGAATTTGTTGTAAACATCCGGACCAAGACGACGCGCCACTTCGCTCATCATCTCGTAAATTCCTTTGCGCTCGAATTTGGCAGAGGTCGCGGGCTGGATGAAAATCAGGTATCCCATATTGCCGGCGTAATCGTTGGGAATAATGTCTTCCTGTTCGACGGTCATAAGATCCGGCAGCAGGATATCGGCGTACTTCGCCGATGATGTCATGAAGTTTTCCAGCACCACGATCATTTCGCACTGCGAGTCATCCTGCAGAATATCGTGTGTTTTATTGATATCGGAATGCTGGTTGGTGATGGTGTTACCGGCATAGTTCCAGATGAATTTGATCGGCACATCCAGCTTGTCTTTACCGCGCACGCCATCTGCTTTGGCAGTCATTTCAGGTCCGCGCGCAATGGCATCGGTCCAGCTAAAACAGGAAATCTGTGTTTTCACCGGATTTTCCAGCACCGGCATTCTTTCGATAGTAATGGTATAGGTTGATTCACGCGCACCGCTGTTACCACCATTGATACCGACATTGCCGGTCAGAATCGGCAGCATAGCGATAGCCCGGGACGTCAGTTCACCATTGGCCTGACGCTGCGGGCCCCAGCCCTGAGAAATATAAGCAGGTTTGGCTTGTCCGATTTCCCGGGCCAGTTTAACGATGCGATCCACAGGAATGCCGGTAATACGGGATGCCCATTCAGGCGTCTTCGCCGTCGCATCTTCGCCCTGACCGAGAATGTACGCTTTGTAGTGGCTGTTTACGGGTGCATCCGCGGGCAAGGTTTTTTCGTCGTAGCCCACGCAACAGGCATCGAGGAAAGGCTGATCGACCATGTTTTCGGTGATCAGCACATGTGCAAGACCGGCGACCAGTGCAGCATCGGTTCCCGGACGGATCGGGATCCACTCATCTTCACGGCCTGCAGCAGTGTCGGTGTAGCGCGGGTCGATCACGATCATACGGGCACTGGAACGCTGACGCGCCTGCTCCAGGTAATAGGTGATACCGCCACCGCTCATGCGTGTTTCGGCAGGATTGTTACCGAAAAGCACCACCAGCTTACTGTTTTCAATATCTGATGTGCTGTTGCCATCATTACTGCCATAAGTGTATGGCATGGCGCAGGCGATTTGCGCGGTACTGTAAGTCCCGTAATGACTGAGGAAGCCGCCGTAACAGTTCATCAGGCGGGCAACCAGCGAGGCGTAAGGGGAAGAACGGGTGATATTGCCGCCGACAACGCCGGAGGTGTAGTTGATGTACACGGCCTCATTGCCATATTTAGCAACAATACGCTTCAGGTTATTGGCGATTTCATCAAAGGCTTCTTCCCAGCTGATGCGCCTGAATTTACCTTCACCACGTTTACCGACGCGCTTCATCGGGTAATTCAGACGCTCCGGATGGTTCATTCGCCGGCGGATTGAGCGGCCACGCAGACAGGCGCGAACCTGATGGTCACCGTAGATGTCATGTCCGGTATTATCGGTTTCAACCCAGTACACTTCATCATCACGTACATGTAATCGCAGGGCGCAGCGGCTGCCGCAGTTAACCGAGCAGGCACCCCAGACCACTTTGTCTTCAGGTGCGGAATTTTTCGCCTCACTCACAGCCTGTGCTAGTGCTTTGCGGCTGAATGGCAGAGATACGCCGCCCGCGGCAATGGCCAGTCCTGCCAGCGTTGATGTTTTCATCAGCGTCCGGCGGCTGATACCACTTTTTATCGTGATGACTTCAGGTTCGATTACCGACATTTTCCTGCTCCGGTCATAAAGTAGTTACCCACTCAGAATGCAGGGATACTACTAATAAGGAGGTAGGAAACTTTGTCTGCTATCAAAAAAGGCAGGGTTGTGTTGGCGGAAATGAGGAATTCTTAACGCAGCGCACGATTTTATGCATAAAAAAAGCGCCCTCAGGCGCTTTTTCGCTATATTACTGCATATATAACGGCATTAGCCGATATATTCTAAACCGCCCATGTAAGGACGTAATACTTCCGGCACTTCAATACGGCCGTCAGCTTGCTGGTAGTTTTCCAGCACAGCCACCAGCGTACGACCCACAGCCAGACCAGAACCATTCAGGGTATGAACCAGACGTGGTTTTTTGTCAGTTTTGCTGCGGCAGCGCGCCTGCATACGGCGGGCCTGGAAATCACCCATGTTTGAACATGAAGAAATTTCGCGATAAGTATCCTGCGCTGGCAGCCAGACTTCCAGATCGTAGGTTTTGCATGAGCCAAAGCCCATGTCGCCGGTACACAGCAGAACTTTGCGGTACGGCAGATTCAGCAACTGAAGCACTTTTTCTGCATGACCAGTCAGTTCTTCCAGAGCATCCATCGATTCTTCCGGACGAACGATCTGTACCATCTCGACCTTGTCAAACTGGTGCATACGGATCAGACCACGTGTATCACGACCGTAAGACCCGGCTTCTGAACGGAAGCAAGGCGTGTGCGCCGTCATTTTCAGTGGCAGAGATTCTTCTTCAAGAATTTCATCACGCGTCAGGTTGGTCAGTGGAACTTCAGCCGTCGGTATCAGCGCATAGTTGCTGCTGCCCGCTTCTTCACCCAGCGGTTTAGTATGGAACAGGTCTTCGCCAAATTTCGGCAACTGGCCAGTACCGTACAACGTTTCCTGGTTGACCAGATATGGAACGTAAGTTTCCAGATAACCGTGCTGTTCGGTGTGCAAGTCCAGCATGAACTGGGACAGTGCGCGATGCATACGGGCGATTTGCCCTTTCATCACCACAAAACGCGCACCGGTCAGCTTAACAGCCGCGGCAAAATCAAGACCACCGGCCATTTCGCCCAGCGACACGTGATCACGGACAGTGAAATCGTACTGACGCGGCGTGCCCCAGCGGCTCACTTCCTGATTGTCGTTTTCGTCTTTACCAGCAGGTACGGAATCATCAGGCAGGTTCGGAATAGCAGAAGCGATATCACGGATATCATTTTGCAATGCTTCCAGTTCAGCCTTCGCGGCATCCAGCTTCTCACCCAGCGTATTCACTTCCAGACGCAAAGGTTCGATGTCTTCGCCACGGGCTTTTGCCTGACCGATAGTTTTCGATCGTGCGTTACGTTCAGCCTGGAGAGTTTCCGTTTCTACCTGCAAGACTTTGCGGCGTTCTTCCTGAGAACGCAGCGTTTCCACATCGAGTTTAAAACCTCTGCGAGCGAGTTTTTCTGCAACTGCGTCTAGCTCATTACGCAGCATATTGGGATCGAGCATGCTAATCCTGTACGTGTCATTATTGAATGTTATTTTGACGATGCACGCTGACTGAAACGGCAGCGTGTCAAAGAGTTATCACGGGTAACCTTACCGCAACGATAAAGTTAGCGGTAGCGTTTTGTCGGGCTATTTTGATCTTGCTCGGCAAGCCATGCCAGCTTTTCGCCGATCTTGCCTTCCAGCCCGCGTGACGTCGGGTAATAATACTGCGTACGGGCCATTTCAGGTGGGAAATAATCTTCGCCCGCTGCGTAGGCGTTGGGTTCATCATGTGCATAACGATACTCCGCACCCAACCCCATTTCTTTCATCAGCTTGGTCGGCGCATTACGCAGATGTTCCGGTACATCGTAATCTGCCATTTCGCGCGCATCGCGCATCGCCGATTTGAACGCGGTATAAACCGCATTACTTTTCGGCGCACACGCCAGATACACAATCGCCTGAGCAATCGCCCGTTCACCTTCCGCCGGACCGACGCGCGTGAAGCAATCCCAGGCAGCAAGCGCCACCTGCATACCGCGCGGATCCGCATTACCGACATCTTCTGAGGCAATCGCCAGCAAACGGCGCGCCACATACAGCGGATCGCCGCCGGCAGTGATGATTCTGGCATACCAGTAAAGTGCGGCATCAGGCGAGGAGCCACGGACTGATTTATGCAACGCAGAGATTAAATCGTAAAAACGGTCGCCTTTATTATCGAAACGCGCGCTGCGCTCACCGGCTATTTCCGTGAGCAATTCTGGCGTTAACGTCCGGTAACCTTTGGCGTCAATTTCGGCCATATCGGCCATCATCTCAATACTGTTCAAAGCACGGCGCGCGTCACCATTCACCAGTTCGGAAAGCATGCGGCGGGTTTCTGGCGGGACACGGATTTTTTCATTGGCATAACCGCGCTCAGCGTTGGTCAGTGCCTGATCGATCACTTTCTCAATATCTTCCGCTGTCAGTGATTTGAGCAGATAAACACGTGCGCGGGAAAGCAATGCGGAATTGAGTTCGAACGAAGGGTTTTCAGTCGTCGCACCAATGAACGTTATGGTGCCGTCTTCTATGTGCGGCAGGAAAGCATCCTGCTGACTTTTGTTGAAACGATGGACCTCATCAACGAACAAGATCGTTCGCCGCCCGGCATCACGATTCTGCCGGGCACGTTCAATCGCTTCACGGATATCTTTTACGCCTGATGTGACCGCCGAAATACGCTCAACATCGGCATTAGCATAGCGGCCAATCAGTTCTGCCAGCGTCGTTTTCCCGGTACCCGGTGGCCCCCATAAAATCATCGAATGCAGCTGCCCTGCTTCAATCGCCCGCGGCAGAGGTTTGCCCGGCGCTAACAGATGCTGCTGCCCGATATATTCTGCAAGGGTTACTGGCCGCATACGGGCGGCCAGTGGCTGGAATTCGTTTTGGGAAAAATCGAGTGACAGATTACTCAAACTAACCTCACTGACGCTGGTCATCCACCGTCACACCCTTAGGTGGAGTAAATTTAAATTTAGCATCATCTACAGCCGCATTTTGCTCACCCTTCAGGGTATAAGCACTTTTTTGGCCGTCCTGCTCAACCGCAGTAAAACTTTTGATGGTGCCGGTCGGCGTGACTGTGATTGCGAATTGCTTCAGATTGCCCGTAGAAGCTTTTGGCGTTAATTCAAAATCATCGCCTTTCTGCTTCACGTTGTATTTAGCCCAGTCGCTGCTGTCGTTACGGGTGATCAGCATGAACGGCGTATTGCCGGTCGCGTTTTTCAGCCAGGTCGCCGTGACCTGCTCAACGAACGGGTTGTAGAACCACAAGGTTTTGCCGTCAGAAACCAGAATGCTTTCATCTGGCGTCGTCATATGCCAGTTAAACAGGTTCGGACGTTTGACCCAAAGCTGACCTTCGCCCTGCTGGACGGCTGCACCATCATCGCTTGTGACAGTCTGAGTGAAGCTGGCGTGGAAAGTATTGAGTTTGCCCAGACGGGATTTGAGATCACTGCTGGCGTCCGCTAATACGGAAGCGGAGGTAAATGCGGTCAGTAAACACCCTACCATTAACAATTTTTTCATTCTTATACTTACCTCAGAAATCCATAAACTTCAGACGATGCCTTTTACACAGGCAAAAGACGTATGGTGCGAACTCTATCCGAGGCAGCGCTCCGGTGGTAGCTCAATCATCTGAAAAACATGTGTTTTACGCATCTTTGCAAATATCCTTCATCATTCGAACTGCCTCTGCGTTGGCTGCCTTCTATCACCCCGGTCACTTAGTAAGCTAAGCTCCCGGGGTTCGGTCAGTTGCCGCCTTGAACCAGCCCGAATTACTTTGGATATTAATTTTGGAAGGATTTACTCATGCGATGGCGGTGCCAGTACTTCACGGTTGCCGTTATGACCCGGCGTACTGACAATGCCCTGCGCTTCCATTTGTTCAACGATACGTGCCGCGCGGTTGTAACCAATACGGAACTGACGCTGAACGCCTGAAATTGATGCACGACGTTTGTCGACGACGAATGCCACAGCCTGATCAAACAGAGCATCAAGCTCTTCATCACCGTCCAGACCTAAACCGCCACCTTCACCATCGTCACCACCGGAAACAATGCTTTCGATGTATTTCGGACGACCGCGGGCTTTCCAGTCCTGAACTACCGCATGAACTTCCTGGTCACGGACGAACGCACCGTGAACACGCACCGGAATCGAGGAGTTTGGCGCCATGTACAACATGTCCCCCATTCCTAACAGGGATTCAGCACCGCCCTGATCCAGAATGGTACGGGAGTCGATTTTACTCGACACCGTAAAGGCAATACGGGTCGGGATGTTCGCTTTAATCAGACCGGTGATCACATCGACAGAAGGTCGCTGCGTCGCCAGAACCAGGTGAATACCTGCGGCACGGGCTTTCTGGGCCAGACGCGCGATAAGTTCTTCTACCTTTTTACCGACGGTCATCATCAGATCGGCAAACTCATCGACCATCACCACGATAAACGGTTCTTTTTGCAGGTATGGCGGCTCAGCAGCCATGCCATCACCCGGCTTCCAGAATGGATCAGGAATTGGACGTCCCATCGCTTCCGCTTCCAGAATTCGTTCGTTATAGCCCGCAAGGTTACGTACACCCAGCGCCGACATCAGTTTATAGCGACGTTCCATCTCGCCGACACACCAGCGCAGCGCATTGGCTGCATCTTTCATATCGGTGACGACTTCAGTCAGCAAATGCGGAATGCCTTCATATACCGACAACTCGAGCATTTTCGGGTCGATCATAATGAAGCGCACATCTTCCGGCTTGGATTTGTAAAGCATACTCAGGATCATGGCGTTAACGCCGACAGACTTACCGGAACCGGTCGTACCGGCCACCAGCAAGTGAGGCATTTTCGCCAAATCGGCGATAACCGGCTCACCCGAAATATCTTTACCCAGCACAATCGTCAGCGGAGACGTACTTTCTTTAAATTTCGCACAGTCCAGCACTTCCCGCAGATAAACGGTCTGACGTTTCTTGTTTGGCAATTCCAGGCCGACATAAGGCTTGCCGGGAATAACTTCCACGACACGCACCGCAACGGCAGACAATGAACGTGCAAGGTCACGCGAAAGGTTAGAAATACGCGCGGCTTTAACGCCCGGCGCCAGATCCAGTTCGAAACGTGTAATGACCGGACCCGGTAATTTGCCGACGACGTCTGCTTTGATGCGGTAATCATTCAGGCGGGCTTCGATAAGGTTACCCATCTGTTCCAGAGCGAACTCGTCCACAGGTTCTGCTTCCGCCGGAGGCGATGTCAGCAAATCCAGTGATGGCAGCGGCGTAGTCGGTTTCACCAGCGGCTGTTCATTACGCATAAGGAACGGGTGGATCAGGCTGTCCATGTCAGGCTGCGCCGATGGCGATGACTGACGTGGCGCTTCATATTCCTGCGCATGTTGAACCGGTTCCGAAGCCGCAGCGCGCTGATAAGGTTGCTGAGCAAACGCGGCAGGTTGCGGTTCTTCTTCCGCTTGCGCTGACAACGTGAACAATGGCTCAGACGGCGTATCGTCCACCAGATCAGCCATTGGCGAGAAGCTGAAAGCATCGTGCTGACTGAGTTTCATCGCGGCAGCAGCAAAATCATCGGCAGGAGAATGGGAAATTTCTTCCTGATTATTTTGCGAATGATGATGCTGAACCAGACCGCTTTGCGGCTCGACTTCTTGCTGATAACGCGCCTGCTCTCGCGCAGCGAAAGCATTGCGTAATTCAGCTTCCTGCAAGGCGGCTTCAGCGTCCGGTTCACTTTCAGTCACCGCATCGCCGTAACGCTCTTGCTGCTGTTCGGCAAACGCCTGCTGCAATGCGGCTTCCTGCCGGGCTTCCTCGTCGGCCTGAGCCAGGGGATCGTTATGCCAGGTTTCCTGCCCGGTATTTTGCTGGGCCACAGCTTGCGCGTTTTCCTGTTGTTCGGCCATACGCTGAGACGGCAATTTAATACCGTACGATGCCAGCTCGCGACGCGTTGGAATACGCACCGGATTTGGACGCGGCAGTTCTGGGCCAAACCCTTTTTTCACCTGCGGATTTTCATCACTCACAGCGCTGAAAGCAGGCATAAAGGTATTGGTTGCAGAAGATGCCGCAGACTGCCCTGCCTGAGCCAGACCCGTAGCAAGTGCAGCCGTAGCGGCAACGCTGGCGGCCTGCGCGGCATCGGGTACCGGCGAACTGAAATCAAACGGTGAACGACTGGGTTCAACGGCTGTTTGCCAGTTCCCGAGACTCGGGCCATCTTCCTGATTGCGCTCAACCGGCGCAGGAGAAGGTGATTGCTGTACCGGCTGCGGATGGCGCGGCACCGGCGTTTCTTCCGTAATTTCGAAATTATAGAGCGGCGGCGCGGTTGAAACCGGCGTAGACGGATAAGGTGAAATCTCAGCCACCGGCGGTTCTGCAGCATAAGGATCAGCTGCTGGCGCTGGTGTCACGACCGAAGCCGCTTCAGCGACTGCTGCGGCTGTTTCAGGAACAGCAGAAGAAACAGGAGCAGAAGGTGCTGGTGCTGCTGGATGCTCATTAACTGAAGGCGCAGAGAACAGGACGTCATCGTCATCGGTATCAGCAGTCACTGCGGCAGCCGCAGGGATCGCTGCTGTTGCCGCTGCACCTGCGACGGCAGGAGCAACTTTAGCTACCGGTTTGGCTTCGTCGTCTTCGAGTAACGGATCGTCGTGCTCGTCGTAGTCATAATCATCGTCACGACGGGAACGGTTGGTCACGATATTGGTGACGCCGAGCACGGCACCGCCAATTTTCTCGGCAATGGTCAGCCATGACCAGCCGGTAAACAGTGTCAGTCCGGCTGCCCACACACATAACAACACCAGCGTCGCACCCACATTGTTGAAATACGGCGTCATCGCTGTACTCAACAAACTGCCGATGACACCACCGGAAGCGAAGTAGTAAAGGTCATCAATATTGACTGATGCCAGACCACAAGACGTGACAATGAGCGCCAGCGTCCCGATAAGGCGCAGCGAAAGGGCAAAATAATCGACGAAATCCTGTTTATCCCGCTGACGAAACGCCGCCCAGCAGAGGCACAGAATAATAGGGGGAATAGCGTAACCAAATACGCCAAAGATGAAGAACAGCGTGTCAGCCATCCAGGCTCCCACACCACCGCCCCAGTTATGAATTGGCCCATGCCATGCGGTCTGAGACCAGCTTGGATCAGAGGGGTTAAAACTCACCAATGCCGCCATTAAATAAGCAGCAAAAATCGCTACCACCACCAGCAAAGCCTCCAGAAGACGGCGACCATTGCTCAGCTTTTTAAGGGTAACTTCTTTATCTTCTGTATATTCCTGGCTCAAGAAAGGCTCTCCAGGTTCCTGTGAACTGAGAAAAAGCAACAGCGCCGAGAGTCCCCGGCGCCATAGCTGTATAGATACACAGGAGTGTAGCTAAAATTACAAGGTTTTGCACCTGAACAATTACCGGGTTTTGATGACCAGGCGATTTGTCTGTTTTACTTCTTCCATGACCACATAGGTTCGGGTGTCGTTAACACCTGGAAGACGAAGTAATGTCTCACCTAACAGCTTACGGTAGGCGGACATGTCAGGTACGCGGGTTTTCAACAAATAGTCGAAGTCCCCTGAAACCAAGTGACACTCCTGAATATCTTCGAGTTTTTGTACTGCCGCGTTAAATTGCTCAAACACATCCGGCGCGCCACGGTTGAGGGTAATCTCAACAAACACCAGCAACGAGGCATCCAGATAATGCGGGTTAAGCAATGCGGTATAACCATTGATGAAGCCCTGACGTTCCAGACGACGAACGCGCTCCAGACATGGAGTTGGAGATAATCCCACACGTTTGGAAAGCTCGACGTTTGAAATCCGGCCATCCTTTTGCAATTCGTTGAGGATGTTACGGTCAATACGGTCGAGATCTTTTCCCGGACGTTTTTTGTTGTCTACCATTATTATTGTCTCTCTGCTGTCCTTCCCTGCACCTGCCATACCCCAGCCAACTTCAATGTCTAAGGGTTGTCCCAAGCGAAGACCCGATTATTAAGGTTTACGCATCCCAAAGCCGCGTTGATCCCCTGTCAAAAGGAACACGACCGTAAAACGGATACTCAAAAGAAATAACCCTGCGAAATTAATAGATTGCATACAGCCAACCTGATTCACTAAACCCTGCTGCAACAAAAACGCAAAAAAGCAAGACCAGAACGGGTCCGGTAGCAGCCAATTGCATAAATTCAAGTCACAGACAGGCAGTTAATTTCTTCTTCCCCTGATGTTTTCGCAAATGCACAGCGGATTGTCAAAGTAAAAGAAGCAAAATCAGAAGAACGTGCCAACCTGAAAAGCTGATCCCCCCTTTTTAGCTGTCTTTTCTCTTTGGACAATAACAACTCAGTGCGCGAAATAATTCAGCCAAAACCCCACAACCTGCCGTGAATTGTGACTAAAAGACCGCACTCTGTTAAACAACATTCACAGCGACTGACATCACCGCCGTTGTTTTTCACGCTGTTCATCAAACAGTTAAGTGTCTGATAATCAGCAAAGGAAACCTTTTTACCCGTGTTTCTCTGTAAAAACTATCAGACAAATCGTTAACAACATCTGAGTTTGCTTTTTTTACTGCGCCGTTTTCCCTACAATCGGTCTATCGCTTGTCGCTACCGCGGAGATGAATTACGCATGAGTACGGTTAAACACAGTAAATTATTGATTTTAGGTTCTGGTCCGGCGGGTTATACCGCAGCAGTTTATGCAGCACGCGCCAACCTTAATCCGGTGTTGATTACCGGTGTTGAAAAAGGCGGTCAGCTGACCACAACCACCGAAGTCGAAAACTGGCCGGGCGATCCGGAAGGTCTGACCGGTCCGGGCCTGATGGAACGTATGCATGAACATGCGACCAAATTTAATACTGAGATTATTTTCGACCACATTAACAAAGTCGATTTGCAGAACCGTCCGTTCCGCCTCACCGGCGACAGCGGCGAATACACCTGTGACGCACTGATCATCGCCACCGGCGCATCCGCACGTTATATCGGTCTGCCTTCTGAAGAAGCGTTCAAAGGTCGCGGCGTTTCTGCCTGCGCCACCTGTGATGGTTTCTTCTACCGTAATCAAAAAGTCGCAGTGGTTGGCGGCGGGAATACCGCAGTTGAAGAAGCGCTTTATCTGGCGAACATTGCCTCTGAAGTACACCTGATACACCGTCGCGACAGTTTCCGTGCTGAAAAAATTCTGGTTGACCGTCTGAATGACAAAGTGGCCAGCGGTAATATTGTTCTGCACACCCATAAAACCCTGAACGAAGTGGTCGGCGATCAGATGGGTGTTACCGGCGCGAGCTTGCTCGACGTGCGCACTGACGAGAAATCTCAGGTGGATGTTGCTGGTGTATTCATCGCTATCGGTCACAGCCCGAACACCGGCATTTTCGAAGGCCAGCTGGAACTGAAAGACGGCTACATCAAAGTGCAGTCCGGTTCCCACGGCAATGCGACACAAACCAGTATTCCGGGTGTTTTCGCCGCAGGCGATGTCATGGACCATATCTACCGTCAGGCGATTACGTCTGCCGGTACCGGTTGTATGGCCGCGCTGGATGCCGAACGCTATCTGGACGGTTTATCGCAAGCACCGGATTTGTAAGCATCTCCCCTTCTGTTTGCCCTTAAAAAGAGGCGGCGTGATTGCCGCCTTTTTCATATTTTCAGTTTGCGGTCTGAGCATGTAACATAAGCGCCCTCCCATCCGGATTGCTGCACAGACTGAAGCCTGATGAATAAAACACGACAACAAGAACTTACCCGCTGGTTAAAACAACAAAGCTCCCGCGCCAAAGGCTGGATCCGACTGTCTATGATGCTGGGTCTGCTTTCTGGTTTACTGATCCTCGCACAGGCCTGGCTGATGGCCGGATTACTGCACAGCCTGATTATCGAGCACACTCCGCGTGATGCGCTGCTGCAAAGTTTCCTGTTAATGGCACTCACCTTTGTGTTGCGTGCCGTCGTGACCTGGCTACGTGAACAGGTGGGCTTTATCTGCGGACGCGTTATCCGACAGGAAATGCGTAAACTGGTGCTGGATCGTCTGGAAAAACTGGGTCCTGCATGGATCCAGGGCAAACCGGCGGGCAGCTGGGCCAGCATCATTCTTGAACAAATCGAAGATATGCAGGATTACTATTCCCGATATCTGCCACAAATTGCACTTGCCGGTATTATTCCTCTGCTGATTTTAGTCAGCGTCTTCCCGATTAACTGGGCCGCAGGGCTGATCCTGCTGGTTACCGCACCGCTGATCCCGCTGTTTATGGCGCTGGTTGGAATGGGTGCGGCAGATGCTAACCGCCGCAACTTTGTCGCGCTGGCGCGTCTAAGCGGAAACTTCCTCGACAGTCTGCGCGGTCTGGATACGCTTCGCCTGTTCCACCGCGGGACGGCAGAAATCGACCAGATCAAACGCTCAACGGAACACTTTCGCGCACGCACAATGGACGTTCTGCGTCTGGCCTTTTTATCTTCCGCAGTCCTGGAATTCTTCGCTTCCATCTCCATTGCGGTTGTCGCGGTGTATTTCGGTTTCTCTTATCTCGGCGAACTGAACTTTGGCAGCTACGGCACGCCTGTGACCCTTTTCGCCGGTTTTCTGGTGCTGATACTTGCCCCGGAGTTTTTCCAGCCTCTGCGTGATCTGGGCGCGTTTTATCACGCCAAAGCGCAGGCCGTCGGCGCAGCAGAAAGTCTGGTGACGTTCCTTAGCGCTGAAAGTGCCGATATGGGTGACGGTGATCAGAATTTCCCGGCCGGTAAAACGGTTGATCTGGAAGCCCGCGATCTGATTATTCAGTCGCCGCAGGGTAAAACGCTGGCCGGTCCGCTGACCTTCAGTATTCCGGCAGGACAACGTATCGCCATCGTTGGCCTGAGCGGTGCGGGTAAAAGTTCATTGCTAAACGCCCTGCTCGGCTTCCTGCCTTATCAGGGTTCCGTTACCGTCAGCGGTATGGAACTGAAATCATTACGCAACGATGAATGGCGTAAACAGCTGAGCTGGGTCGGCCAGAACCCACATCTGCCCGAACAAACCCTGCGTGCCAACATTCTGCTCAATCAGCCGGATGTCAGCGATGAACAGCTTCAGTCTGCCATCGACCGTGCGTATGTGAGTGAATTCCTGCCGCTGTTACCGCAGGGACTGGAAACCGAACTGGGCGACAGCGCGGCGCGTTTATCCATCGGTCAGGCGCAGCGCGTGGCCGTAGCCCGCGCCCTGCTCTCGCCGTGCAGTTTATTACTGCTTGATGAACCCACCGCCAGCCTCGACGCACACAGCGAAAAACGGGTAATGAGCGCGCTGAACGACGCGTCTAAAGCACAAACCTCCCTGCTGGTGACGCATCAGCTGGAAGACACCCGGGAGTACGACGAAATCTGGGTGATGGATAAAGGCCTGATCGCCGAGCGCGGCACCTTCGCGCAACTGGTGGCTCAGGATGGTTTATTCGCCAGCCTGCTTTCTCAGCGGAATAAGGAGCTGTAATCATGAAAACTCTTCTGCCTTATCTCGCGCTGTATCGACGTCACTGGTTCCGCCTGTCTCTGGGCATCATTCTGGCTATCGTCACTTTACTGGCGAGCATCGGGCTGCTGACGCTTTCGGGATGGTTCCTCGCGGCCTCCGCCGTGGCGGGTATCGCCGGTTTATACAGTTTCAACTACATGCTTCCTGCCGCCGGTGTGCGCGGGGCGGCGATATTTCGTACTGCAGGCCGCTATGCCGAGCGTCTGGTCAGCCACGACGCGACATTCCGTGTGCTCGCACATCTGCGCGTGTTTACTTTCACCAAAATCATGCCGCTGTCTCCGGGCGGTATTGCCCGTTTTCGTCAGGCCGATTTACTGAACCGGCTGGTGGCCGATGTCGATACGCTGGACCATTTGTATCTGCGGGTGATTTCTCCGCTGGTAAGTGCACTGGTGGTAATCCTGCTGGTGACGTTTGGCCTGAGTTTCCTCGATGTTAAGCTGGCGCTGACCCTCGGTGCGATCATGCTGGTGCTGATGCTGCTTCTTCCGGTGATTTTCTACCGGGCGGGTAAACCGGCTGGCCGCGAACTGACGGCGCTGCGCAGTGAGTACCGCATGCAGCTGACGTCATGGTTACAGGGTCAGTCCGAGCTGGTGGTCTTTGGCGCTCAGCCACGATTCCGCCAGCAACTGAACGATATCGAGCGCCGCTGGATGTTGCGCCAGCAGCAGCAGGCAAAACTGACCGGTTTGTCGCAGGCGATGGTGATTGCAGCAGCCGGTCTGACCGTGACGCTAATGCTGTGGCTGGCCGCGGGTGGCATCAGCCAGTTCCCGCAACCCGGCGCACTGATTGCTTTGTTCGTATTTACTCCGCTGGCCGCTTTCGAAGCGCTGGGACCGGTCGCTGCGGCATTCCAGCATCTGGGGCAAGTTATCGCTTCGGCTCAGCGCGTTAGCCAGATTATTGACCAGCCCGCAGACGTAACCTTCCCGACACAAGGTCCTGTTGCC
Organism: Rahnella variigena; assembly: GCF_003610915.1. Lineage (NCBI taxonomy): Bacteria > Pseudomonadati > Pseudomonadota > Gammaproteobacteria > Enterobacterales > Yersiniaceae > Rahnella > Rahnella variigena. The sequence continues at coordinate 3,740,135 of NZ_NSDJ01000001.1, forward strand.
GCTGAACACGTCAGCCTGTCGCTGCAAAATCTGAACTTCACCTATCCCGGACAACCGCTTCCGGTGCTGAAAAACGTCACGCTGGATGTCCGTGCCGGTGAACATATTGCCCTGCTCGGCCAGACCGGGTGTGGCAAATCTACCCTGCTGCAATTGCTGACCCGCGGCTGGGATATCACCAGCGGCACGCTTGAAATCAACGGTCATGCTATCGGTGGCTACGATGAAGCAACGCTGCGTAAGATGATCACCGTTGTCAGTCAGCGCGCACATGTCTTTAACACTACGCTGCGCGAAAACCTGCGTATGGCATCACCGCAATGCACCGATGAGCAGATCGCGGAAGCCCTGAGACAGGTTGATTTAGATGTGTTGCTGAAAAATGAAGGCCTGAACGCCTGGCTTGGTGAAGGCGGGCGTCAGCTTTCCGGTGGCGAACAGCGTCGTATCGGGCTGGCGCGTGCTTTGCTGCATGACGCCCCGCTGTGGTTGCTTGATGAACCGACAGAAGGGCTTGATGCGGAAACGGAACAACATATTTTGGCTCTGCTGCACAAGCATTGTCAGAATAAAACGCTACTCTTAGTGACGCACCGGCTGCACGGTCTGGAAACTTTCGACAGGATTTGCGTCATGGAAGAAGGTCAGATTGTGGAGCAAGGTGATCATGCGTCGTTAATTGCTGCACAGGGCCGGTATGCGCGGTTTTTGTCACGTACCTGACGTCGTAGTTGCCAGTTTAGCGGCGGCCCGTGAGTCGCCGGATAAGGAGATCTATGCGGTTAGTAAAGCTTGAGGCCAATTCGGTTAATTTTCCGGATCCTGAAACTGCCTTGCAGGAGCCGAATGGCCTGCTGGCTATCGGGGGTGATCTCACCGCCCCTCGCCTGCTTTCCGCGTATCAGTACGGCGTTTTCCCCTGGTTTGAACCGGGAGAGATGATCCTCTGGTGGTCACCCGATCCCCGTGCAATTTTAGTTCCGGATGAACGTCACGTCAGCCGGAGTCTGAAACGTTTCATGCGCAAAATGCCTTTTCGTTTCACACTTAACCAGCAATTTGAAAAGGTCATACGCGCGTGTGCCATGCAGCGTGAGGACGGTACCTGGATCGGACCGCTGGTTCAGCGCGGTTATCAGGAATTGCATGAAGCCGGACGTGCGCATTCAGTTGAAGTCTGGGAAGGAAATGAACTGGTTGGGGGATTATACGGTGTTTCTGTTGGCGGGTTATTTTGCGGCGAGTCGATGTTCAGTCGCCGTGAAAACGCTTCAAAAGCCGCGCTGATGGTTTTTTGCCAACATTTTTCCCGCAATGGTGGAGAACTGATTGACTGTCAGGTGCTCAACCCTCACACTGCGTCGCTGGGTGCGAGAGAGATCCCCCGCCGCCAATTTTTGCAGCAGTTATCCGAACTTTCGCAACGCGCGTTAGCGCCGGATTGCTGGTTGCCACAAGACTTATCCCCACATGATGAAGACCTGCCGGTGTTCCCGAAGGATAGGGAATAGGTGCGGTCATGGACCATACTTCTTTACATAATGTGGGTTTTTCGGCATTATCTTGCCGGTTAAAAACTATGGTAGTTAGACCTAGAGGATTCGATGGCCAAAGAAGACAACATTGAAATGCAAGGCACCGTACTTGATACGCTGCCAAACACTATGTTCCGCGTAGAATTAGAAAACGGACACGTAGTTACCGCACACATCTCCGGTAAAATGCGTAAGAACTACATCCGCATCCTGACGGGCGACAAAGTCACTGTAGAGCTGACCCCGTACGACCTGAGCAAAGGCCGCATTGTCTTCCGTAGCCGTTAATAAGCGGCTCACTCATCGCTGATTTTCCGGCGATACCTGAGGATACCCTTTTCGCCCTTCCTGCTGTTGCAAGGGCGTTTTGTGGTATCCGCAATCCGGCATTTGTTCCATGATGTATTCCACTATCCTTTCTGAAATCCCTCACTAATTACTGCAATTAAATAAAGAATTTCGGAAAGAAAAAAGGCGATGTTTTCACATCGCCTTTTGTTTTTCTCATCACAGATGAAAATTAATGCACCGCACCTTCCGGTTTTTTCTTCTGCGCACTCATGAAGTGATAAGTCAGCTTGTCAGCCGCTTTATCCAGAGCCACAGAGACGGAACCACCATCCACCAGTGAACCAAACAGCAGTTCGTTGGCGAGTGGTTTCTTCAGGTTTTCCTGAACGGTACGGGTCATCGGACGCGCACCCATCGCACGGTCGTAGCCTTTCACGGTCAGCCAGTCGCGAGCTTCATCGCTGACTTCCAGAGAAACGCCTTTCGCATCCAGCTGCGCCTGCAGTTCAACGATAAACTTATCGACAACCTGCTGGATAACTTCCGTAGACAGATGGTTGAACCAGATAACGTTGTCGAGACGGTTACGGAATTCCGGCGTAAAGGTACGTTTGATCTCTTCCATCGCATCCGGACTGTTGTCCTGATGAATCAGACCAATCGATTTACGTTCCGTTTCACGCACACCGGCGTTAGTGGTCATTACCAAAATCACGTTACGGAAATCGGCCTTGCGCCCGTTGTTATCGGTCAGCGTGCCGTTGTCCATCACCTGCAACAGCAGGTTGAAGACATCCGGATGCGCCTTCTCGATTTCATCGAGCAGCACCACGGCGTGAGGATGTTTAATCACCGCATCCGTCAGCAAACCGCCCTGGTCAAAGCCGACATAACCCGGAGGCGCACCGATCAGACGACTGACCGTATGACGCTCCATGTATTCCGACATATCAAAGCGCAGCAGTTCGATATCCAGCGCTTTCGCCAGTTGCACCGTGACTTCTGTTTTACCCACACCGGTAGGACCGGCGAACAGGAACGAACCGACAGGCTTGTGATCCTGACCCAGACCGGCGCGGCTCATCTTGATCGCCTCAGTCAGTGCTTCAATCGCAGGATCCTGTCCGAAGACCAGCATTTTCAGACGGTCGCCCAGATTTTTCAGCACATCGCGGTCTGTCGCAGACACGGTTTTTTCCGGAATGCGGGCAATACGCGCCACAACGCTTTCAATATCGCTGACGTTAACGGTTTTCTTGCGTTTGCTGACCGGCATTAACCGGCTGCGCGCGCCCGCTTCGTCGATGACGTCGATGGCTTTGTCCGGCAGATGACGGTCATTGATATATTTGACCGACAACTCAACCGCCGCACGCACCGCTTTCGCGGTGTAACGCACATCGTGATGCGCTTCGTATTTGGTTTTCAGGCCGTTAATGATCTGAACCGTTTCTTCCACGCTTGGCTCAGTAATATCAATTTTCTGGAAGCGACGTGCCAGAGCACGGTCTTTCTCAAAGATATTGCTGAATTCCTGATACGTGGTGGAACCGATCACGCGGATTTTCCCGCTGGAAAGCAATGGCTTGATGAGGTTTGCGGCATCCACCTGACCGCCTGATGCCGCACCGGCACCAATGATCGTGTGAATTTCATCAATAAACAGGATGCTGTTCTTATCCTGCTCCAGCTGTTTCAGCAGAGATTTGAAACGTTTTTCGAAATCACCGCGGTATTTAGTGCCCGCCAGCAACGAACCGATATCCAGAGAATACAGGGTGCAGTCGGCCATCACTTCCGGCACATCGCCCTGCTCGATTCGCCATGCCAGACCTTCGGCAATCGCGGTTTTACCCACGCCGGATTCACCCACCAGCAGCGGGTTATTCTTACGGCGACGGCAGAGCACCTGAATGGCGCGCTCCAGTTCTTTGTCACGGCCAATCAGCGGGTCAATACCACCTACACGCGCTAACTGGTTGAGATTAGTGGTGAAGTTCTCCATACGATCTTCCCCCGCCGACTGCTCTTCGTTAACTGGGTTTTCCGCATTGTTTTGCGCCTGGCTGCCCGATTCATCTTTACGGGTGCCATGCGAAATAAAGTTCACCACATCAAGGCGGCTGACGTCATGTTTGCGCAGGAGATAGGCTGCCTGAGATTCCTGTTCGCTGAAAATCGCGACCAGAACGTTAGCGCCAGAAACTTCGCTGCGGCCAGAAGATTGCACGTGGAATACCGCACGTTGCAGAACGCGCTGGAAACTCAGCGTAGGCTGGGTGTCACGTTCCTCTTCACTGGCGGGTAAGGTGGGTGTGGTTTGCTCGATGAAGGCTTCCAGCTCCTGGCGTAATGCCACCAGATCGACTGTACAAGCTTCAAGCGCTTCACGGGCAGCAGGGTTGCTGAGCAACGCCAGCAACAGGTGCTCCACGGTCATAAACTCATGCCGGTGCTCACGGGCTCTTGCGAAAGCCATGTTGAGACTGAGTTCAAGTTCTTGATTGAGCATAGGCACCTCCCAAATAGATTGCCTTAATCAGGCTTTTTCCAGCGTACACAGCAACGGATGCTCATTCTCCTTGGCGTACTCATTTACGTGTGCGACCTTGGTTTCCGCGACTTCGGCTGTATAAACACCGCATATCGCTTTGCCTCTGTAGTGCACCTGGAGCATCAGTTGCGTTGCACGTTCAATATCATAAGAAAAGAACTTTTGCAGAACGTCAATCACAAATTCCATTGGAGTGTAATCGTCGTTGTTTAATATAACTTTATACATAGATGGCGGTTTTACCTCATCCTTTTGCTTATCCGCCGCCAAATGTTCAAAATTTAGCCAGTCTTGATTATTGCCCATTGCCTGTTCATCACCTGTGAAGATCGTATCGGAAGCCAAATACACAAGCATGAAGGCTTTCTGCAGAGCCTCACGCCGTTATTACCGTATTTTACCATCTCTGGCCTCACCTTGCCGCTGCACAAAATGTTTTACGTGCAACAGATAACGCGGATGAAAATTTAACAAAATATGTCAATAGCGTTACCTGCTTCAAACTTTGGTCATCTGCTCCCCCGGGACAAATGCCGTTTCCTTGACGTCTTTATCTATTCCACTAGAGTGTAAATTCGTGAGCCGGACGGGGTTTAAACCGGCCTGAACAGGCGCTTATCGCCGACGTTCTGGCCTACGTGCTCACTCAACTGGCTTTATCTATTTACTACCAGACTAGTCATGAGAGGGATGTAGAAGCATGCAGACGGGTACGGTTAAATGGTTCAATAATGCTAAAGGCTTTGGCTTCATTTGCCCGCAAAATGGAGGTGAAGACATCTTCGCTCACTACTCCACAATACAGATGGAGGGTTACCGGACTTTAAAAGCCGGCCAGCAGGTCAATTTCGACGTTCATGAAGGCCCAAAGGGGAATCATGCCAGCCTCATTATTCCTGTGGAAAGTGAAGCGGTCGCCTGACCGGTTCAGCATCACGTATCAAATAACACGTCTACTGCAAATGCCGGTCACTCACTGACTGGCATTTTTATTTATGGGGGAGAATGGCTCAGGCTTCAAGCCCTCTTTACGAAAATAAAGTACATTTTTTAGACACCAATTGCTAAGACACGACATAAACAAAATCAAATCTAAACACAATCTCAACAAATCACGTTCAATTTCTCCATACTTTTCCCCGTTGCACAGTCGTTTATGCATCTCCTGTTGAAATATCGGTAACAAAAACCCGGTTGCAAATAACAGGTAAAGACCATGACGACTCTCCATTATCCTGGCGTAGAAAAAGCCCCGCTTTCAGGCTTGCAGTTGATGAAGGCACTCCTCACCAACCGCATCACGCCGGGGCCGTCCTGGAAATTACCGCGCTATCGCCTTAAATTCCTTTTCCGTACGCTGAAGCAGCCGCGCAGAACATTTGCACTGCTCGATTATCTGGCGCAGCATCCGCAACGTGATGAAATTCTGTTGGCAATGCCCGGCCTGCCAGCGAAATTACATCGCACCTATCAGGCAGCCAATATCAATCAGGCTCAGGCCCTGAAGCGGATCACCGATCATTACGATATGATCCAGGACTGCCTGCCGGACGCCATTAATCACGGCTATCTGAATAAAAAACCGATGGCGATTGCCACCCTGACCGGTAAAGAAGATCAGCGTTATGCCATTACCTTTAACGCCGTCAGCCGTCTGGATAAAGAAGGCGAAGCGACGCTGTCCTTCAATAATCCGCAGGGAGAACCGATAGCTATCGTGACGTTCTCTTTTATTGAGTATCAGGGTCAGCCGACGCTGTTTATTGGCGCATTGCAGGGGCCGCGCGCCCATGTGGATCACCAGGAAATTCAGACAGCTACTAAAGCCTGCCATGGGTTGTTCCCGAAACGTCTGGTGATTGAAGCGCTGACAACGCTGGCGGATGTAACAGGCATGACGCAACTGATTGCCGTCGGCAACCACACGCATATTTATGAGGATCCGCGTTACAAAAAACGTAAAGGAATGGTGTATGCCGATTACGACAGCTTCTGGGAAACACTGGATGCAAAACAGGGCGAAGACGGTTATTTCCATCTGCCGCGTCAGATTGCGCACCGCCCGCTGGAAGAAATCGCCAGTAAACGCCGTTCCGAGTACCGCCGCCGTTATCTGCTGTTAGATGACCTGGAAAGCCAGATCCGCCAGACATTCACCAGCGGACACGGCAATCCGGTTACTGTCGCCCAGACTCAGGCTGCTTAATCGGCTCTCCCGCGCGCCAGCCAGGCCACGCGGGAAAACATCTGTCGCAGCAACGGGGGAATCGATGAGGTTCCCCGTAACGATGCCGCCATCGCCACGTCTATTGCCAGATCCGGCTTCGAACTACGGTGAACAGCTTTATCAAGAATGCGCCTTGGCGACATTGGCGCGTTATCCGGTATTCCCGCATTCTTGCGGTAAACATCTTCAAAACCCTCGCGATACAGAAAGTATTCAATGTCCTGAGCGGGTAAGGCCGTCAGCCGGTAACGCAACGTATCTTCATGGCTTTCCACATTAGCCATCACCGTCGCCGCGTATTTTCGCCCCGCTTCATCACCATCGACCAGCGCATGCCATTCAATGCCCATTTGTCGGGCAAAACGCAGCAACGGCTTAAGCCCGCACTGAGCAAATTCGATCACCTTTATCCCTTCAGATTCAAAATGATAACCACATTGCCGCGCCAGCTGATTCAGCAACCAGACTTCCGTTTCCCCTTCAACCAGCAACCAGCAACGGGCGAACAAAGAAGACGGCCGGTTAAAGCGAATATGAAACGCAATGCGGCGGCTGTCTTCCAGACTCAGCCCTTCCGGACCAATGCCATACGCCGCCACGCGACCGGATTCACGCACCAGACGACAAATTTGTTCGACCGGTACCAGTGAGAGCAAATCGCCGGAATTGGTGGTGGTGATCCGCTGCAACGGCAGCTGATCCAGCAGGCCCCACGCCACAGAAAGCATGATCGGATGCAGGCGGGTTTCGGGGTCTTCGATAAGCAACAGCGGTCTGGCATCGGGATGCAACACCACTGAGCCTTTGGCCTGTAACAGCGTCGAGAACATGCCAAGCAGCATCACCCGCATACTGCGGCTGTTGGGTTCGGCAATCATACGGTTGATGTTATCCAGAGAACGCCACGCCCGGCGGCTTTCTGCGCGGCCATGACGTTTTTGCTGCCACGGCACGCTGTTCGATGTCCCCTGCTCGGCAAAATAATGTTCCAGCAACTGCTGCATCGCCGAAAGCCCGCTACGCAGTTCGCTGTTTTTCAGCGTCTGCGGGCTGTGGACCAGCTCCCGTGTCAGTTCATCCAGTTGTTTAGCCAGTTCTTCGTTATTAGCCGCCAGCCGTGGCGCCAGTGTTTCACTGCGCAGACGGCGGATAAAACGCGCATCGCGTAAACGTAATACCGGATTGAGGCGGATCAGCGCCTGCGCCAGCGGATCAATCGTCGTCAGATTTAAAGGCTGACCGTTGGACGACAGGAAGCTGCGCAGCGTCATGACGCTGCCATCGTCGTCGAGTTCGCCTTCCAGCCGGTAATAAATCCGGTTGAGCTTGTCGGCACATTTCACCCAAAGCGGTGAGAGTGAATTAAACCGCGGCGACATATGATGACCAGCCTGATTCTCACAGAACGTAAATACCACGTGCAGGTACTGGGATTTTGATTCCTCCTCGCCGGCGGGGAAATAGAAATCCTCTTCTTTAAAGCAGTACAGTTTGGGTTCCGGAGAAAGCAGCAGAGTTAACGCGTCGAGCAGACTGGATTTACCCCAGGCATTCTCACCGATGAGAACGGTGTTGGTCGGAAAGGATTCGCCCTCCCCCTGTCGGGAGGCGCCGGTAATGGATGCGCCACGTTGAGCGGGCTGTGTCAGCGTTAAAGACAGGCGGTTAATCCCGCGAAAACCGACAATATCAATACGTTCCAGATACATCAGACGCCTCCTGTGCGCTCAAAACTTTCCTGAGCATGGCGTTAAAAAATGGTTCAGGTCAAGCGTGCAAAGATATCTCTGCGTGCCGAAGCTGCTTTACAGTCAGATAACTTTTCGTTAGCGTGGCGGGCGGCCTTTTCTGCGCCGCGTTCCACTTATGGGATCTCACTTTTCAGGGACTTTTGCATCATGTATTCCGGGCTGTTAATTATTCTCCTGCCGCTGATCGCCGGCTACCTTATTCCGCTAAAAAACCGGCCCCTGCTGCATATTGTTAATCAGTTGCTGAGCTGGATGGTGTACGTCATCCTTTTCATTATGGGCATCAGTCTGGCTTTCCTCGATAATCTCAGCACAAATTTACTGCTGATTTTCAAATATGCGGCGGTCTGTTTCCTGTGCATTTTTGTGATGAACTACGCCGCGTTGTGGCTGCTCGAACGCCGCCGTCCGTGGAAATCAGAGCACAAACAGGAAAAACTGCCGTCGCGTATTCACATGGCGCTGGAATCGTTGAAGTTATGCGGCGTGGTGATCGGTGGTTTCGCCCTCGGCCTGACCCAATGGCACTGGCTGACCTTCGCCTCGCAGGCCAGCGAAATTGCGCTGTTATTCCTGCTGGCACTGGTCGGCATACAGCTTCGCAACAGCAGCATGACGCTGCGCCAGATTATCCTTAACCGTCGCGGAATGATGGTCGGGGTGGTGGTCGCCGTCAGTGCGTTAGCCGGTGGTGCAATCGCCGCGTTATTGCTCGGCCTGCCGCTGAAAACCGGTCTGGCGCTCGCCTCCGGCTACGGCTGGTATTCGCTTTCCGGCATTGTGCTTACCGATTCTTTTGGCCCGGTGATCGGCAGCGCCGCGTTCTTTAACGATCTGGCCCGCGAACTGTGCGCCATTATGCTGATCCCGACACTGGTGCGTACCAGCCGCTCGACGGCGCTCGGCTTGTGCGGTGCCACGTCAATGGACTTCACCCTGCCGGTGCTACAGCGCAGTGGCGGCCTGGATATGGTCCCACCCGCCGTCGTTCATGGATTCGTATTAAGCCTGATAGCGCCTGTGCTGATGGCATTCTTCTCCGCCTGACACATTTTTTCCCGCTGCTTTCCGGCAGCGGGCACTCCCCTGTAAAACTTGCGATAAATCAATTCCCCTTCACTTAGTCTTAAAAACCCCTTCATTTCTGTCCCTGCCAGTTTTAGGCTTGCATTAAAACAAGCATTTTAAATGCAACTTTAAAAAGGACCTCATTATGTTTTGTGTGCAATGTGAACAAACAGTCCGTACCCCGGCGGGCAATGGCTGCGCTTATGCGCAGGGAATGTGTGGCAAAACGGCAGAAACCTCTGATTTACAAGACTTACTGGTCGCCGTGCTCGAAGGCCTGTCCGCCTGGGCGCTGGCCGCACGAGGCTACGGGATTATCGATGAAGAGATCGACAGCTTCGCGCCCCGTGCCTTTTTCTCCACCCTGACTAATGTGAATTTCGACTCTGACCGCATCGTCGGCTATGCCCGTGAAGCCATAATCCACCGCGAATCTCTGGCCGTGCGTTGCCGCCTGATGGATCCGCAAATCACCGTCAGCCATCCGCTGGCGGCGCTGGAACTGGTCAGCGATAGCCTCCATGAGCTGCAACAACAGGCGCAGCAGTTTGCGCTGAACGGCGACAAAGCGCAGATTGGCGATGACATTCATGGCCTGCGGATGCTGTGTTTGTACGGCCTGAAAGGTGCAGCGGCGTATATGGAACATGCCCACGTTCTGGGGCAGTCTGACCCCGCCATTTACGCCGAATATCACCGTCTGATGGCGTGGCTAGGCACGCAGCCTGCGGACATGGGTGAACTGCTCGCAAACGCGATGGCAATCGGCAAAATGAACTTTGGTGTGATGGAAATTCTGGATAAGGGCGAAACCGATGCCTATGGTCACCCTCAGCCGACCAACGTCAATGTCCGTCCGCTGGCGGGTAAAGCGATTCTGATTTCAGGCCACGACCTGAAAGATTTGCAGATGCTGCTCGAGCAAACCGCCGGTACCGGCATCAATATTTATACCCACGGCGAAATGCTGCCGGCACACGGTTATCCTGAACTGAAAAAATTCCCGCATCTGGCCGGTAACTACGGCAGCGGCTGGCAAAATCAGCAGGTGGAATTCGCGAAATTCCCGGGGCCGGTGGTGATGACGTCCAACTGCATTATTGACCCGAACGTCGGCAACTACGGCGACCGGATCTGGACACGCAGCATCGTCGGCTGGCCGGGCGTCCAGCATCTGGAAGGTGAAGATTTTGCGCCAGTGATTGCGCAGGCCTTGCAGCTTCAGGGCTTCCGTTACAGCGAAATTGAGCAGGAAATAACGGTCGGATTTGGCCGCCAGACATTGCTCGGCGCGGCGGATACCGTGATTGATCTCGTCGCCGCTAAAAAACTGCGCCATATCTTCCTGATCGGCGGGTGCGACGGCAGCCGCGGCGAGCGCAGTTACTTCACCGATCTGGCACGCAGCGTGCCGCAGGATTGCCTGATCATGACGCTGGCCTGTGGCAAATACCGTTTTAACAAACTGGATTTCGGTTCCATCGAAGGCCTGCCGCGCCTGCTGGACGTCGGCCAGTGTAACGACGCCTACTCTGCCATTATTCTTGCGGTCAATCTGGCCGAGAAATTAGGCTGCGGTGTGAATGATTTACCGCTGAGTCTGGTGCTTTCCTGGTTTGAACAAAAAGCCATTGTGATCCTGCTGACGCTGCTCTCGCTCGGCGTAAAAAATATCGCTACCGGCCCGACGGCACCTGCCTTCCTGACCGATAACCTGCTGGCAATCCTGAATGAAAAATTTGGCCTGCGCGCAATCACTTCGGTTGAGCAGGATCTGAAAACCATGCTGCCGGAGTAAGCTGAAATGAATTTTCCTTTATTTCCCGATCAGCCGACCGCGCTGTGCCAGAACCGCATGCAGGTGTATTCCGTCACGCAGGAAACACCGGATGTCCGCACGCTGGCGCTGATAAATCACGATGTGTATCCGTATCGTCCTGGTCAGTTTGCGCTGGTCAATATTGGTCAGAGTGGCGACGTACAGCGCGCATATACGCTGTCTTCCACACCGGGTCAGAGCCGTTTTATTCAGCTGACGGTGCGCCGCATTGAAGGAGGCGCAGGTTCAGAGTGGCTGAATGAGCAGGTAAAACCCGGTGATTATCTGTGGTTGAGTGACGCGCAAGGGGAATTCACCTGCGACACGGAACAGCCCTTGCTATTACTGGCTGCAGGTTGCGGCGTAACGCCGGTGATGTCGATCACGCGCGATGTTCTGGCACATCATCCGGCGCAAAGCGTGCAGGTGTTTTACAGCGTGCGCAGCCCGCAGGACATTATCTTTGCCAGCGAATGGCAGCAGCTGGCGGCGCGCTATCCGCAACTGAATCTGACCCTTCTTGCTGAAAATGGTGCACTGCCGGGGCAAATCGCCGGGCGTCTGAGTCAGGATTTGCTGCAAAGCCGGGTGCCAGATATTCAGACACGACGCGTGATGATTTGTGGCCCCGCGCCCTATATGCAACTGGCGGGTGACTGGGCAAAAGAACTCGGTGTGGCGGCGGGCAACATCGTCAAAGAGCAATTTCAGGCGACTGAAACCGTGGTATCTGCCGATCAGCAACTGACCCTGACCCGCCTGACGCCTTTGCAAAATTACCGCGTTCCGGTGGGAACGACATTGCTGGCTGCCATGGAACAGCACAATTTACCTGTCACCGCTGCCTGCCGTGCAGGCGTCTGCGGCAGTTGTAAAACCCGGATACTTTCCGGTGATTACCAGACTACCAGCCGCATGACGCTGACCGATGAAGAAGTCGCCCGGGGTTATGTGCTGGCCTGTAGCTGTCAGCTTCAGGGTGACGTCACCCTCGCCTGATCACACATTAACGCACTGCCCGCACATGACTTTTTACAGTCTTCGCGGGCAGATTTACAATTCTTCACCTCCCTCCTGCGCATATTTTTGTATGGTTTAAGGCTGAACATTCAAGGATGTAATCAGTGGACTATGCTTAATCCACTTATTTGAAAATTAGCCCTAAATCATTCGAGTTGGATCAAGGCGGCAACTGAGTGAATTCCCGGGAGCATACATAAGTATGTGACCGGGGTTCGTGAAAGCAGCCAACGCAGAGGCAGCTCGAAGGATGACGGGCGCACCGGAGGGACTATGAAACAAAGCGTAGCAGCATACCTGGCGAAAACTCTTGAAGCAGCAGGCGTAAAAAGAATTTGGGGCGTCACCGGCGACTCCCTTAACGGACTCAGCGACAGCCTGAACCGCATGGGGACTATTGAATGGCTGGGCACGCGCCATGAAGAAGTCGCCGCCTTTGCCGCCGGTGCCGAAGCGCAAATTACCGGTGAACTGGCGGTGTGCGCCGGTTCCTGCGGGCCCGGCAACCTGCATCTGATCAACGGCCTGTTCGACTGCCACCGTAATCACGTTCCGGTGGTGGCGATTGCCGCGCATATTCCGTCGAGCGAAATCGGCAGCGGCTATTTTCAGGAAACCCATCCGACAGAATTATTCCGCGAATGCAGCCACTACTGCGAGCTGATCAGTAATCCCGAACAGTTGCCGCAGGTGCTGGCGGTTGCCATGCGCAAAGCCATTCTCAACCGTGGCGTGTCCGTGATTGTGCTGCCAGGCGACGTGGCGCTTAAACCTGCGCCGGAAGACGCCAAAATCAGCTGGTATCCGCCGGTACTGCCTAAAGTCACACCACAGCCGACCGAACTGGAAAAGCTGGCCGAACTGCTGAACGGTTCGACGAACATTACGATGATGTGCGGCAGCGGTTGTGCGGGTGCGCATGACGAAGTGATTAAGCTGGCTGAAACCCTGAAAGCGCCTGTCGTCCATGCACTGCGCGGTAAAGAACATATCGAATGGGACAATCCGTACAGCGTCGGGATGACCGGTCTGATCGGATTTTCTTCCGGTTACCACGCCATGCTCAATGCCGACACCCTGATCCTGCTCGGCACGCAATTCCCGTATCGGGCGTTTTATCCGACCGATGCCAAAATCATTCAGATTGATATCAATCCGGGCAGCATCGGCGCGCATTGTCACGTGGATATGGCGCTGGTCGGCGACATCAAATCTACCCTGACCGCCCTTCTGCCGCAGTTGCAGGTGAAGAACGAACGCAAATTCCTCGACAAAGCGCTGAAGCATTACGAAGAGGCACGTAAAGATCTCGACGGGCTGGCCACGCCGAACGACAAACAGGCTATTCACCCGCAATATCTGGCACAGCAGATCAGCCGCTTTGCTGCTGCCGATGCGATTTTCACCTGCGACGTCGGCACGCCGACCGTGTGGGCATGTCGTTATCTGCAAATGAACGGCCAGCGCCGTTTGCTCGGTTCCTTCAACCACGGCTCAATGGCGAACGCCATGCCTCAGGCGATTGGCGCGCAAGCCATCGACCGCTCACGTCAAGTCGTTGCACTGTGCGGTGACGGCGGTTTCGCGATGCTGATGGGGGATTTCCTGACGCTGGCGCAGCAAAAGCTGCCGGTTAAAATCATCATCTTCAACAACAGCGTGCTGGGCTTTGTGGCAATGGAAATGAAGTCAGGCGGTTACCTGACTGACGGTACCGAGCTGAAAAACCCGGATTTCGCCGCCATTGCCGAAGCCGCGGGCATCAAAGGGATCCGTGTCGAGAAAGCGTCTGATATCGACACTGCTTTGCAGGATGCCTTCGCCTACGAAGGGCCGGTACTGATTGACGTGATCACCGCCACCGAAGAACTGGCAATGCCACCGCAGATTAAATTCGAGCAGGCAAAAGGTTTCAGCCTTTACATGCTGCGCGCAGTGATCAGCGGCCGCGGTGACGAAGTGGTCGATCTGGCAAAAACCAACTGGCTGCGATAACCCCGACAGGGCTATAGTGCATGATTAGACAAACTCTCATATGCAGCCCTAAATAGTCCGGATTGAAATAAGGCGACAAGTTTGCGAGTCCCCGGTCACTTAGATAACTAAGTGACCGGGGTGAGTAAACGCAGTCAACGCATCAGCAATTCGAAGTATGACGGGCATTCACCCAGAAGGAAGCCACGTTGATCGACTTACGCAGTGATACCGTAACCCGCCCCAGTGAAGCTATGCGTCAGGCCATGGCCAGCGCTGAAGTCGGCGATGATGTCTACGGCGATGACCCAACGGTAAACGCTTTACAGGACATGGCAGCAAAACTTTGTGGTAAAGAAGCCGCGCTGTTTTTACCGACCGGAACACAGGCCAATCTGGTGGCGTTACTGACGCATTGCCAGCGCGGCGAAGAATATATTGTCGGCCAGAAAGCCCACAACTATATGTATGAAGCAGGCGGCGCAGCGGTACTCGGCAGCATTCAGCCGCAGCCTCTGGACATGGACGCCGACGGTTCTATTCCGCTGGATAAAGTTGCCGCAGCCATCAAACCCGACGATATCCATTTCGCGCGTACCCGCCTGCTGAGCCTGGAAAACACGCACAGCGGCAAAGTGCTTCCGCTGGATTATCTGCAAAAGGCCTACGCGTTCACCCGTGAAAAAGGACTGGCATTGCATATCGACGGCGCGCGCATTATGAATGCGGCCGTGGCGCAGAACGTTGAACTGCGAGAAATTACACAGTATTGCGACACGCTGACCATTTGCCTGTCGAAAGGTCTGGGTGCGCCGATTGGCTCTCTGCTGGTCGGCAGCACAGAGTATATCCAGCGAGCTAACCGCTGGCGCAAAATGACCGGCGGCGGTATGCGTCAGTCGGGCATTCTGGCGGCGGCGGCAATTTATGCGCTGGAAAATAACGTCGCACGTCTGAAAGATGACCACGACAATGCGCAGTGGCTGGCAGAAGAACTGAGCAAAATCGGCGTTGAAATCGCAGAGCCCGGCGCGCAAACCAACGTGCTTTACATCAAACAAAGCGCGGAACTGGCTGCTAAAATGGGCCCGTGGATGCGCGAGCGCGGCGTGATCATCAGCGCAGGTCCTGTGACCCGCGTGCTGACGCACATCAATATCAGCCGTGAAGACCTGCATAAAGTGGTCGCGTTGTGGCAGGAATTCCTGCACCAGCACGCCTGATAGTCCGTTATGTCTGCGGCAGTAACCTGCGGGTTACCGCCGTACTTTCTGAATTCTCTCCCTACACTGACTGAGCAAATGGAAATGCCAATCTCGACACAAACTGGCCGGGTCGTCATTCTCGGTGCCAGCGGATATATAGGACAACACCTTACCGCCCACCTGAGCAGGAATGGTTTTCAGGTGACGGCAGCCGCACGCCGGATAGAGTGGCTGCAACAGCAAAAATGGCCGCATGTGCGCTGCTGTTTTGCTGATGTTTATCAGAGTAAAACACTGGCCGCTGCCTTTGAAGGCGCTGACGTGCTGGTGTATCTGGTTCACGCCATGACGGAAGATGATGACCTGCTGGAGAAAGAGCGGCAGGCCGCGCAGCATACCCTCCTGGCACTGAAAGACTCTCAGATAAAGCACATCGTTTATCTCGGTTCGATGCAGCCTGAAGACAATCACTCCCCGCATTTACAGGCCAGAAAACTGACCGGTGATTTGCTGCGCATGAGCAATATTCCGGTGACCGAACTGCGCACCGGCATTGTCATTGGCGCGGGTTCAGCGGCGTTCGAAGTGATGCGGGACATGGTCTATAACCTGCCGGTGCTGACGCCGCCGCGCTGGGTGCGTTCAAAATCCTCACCGGTTGCGCTGGAAAATCTGCTCAATTATTTACAGGGCCTGGTGACATTACCGGCCACCGGGAACCGTATTCTGGAAGCCGCCGGGCCGGAGTACATCAGCTATCAGACGTTGTTTGAACGCTTTATCGCCATGAGCGGAAAACGCCGCTGGCTGATCCCCATTCCCCTGCCGACTTCTTTAGTTTCAGTGTATTTTCTT
Organism: Rahnella variigena; assembly: GCF_003610915.1. Lineage (NCBI taxonomy): Bacteria > Pseudomonadati > Pseudomonadota > Gammaproteobacteria > Enterobacterales > Yersiniaceae > Rahnella > Rahnella variigena. The sequence continues at coordinate 3,756,434 of NZ_NSDJ01000001.1, forward strand.
AGTCTGATCACGTCTGTTCCGACGTCGCTCGCAAAGGCACTTATCCAGGGGCTGAACCATGATTTGCCCGCCGACAGCGCAGAATTGCAACGATTGATTCCACAGGATCTTATCTCAATCGATGACGCGATCTGCAGCACACTTGAGCAGGAACAAAAGCAGGTGATGGATTCACCGGACTGGGGATATGATCCGGATGCCCGTGCGCGCTGGCGTCCCGGTTACGGTTATTACCCGAAGCAAGCCGGTTTCACGCTGGAAACGTCCGCCTCAAAAGCCTCGCTTTGGAAAGTCGTGCAGCAACTTGGTGGTCAGGAAGGCTATTTTTATGCCAACGGATTATGGAAAACCCGCGCGCGCATGGACGATTTACTCGGCGGCGGTGTGAAATACGGTCGTCCGGATCGGGATTTCCTGAAAATTGGCGATAAAATTGATGGCTGGAAAGTGATCGGTCTGAAACCTCAGCGCGAACTGGCGTTGCTGTTCGGCATGAAAGCGCCGGGTTTGGGGCGTCTGACCTTCACCATCACCGATAACGGTGAAAGCCGCAGTCTGGATGTTCGTGCGTGGTGGCACCCTGCAGGATTCAGCGGTCTGCTGTACTGGTTCAGTATGATGCCCGCTCATCAGTTTATTTTTCGTGGCATGGCAAAGCGTATCGCCAGCCTGGCCCGTCAGAAAGATCGTTGCGGACGCTAAAGGGGGTTAATTAATCCGCTTTCGCACACAGCTTGCACCCTTTCTCATTGCAACCCGCACAATTTCACGAAAGAATGGCACCCTTATTGCTCAGGGGTGCCAGAACTCCGACGCAGCAGACATTTTTTCTCTATTTCTGAAGGCATTGGCCTGTATATGAAGGTTTTGGTTACCGGCGCGAGCAGCGGTTTAGGGCGTAACGCCGTCGAGTTTCTGCGAAATAAAGGCATTAAAGTCAGAGCGACAGGCCGTAATGCCGCTATGGGCTCACTTTTGCAGAAAATGGGCGCAGAATTTATTCATGCCGATCTCACCACGCTTATCTCTTCGCAGGCGAAAGCGCTGCTGGCCGATATCGATACCGTCTGGCACTGTTCGGGGCTGATGTCGCCCTGGGGCAGCGAACAGGAATTCGAACTGGCGAATGTGCGCGCGACGCGACGCCTGGGCGAGTGGTCTGCGGCATATGGCGTGGAAAACTTCGTCCATATTTCATCGCCGGCCATCTATTTCGATTTCCATCATCATCGGGACATTCAGGAAGACTTCCGTCCGCACCGTTTTGCCAACTCTTTTGCGCGCAGTAAAGCCGCCGGTGAGCAGGTGATCCACACGCTGGCGATGTCTAACCCGCAAACCCATTTCACTATTTTGCGACCGCAGGGGATTTTTGGCCCGCACGATAACGTGCTGTTGCCGCGCCTGATGCAAATGCTGAAATATGGCGGAACGCTGATGCTGCCGCGCGGCGGTGAAGCGCTGGTAGACATGACGTATGTTGAAAACGCCGTCCATGCGATGTGGCTGGCCACCCAAACACAAGCCACAGAATCAGGCCGCGCATTCAATATCACCAATCAGCAACCCCGCCCGCTGCATACGCTGGTCAAGCAGCTGATGGAAAATCTGGATATCAAATACCGCATCCGCTCAGTGCCGTATCCGCTGCTGGATATGATGGCGCGAGGCATGGAGCGCATCAGCAAAAGCTCCCACAAAGAACCGGTGCTGACACATTACAGCGTGGCAAAACTGAATTTTGACCTGACGCTGGATACCCAACGCGCGCAGAAAGAACTCGGCTACGTGCCGGTGATTTCTCTCGATCAGGGGATTATCCGCACCGCCGACTGGCTGCGCGATCACGGTAAACTTCAGGGACTGCACGGTATCGGACCAAAACGAGACTGACAAAAGTGCGACTGACCGCAATGGTCAGCCGCGCTGATCAGCTATTGGGATCCGGAAACTGCTGCAACAATGCCTGCGCAATGGCTTCGGTCTGAGCATCCGCATTCCCGCGATAATCACTCTGCCTGAAATGCATCTGGAACGCTGCAATCACCCGCTTTTGTTGCTGCGGTGTCATATTATCGTCCACTGTATATCCGTACGCTTTCAGCAAGGCCAGTAAATGCGCCTGATCCACCAGCTGTTGCGGATTACGCCCCGCCAGATACTGTTTCACAAGATCCGCATCCGGCCAGACACCCACGCCGCGTTTCGCCATTTCCTGCCACGGAAATAATGGCCCGGGATCGTCCTTGCGCTGCGGCGCAATATCACTGTGTCCCACCACATTGCGTGGCTCAATCTGATAGCGCGCGATAATCTCTTTGCTCAGATTTGCCAGCAAATCGATTTGCGCAGGCGGGAACGGATAGAACTTTTTGCCGAGCAAATAATGGCTGTAGCCTTTATTTTCCAGCTCGATGCCCACCGACGTATCGTTCAGATTGGTGCGCCCGCGCCAGCCACTGGCACCCGCGTGCCAGGCACGCATGTTTTCCGGTACCAGTTGCCACGCCACGGGTTTACCATCTTCCAGCGGCGGTTTTGCCGGAATAAGATAATGCGCGCTGACGTGCTCATCGGTTAGCGTATTTAATGCGTTGTGGAAATCTTCAGCAGTGTAATGGATGACCAGAAAGCGGATCCGCTGATCCGCACCCTGGGCCTGCCGCGTTGTTTCCAGCCGGAACGGTGCATCGTCCGGCTGTTGGCTGGCGTGCTGACAACCGGCCAGCATCAGTAAAGCGGCGGTTAACAGACCACGCCTGATACACTGGCCGATCATTTACGATGCACAATGACAGCCGTACCGGAGACGCTCACCATCAGCATGCTGCTGTCTTTGCCCACGGTTTCATAATCGATATCAATACCGACAACGGCATTCGCGCCACGTTCTTTCGCCTGCTCTTCCAGTTCACGGAAGGCAATTTCACGCGCCTTGCGCAGCTCTTTTTCATACGCGCCTGAGCGCCCGCCGACGATATCGCGCACACCGGCAAAGAAATCACGGAAAATATTTGCGCCTAAAATCGCTTCGCCTGTCACCACGCCACAATATTCAGCGATAGTGAAACCTTCGAGGGTCGGAGTGGTTGAAACTTGCATGAGTATTCCTTATCAGTTGTCGTCCAAAGCCTGGCAATCATTTCATTTACAGCATAAACCATGCGTGCGGGATCGAGGTATCAGCCGGTGACTGATTTTCTCTTCGCCATGCATTAAGCCAAATCGGTTTTATACTGTATGGTAAAGAAAGTCATGGTGAAAATGTTCAATCTTTCAGTAAGGAATACGATGAAAAAGAAAACTCTTGTCGCCGCAATCCCGTTGGTGTTCATGTTAAATGCCTGCACCACGGTCGAACCTGCATACAAGGACATTGGCAGCCGTACCGCGCCGTGTGTCGACGGCGGCCCGGACAGCGTGGCTCAGCAATTCTATGATTTCCGCATTAAGCAAGGCGGCAGCGGCTTACCAAACTCCAGCCAGCTTGCCGCTTACCGGCCTTACCTGAGTACGGCGTTGTATAATGCGTTACTCAAAGCGCAATCCCAGCCTAAAGTCGATCTCGCCGCCACACCGAATGAAAAAACCGGTAACGGCGCAGTCGACGGCGATATCTTCTCCAGCCTGTTTGATGGCCCGACGTCCGCTTCCGTGGACAGCGCCTCAACTATTCCAAACACTGACGCCCGCAACATTCCTCTGCGCGTGACCTTCACACATGAGAAGGACAAAGGCGCATCCACCAGCTGGAAAGATGAAGTGTTAATGGTACGCGAAGGCAAATGCTGGACCGTCGATGATGTCCGCTACATGGCGAATCTTGATTTTGCTTCCAGCGGAACATTACGCCAGGTTTTAGAACATCAGTAATCGCTCTGCTTTCTAAAAATACCTCGTGAAAAAGGTTGGTCAGTGATGAATAACGTCATTGACCAACACCCCCGTCACAGATAGTTAACAATATGTTGTGCTAGACTTTAGCCTTCCTGCGGCAACACATAATTTTTAAGCCGCGATCGTTGCATAACTATGCTGTGGAAGTTACCATCTGCGGCATCAATGGCTATTCACTATTTGCGCATGAGTATTCAACTTAATAGCATCAACTGCTTCTACGGCGTGCATCAGGCGCTTTTTGACATTCAGCTTAACTGCCCCGCCGGTGAGACTTTGGTTTTACTCGGACCCAGTGGCGCAGGTAAAAGCTCCCTGTTACGTGTTCTGAACCTGCTGGAAATGCCGCGTTCAGGGACGTTGCAAATCGCCGGTAATACCTTCGATTTCACCCGTAAACCGGACGAGAAAGCCGTTCGCGAACTGCGTCAGAATGTCGGAATGGTCTTCCAGCAATACAATCTGTGGCCGCACCGCACCGTGCTCGACAACTTACTGGAAGCCCCGATGCGTGTTCTGGGTCTGACCAAAGATGTCGCGATGCAACGCGCCGGGAAATTGCTGACCCGTCTGCGTCTGACCGATTACGCGGATCGTTTTCCGCTGCACCTTTCCGGTGGCCAGCAACAGCGTGTGGCGATTGCCCGTGCGCTGATGATGGAGCCTCAGGTTCTGCTGTTTGATGAACCGACGGCGGCGCTGGATCCGGAAATCACCGCTCAGATCGTCAGCATCATCCGCGAACTGGCCGGTACCGGCATTACCCAGGTTATCGTGACCCATGAGGTTGAAGTGGCGCGTAAAACCGCCAGCCGCGTGGTGTACATGGAAAATGGCCGCATCGTCGAACAGGGTGATGCCTCCATTTTCGCCCAGCCGCAAACCAAAGAGTTTGCCAGCTATCTTTCCCATTAACTGTATTTTCACCAATACATTGATTGATGTTTTCTACGGAGTTAGCGATGAAAAAATTAGTAATTGCCGCGGTTCTGGCTACCGTCAGTTTGTCAGCCAGCGCGGCTGATACCATCCGTTTTGCGATGGAAGCGTCTTATCCTCCGTTTGAGTTTGTAGACTCCAGCAATCAGATCCAGGGCTTTGATGTCGATCTGGCGAACGCTATGTGTAAAGAGATGCAGGCAACCTGTACTTTTACCAACCAGGCCTTCGACAGTCTGATCCCAAGCCTGAAATTCCGCCGTTTTGACGCGGTGATTTCCGGTATGGACATCACGCCTGAACGTGAAAAACAAGTGTCCTTCACCAATGCTTACTACGACAACTCCGCTATTTTCATCGCGCATTCTGGTCAGTTCGCTGACGTTGCAGCGCTGAAAGGCAAACGTGTCGGTATGCAAAACGGCACCACCCATCAGAAATTCCTGATGGATAAGCATCCTGAAATCACTGCCGTGCCTTACGACAGCTATCAGAATGCCGTGCTGGATCTGAAAAATGGTCGTCTGGACGCGGTATTCGGTGACACCGCCGTGGTGAACGAATGGCTGAAGCAGAACAAAAACCTGGCCGCTGTCGGTGACAAAATCACTGACCCGACATACTTCGGTACCGGCCTGGGTGTTGCAGTTCGTCAGAACAATACTGAATTGCTGACTAAACTGAATGATGCTCTGGCAAAAGTGAAAGCAGACGGCACTTACAAAACGCTGTATTCAAAATGGTTCCAGCAATAAGTTTGCCTATCAATGACTGAATTCCAACCTTTAGCAAGCGCCGCCGGGATGACCGTCGGCCTTGCCGTTTGTGCGCTGATCCTCGGCCTGGTGCTGGCGATGATCTTCGCTGTCTGGGAATCCGCGCCGTGGAAGCCGCTTAGCTGGCTGGGCACCGCGTGGGTCACCGTGCTGCGCGGCCTGCCGGAAATCCTGGTGGTGCTGTTCATCTATTTCGGTTCTTCTCAGCTGCTGATGGTGCTGGCCGATGGCTTTAGCATCAATCTTGGTCTGTTCGCGATCCCGATCAAGCTGCCGATTGAGAATTTCGAAGTCAGCCCGTTCGTCTGTGGCGTGATCGCCCTTTCCCTGCTGTATTCGGCTTATGCATCGCAGACTTTACGTGGCGCACTGAAAGCCGTACCGCAAGGTCAGTGGGAATCCGGTCAGGTGCTGGGCATGAAAAAATCAGCGATCTTCTTTCGCCTGATCATGCCGCAAATGTGGCGTCATGCATTGCCGGGGCTGAGCAATCAGTGGCTGGTGCTGCTGAAAGATACCGCGCTGGTGTCGCTTATCAGCGTAAATGACCTGATGCTGCAAACCAAAAGCATCGCGACCCGTACTCAGGAGCCCTTTACCTGGTATGTGATTGCGGCCTGCATTTATCTGCTTGTCACCCTGTTCAGCCAGTTCGTGATTAAACGCATCGAACTGCGTACCACCCGCTTTGAACGGAGTGCTTCCTGATGTGGGAATATTTACCTGAAGTCCTCAAGGGATTGCACACCAGCCTGACGCTGACCGTGGCGGCGCTGATTGTGGCGCTGCTGCTGGCGATGATTTTCACCGTGATTCTGACGCTGAAAGTGCCGGTCGCCAGCCAGATTGTGAAAGGTTACATCACGCTGTTTACCGGCACGCCGTTGCTGGTGCAGATCTTCCTGATTTACTACGGTCCGGGTCAGTTTCCGTCGATTCGTGAAATTCCGTGGTTATGGGAAGTACTGTCGCAACCGTGGCTATGCGCGATGTTTGCTCTGGCGCTGAACAGCGCGGCATATACCACGCAGCTGTTTACCGGTGCGGTACGCGCCATTCCTTCCGGTCAGTGGCAATCTTGTGACGCGCTGGGTATGTCGAAGCCGCAGACCCTGCGCATCCTGCTGCCATACGCGTTTAAACGTGCGTTGTCGTCGTATTCCAACGAAGTGGTGCTGGTGTTTAAAAGTACCTCGCTGGCCTACACCATCACGCTGATGGATGTTATGGGTCACAGCCAGCTGATGTATGGCCGCACGTATGACGTGATGGTCTTCGGTGCCGCCGGTCTGGTGTATCTGTGCGTCAACGGTTTACTGACCCTGATGATGCGTCTGATTGAACGCCGTGCGCTGGCATTTGAACGCCGCAACTGATTAAGCAGAAAATACCTGAAGGGACGAGAAATCGTCCCTTTTTTTGTGCCTGTAAAACCGGCTCCATGCCAATTAATAATTTTTTAATCAAATTTATTGCATACAAATTCATTTAATGGCACTTTAATTAACGGTCTCACTTCCTGCCAGTTACCCGATTATATTAATAAAATCAGTAAACTGTACCGTGAAGGGAATGTCATTTTTTGAACAGGAATGTATTGCATGAAAAAGCTGATCCTCGCTGCCCTTTTGTCTGCCACTGCTTTTGCTGCCACTGCTGCAGATACTATTCGTTTCGGTACTTCTGCCACGTATCCGCCGTTTGAATCCATCGGTGCTGATAATCAGATTATTGGTTTTGATATCGATCTGGCGAACGCGCTGTGTAAGCAAATGCAGGAAACCTGCACCTTTACCAATCAGCCGTTTGATGGTCTGATCCCGGCGCTTAAATTCCGTCGTTTCGATGTGATCATTTCCGGCATGGACATTACCGAAGAGCGCAGCAAGCAAGTCACCTTTACCCAGCCTTACTACGCCAATACTGCGATGATCATCGGACCTAAAGGCAAGTTCGCGTCCATCGCTGACCTGAAAGGCAAACGCGTCGGACTGGAAAATGGCACCACACACCAGAAATACCTGATGGAAAAACACCCTGAAATCACCACCGTCGGGTATGACAGCTATCAGAATGCGATTCTGGATCTGAAAAGTGGTCGCCTGGACGGTCTGTTAGGCGATACCGCCGTGCTAAATGGCTGGCTGAAATCCAACCCGAATCTCGGTGAAGTGGGTGAACTGATTAAAGATCCGCAATACTTTGGTACCGGCGTCGGCATGGCGGTGCGTCCTGATGATAAGGAACTGCTGGCGAAACTGAACACGGCGCTCGAAGGCATCAAAGCCAACGGCGAATTCCAGAAGATCAATGACAAGTGGTTCCCGTCCCACTGATCCCCCGTCATCCTTCGAGCTGACGCTACGTTGGCCGCGTTCCAATTTGCTCCCGGCAGATTGGTCACTCACCCCGGTCACATACTGATGTATGTGACCGGGGGTCACTCAGTTACCGCCTGGATTCATCTCGAATGATTTTGGGGAAAGGACTAAAAAGGCGGCTGTTCTGCGTAACATCTCTCAAAAATGTAATCCGCCAGAACTTATTACATCGAAAAAGTGATATCCATCACACTACATTCATGGAATGACTTTTAAACTGTTCAACCGTAATCACTGTCGAGATCGAATGTTTATGCACGCACGTTTTCATACCGCCTTTGCGGCACTCCCTGAAAATTTATCCTCCGCGCTTGAGCCATTTCTGCGACATGACGACTTTCCGGCAATGTTCTCTGCGGCAGATGTTGCAGAGATAAAACAAGCGACAGGATTGAATGACGATGCGCTGGCCTTTGCTTTGCTGCCGCTGGCCGCAGCCTGTTCCGTCACGCCAATTTCTCATTTCCACGTCGGTGCCATTGCCCGCGGTATTTCCGGCAATCTGTATTTCGGTGCCAATATGGAATTCGCCAGTGCACCAATGCAGCAAACAGTTCACGCCGAGCAATCTGCAGTCACGCATGCCTGGCTGCGGGGCGAAACCCGTCTGGCTTCCATCACCGTGAACTACACGCCTTGTGGTCACTGCCGTCAGTTTATGAATGAACTGACCAGCGGAACGGCGCTGAATATTCATCTGCCGGACAGAGACGTCGCCACGCTGGGCGATTATCTGCCGCATTCATTCGGACCGAAGGATCTGGATATCACCACCCTGCTGATGGATAAAGTCGATCACGGTTTCAAAACCGATACGACTGATGCGCTGGCGCTGCTGGCGCTGGATGCCTGTAACCAGAGTCATGCGCCTTACAGCAAATCGCACAGTGGTGTGGCACTGGAAACATCCAACGGCAAACAGTTTGCTGGTCGTTACGCAGAAAACGCTGCGTTTAACCCAAGCCTGCCTCCGTTACAGGCCGCATTAATCTTGCTGAATATGTCAGGAGAAGATTGCCTGAACGTTCGTCGCGCGGTGCTGGTTGAGCAAAAAGAGGCGCTGATCACCCAAAACGATGCCACACGCGCCACCTTAAACGCGCTGGGCTGTCAGGATGTGAGCACGCTGACCTGCTGATAGTGTGAGCGGGTTAACACTAAAGACTCCAATTCCGGAGTCTTTAGTTACATAACATTGTCATTACATTTGTCATTTGAAATCCTTATTTCCTCTCTGTTACCCTCACCGCTCCGAAATATAAAAAACAACATTCTGAACACCGGAAGAGTAAAACGATGGAACTTGAATACGAAAGTAAACGTCCCCTGTACATCCCTCACGCTGGCCCGATCCTGTTAGAATTCCCGTTACTGAATAAAGGCAGTGCGTTCACCGAAGAAGAACGCAGCAATTTCAACCTCCACGGGTTGCTCCCGGAAGCGGTTGAAACTATCGAGGAACAAGCCGACCGTGCTTACCGCCAGTTTCAGAATTTCAAAACCGACATCGATAAGCATATCTATCTGAGAAACATTCAGGACACCAACGAAACGCTGTTCTACCGCCTTCTCGACAGCCATCTCAGCGAAATGATGCCGGTGATTTATACCCCGACCGTCGGCGAAGCCTGCGAACACTTTTCTGATATTTACCGCCGCGCACGTGGCCTGTTTATCTCATATCCGAACCGCGCCCACATTGATGACATGCTGCAAAACGCCACCAAACAACATGTAAAAGTCGTGGTGGTAACTGACGGTGAACGCATTCTCGGCCTGGGCGACCAGGGCATCGGCGGGATGGGCATTCCGATTGGTAAACTGTCTCTTTACACCGCGTGTGGCGGCATCAGCCCGGCGTATACCCTGCCGGTCGTGCTCGATGCGGGGACAAACAATCCGCAACTGCTCAATGACCCGCTGTATATGGGCTGGCGTCATCCGCGCATCACCGGTGAAGAGTATGAAGCCTTCGTCGATCAGTTCATTCAGGCAGTAAAAATCCGCTGGCCGAACGTGCTGTTGCAGTTTGAAGATTTCGCGCAGAAGAACGCCATGCCGCTCCTCGAACGTTATCGCGATGAGCTGTGCTGCTTTAACGATGATATTCAGGGCACAGCTTCCGTGGCGCTGGGCAGCCTGATTGCCGCCAGCAAAGCCGCCGGTGGCAAACTGAGTGATCAGACTGTCGCTTTCCTGGGTGCGGGTTCCGCCGGTTGTGGTATCGCCGAGCAAATCGTTGCGCAGATGAAATCAGAAGGTCTGAGCGAAGAAGAAGCCCGTGCGAAAGTCTTCATGGTGGATCGTTTTGGTTTGCTGACCGACAAACTGCCAAACCTGCTGGATTTCCAGAGCAAACTGGTGCAGAAAAGCAGCGCACTGGCAAGCTGGGGTATGGCGAATGACAGCATTTCGTTGCTGGATGTGGTGCGTAACGCCAGGCCGACTGTGCTTATCGGCGTATCCGGCCAGCCGGGTCTGTTCACCGAAGAAATCATCCGCGAAATGCATAAACACTGTGCGCGTCCGGTGGTAATGCCGCTGAGCAACCCGACATCACGCGTAGAAGCCACGCCTGCCGATATCCTGAACTGGACCGACGGCGCGGCGCTGGTGGCCACCGGCAGCCCGTTTGCACCGGTAAGCCATAAAGGCACGCTTTACCCTATTGCCCAGTGCAATAACTCCTTTATCTTCCCGGGCATCGGTCTGGGGGTCATTGCTTCAGGCGCCACCCGCGTCACTGACGGTATGCTGATGGCTGCAAGCCGTACACTGGCAGAGTGTTCTCCGCTGGCGACCGAAGGTAAAGGCTCCCTGCTGCCGGACGTCGACGATATTCAGGGCGTGTCTAAATGCATCGCGCTTGAAGTCGGCAAAGCCGCACAGTTGCAGGGCGTGGCGATGGTGACGTCGGAAGATTCGCTGTCGAAAGCGATCGAGCACAACTTCTGGGCACCGCAATACCGCAGCTATAAACGCACCTCTTTCTGATAGCATTTGCGTCAAAAGCAGACCGGCCATGATCCAGACCAATGCCCTGTGCATTGGTCTTTTTTTTCGGCTAAATTGCAGCGCATTACGCAGATTCGAAAGTAATTGCCTGAAAAGTGCTGAAAAAACCCGCGAAGCCGGCCGATGCAGAGTCCAACGTATTGCGAACCCCGAAGAGGTAAAGTAGCCTTGGATCCGATTTCCATCTGGTCATAACAGGGATACCTATGATTAAGCGACTTATAGCTGGCGTTTTCGGCATCATTATTCTGATGCTGGCTGTCGCTATTGGGCTTGATCAGTGGATCAGCTTACGCACTCAGCCTTATATTTACGACGAAGTACAGACCCTGCCACATCGTCAGGTCGGCGTGGTACTCGGAACATCAAAATATTACCGCACCGGCGTGATCAACCAGTATTACCTGTACCGCATTCAGGGCGCGATTAATGCTTACAACAGCGGTAAGGTAAAATACTTGCTGCTCAGTGGTGACAATGCGCAGCAAAGTTACAATGAGCCGAGCACCATGCGACGTGATCTGATCGCCGCTGGGATCCCCGCCAGCGACATAGTGCTCGATTACGCCGGATTCAGGACGCTCGATTCCATCGTGCGCACGCGTAAAGTCTTCGACACCAACGATTTCATCATTATTACCCAACGTTTCCACTGTGAACGTGCGCTGTTTATCGCGTTGCATATGGGGATTCAGGCACAATGTTTTGCCGTCCCTTCGCCGAAAAACATGCTCAGCGTCCGCAGCCGTGAAATCTTCGCCCGTCTGGGCGCGCTGACCGATTTGTATCTGCTTAAACGCGAGCCGCGCTTCCTTGGCCCGTTGATCCCAATCCCTGCAATACACAATATTCCTGATGATGCCCAGGGCTATCCGGCCGTGACGCCTGAGCAGTTACTGGCTCTGCAACAACAGCTGGAAGACGAGAAAAAAGCCGCTATCGCCAAAGCCATGGCTGAAAAAGCGGCAGCCGATAAAGCGGCTGCGGATAAAGCCGCCGAAGAACAAGCGGCAAAATTGAAAGCCGAGCAGGAAGCCAATGAAGCCGCTCAGGCTGAAACCGAGGATGCCGCTCCGCCACCCGAAACGGCGAAACCGGCAGGCAGAAATCCATTCCAGCAGTGAAAACCACAATGCTCCCACCCCTGCGCAGGGGTCTGGCCTTTAGCGCCTGCCCCTGCGAAGGGGTGGGAGGGGGTTTTAAAGACAAAACAATAAGTTAACGCACATCTGGCCTTACGACTTGACCTTAATACCCCACCCCAGCCCTCCCCTTCGCTGGGGTGGGAGTTGATCGAGCTCCGAATTTACGGCAGCCAAAAAACGCATACACGGCATTTTGCTTGTGCTTTCGGCAGAAATCCATTCCAGCAGTCAAAAACCGACGGCTCCCTCCCCTGCGCAGGGGTTTGGCCTTTAGCGCCTTCCCCTGCGAAGGGGGGAGGATGGGAGGGGGTTTTAAAGACAAAACAATAAGTTAAAGCACACCTGACCTTACGACTTTGACCTTAATACCCCACCCCAGCCCTCCCCTTCGCAGGGGAGGGAGTTGATCGAGCTCCGAATTTACGGCAGCCAAAAAACGCATACACGGCATTTTGTTTGTGCTTTCGGCAGAAATCCATTCCAGCAGTGAAAAACCGACGGCTCCCTCCCCTGCGCAGGGGTTTGGCCTTTAGCGCCTCCCCCTGCGAAGGGGGAGGATGGGAGGGGGTTTTAAAGACAAAACAATAAGTTAAAGCACACTTAGCCTTACGACTTTGACCTTAATACCCCACCCCAGCCCTCCCCTTCGCAGGGGAGGGAGTTGATCGAGCTCCGAATTTACGGCAGCCAAAAAACGCATACACGGCATTTTGTTTGTGCTTTCGGCAGAAATCCATTCCAGCAGTCAAAAACCGACGGTTCCTCCCCTGCGCAGGGGTTTGGCCTTTAGCGCCTCCCCCTGCGAAGGGGGAGGATGGGAGGGGGTTTTAAAGACAAAACAATAAGTTAAAGCACCCTTAGCCTTACGACTTTGACCTTAATACCCCACCCCAGCCCTCCCCTTCGCTGGGAAGGAGCAGTCCGGTTACGAATTTACGACAGCAAAAAGGCCGCATAAGCGGCCTTTTGTTTTTACTACCCGATAACTTATTTTTTCTTGGCGTATTTCAAAGAGTCCAGCGCCACCGCGAAGATGATGATGCTGCCTTTGATGATGTACTGCCAGTATGGGTTCACGCCGATATAGGTCAGACCGTAGTTGATGACGGTGAAGATCAGCACACCGGTTACCACGCCTGCCACAGAACCCACACCACCGGCGAATGACACGCCACCGACCACGCACGCTGCGATGGCATCGAGTTCGTACATAAAGCCGAGGTTGTTGGTCGCACTGCCGATACGCCCTGCTTCCAGCAAACCACCGAAGGCATAGAACACACCAGAGAGCGCATAAATCATGATCAGGTTTAACGGTACGTTAACGCCTGACACTTTTGCCGCTTCCGGGTTACCGCCGATGGCGAAGATGTTTTTACCAAAGCGCGTTTTGTTCCACAACACCCAGACGAAGGCGATAGCAATGACCGCATAGAAGGTGATGTAAGAAAGCTTCAGGCCGCCCAGGTGGATAAAGCCCTGTGCAAACTTGGAGAAGCCAGGGTCAAAACCGGCAATCGGTGAGGAGCCCACATAGTCGTAATACAGGGAGTTAATCCCGTAAACGATAATCATGGTACCCAACGTGGTGATAAACGGCGTCACGTTCAGGTAAGCGATGATAATACCGTTAAGCAAACCGATCAGCGCACCGACGATACACACGGTCAGGATGACCAGCGGGATAGGCACCACTTCCAGATGCGGGAAGACTTTGTTGACGTTGTCCATTGCCTGCAACATGGTGGCTGCAACAACTGCCGCTAAACCAACCTGACGACCGGCAGACAGGTCGGTACCTTGTGTGACAATCAGACCCGCCACACCAAGCGCAATAATCACGCGCACAGAAGATTGCGTAAGAATGTTACTTAAGTTAACCAGACTGAGGAAGCTGGGATCCTGGATGATAATAATGGCCAGTAAGACCAGCAGTACCACATAAATCCCGCCCTCTTTTAAATAAGTGAGCACACTTTTCTTATTTAATGCTTTCATAATAAGAACCCTTAAAAATTAGAGATGCAAGGAAGCCAGGCGTAATATTTCATTCTGCGAAGTCGTTTTTGTGTCAACAATACCCGCAACCTGTCCATTACTCATAACCAATATTCTGTCAGTAATACCCAGCAACTCAGGCATTTCAGAGGAGATAATAATGATCCCCTTCTCTTTTTTAGCCAACTCGGTGATTAACTGGTAAATTTCAAATTTAGCGCCAACGTCAATCCCACGAGTTGGTTCATCCAGCATTAATATTTCAGGATTGGTTAATAACCAGCGCCCGATAATGACTTTTTGCTGGTTCCCGCCAGACAAAGAGCCAATACTGGTTTTATGCCCTGGTGTTTTCACCCGCATGGAATCGATAACCCACTGGGTATCGCTTTTCATACGGGTGGTGTCGAGCAGTCCGGCTTTATTTTTATATTGACGGATGTTCGAAATCAGCGAGTTAAAACCGATATCCAGATACGCATAAATACCCGTTGAACGACGCTCTTCAGTCACCAGCGCAAAACCATGATTAATGGCTTCATTGGCGCTGTGATTGTTAATTTTTTTGCCGTGCAGTTTAATGGTTCCGGATACTTTCTCACGGATGCCAAATAATGTTTCGACGATATCCGTACGTTTCGCACCGACCAGACCGGCAATTCCGAGGATTTCCCCTTTATGTAAATCAAAGGAAATATCGCGAATCGAAGGCTGACGCAGTGAGGTCAGATTACGGACTTCGAGGATCACTTCACCCGGCACGTTCTGACGGTCCGGGAAGCGCTGACTGAGTGAACGACCGACCATCATGGAAATGATTCTGTCCATGTCGAGGCCTTCCAGCGACTGAGTGGCAATCCACTGACCGTCTCGCAGGATGGTGATTTCATCACACAGCTGGAAAATTTCTTCCATCTTATGAGAGATATACACAATGCCGCAGCCGCGATCTTTCAGCTTACGGATAATCGTGAACAGGTGGTTCACTTCCTTTTCCGTCAGGGAAGATGTCGGTTCGTCCATAATGACGATTTTGGCATTGTAGGAAAACGCCTTGGCGATTTCGATCATCTGCATCTGGGAAACAGACAATTTACCGACCTTATCACGCGGATCGATATCGATATCCAGCTCATCAAAAATCGCTTTGGTGTCTTTGTACATTTTGTCCTGATCGACAAAAATGCCTTTGGTCGGATAACGTCCCAGCCACATGTTGTCCATGACGGTACGTTGCAACACCAGGTTTAATTCCTGATGCACCATCGACACACCTTGTTCAAGCGCCTCTTTGGAGCTTTTAAAATTTACTTCCTGTCCCTGAAAAAGAATCGTACCAGAGTCTTTGCTGTAAATTCCGAACAGACATTTTAATAATGTGGATTTACCCGCGCCATTTTCACCCATTAAGGCATGGATAGAATGCGGACGCACTTTTAAATTCACATTATCTAACGCCTTAACGCCTGGGAATGATTTATTAATGCCGCTCATTTCCAGCAGGAATTCACCTGGCTTTTCTGTTTTTGTGTCAGATAACGAAATATCGGCCATAGTTGTACCTGGCTAAAGATAAAAATAAACGGATGTATTAATACCTGATGTCAGTAATACAGCCGGCAAGCGAACCTGCCGGCTGCATCATGACATGACGTCCTGTCAGATAAGCATTAACGTCTCAGTACCCTTCATTCTTCACGTTGCAGATGCGTTGGCTGCTCTTATTCGCCCGAATCACTTACCTGAGTAAGCTCATCGGGTCTCACTCGTTTGCCGCCTTCCTGCAACGCAAATTATTTTGGGTATAACACTTTGTCTTTGTTTACGGCTTAACCGCAATTATTTTTGCCACTGCTTAGCTTTGTTTTTTATTGCTGTCTGTGAGTCTTGATGCTTACTACATAAAACTAAAAGTCAGTCTTATTTCGTGAAAGTAGACAGATTATCTTTATCTACCGCCACGTAAGGAATACGGACGACTTTGTTTTCAACTTTCCAGCTGGTGCCCTCTGCTGCGGACTTGCCTTCAGCCAGATTTTTAGCCAGCTCAAATGTTGCTTTAGCCTGGTTGCTTGCATCGTTCAGCACGGTACCGGCCATTGCGCCAGATTTAACCAGTGCCAGCGCTTCTGGCAACGCATCCACACCGAAGACCGGAATGCTGGATTTGTTATGAGATTTCAGTGCTTCTACAGCGCCCATCGCCATTGCGTCGTTGTTGGCGATAACCACTTCGATTTTGTTAGCGTTAGGACCGGACAACCATGCGTCCATTTTGTCTTTCGCCTGAGCGGTATCCCACATGGCGGTATCGAGCTGCAGCTGATCAGTTTTCAGGCCTTCTTTGCCATTCAGGGTGCTGATCACGTATTTAGTACGCGCTTCAGCATCCGGGTGACCCGGCTCACCTTTGATCAGTACGTACTGGATGGTGCCGTCTTTGTTCAGATCCCAGGCCGGATTAGCTTTCCAGTGTTTAGCAATCAGCTCACCCTGGATAACGCCGGATTCTTTAGAGTCAGTCCCGACGTAATACGCTTTGTCGTAGCTGTCTAAATCTTTACGGGAAGGTTCTTTGTTATAGAAAACAACAGGAATGCCAGCACCGCGGGCTTTCTCGATAATTACCGGGGCAGCAGCCGGGTCAACCAGGTTGATGGCCAGCGCTTTAACACCCTTCGCCAGCATAACGTCAACCTGGTCATTCTGGGTGGACTGGCTGTTTTGCGAGTCATTCATCAGCAGTTGCACATCTGGAGACGCTTTTGCGTCTTTCTCAATGGCTTTGCGAACTTCTGACATGAAGTTGTCATCATATTTGTAGATAGTGACGCCGATTTTAGTATCAGCAGCATGCGCGGCAAAACCAAACATCATGCTTGCAGCCAGAGTCGCCAGGGTGAAGACCTTCTTATTCATTTGTATCTCCGGTTATGTAGGGTGTTACAGAATGTGGCACCGGAAATCCATGCGGGAGCAGTACAGATCCACGCTATGTTTGCGGGTGCCTGCCATCCTTGACTTATAACGTCCTGACTCGCTGTGAAACAAGTCCGCCAGGCGGACCCAAATTGAATCATATTGAAAACGAATGAATCATAATGTGCGTGATGTTAATAAACTGTGAAAGTTCTCACAGATTGAAAACGGTTACATCGCGTTATTTGATCAATAAGTGACGGGCGCCACATTTTGCCACGGTGACACCGAATGGCGTCTGACCAGCGTCGGCATAAAACAATGCGATACGCCCGCAGATAGCTGTTCTGCCGCACCTTTTAGCGCCAGTTCGGTCGCCAGTGTTGCCATCGAAACGATCGGATAGCGCACCGTCGTCATCTTCGGACTGGTATAACGGGCTATCGGAATATCATCAAAACCAATCAAAGAAAAATCGTCTGGAATGTTAATTCCGTTTTCTTTCAACACGGCCATCGCACCCGCCGCCATCGAATCGTTATACGCAAACACCGCACTCAGATGTAAATTACGGCCTAGCAATTCCACCATCGCCGCCTCCCCGCCCTGCAGATCCGGCGAACTTTGCGCCCGCCATGCGGCAGGTGGCGCATCACCGCTCTGATGTGCCTGCGTCATTGCCTGTGAGTAACCCTGATAACGCTGCAAATCGTCTTCGATTCCGTGACTGGAACCGATATAACCAATGCGCTGATGACCCTGAGAAAGCAGTAAACGGGTCGCCATTTCCGCTCCGCTGACGTTATCGAGCCAGACGCAACGGTGTTCGTAGCCAGGAATAACCCGGTTAATCAGCACCATGCCGGAAACCTGATCCATAAAGCGGGAGAGCTCGTCATCGCCCAGCGCTTTCGAATGCACAATCAGCGCGTTACAGCGTTGTCGAATCAAAACCTCAATAGCATGCCTTTCTTTTTCGGCAATATGATAGCTGTTACCTATCAGGACATATTTCTGATGCTGCTGTGCAACGGTATCCACCGCTTTCACCAGCGCACCAAAAAACGGATCGGAAACGTCCATCACGACAACGCCAATGGTGTCACTGCTTTGTGTTGCCAGCGCCTGCGCATTGGCATTTGGCCGGTATCCCAGCGTGGCGACCGCCTGTAAAACTTGTTCGCGCGCTTCTTTGCTGGCGATTGCCGGATTGTTCAGAACACGTGAAACGGTGGCGACAGAAACGCCCGCCAGCCGGGCGACATCACGAATGGTGACCATGCGTCGCTCCGTGATCAGCCAGAGAATGGTAAGGAGGAATACGGAAATTTTTAACCCAGGAAGTAAAAAATGCAGACAAAGAGAAGCGAGGTGAAGTGCTCATGGCGTTTCCTTTATTAGTGTAGTGGTCGTCGGACTGGCACGACCGCTATCCTAATCATTTTGTGAAAACGCCTGCGTGAATCTCGTCACAGGAAAGAAAACGTTTACATACAATTTTGCAACCTTCATCCCAAATCCATCATTTAGGATGATGTATCGACCTCAGGCTCAGGTGGTTTTCAGTTCTTCGCCCGCGGCTTTCGCCGTCAAAAGACGCCACAACCATTCCACCGGCCCCTGCCTGAAACGGCGCAACCACAGCAGCGTCACCAGCAGATTACATGCCCAGACCAGCGGCACCAGCGCGACCAGTTGCAGGCGGTCGAAGTGCTGGTAGAAGCCGAAAATGTTGAAGAAGGTGGTGCAGATGAGTGTCTGTAACAGATAGTTGGTCAGCGCCATGCGACCAATCATTGATACCCAGCGCGTCAGTCGCCAGCGGGAGATCTGCGGCCAGAAGACGTAACACAGCGCCAGATAGCTGACGGCCTGCATCAGCGAGCCAATTTCGCGCGGCACCTGCAATAAAAAACCACTCCAGCGGTAGTCCCAGCCGGTGCGATATTGCATATAAATCGCCGGGATTTGTATCAGCAATGAAAGCGGTAACAGCACTGCGGCGACTTTACGGTAATGCGAGGGACGAAACCCGCCTTTCAGCCAGCCGCTGCGCATCAGACCGGAACCTATGAGCATTGCGCCCGCCAGTTCCCAGCCATATTGCGCCCCGATCGCCAGAAGACTCGACGACAGCAAATCGAGCCGGTTCTGAATCGCTTCCCAGCCGCCTTTCAGCCGCCAGTATTGTTCATATTGAATCTCCGCCGGTCCCGGAAGCCAGAAACTGCCGGGCTTGGGCGAACTGATAAGCCCGAGCATGGCCAGTACCGCCACGCCAATCAGATACAAAATGATGCCCGTTGAAATCAGCGACTGACTGCTGCGCCCTTCCCGCACCATCCGCCAGCACACCAGACCGATCAGTCCGTAAGACAGCAAAATATCGCCATCCCACAGCAAGGTCGCGTGTAAAAATCCGCACAGCAACAGAATCGAAAGACGCGCCTGGATCCAGTGTTTACCACGCGGCAGCAACAAATACAGTCCGCCGCCAAACAGCATGGCGAACATCATCAGGAATTTACCCTGCGCGACGACGTCGAGCACCGCCCATGTCCAGGTATCAGAAGTCGAGGGAGTACCGGCAAATGCCGGATTCAGGTAAGCGGCTTTCGGTAAACCGAAGGCGCTGATATTGAGCAGAAGAATGCCAAAAATGGCGAGACCACGGGCAAAGTCGAGCGTGGCAATACGTGAGCGCATACCTGGCGTTCCTGTTAACGGTAAGGAGCTGATAATTGTGTGGGCTCCAGACAGACTAACGGCACCCTGAAGGTGCCGCAATATTAAAGTGTCTGACTGTTTAAAACGCTGCTGTTAGCTGGCGTGTCTTACCGTTCTTAAAAATTCTTGACGCGTATTCTGGCTGGATTTGAAAAGTCCACCCAGAGACGTCGTGGTCGTTGCGCTGGTCGCGTCACGCACACCGCGCGCTTTCACGCAGTAATGCACCGCATCAATGGATACCGCCACGTTGGTGGTGCCGAGCAGGGTCTGCAAGGCCACCAGAATCTGCTGGGTCAGACGTTCCTGAACCTGCGGACGCTGCGAGAAGAACTGCACGATGCGGTTGATTTTCGACAAGCCAATCACGGTGTCTTTCGGGATATACGCCACGGTCGCTTTGCCGTCGATGGTCACGAAATGGTGTTCGCAGGTGCTGGTCAGCGTGATATCGCGCACGGTGACCATTTCATCCACTTTCATCTTATTTTCGATGACGGTGATTTTCGGGAAGTTGGCGTAATCGAGCCCGGAGAAGATTTCATCCACATACATCTTGGCGATGCGGTGCGGCGTTTCCGCCAGACTGTCATCGGAAAGATCCAGATTAAGAAGCTGCATGATACCGGTCATATGTTCCTGGATCCGCTGCTTGCGCGTTTCATTGTCGATCGGCAAAGCTTCACGCAGAGGGGTTTCCAGACCACGGGCTAACAGGGCCTCGTGAACCATATTGGCTTCTTTACTCAGGATTGGCATTCTTTCTTTCTCCGGCAGATGTAATCACTTTGACGCAGATCACGCTAAAGTGAGGTGGCTTACTGTAGAGGAGAGCCGGTTCAGAATCCAGTGAATGTGCGTCATGATGGATGAAATAGCTGCAACTTATCGGTTCTGCCGGAAGACCAGCGCCCCTGCAATAATGAAACCAGCCAGCGCGACGTACAACGCAGGCTCCAGCTGATGTGTCAGCGCGGTAGAAATCGCCGACAGAACCGGACCAAATAACTGACCCACGGCGTAACCGGTGGTCAGCAATCCGGCCATATAACGGCTGTGATTCGGCGCCAGTTCACGGCTGCACTGCAAAGCGAGCTGAACCACGCTGAGGAAACCGCCGCCGGTCAGCAATGCGCCGAGCACCAGACCGGTCACGCCAGGCACCACTTCCGCACATAAAATTCCCAGCCCCTGCGCCCATAATGTCAGCGCCAGACGTTTATGCGTCGTCAGGCGGTGCCGGGTCAGAATACCAATGATAATACCGATAACCGCCGCGCCGCCAAACACCGGCCAGACGAACTGCGCGAACAGGCTGTCAGGAAAACGCGCACTCGCCATTTGCGATAAAAACGTCGCCGGAAGGATGTAACCAAAGCCCGCCAGACTGTAACTCCACACCAGACGTTTCAGCGCAGGCGTCATCACCAGCGGTTCCGTCGCCACATGGGAACGGTGCAGATCGCCTTTTCGCGGCAGGTTCGGGGTGATAATCGCCACAAAAATCAGCGCCAGCACGCCGTAGACGCACCAGGCCTGCGCCGAGCTCAGCTGCAAACTGTGGATACCGACCGCTAACATGCCGCTGAGAAAAATTCCCGCCCCTGGCCCGGCGAATACCGCCGCACTCAGTGCCGGACGGCCATAATGCGCCAGCCGTTCGTTACACCACGCCGACACCATCACCATCGCCCAGCCGCTGGTCCAGCCAATCATGAAGCGCACAATGCTGTGCAGCACTTCGCCGGAAATCACCGCGGATAATAACGTCAGAACTACCCCGCCCCACACGCCGAGCCACAGACGGCGTTCGAGATGTTTGCTGGCACGCATTCCATCGAATGCGCCGCAAAGATAACCGAGATAGTTGAAGGCCGCGACCAGCCCCGCGCCGGTCAGGCTGAACTGATGTTCAGCTATCATTAAAGGAACCTGCGGCGTAAAGGCGAAGCGCCCGATACCCATCGCGACCACAAAAGCCAGAAAACCACTTAATGCAATACGAAAAGCCATAACTGCTCCGTCACAAGAAACCGCGATGCAACATATCAGAAACAATGAATAAACATACTCAAAGCCTGTTGCCGAAAACAGCAGATTTCTTAAAAGAAAGTTAATTGGAAGTTGTGGCTATGATGCCTTATGAGTACAATCACGAAAACTGAATAATACAAACCAACTTGTTTACGATAAGAGAACACAGGAACCCATCATGGATCTGACTCAGTTACGGATGTTTTGCTGCGTAGCGGAAACCGGTTCGCTGGCGCGTGCGGCAGAGCAGTTACACCGCGTGCCGTCAAACCTGACCACCCGTTTACGCCAGCTCGAACTCGAACTGGGCACTGATTTGTTCATCCGTGAAAAACAGCGCATCCGCCTTTCCGCGATGGGTCACAACTTCCTTAACTACGCCGAACGTATTCTGGCGCTGAGTGATGAAGCCATGAGCATCACACATGCCGGAGAACCCGCCGGGAATTTCGCGCTGGGCTCGATGGAAAGCACGGCAGCAACGCGTCTGCCTTCGTTGCTGGCGGCCTATCATCAGAAATTCCCGCAGGTGGCATTGTCGCTGGTGACCGCCACGTCCGGCGAAACCATCGACAGCGTGCGTGCGGGACGTCTCGCGGCGGCGCTGGTTGATGGCCCGATCGATTTTGACGACATCAACGGTTGTATCTCTTTTCGCGAACGCATGGTGGTGATCAGTCCGCTGGGTGAATCACCGCTCGACGTGCCCGCGGGTCGCAGCGGTCATACCGTTTTTGCGTTTCGCCCGAGCTGTTCCTACCGCCAGCGTTTGCAGGGCTGGATTAAGCATATGAATGTGCCGGTTGCCAACACAATGGAGATCCAGTCCTATCATTCAATGATGGCCTGTGTCGCCAGTGGCGCGGGTATCGCGATGATCCCGCGTTCGGTACTGGAACAATTGCCCGGGCACGAACGGGTAGAAATTCACGAAATTCCGGATGAGTTCGCCGATACCGCCACCTGGCTTATCTGGCGCAGGGATGCGTTCAGCCCGAATGTCCGGGCGCTGAAAGAACTGATTATCGAACAGAATGACGGTGTGATCCCGTTACTGAAACACCCGCTGGCTGGCGAACATGACCCGGCTTTGCATCCGACGTATTAACCTGAAATCTAATTAAGTAAAAAACACCTGACTGGAGCTACATAATGGAAATGATTAAAACGCGTGCGGCCGTCGCCTGGGGCCCGAATCAACCTCTGTCCATCGAAGAAGTCGATTTGATGCCACCACAAAAAGGCGAAGTGCTGGTGCGTATCGTCGCCACCGGTGTTTGTCATACAGACGCTTACACGCTGTCCGGCAAAGATCCGGAAGGCGTTTTCCCGGCAATCCTCGGTCATGAAGGCGGCGGTATCGTTGAAGCCGTTGGCGAAGGCGTCACCAGCGTGGCCGTCGGCGACCACGTGATCCCGCTGTACACGCCGGAATGTGGCGAGTGTAAGTTCTGTAAATCCGGCAAAACTAACCTGTGTCAGGCGATCCGCACCACACAAGGTAAAGGCCTGATGCCGGACGGCACTACCCGTTTCTTCAAAGACGGCAAGCCGATTTTCCATTACATGGGCACCTCGACCTTCTCCGAATACACGGTTGTTCCTGAAATCTCCCTGGCGAAAATCAACAAAGAAGCGCCGCTGGAAGAAGTGTGTCTGCTCGGTTGCGGCGTGACCACCGGCATGGGCGCGGTAATGAACACGGCTAAAGTCAAAAAAGGCGACACCGTGGCGATCTTCGGTCTGGGTGGCATTGGCCTTTCAGCGATTATCGGCGCAGTGATGGCGGGCGCAGGCCGCATCATCGGTATCGATCTCAACACCAGCAAGTTCGATCTGGCACGTAAACTCGGCGCAACAGATCTGATCAACCCGAAAGATTACGACAAGCCGATTCAGGAAGTGATCATTGAAATGACTGACGGCGGCGTGGACTTCTCCTTTGAATGTATCGGCAACGTCAACGTGATGCGTTCCGCGCTGGAATGCTGCCACAAAGGCTGGGGCGAATCCGTCATTATCGGCGTGGCCGGTGCCGGTGAAGAAATCTCCACCCGTCCGTTCCAGCTGGTGACCGGTCGTGTATGGCGTGGTTCCGCATTTGGTGGCGTGAAAGGCCGCAGCCAGTTGCCGGGCATTGTGCAGCGTTATTTGGACGGTGAGTTCGCCCTGAACGATTTCATCACCCATACCCTGCCGCTGGAAGAAATCAACGAAGCGTTTGACCTGATGCACGAAGGGAAATCTATCCGCACGGTTATTCATTTTAATAAGTAAGGAATGTTTCGATGAGCAGCTCGATTGAACTACTCGAAGAACACCGGATGTTTGGCGGCTGGCAGCAGCGCTACCGTCATACGTCAGCGAGCCTGAATTGCAGCATGACGTTCAGCATTTATCTGCCACCGGCAAAAGACGATGCACCGCCGCCGGTACTTTACTGGCTGTCGGGCCTGACCTGTAATGATGAAAACTTCACCCTTAAAGCCGGGGCGCAGCGCGTCGCGGCTGAGCTTGGGCTGATTCTGGTGATGCCGGACACCAGCCCGCGCGGTGAAGGTGTCGCCAACGACGACGGTTACGATCTCGGTCAGGGTGCAGGTTTTTACCTGAACGCCACGCAGTCGCCGTGGGCAGCGCATTACCGGATGTACGATTACCTGCTCGATGAGTTACCTGCGCTGATCAGCGGGCATTTCAAGGTCAGCGACCGGCAGTCAATCTTCGGCCATTCGATGGGTGGCCACGGCGCGCTGATGCTGGCGTTGCGTAATCCGCAGCGTTTCTGTTCTGTGTCCGCGTTTGCACCGATTGTGAACCCGGCTCAGGTGCCGTGGGGGCGTAAAGCTTTCACTGCGTATCTGGGGGATGACGAAAGCCAGTGGCTGCAATACGACAGTTGCCACCTGCTGAGTGCATTGCCAGCGGATCAGAAAACGTTCCCGATTTTAGTTGATCAGGGCGACGACGATCAGTTCCTGGCGGATCAGTTGCAGCCGTCAAAGCTGGCAGAAATCGCCCGTCAGCGCGGCTGGCCTTTACAGCTGCGCGCTCAGCCGGGATACGATCACAGTTACTTCACGATTGCCTCGTTTGTGGAAGATCACCTGCGATTCCATGCGGAGTTTTTGCACTCTGGGGCATGAGTGCGTAATGCCTTTTGATGCTGAATGAGAAAATTTCGGTTTCTCAATGGCAGTGATCACCTGATTCATTGCGTCGAAACCGCCCAAAAGGGGAAGTGCTTTTCCCCTTTTGGATTTCCCCTCGCTTTTTAACTCCCCGCTATCGCTGTCACGACGGACATGTTCTGGTACATCAGTGAGTGGCGCAAAATGTCATCGCTTTGCGATTCCCTCATTTCAGGATTCGAGCCTTGGGTCTCGAACCATTCATTCGGTGCCATTTTTGATCGCGTCAATCAACTTTTTTAAAAGATGAAAAACTGTCCGCTGTGATTTTAAGATCATGCGGGCGATTCAGAAAGCTTGCTGAATGAGAGGTTGCAGACCCAAGGCTGCAATCCCGAAATGAAGGCACCGCCTGGCGGCAAGATTTCCAGCCTGTCGCGGTGATACCTGAAACATAGCCAGCGAGCGGAGCGTGCAGTTTGAGACGTGGAGATTCCAAAGAGGGCTCGTCTTAGCCCTCTTTGGTCGGTTTCAAACACAGCAGGTCATGTGAAAGTTGTTATTAAGAAACCGAAATCTTCGAGATTCAGTTAAAAAAGGGGGCTTTGGGGATCCCTAAAATCTCAATTCTTCAATTTCGGATCCAGCGCATCCCTTAACCCATCCCCCAGCAAATTAAACGCCAGTACGGTCAGGAATATCGCCAGACTTGGGAATATTGCCACGTGCGGCGCCATGACCATATCGGCGCGGGCCTCGTTGAGCATCGCGCCCCACTCCGGCGTTGGCGGCTGTGCGCCCATTCCGAGGAACGACAGGCTGGCAGCGGTGATAATCGATGTGCCGATACGCATGGTGAAATACACCACGATTGATGACAACGTGCCCGGCAGAATATGACGGAACAAAATTGTCGCGTCGGATGCGCCGATACTGCGCGCCGATTCAATATAGGTTTGCTGTTTGAGCACCAGCGTGTTGCCGCGAACAAGACGTGCGAATGCCGGGATACTGAAGATAGCGACCGCGATGATCACGTTCGACATACCGTTGCCCATCACCGCCACCACGGCAATCGCCAGCAGAATACCGGGGAAGGCAAACAGCACGTCGCAAACGCGCATGGTGATACGGTCCCACCAGCCTTCGTAGTATCCGGCCAGTAATCCGAACACCGTGCCGATCGCTGCGCCGAGCACCACAGAAAGTACGCCCGCGGTGAGTGATATCCGCGTGCCCATCAGAATCCGGCTGAAAATATCGCGCCCCAGTGAATCCACGCCGAGCCAGTGGATCAGCGACGGGCCTTCGTTCAGACGGTCATAATCGAAATAGTTTTCCGGATCAAACGGCACCAGCCACGGCGCAAAAATCGCGGCGACAATCAGTAACAGGATAAAAGCACCCGCTATCATCGCAATATGCTGCCTGCGGAAACGCCGCCAGAACGCTTTCCACGGTGTGCGAACCGCCTGTGATTGCGCAGTTCCCGGTGTGATAATCGGCAAACTCGCGAGTACGGCATTTCGCCGCCAGTTTTTCATGCGTTCACTCACTTGTATCGGATGGAAGGGTTGATGACGGCGTACAGCATGTCCACCAGCAGATTGATGAGGATGAACTCCAGCGAGAACAGCAGCACTTCTGCCTGTATCACCGGATAATCACGCATCTCAACGGAATCGACCAGCAACCGCCCTAATCCCGGCCAGTTGAAGACTTTTTCCACGACAATCGAGCCGCCAAGCAGGAAGCCAAATTGCAGCCCCATCATGGTGACCACCGGGATCATCGCGTTTCGCAGACCGTGTTTAACCACCACCGCAGCCTCATGCACGCCTTTAGCCCGTGCGGTGCGCATGTAATCTTCCTGCATGACCTCGACAAATGAAGCTCGGGTAAAGCGGGCCATGATCGCCGCCACGGCAGCGCCAAGCGTTATGGAGGGCAGAATGTAATGCTGCCAGCTGTCAGCACCCACCGTCGGCAACCAGCCCAGTTCAACGGAAAAGATTTGCATCAGCAACATGCCCAGCGCAAACGCCGGGAAGGAAATACCAGAGACGGCCAGCGCCATACCAAGACGATCCGGCCAGCGGTTACGCCACACGGCAGACACCACGCCAATGACCAGCCCGAAAATCACCGACCACAGCATACTGGTCATCGTCAGCCAGAAAGTCGGCATAAAGCGGGAACTGATTTCATCAATGACCGGGCGTTTTGACACCATCGAGTGACCGAAATCACCGGTCAGCGCATTGCCAAAGAAAGTGAGGAATTGCTGATAAAGCGGTTTATCCAGCCCGAGATCCTGACGTACCAGCTCTACAACGCTGGCATCAGCGTCCTGTCCGGCCATCAGCCGCGCCGGATCGCCCGGCAGCAGATGCACAAATAAAAACACCAGCACCGCCACAATCAGCAGTGTCGGGATCAGTCCGAGTAATCGTTTTAAAAAATAATTAAGCATGATTCGCTGTCTGTGATTTCACGGTTCGACATCCATGTTCCGGACCCGGAACACACGAGTTCAGGGCGTGCACGCTGTGCGCCACACGCCCTGAAAGCTTCACCGCGTATTATTTCACGTCTGCATCATCAAAACTGAACGCCGTATCCGGCATCACATAAAACCCGGTCAGGCGTTTATTTTTCGCCGACACCAGACGTTCCGTCACCAGGAATGCCCACGGTGCATCAGTCCAGATTTGTTTCTGGGCATCGGCGTACAGTTTGGCTTTCTCAGCTTTGTCGGTGGTTTTCAGCGCGTCAGACAGGTCTTTATCCACCTGCGCATTGCTGTAGAACGCCGTGTTGAACTGCTTCGGTGGTGCAGCCTGCGTGGAGAACAGCGGCGACAGCGCCCAGTCTGCTTCGCCGGTAGACGCCGACCAGCCGGTATAGAACATGCGGATACCCGCCTCTTTCTGCCCGACGTTCTCAACCTGCGCGGCACGCTGCGCCGCATCCATGGCGGTGACTGTCACTTTGATACCGACCTGCGCCAATTGCTGCTGGGTGAACTGCAACACTTTCTGCGCCGTGCTGTTATTGTGCGACGACCACAGCGTGGTGGTGAAACCGTCCGGATAACCGGCTTCTTTCAGCAATGCTTTAGCTTTAGCCGGGTCATACGGCCACGGTTTGAATTTCGCGGCGTATTCGATGCCCTGCGGCAACGGCCCTTCTGATGGCACCGCGTAACCGGCAAAGGCCACTTTGATCAGCGCCTGTTTGTTGATGGCGTAGTTGATCGCTTCACGCACTTTGACGTTATCGAAAGGCTTTTGCGTCACGTTAAAACTGATGTAACGGTGCAGAATTGACGGCGCGGCGACCAGATCCAGCTTATCGTTTTTCTCCAGCAACGCGGCCTGCTCGTAAGGCACCGGGAACGCCAGATCCGCTTCACCGGTTTGCAGCATCGCGGCGCGGGTATTGTTATCCACGACAGGACGCCAGGTGATGGTGTCGAGTTTCGGCTCGCCTTTTTTCCAGTAACCGTCGAATTTCTTCACTTTCACGAAGTCGGTCTGGTTCCACTGTTCCAGCGTGTACGGGCCGGTACCGACCGGATGGAAGCCGATGTCTTTGCCGTATTTAGTCAGCGCCGCCGGAGAAATAATCACCGCAGACGGGTGCGCCAGAATGTTGATGAACGCGGAGAACGGTTCTTTCAGCGTAATTTTCACCGTGGTGTCATCAACCGCTTCAGTGCTGGCGATGTTTTTAAACAGGTTATAGCGTTTGAGGTGGCTGTCCGGATTACTCGCACGGTCAAAGTTAACTTTTACCGCCGCAGCGTTGAAATCCGTCCCGTCCTGGAATTTGATGCCGGGATGCAGTTTGATGGTATAAACCAGACCGTCTTTGCTGACCGTATAGCTGTCGGCCAGCACGTTTTCCAGCTTCATATCTTTATCAAAGCCAAACAGCCCCTGATAGAAAGATTTGGCCACCGCCTGCGACAAGGTGTCGTTGGCGTCATAAGGATCAAGCGAGGTGAAGTTAGAACCTACCGCGACAACCACGTCTTTTGCCGCCCAGGCAGACGCCGATGCCAGCGAACCGAAAACAGCGGCAGCGAGTACGGCCTGACGGACTACGTTCTTACCTTTATGTTTATGCTGATTCATATCAGTTCCTTTCCTGTCTTACCCGTTAAAAAGTGGCTCAAGATGAGCCACCATAAAAATTAGTAAACACCTGCAATGGCGTGCCGGGCAACAAAATGCCCTTCCGCCACCTGAACCAGCGGTGCGACAACCGGCTCATCATTAAGCGCACGAATCGGACTGGGAATTTCATCCACCAGCAGCGCCTGATCTTTGCGCTTATGACCCGGATCGGCCACCGGCACCGCCGCCATCAGTTTGCGGGTATACGGATGCTGCGGATTTTCAAACACCGCGCGGCGCGAGCCGATTTCCACAATCTGACCGAGATACATCACGGCAACGCGATGACTGATGCGTTCCACCACCGCCATATCGTGTGAAATAAACAAAAATGCCAGCCCGAACTCTTTCTGCAAATCCATCAGCAGATTGACGATTTGCGCGCGGATCGACACATCCAGCGCCGACACCGACTCGTCAGCAATCACCACTTTGGGATTGAGCGCCAGTGCACGGGCGATACAAATTCGCTGCCGCTGACCGCCGGAAAATTCGTGAGGATAGCGCTGCGCATGTTCCGGCAGCAGCCCGACTTTCTCCAGCAACCACGCGACGCGCGCTTCCGCCTCTGCGCCCTTTGCCAGGTTATGCACCAGCAACGGCTCCATAATCGAATACCCGACCGTCAGACGCGGGTCGAGCGACGCATAAGGATCCTGAAAGATAAACTGAATATCACGCCGCAGATGTTGCAGTGCGCTGCCGCTGATATCCGTCAGCGTCTTGCCATCAAAGGTGATGGTTCCGCCCTGACTTTTCACCAGTTTGAGCAACGAACGGCCGGTGGTGGATTTTCCGCAACCGGATTCGCCCACCAGCGCCAGCGTTTCGCCGGGATGTAAATCAAAACTGACTTTTTCAACCGCATGCACACGACGCGTCACGCGGTTGAAAATACCGCTGCGCAGGTCGAAACGGGTCACCAGATCACGCACCTGCAATATCGGCGGCACGCCGGGTGTCAGGGTGTTTTGAATCAGTTCGGGATCGCTTTCCTGCTGGTCGGGTGCAGGGAAGCGGGCGGGCAGTGGTTTACCGGCCATAGATCCGAGCTTCGGCACGGCCGCCAGTAACGTCTGCGTGTAGGGCTGTTGCGGTGTACGAAATATCGCGCCCGCGTCACCGGTTTCCACGCTGTTACCCTGATGCATGACCAGAACGCGATCGGCGATTTCCGCCACCACGCCCATATCGTGGGTGATGAAAATCACGCCCATGTGCATCTCTTTTTGCAGCACACGGATCAGCTGTAAAATCTGCGCCTGAATGGTCACATCCAGCGCTGTGGTCGGTTCGTCGGCAATCAGTAACGCGGGTTTGCACGACAGCGCCATCGCGATCATCACCCGCTGGCGCATACCGCCGGAAAGCTGATGCGGATAGCTGTCGAGAATATTTTTGGCTTCAGGAATACGCACCAGATCCAGCATGCGTAAGGCTTCGGCACGGGCGGCGCGGTGATCTTTATTCTGATGCAGACGGATAGACTCAGCAATTTGCTCACCTACCGGAAATACCGGATTGAGTGAGGTCATCGGTTCCTGAAATATCATCGCCATGTCCGCACCGCGCAGGCTGCGCATGGCGGGTTGCGTTGCTGCCATCAGATCAACGACTTCACCGTTACGACGGCGAAATTGCATTTCACCCTGGGTGATCTGCCCGCCGCCCTGCTCCACCAGACGCATCAGCGCCAGCGAGGCAACGGATTTACCTGAGCCGGATTCACCGACTATCGCCAGCGTTTCGCCGCGCTTCACGTGAAAACTGAGCTGATTCACCGCCGGGATGATTTGCCCTTCATGCGCGAACTGCACGCTGAGCTGGCTGACCGCCAGAACGTGGTCGGGAGGCAGAGTCTGGGAATGGGTCATGAGCGGTAAATACTGACGACAGGTGCTTCGCCCACGCGGGCAAAGCCGCGATACATACCTTCACTGTTGAAAGGCAGTTCCACGTTGCCAAATTTATCGACGGCGATCATCCCGCCGCTCCCGCCCAGTGGCAGCAATTTTTCCTGCACCACTTTGTGTGTCGCTTCTGCCAGCGTTAAACCGGCGTATTCCATCAGCGCCGCCACGTCGTAAGCAGCGACGGTACGCATAAACACTTCACCTGTGCCGGTGCTGGAAATCGCCACCGTATTGTTGCTGGCGTAACAACCGGCGCCAATAATCGGCGAATCACCGACGCGTCCGGCCTGTTTGTTAGTCATTCCGCCGGTCGATGTTGCCGCCGCCAGATTACCGAGTTCATCTATCGCCACCGCGCCTACGGTGCCAAATTTACGTTCCGGATCAATCGGGTCGCCTGAAGCATTCAGAGTCGCCCCGTCGTGATCGAGCATTACGCCGGTATCCGCGGCGATGGCGCGCTGCAACTGGTCATAACGTTCCTGAGTGAAGAAATACGCCGGTTCCACCATTTCCTGACCGCTGGCACGGGCAAAATCTTCTGCGCCTGCACCGGTGAACAGGACGTGCGGGCTGTTTTCCAGCACCTTACGGGCGGTCATAACAGGATTGCGGATATGGCTGACGCCGCAAATCGCACCGGCATCCAGCGTGCGGCCATCCATAATGCAGGCATCTAATTCATGCGTACCCTGATGGGTAAATACCGCACCTTTACCGGCATTAAATAACGGGCATTCTTCCAGCAGGCGCACAGCTTCAGTTACGGCGTCCAGTGCGCTGCCCCCCGCGGCCAGAATCGCCTGCCCGGCACTGACAATCCTTTCCAGTTCGGCCAGGTAAAGTTGTTCTTTTTCGGCGCTCATTGCCGCACGGGTTATTGCCCCGGCACCACCATGAATAGCGATGACCGGACGCTTCTTGTTCGAAACGGAAGCCGCTGAATTATCAGTAGAAGAACTCATTAGCACTGCACCTTTCGATGTTGTATTTATGTATGGAAGATGTTGACCTGTTTTTTGACTATATTTAGCCCGCTACAGTATGTAAAGCAGAAATGCATCGCCACCAAAATGGCGCTAATTGCTTAGATTGTTTAGGAAAAACAAATGCTGCAATTGAATATACATGCGGGACAAATCACCAGAGAACAGCAATAATAAACGTCCTAATCGCGGCAAAAGCACCTCTGGATAAGCTTACCGCGACTTTTTATTTTCTCTTTTTAGGAAATCAGTTTATGGAAACTGTTTATAACCGCCCGCGTCTTAATGTGATTTCGTGGCTAAGTTACTTTTTTACAGGGGGACTCGTCTCCACTCTGGGTATTGTTATCGGGCCAGTCGCGACGGCTTTTAATAAAGATCCGGCCTTTATCGGCCTCATGTTCTCACTGATGAACATCGGTTTATTCCTGCCGATTATGATCAGTGGCATCCTGATGCGTAAGTTCGATCTGGGCAAGCAGCTGATCACCGGGTCAATTGTCACCATCCTGACCTGTATCGCGCTGTTCGTGATGCCGTCGATTACCCTGTTCGGCATCGGCGTTTTCCTGATTGGTGCGACAGCTGGCCTGATGATGTCGATTGGCAGCTATCTGGTTGTGCGTATTAATGACGACCCGAAAAAGCGTTCCGCCAACTTAATCTTCACCGACTTCTTCTTTGCGCTTTCCGGCATGACGCTGTCTCTGGTGCTCGGTTTCCTGTTCAAGCATGGCGCGAGCTGGCTGGCGATGTACGGCATCATGGGTACGCTGAGCGTGCTGATGATCCTGCTGTGTGTGGGTCAGAAATTCCCGACCGTTGCGCAGCCGGAAAAAGTGGCGAAAAGCGAGCGGGAAGCGAAAGAGCCGTGGGGCTTCGCGGCGTACGTGCTGTGTTTTGCCCTGTTCGCCTTCGTCTTCAGCGAACTGGTTTTCACCCTGTGGATGCCAAGCTGGTTGCATGAGCATTTCGGTCTGGACACTGACAAAGCGGCGATCTACATCACCACTTACTGGATGGTGAAAGCGATTGGCCTGTTCCTGAACCAGTTCACCGTGCGTTTTGTGAAACTGCGTACCTTCCTGTTTGCGTCGGCCATCGTCGGGTTAATCAGCCTGTTTGTGGTGACACACAACGAAAACACCACGCTGGTGATGATTGCGGTTGGCCTGTTCGGCTTCTGTAACTCCGGTATGTTCTCCGGCCTGATGAGCTACGGCAGCCTGCAGGTGAAAAACTCACCTCCTACGCTGACCTCTGCGCTGCTGACGACGGCTTCCGTCGGTACGCTGATTTTCGCTTCCTTCTCATCATTCATTTATCGCGAATACGGCCTGTTCTGGGCGCTGAATATCGCGACCGTATCTTACGTTCTGCTGGTGCTGGCGGTGATCATCGCCGGTGTGCGCAGTAAAGCGGAAAAAATCCACCGCGAAATGGCGGCATAACATTTACTACGCATAAATTCATGCATAAAAAAGGGAAGGCATAAAAGCCTTCCCTTTTCTTATTTAGCTGCGCCTTTAAAGCTGCGGGCAGCGCTGCAAACTGTTTAGCCAGGATGTTTCTGGCTGAGCGGCCAGACGACGCGCGCGTCCATGGCGGCGTAAAATCAATCCCTTGTCCTGCATTTCACTCAAGTCACGTCGGATCGTTTCAAGACTCACATCCAGCGATTGTGCCAGTTCGCTAACCTGTAACACTTCATGTTGTTCTACCAACTGAAGGATGGCCTGATGGCGATTTTTTTTAAGCACCGGTTATTCCTGTGTATATGACAGATATGTGACACAAATCACAAATAACGGTAACTATGATAACCGCGTTACATCCGTATTTTTGGGATCGATCTCAATTTTTCAGAAATCCCCACGAAGTTTTTACGCCTTCAGCGGTTTTTGGTTCGTCCCGATTCTCTGTCATACTATGCGCATGCCCCATTTTCCCGTCCGTCGCCGGTGAGTACGCCCGCGTGCCCGGGCTGAATCACTAAGGAATTTTGATGGAATTCAACACTGCAGGTTTGATCTCACTTCAGGAAGCGCTGGATAAAATGCGCGCTTACGTTCCGAAAAAAACAGCGCAGGATGCCGAATCTCTGCCACTGGCAAGCGCCGCTGGCCGTATTACTGCGGCGCCGGTGCTTTCCCCGATTTTTGTCCCGCCTTTTGATAACTCCGCGATGGACGGTTATGCCCTGCGCATTGAAGACCTGCACGAGGGCGCCGTCCTGCCGGTGGCGGGAAAAGCCTTTGCCGGCGCGCCTTTTCATGGCGAATGGCCTGCCGGAACCTGTATCCGCATCATGACCGGTGCGCCGGTTCCGGCCGGTGCCGACACAGTGATCATGCAGGAACAGGCAGAAGTTTCAGACGCGGGAATACGTTTCACTGCAACGGCGCAAAAAGGCCAGAATATCCGCCTGACCGGTGACGACATTAAGCAAGGCGACAGCGTTTTGCCTGCTGGCGTGCGTCTGGGTGCAGCAGAATTACCGCTGCTGGCATCCCTTGGCGTGACTGAGGTACAGGTCTGGAAGCCGCTGAAAGTCGCCGTATTTTCCACTGGTGATGAGCTGCAACCTGTCGGTACGCCTCTGCAGGAAGGCCAGATTTATGACACGAACCGGTTTGCCGTGCGTCTGATGCTCGAGCAACTCGGCTGTACGGTGCTGGATTTAGGCATTATCCGCGACGATCCGCAGGCATTGCGTAAAGCGTTTGAAGAAGCCAATGAATTTGCCGATTTGGTGATTTCCAGCGGCGGTGTTTCCGTCGGTGAGGCTGATTACACCAAACAGATGCTGGACGAACTGGGCGAAATTGGTTTCTGGAAACTGGCCATGAAACCGGGCAAACCGTTTGCTTTCGGAAAACTGAAAGACAGCTGGTTCTGCGGACTGCCGGGAAATCCGGTGTCGGCTGCACTGACGTTTTATCAGCTGGTTCAGCCATTTATCGCTCAGCTTTCCGGTCACAGTGCCTGGCAGTTCCCGCCACGTCTGAAAGCGATAGCCGTAACGCCGCTGAAAAAATCGCCGGGACGCCTCGATTTCCAGCGCGGTATTTTCAGCACCAATGCAGAAGGTCAGCTGGAAGTGCGCACTACCGGCCATCAGGGATCGCACGTCTTCAGCTCATTCAGCCAGGCTAACTGTTTTATCGTACTTGAGCGTGAACGCGACAATGTTACGGCTGGCGAAATCGTTGAAGTCGAGCCTTTTAACGCGCTGCTGCGGAGCTGAACATGGCGACTCTGCCGGAACTGACGGACGCTGAAACCATGCGCTATAACCGCCAGATAGTACTGAAAGGGTTTGATTTTGATGCGCAGGAACAGCTGAAAGCCAGCCACGCGCTGATTGTCGGGCTGGGAGGTTTAGGCTGCGCCGCCGCGCAATATCTGGCGGCGGCAGGCACCGGCACATTAACGCTGCTGGATTTCGATACGGTATCGCTCTCAAACCTGCAACGCCAGACGCTGCACACTGACGCGCGGATCGGGATGCCGAAAGTCGACTCCGCCGCCATAGCGCTGGCGGCAATCAATCCGCACATCCGCTTAAATCAGGTAAATGCTCAGGCGGATGACGATTTATTACGCGAACTGATCGCCGCCTGCGACGTGGTGGTGGATTGCACCGACAATGTCACGACGCGTAATCAGCTGAACAGTGAATGTTTCGCGCAGAAAAAACCGCTGGTCTCCGGCGCCGCTATCCGTATGGAAGGTCAGCTCAGCGTATTTACCTACCAGCCGCAGGAACCCTGCTATCGCTGCCTGAGCCGGTTATTCGGTGAAAATGCACTGACCTGCGTGGAAGCTGGCGTCATGGCCCCGCTGGTCGGCACCATCGGCAGCTTGCAGGCGATGGAAACCATCAAACTGCTGACAAAATTTGGCGAAACCCCACGAGGAAAACTGCTGATGTTCGACGCCATGACGTTGCAGTTTCGCGAAATGAAACTGATCAAAGATCCGCATTGTGAAGTGTGTGGTGATTGTTGAATCGGTAAATCCAGACACAAAAAAACCGCCTTTATCGGCGGCGGTTTTTAAATAATAAGAACCTCTAAATCATTCGAGTTGTATCAAGGCGGCAACTGAACAAATCCCCGGTCACATACATCAGTATGTGACCGGGGTGAGTAAAGGCAGCCAACGCCGAGACAACGCGAAGGATGAAGCGAATCAGGTGTTGATGCCCTGGCTACGCAGGTAATCTTCATAGTTACCAGAGAAATCAATCACACGGGTCGGTGTCATTTCCAGAATACGCGTTGCCAGTGAGCTGACGAATTCACGGTCGTGGGAAACGAAGATCAGCGTTCCTTCGTACATTTCCAGCGCCATGTTCAGTGACTCGATGGATTCCATATCAAGGTGGTTAGTTGGTTCATCCATAATCAGGATGTTTGGACGTTGCATCATCAGTTTCCCGAATAACATACGACCTTTCTCACCACCGGAAAGCACTTTCACTTTCTTCTTGATATCGTCCTGACCGAACAGCAGACGGCCTAACACACCGCGTACAGCCTGCTCATCGTCTTTCTCGGATTTCCACTGGCTCATCCAGTCGAATACGTTCAGGGTATCGTCGAATTCGTATTCGTGATCCTGCGCGTAATAACCGATTTTAGAGTTTTCAGACCATTTCACTGAACCGCTTTCCGGCTCATGTTCACCGACCAGCGTTTTCAGCAGGGTCGATTTACCGATACCGTTGGCACCCAGAATCGCGACTTTCTCGCCGACTTCCAGCATCAGGCCGAGGTTTTTAAACAGCGGACCGTTGTCGAAACCTTTGGTGATCTTTTCCACTTCCAGCGCATTACGGAACAGTTTTTTGTCCTGCTCGAAACGCATGTAAGGGTTCTGACGGCTGGATGCTTTGATTTCATCGAGCTGAATTTTATCAATCTGACGGGCGCGGGACGTTGCCTGTTTAGATTTAGAGGCGTTGGCGCTGAAGCGGCTGACGAACGATTGCAGTTCAGCAATCTGCGCTTTCTTCTTGGCGTTATTAGCTGTCAGAAGTTCACGAGCCTGCGTTGCCGCCGTCATGTATTCATCATAGTTGCCCGGATAAACACGCAGTTCGCCGTAGTCCAGATCCGCCATGTGCGTACACACCATGTTCAGGAAGTGACGGTCATGCGAAATGATGATCATGGTGCTGTTACGTTCGTTCAGCACCTGCTCCAGCCAGCGAATAGTATCGATATCCAGGTTGTTCGTTGGTTCGTCGAGCAGCAGAATTTCCGGGTCGGAGAACAGTGCCTGCGCCAGAAGCACACGCAGTTTAAAGCCCGGCGCGATTTCGCTCATCGGACCATAATGTTGCTCAACAGGAATGCCTACGCCCAGCAGCAGTTCGCCGGCACGGGATTCTGCGCTGTAGCCGTCCATTTCACCGTAAGCGACTTCCAGATCAGCCACTTTGTAGCCGTCTTCTTCGCTCATTTCCGCCATGGCGTAAATGCGGTCGCGCTCTTCCTTCACTTCCCACAATTCGGTGTGGCCCATGATCACGGTGTCCAGCACGCTGAACTGTTCGAAGGCGAACTGATCCTGGCGTAATTTACCCAGACGTTCGTTCGGATCAAGAACGACGTTACCGCCAGAAGGCACTAAATCGCCACCGAGGATCTTCATGAAAGTGGACTTGCCACAACCGTTCGCGCCAATCAGGCCATAACGGTTACCGCCGCCAAATTTCACGTTAATGTTTTCAAATAACGGCTTGCTGCCGAATTGCATGGTGATGTTGTAAGTACTTAGCACAACGCTCGCTCTTAATTGGGAAATGTGATTTGGCGCGCATTATGCCACAACGGCGCGTTGGGATCGCCTCCCCTTGTGTACATTTTTCGCGCAATAGCTAAAAAAGTTCCCTGCACACTCAATCATCGTGGGGAAATAAAAACAAAAAACCCGACATAAGCCGGGTTTTACAGGTCAGATTCGGGGATCAGAAGTTGTAGCCGATCACGCCGTAGTAACCCCAGCCGGTGGACTTCACATCGAAGTTACCGTTGCCGAAGTTCAGCTCTGCGCCGTCAGCCCACTGGCCGCCGTTGTGGAAGTATCGCGCCACGAACGAGTAATGCCAGTGCGTGTAGTTCAGGGACAGAATATGGCTTGAGGCGATAGAGTTGTTAGAACGCGCTTTGTTGCCGTTCACGTCACGCATATCATCATCACCGAGTGAGGAGCCCCAGTCGAAGTTGGTGAACCCGATGTAGCTCAGGTTGCCGCCCCACAACTGTGTCAGCGGAACAAAGTATTTCACTTTGAAACGGTAACCGTCCCAGCTGTTTTCGTTGGCAGCGTTGTAGTTTTCCCACTGGTATTTTGCATACACGTTCAGAGACAGGCTCATCGGCAGGCCGGTATCAATATCGGTGCCCAGACCCATGTACCAGGTGTTCTGACGGTTTTCGCTGTCCGGACCCATATCGTAGATATAGTTGTTCGCGAAATACCACTCTTTGAACGGGCCAAAGCTCAGATCAGTGCCGGTCAGCTTATCAATAGAGAAACGCGGTTCGATTTCCATAAACAGCGGAGAACCGTTTTTATCCCAGATACCGGTGTCGTTACCGTTACCGGCGCCGAAGGTTTTAGGAATATCGATATAGCCGTAGAAATCAAACCAGTCTTTGTGCGCAAACGCTTCATATTCAAGGTAAACATCGTTACGCAGTGTCGGCCCGAAACGGGTATCCGCGCTGCCTACAACGTTAACACTCTGGTGCCACCAGTCAGAAACAAATTCGCCCTTGCTATCATCAGCGAGCACGGTCGCGCTGTAGGACAAAGCCATCAAAGCGCCTGCTGCAATAATTTTATTTTTCATATTTATACCAGAAGCGGGGGTGGGACAACGCCTTGCCACTTACAGACGTTGCATAAAACAAACCCTAAAACTGTGATCCGCAACCGATTGCTGCACATAGTGCATAAAACCTGCAATTTCCAGTTACTTCCTACAAGAGTCGACTTTTCTTAGCTAATAAATAGATTTGGTCAAGGTTTGTCAATTTCTGTTTCATTCTGATACATCCCGAATGTGATATTGATCACACATATGTTTCGGGTTTATTTCATTCACGTGATCCGGGGCCAGAAAAAAACATCGTTCATAAAATGAACATTCGTTATTTGTCATGCTATAGTAATGACAAATAACGGTACGGAGGAACGCAGTATGAATTCAAAAATTTCCGGGCTGTCTTCCAGCCTTTTGCAAAAACCTGCAACCCCGCTTTGGCAATCTGCGGGACTTCCCGCAAGCAGCGGAATTAGTTTGATTAATGCCATACAAAAGGGATTTCCGGTTGATAGTATCAGCCGTCTTAATACTGAGCTGGGATGGCCGAAAATGGTGTTACTGGAAATAATGGGGATTAACGAACGTAATTATGCGCGTCGTAAAGCCGGGAACGGATTGCTGAAAAGTGAAGAGAGCGAGCGAGTGGCGCGGCTGGTACGCATCGTAGATGCTGCCACCGATTTGTTTGAAGGGGATCGTGTCGCTGCGCTCGAGTGGTTTACCCGCCCTGCTCCGGCACTGGATGGCTCACGTCCGCTGGAACTGTTGTCCTCTGAAGCGGGTGCGGTGGAAGTCAGCCGGTTGATTGGTCGTCTTGAGCACGGTGTTTTCAATTGAAGCTGTTTCGTATCGTGCAAACCCGCCATCTGGCGACAGCCTGGTCGGGCGCAGGTGCACAGCTTTATGGCGGGCGCTGGAATCCGCCGGGCAGGCCGGTGGTTTATGTCACCACCAGTATTTCGCTGGCGATCCTGGAAATCCTGGTGCATTTGCAAAACAGTATGCTGATGCGGTCGTATACCTTGCTCAGTATAGAAGTGCCGGAGGAACTGCTGGATACGCTGGAAGTTTCCGAACTGGCATCTGACTGGCGGAGTGCATCGCCGCCGGACAGCACACAACGTCAGGGTGACGCCTGGCTCGAGGAAGGTGATTATGTCGGGCTGAAAGTGCCGTCGGTCATTGTGCCGTCGGAATACAACGTGTTGCTGAATCCGCAGCATCCGGCTTTTGTCGATTTACTGAGTTCAGTAGAACGCGAGCCGATGATATTTGACCCGCGCCTGCAATAGCCACTCTTACAGAAACGGGTCTTTTTACTTTCAGAGATTATTCCGCTTTCCGGTTACTGCGATATATCAGCGCCAGCGCAATAATCAGGCAGGGAATAGCCGCCAGCCGGTGCCATGACAACGCAATTTGCGGATTATCCAGCCAGCCGAAATTATCGATCAACATCCCCATACTCAGCTGTCCGAGGATGACTGCAACAGTCGCCGCTGCAGTACCGACACGCGGGACGGCAGTTACCATCACAATGATGTAAGGCACACCAAATAACGCCCCCGCAAGTTGCCATTTTGGTACCGTCAGCAAGGTTTCCGGTTGCGGTGTTTGCAGGAATAACACCAGCACGGCAGTAATTGCTGCGCCGACGCTGAATGTCAGAAAGGCGCTTTTCAGCACACCCACCTTTTCCCCTAACTGCCCGTTGACTGCCGCCTGCATACTCAGCGCAGCACCTGCGACAATCGCAAGAATAATCATAATCATTTCAGTCATGTTTCAGCCCCAGGCAATCAGAATAAGTGCAGCAACGATAAACAGCAGAGCCAGCAGGCGTTCACCGCCGACTTTCTTATGCGGCGTACCAAACCAGCCGTAATGGTCGATCAGCACACTTTTCGCCACCTGCCCGGATAAAATCGCAATCATTGTCATGCCGATACCAATGACCGGTGTCGCGAGCGTCAGCACCACGACATACACGGGACCGAGGACGCCACCCAGCAGTTTCCAGCCTGGTTGTTCTGTGAAAGACGGCGCATTACGCGGGCTGAAAAACAGCACCAGCAAACCGGTCAGTACGGCACCGACGCCGAAAATACTCAGTGTTGCCCACAGATGCCCGACTTCTGTTCCCAGCGGACCAATCAGTCCTGCCTCCAGTGACAGCCCCATCCCCGCCAGAATAACCAGCGGAATTAACATCAGATTCATTTTTACCCTGCTTTTTGTTTTTTGAGAGGCGGCGACTATAGCGTGACAGAACTATGCGAAAAACAGCACAATGAGGAAAATACCTTTGCAGGAATTGCACAGATGAAAGGTTTTAATCAGATTAACATTCAGGCATTACGGCTGTATGTCGCCGTACTGGATCAGGGCAGTTTCTCTGAAGTGGCGCGCCGGGAAGCGATGTCGCCATCAACCGTATCGCGGGTGATTTCACAACTGGAACAGGCGTTACAGACACAGCTTTTGTACCGAAATACGCGTGCCGTCAGTCCGACAGAATCGGGCAAACTGCTGGCAGAACATGCGCGTCAGGTACTGGCTCAGCTGGATCTCGCCGCGCTGGATTTACAGGAACAGGACAGCGAACCCGGCGGACTGATCCGCATCAATGCTCCCGTAGTGTTTGGCCAGCGCCACCTTGCGCCGTGGCTGCATGAGCTCAACGCACGATACCCGCGCCTGAATATTGAACTGATGCAAACCGATGATTTCATCGACCCGTTACAGGACAGCGTGGATTTGCTGATCCGCATTGGCGTGATGACAGATTCCACTTTGCAGGCGCGTACGCTTGGCCACCAGAATTTCCGCCTTGCCGCGAGTCCGGCGTATCTTGCACGCGCAGGAACGCCGAAAACGCCGGACGATTTAGTCAGTCACAGTTGTCTGGTTTTCAAAGGATTTGCCGGTTCGCAGCGCTGGTATTTCCGTCAGCCTGAACAGGAATGGCGCTCGCTAAACCTGCGGGGATCACTGACCAGTAATAATGCAGAAACCCTGACACAGGCGGGGATCGACGCCATGGGGCTGGTTGTATTTCCTACCTGGCTGATAGGCGATGCATTGCGGGACGGTCGTCTGGTCAGCGTGCTCGAAGACTATCAGGTATCGACGTCGCCGGAGCCGCAAACCATATCGGCGCTGTACCCGAACAGCAGACGCCCTTCGATCAAAGTACGGGCGGTGATTGATTTTCTGGTGGAGAAGTTTGGGAGTCCGGCGTACTGGGAAAGGTAAACATATCCGTCTTCTGAGTTGCCATTAATACCCCCTCCCCGCCTCCCCCTTCGCAGGGGGAGGAGTAAAACCCGATCGGTTATATCCCATGCGAAGGAAGATGAGTAAAACCCGATCGGCTATATCCCATGCAAGGGGCTCGATCGGCTCCCTCCCCTGCGAAGGGGAGGGTTGGGGTGGGGTATTAATGACAAAAACAATGCTGAAGCTTGCGCTTCACCCAATATCAGGAATTCAGTTCCATCCCCACATGCGCAATCCCATCTTCATCATAAATCTCCGTATACGCCACAAACCCCAGCCGGCCGTAGAATCCCTGCAAATGCGCCTGCGCGGAAATCGCGACGCGCGCGTCCGGCCAGTGTTTCTGGCAGGAAATCAGCGCCTGTTCCATCAGCTGATATCCCAGTTTCAGGCCACGCGCGGAAGGGGCAACAATCACCCGTCCGATTGCCACCTCATCATCGGAACGCAGAATACGCGCATAGGCCGCTATTTTACCGTCCAGCCAGGCGATGATATGACGATTTTCACCGGTCAGATCCTGCCCGTCGATGTCCTGATATACGCAGGTTTGCTCGACCACAAACACTTCGCTGCGCAGTGCCAGAATGGCGTAAAGCTGTGCTGTGTTGAGTTCGCTGTGATGGTAATCCTGCCAGTGAAGCGATGATGATCCGGTCATGAGTAAGTGCCCTGCCTTTTCTGAAAGCCCAAAAAAAAGAGATATTCCTGAGAATATCTCTTTTTAACACACGTTTTACAGCCAATTTATCAGGCAGATTTCTTCAGCGGTGTCGTGCGAACCGGCGCATCGCCTGCGGTGTAATACTCTGCGGTACTGCGCGGTAACGGCTGACGCCCGCGGATTTTATCAGCAATCTTTTCTGCGATCATAATCGTCGTCGCGTTCAGGTTACCGGTAATGATCTGCGGCATGATGGAGGCATCCACCACGCGCAGGCTTTCTACACCGTGAACGCGCCCTTCTCCATCCACCACCGCCATCTCATCGGTACCCATTTTGCAGGAGCACGAAGGATGGAACGCCGTTTCGGCATGCTCGCGGATAAACGCATCCAGTTCTTCATCAGTCTGTACGTTTTCACCCGGACTGATTTCACGACCACGGTAAGGATCCAGCGCTGGCTGATTCATGATTTCACGCGTGATGCGGATAGCGTCGCGGAACTCGTGCCAGTCCTGCTCGGTTGCCATGTAATTAAACAGGATGCTCGGATGCTGGCGCGGATCTTTCGATTTCACCTGCACGCGGCCACGGCTTGGCGAACGCATGGAACCCACGTGCGCCTGAAAACCATGCTCTTTCACCGCGTTGCTGCCGTTGTAGTTAATCGCCACCGGCAGGAAGTGATACTGAATATTCGGCCAGGCAAACTCTTCGCGGCTGCGGATAAAACCACCCGCTTCGAACTGATTGCTCGCGCCGACACCGGTACCTTTAAACAACCATTCTGCGCCAATCGCGGGCTGGTTATGCATCTGCAAGGCCGGGTATAAAGACACCGGCTGGGTGCAGCTGTATTGCAGGTACATCTCCAGATGATCCTGCAGATTCTCGCCGACGCCCGGCAAATCATGAACCAGCGGAATCTCCAGACGGTTGAGCAGCTCCGCTGCGCCGACACCCGAACGTTGCAGAATTTGCGGTGACGCAATCGCGCCGCTGCACAGCAACACTTCACGTTTCGCTTTCGCCGTTTTAGCGTTGTAGTCGTCACCGTGGAAATAGCTGACGCCCGTGGCACGCTTGCCTTCAAACAGAATTCTGTCGGTCAGCGCGTGGGTCACGATGGTCAGATTGGCTCGCGGTTTGGCCTGATCCAGATACCCGCGCGCAGTACTTGCACGACGGCCTTTCGGTGTCACGGTTCTGTCCATCGGACCAAAACCTTCCTGCTGATAACCGTTCAGGTCGTCGGTACGCGGATACCCTGCCTGCACACCGGCTTCAATCATCGCGTGGAACAGCGGGTTATTGCCTTTTTTCGGCGTCGCCACACTGACCGGTCCGTCGCCACCGTGAAAATCATTCGGACCGATATCGCGGGTTTCGGCTTTGCGGAAATACGGCAGGCAGTCCAGATAACTCCAGTCTTCCAGACCCGGCGCTTTCGCCCAGTTATCGAAATCCATCGCATTACCGCGGATGTAACACATACCGTTAATCAGCGAAGAACCGCCCAGACCTTTACCACGCCCGCATTCCATACGGCGGTTATTCATGTGCGGTTCCGGGTCGGTTTCATACGCCCAGTTGTAACGACGCCCCTGTAACGGGAAAGCCAACGCAGCAGGCATCTGTGTGCGGAAATCCAGACGATAATCCGGGCCGCCCGCTTCCAGCAGCAACACGCTGACGTTGCTGTCTTCGGTCAGCCGGGTGGCGAGAACGTTGCCGGCAGAACCGGCACCAATAATGATGTAATCGTAATCCATTAAAATCTCCTCTGTCGCGGCGGATTAAAAGACTGAGCTGAATTCGCCCAGTTCGACCTGCACGGATTTGATTTGGGTGTAATGCTCAAGCGTGGTGACGCCGTTTTCACGACCAACGCCGGAGTGCTTATAACCGCCGACCGGCATTTCTGCCGCCGATTCGCCCCACGTATTGACCCAGCAAATCCCGGCTTCGAGTTTGTGAATAACACGATGCGCACGGTTAAGATCCTGCGT
The DNA here is from genome assembly GCF_003610915.1 of Rahnella variigena. Classification (NCBI taxonomy): domain Bacteria; kingdom Pseudomonadati; phylum Pseudomonadota; class Gammaproteobacteria; order Enterobacterales; family Yersiniaceae; genus Rahnella; species Rahnella variigena. The sequence goes on from NZ_NSDJ01000001.1 coordinate 3,801,269, forward strand.
CACCAGCCCGGCAGCCAGGCCGTATTCGGTATCGTTGGCGCGGCGGATCACTTCCTCTTCACTTTCATAGGTCAGAATGCTCATCACCGGTCCGAAGATTTCTTCGCGGACAATCAGCATGTCATCGCGGCAGTCGGTAAATACTGTCGGGGCGACATAAGCGCCTTTCGCGTATTCACCGGAAGTCACGCGTTCGCCGCCGGTCAGTAACGTCGCGCCTTCACGCTTGCCGCTGTCGATGTAACGCAGCACGGATTCCATATGTGCAAAGCTGACCAGCGGGCCGAAATTGATGTTTTCGTCAGTCGGATCGCCCAGACGGATACGCTTCACGCGTTCCAGAACTTTAGCTTCAAACGCTTTGTGCAGTGCTTTTGGCACAAACACGCGGGTGCCGTTGGTACACACCTGGCCGGAGCTGTAGAAGTTCGCCATCATGGCGATGTCAGCCGCTTTATCGAGATCCGCGTCTTCAAAGATGATCAGCGGAGATTTGCCGCCCAGTTCCATCGTCACTTCTTTCAGCGTGGACGCCGACGCGCTGGCCATGACTTTCTTGCCCGTTTTGACGCCACCGGTGAACGAGACTTTGGCGATATCCGGATGATCGGTTAGCGCCTGGCCGACGCTGGCCGCGCCGGTGACTACGCTGAACACGCCGTCCGGCACACCCGCTTCGGTGTAGATTTCCGCCAGTTTCAGGGCGGTCAGCGAGGTGTTTTCGCTTGGTTTGAACACCATCGCGTTTCCGGCCGCCAGCGCAGGTGCGGATTTCCACAGCGCAATCTGAATCGGGTAGTTCCATGCGCCGATACCCGCGACAACGCCCAGCGGCTCGCGGCGGGTATACACGAAGGAAGAATCGCGCAGCGGAATTTGCTGGCCTTCGATAGCAGGGATCAGCCCGGCGTAATATTCCAGCACATCCGCGCCGGTGACGATATCCACCGCCAGCGTTTCCGACAGCGGTTTGCCGGTATCGGCAGTTTCAATCGCCGCCAGCTCGTCGTTGCGTTCACGCAGAATATCCACGGCGCGGCGCAGAATACGTGCGCGGCTCATGGCCGTCATTGCCGCCCAGACTTTCTGGCCTTTCTGCGCGGATTTCACCGCCAGATCGACATCGGCGTGCGTGGCGGATGGCAGCGTGGCAATCACGTCGCCATTGGCCGGGTTCACTGCATCGAAGGTTTCATCACCGGTACTGTCCTGAAAACGCCCGTTGATATAAAGTTTTTGCGTGCCGTAGCGGGACATAAATCTCTCCTCGGTCTGTGCGGTCTGAAGGTTTTCTGCCTGGCTCATGTGAGCTGCGATTCGATGTGGCGGCGGGTGATTTGCATCGCCTCGGCGCGGTTAAATTCTTTACCGCTAAGTGCGCCGCGCAGCCACAGGCCGTCAATCAGTGCGGCGGTGCTTTGTGCCGCCAGACGTGCCTCACTTTTGGGCAGAAAACGTCTGAATTCAGAACATAAGTTTGAATAGAGCCGGCGGCTGTTGACCTGTTGCAGACGGTACAACTGCGGGTGATGCATGCTGCTCGCCCAGAAGGCCAGCCAGGTTTTCATCGCCGCGCTGTTGGTCTGACTGTCGTCAAAATTGGCTTCTGCAATCGCATGCAGTCGCGCCGTCGGTGCAGTATCCGTCAGCTGCGCTAACCGCAACTGCACCCCTTCCCCCAAATGACTGAGCAAATAACGCATGGTCGCTTCCAGCAGCCCATTCTTGTCACGAAAGTAGTGACTGATGATGCCGTTGGAGACGCCTGCACGGCGTGCGATCTGCGAAATCGACGCATCGTGCATCCCGACTTCGTTGACCGCCGCCAGGGTTGCCTCAATCAATTGCTGCCTTCTTATCGGCTGCATTCCTACTTTGGGCATGGTTCCGGCTCCTGAAAATGAGCGGGTTGAAACGCGCTTAAAAACCGTTTTTTTACGCTTTCGTACAACCTTGTTAACGCTCTTACGCCACCTATTTAACTTTTTTTTGATTGAACGTTCAATTAAAAATGCATATATTTTATTACCAATACGTTAGTAATTTGTATGAATTTTGGAGTTGGTAAGAAGCCAATTTATTGAAAAACAGTGATTAATTAGTAAGACAGGGGAAAAAATGGCAATTGCCGATACGACAGATAAAAAGAGCGAAAAACCTCGCGACCAGCTTAACAAGGTGGTGTTCTTCACCTCCGCAGGTTTGATTTTAGCCTTCACATTAATGACCATTTTCTTCACCGATTTATCGGGAAAATGGATCAGCCTGACCCTCAACTGGGTGTCCGCCACATTTGGCTGGTATTACATGCTGGCGGCGACGCTGTACATCGTGTTTGTAGTGTTCATAGCCTGCTCGCGCTTCGGCTCGATCAAACTGGGCCCTGAACAATCCAAACCCGAATTCAGCATGATGAGCTGGGCGGCCATGTTATTTGCCGCCGGGATCGGCATCGACCTGATGTTTTTCTCGGTCGCCGAACCGGTGACGCAGTACATGCTGCCGCCGGAAGGTAACGGCCAGACGCTGGAAGCCGCACGGCAGGCAATGACCTGGACGCTGTTCCACTACGGCCTGACCGGCTGGGCAATGTATGCGCTGATGGGGATCGCGCTGGGCTATTTCAGCTACCGCTATAACCTGCCACTGACCATCCGTTCGGCGCTGTACCCGATTTTCGGCAAACGCATCAACGGCCCGATCGGTCACAGCGTGGATATTGCCGCCGTCGTCGGCACCATTTTTGGTATCGCGACAACGCTCGGTATTGGCGTGGTGCAGCTCAATTACGGGCTGAAAGTGCTGTTCCATATTCCGGAAAACCTGACCGTTCAGGCCGCCCTGATCCTGCTTTCGGTGATCATGGCGACGGTATCGGTCACGTCTGGCGTGAATAAAGGCATCCGAATTCTGTCGGAACTCAATGTGCTGCTGGCGCTGGGGCTGATCCTGTTCCTGCTGTTCTTTGGCAATACCGAATTCCTGCTCAATGCGCTGGTGCTCAACATCGGGGATTACATCAACCGCTTTATGGGCATGACGCTCAATACCTTTGCGTTTGATCGCCCGACGGAATGGATGAACAGCTGGACTCTGTTCTTCTGGGCATGGTGGGTGGCGTGGTCGCCGTTTGTCGGCCTGTTCCTGGCGCGTATTTCACGCGGGCGCACCATCCGTCAGTTCGTGCTCGGCACGCTGATCATTCCGTTTGTCTTCACCCTGTTGTGGCTGTCGATTTTCGGTAACAGCGCGCTGTATCAGATACTGCACGGCAATCTGGATTTCGCCAACGAAGTGATTGCGCACCCTGAGCGCGGCGTTTACAGCCTGCTGGCGCAGTATCCCGGCTTTACGCTGAGTGCTTCTGTCGCCACCATCACCGGCCTGCTGTTTTATGTCACCTCGGCGGATTCCGGTTCACTGGTGCTGGGTAACTTCACCTCAAAACTGGCGGACATTAATAACGATGCGCCGAACTGGCTGCGGATTTTCTGGTCAGTTACCATCGGCGTGCTGACGCTGGGGATGCTGATGACCGACGGCGTTTCCGCGCTGCAAAACACCACGGTGATTATGGGGCTGCCGTTCAGCTTTGTGATTTTCTTCATCATGGCCGGATTGTATAAATCACTGCGGCTGGAAGATTACCGCCGCGCCAGCACCCAGCAGAATCTGGCGCCGATGCCTTCAACCAGCGACGCGGCGCTGAACTGGAAACAGCGTCTGTCACGGGTGATGAACTATCCGGGCACGCGCCATACGCAGAAAATGATGGATACCGTCTGCCGTCCGGCGATGCAGGAAGTGGCGCAGGAACTGGAGCTGCGCGGGGCGAAAGTGACGTTCAGCGAACATGAGCCACAGGAAGACGAGAAAATCGGGCCGCTGGAATTGCAGGTGGCGCTGGGCGAAGAGCAGAACTTTGTGTATCAGATCTGGCCGGTGCGTTATGCCGTCCCTGCCTTTACCTATCGCGCACGTGCCGGTAAATCGAATTATTACCGTCTGGAAACCTTCCTGCTGGAAGGTACGCAGGGCAATGACCTGATGGACTTCACTAAACATCAGGTAATCAATGACATTCTGGATCAGTACGAACGTCATCTGAACTTCCTGCACATTAACCGCGAAGCGCCGGGGAATACCCTGACCTTCCCGGAACAGCCGGTTTAATCTGAGCTCAAAAAAACCCGCGTAATGCGTAGCAGCAGAATTTATTTAGTAACAATCTTCACCGTAAAGGGGCCGGATTATTCCGGCCTTTTTTTATTTTTAATCAATAATTCCCCTGTTACAGAATTTTCATGCTGTACAAAAATTGACGATAATTTGACTTAGGGATAGTTTAATTCCACTGCGGAAGCAGCAGGTCAGCCAGCATGTATCGCGCTGGCTCTCTCTTTAAAATGGAGTTTAAAACTATGGCTATACCAGCTTATCTATGGCTCAAAGACGACGGCGGCGCGGATATTCGCGGCTCTGTCGACGTTGCGGGCCGTGAAGGCAGTATCGAGATCCTCGGCCTGAATCATTGCATCACTCTCCCCACAGACAACGCAACGGGCAAACCTACCGCTACCCGTGAACATTCCCCCTACAGTTTTGACAAGGAGATCGATGCTTCCAGTCCCTATCTGTACAAGGCTGTAACCTCGGGGCAGAAGCTCCACTCCGCTGAAGTAAAGTTTTATCGAATCAATGACGCCGGTCAGGAGGTTGAGTATTTCAGCGCCGTTATGGAAGGCGTGACGGTCGTCAGCGTGGGGCCGATCATGTATGACGTCAAATCTCAGTACGGGGAAAAGCGGAACCACCTGGAAGTGGTGGAGCTGATTTACGAAAAAATCACATGGCGTTATGTTGACGGGAACATCATCCACTCTGACAGCTGGAATGAACGCACAACCGCATAAGGATAAAGAGCGATGGCATGGAAATATGAGCAAAGCACAGGTAGGTTGTACAACGGCAGCGAATTAGTCGAAACCGGTTACTCTGGTAGTCTGACCAATAAAAACAACCCCGACCGTCAGCAGGTTAAAGGGCTGGGGCCGCTTCCCCGGGGAACGTACAGAATCGCGGGCCACTCAACGTCTAAAGGCCCGATGACCATTATTCTGGAGCAGACGTCCGGGGACTCGTTTGGCCGTTCATTGTTCCGCATTCACGGGGAAAGGGTCGACATGCCTGCGGGCTTTGCGTCAACGGGCTGTATTATCATGTCACGCTCTACCCGGCGGCGCGTTCTGCGCGAAGGCGGGACGCTTGAGGTCGTCCAATGAAGTGGCTCAGGCTTTTGGGACTGTTTCCGTGTCTTGTATGGGCAGGTGGAAATACCCCAGACTGGCCAGCTTCATGGAAGGGAGTTGAGTCAGGCGAACAAGCCTGGATTGATAAGGTCCCTGAACTGGCGGCCAGGGCGGACGTAAAACAGGCTGCCGGTCTCGAGGATGCGCTCTCTATGGCGTTATCTAAGAACACTTCGGCGGTTTTAGGCGCACTCAGCATCATCGACGCAAAAGAATGGCCCCATATGATTGGGACGGATATCGTCTGTGGTATTCCTGCTGAGCTATTCACCACAGACGCTATGGTTGAGGATTTTTATCAGCGAACCCGTCTGGCCCTGCTGAGGACAGACAAAGGAGCAACCTGTCTGTGGATCCTCGAAGCGACATACGAGGAATGGAAAGCAGACAACGCCCGCAAGGCTAAGTAATATTATCTCCTGTAGTACAAAGCCCGGTCGGTTGACCGGGCCGGGAATGATGATTACCCGCAGACAGGCATGTTGAGCTTTTCCGCCCGGTGTACGTCAGTGCTTTTCACCCCGGCGTTAGCCAGTTTTTCTTCCGCCTCTTCGAGGTCTTCCTCATCGATTTCCAGCGATTCCTGATCCTGCCCCTCACAAGGGGTCAGCGCCAGTTCCACCAGGATCGGGAAATGGTCTGAGCCCATAAACCCAAGACGCTGAAGACCGACCAGCGTGAAATCTTTGCTATGGAAAACGTGATCCAGCGGCCAGCGCAGGAACGGATAGCTGGCGTGGAAAGTATTGAACATACCCCGGCCACGGCGCGGATCGAGCAGGCCGCTGACTTTCATAAACAGGCGCGTGGTGCGCGACCATGCCACATCATTCAGGTCGCCGGTGACAATCGTCGGATAGGTCGCTTTCGCCGCCGTATGACCGACAGCAACCAGCTCGCCATCGCGGTCAGTGGATTCGTCGGCTTCCGTCGGGCTTGGCGGCATCGGGTGCAGGCAGTGCATCACCACCTGTTCGCCGGAAGGCAGTTCGGCGCGAAAATGCATCGACGGGATGTCGTCTGCCACCAGAAATTGAATTTTTGCCGAATGCATCGGCAGACGGGAATAGACGTGCATTCCGTAGAGATTATCCAGCGGGCAACGCAGGCTGTGCGGGTAATCCGCGTCCAGCACCGCCATCTGATCTTCCCACCACTGATCTGTTTCCAGCAACACCAGAATATCCGGCTGATGCTCGCGGATTTGTGCAATCAGCGCACCGGCCTTGCGGTTGGTGGTCAATACATTGCTGTTCATGATTTTGATACGTGAATGACTGCCGGAGACGGTTTTCTTCACCTGCACCCGGTAAAAGGGGGTGTAAGGCAAAATCCACCAGCTCTGATAGGCCATACAAGCCACCGTTAAAATAATGATTGTGGTGGAAATTCCGTCGGTTAACGGCATGATCATCAGCTCGGTCAGCAGAAATAGCAGACACAACGTCGCCATCTGCAAACGCGGGAAATCCCAGACCCGTACCCACCAGCGCTGATTGCGGGAAAAAGGCAGCAGCGTCAGCAAGGTCATGATGACCGTCAGGACACAAAGGGTAATTCGAAAAGCATGCATCGGTTATCGACCCTGATAAAAAATAGCAGAAGAGAAACTCTCAATACCTTGTTAACCGATTGTGACTTAAAAAACGGAGGGCGACCAGAAGGATGTCACCGCCCTTTCCATTGTTCCGAAAAAGGCGGCATTTTTAGCGGTAATTATTTTGCAGCGGCGGCCTGATCAGGCACATGACACCAGTTATGTTGCTCGACAATCCCGCCATTTGGCGAGGTGTAACCGATACAACCCAGAAGGGTGTCGTACAGTTTTTCATGGAAAGCCGGTTTCTTTTCAGCGGCCATTTTCTGCAACTGTTCGAAGCCCGCTTTGTTCTGATCGTTTGACAGGAATTTGTCTGACGCCCAGACCATGATCGGCACAGTACGTTGCTCAATCGGCGCATGATCGCGCGGTGTGCCGTGGAAATGCATACTTTTGGAAATCGATTCACCGTGATCGGAGGCATAAAACACAATCGCATTCTTGTCGCGCAGCTGATCAAACACCTGCGACAGGAAATAGTCGGTATACAACAGCGAGTTGTCGTAAGCGTTGATCATCTCTTCCGTAGAACAGGAATCATCAATACCCATGCATTCCGGTTTATATTTGGCGAAAGAACGCGGATAACGGTCGGAGTAAAGATAATGCGAGCCTTTGGTGTGCAGAATAATCAGGTGCTTACCCTGCGGATGATTGTTCATCGAATCTTTCATTTCATTGATGAGCAGCATGTCATCCACCGGCTTACCGGCATTACGCTTCTCAGAGGCAATGTTTTCACGCAGTGAATAATCGTCAGCGCGGGTTTTATTGTAGAACCACGCTTCGCTTTGCATGGAATAAAGCTCAGAGCTCCAGCCATTGCTTTTCAGAACGGAAAACACATTAGCTTCTTTCAGGGTACGCTGCGGTTCTTCAGAGGCTCCGCCCTCGCGCACAAACATGCAGCGCAGGGAAAGTTTGGTGGCGGTATCACAGGAATAGCCCTGCAACGCGACCAGGTTTTTCTCTTTGTCGAGATTCGGCGTGTTGTCACGGTCGTAGCCGTACAGACCCATATGGTCACGACGCGCACTTTCGCCGATGACAAACACCACATACATATCTTTGGCATCAGCCGGTGCGGTGTAAGTGAAATGTTTGGCCGGATCGAACAGGTTTTTGTTGTCTTCGGCTTTGCTGTAGCTGCTGTAGGTGTATAAACCCAGCGCTGAAAGCCAGTTGGACGGCGAATACGTACCGGCAACCACGCCGCCATAACTCGCCATCATGCGGTTATTAACGATGTCGTGACGATCCTGCACTTTGCCCATCAGACGCAGCGGCATATAACAAATCAGCCCGGAAACCGCGAGCAGCACGGTTCTCACCGCCAGCTTTTTAAAGGTGGTTTGTCTGAGCGCCGCACCCGGCATTTTGCTCAGCCACAACAGCAGGACCGGGATCAGGCTGACCAGAACCGTCCAGGCGATGAAGTGCGTTCCGACAGATTCTTTCGATAAATCAATCGAGTCCGATGCCAGCGCCGCCGCCAAAATACCGTAACCGATATCGACGTTGAACAGGATCATGTAATAGCTGGCGGCAGCGGAGGAAATAACAATGGCCGTCATCAGCACACGGAAAACGGTTTTTCCGGTATAAGACAGCAACATACAAAGGAAGTAGACCAGCGCGAAACAGGCGATCGCTTCAACAGCAATGGACAACGCATTGTCATAATGCAGCTGCTCGAAACGACGGAAGAAGATCGGAAGGTTCAGTAAAATCCCAAGATAAAGTGCAATGAACAAAGAGATGCTCTGTTGCGAAAGTGTTCGTAATTTATGCATTAGAAATAAATGGCTCTTTTGTGAGTCTGTTTACGTCGTAAAGACCGCTCGTACCGGAGGATGGAACCTGCTCCTTAGGACAATTCAGACCCCGGAACGCCTATAATCGTTCAAAGTCATTGGTGACTTCCAATGTGATAATGTTACAAAATTAACGAATTGCTTATGTTTCAAAGCCATAGAAATGTGGGTTTCATACTTTTCCGACTCATTTTTTGAAATCTGTTGAGCAATTATTAAGAATCTTTGTGACCCGCATCAGGAAAGGACAGCGTGAAGCGCGTCTCTCCCTGCGCTGAACTTTCAACACTGACACTGCCCTGATGCAACGCCATAATGGCCTGAACAATCGATAAACCGAGCCCGCTGGAACTGCCACCTTCACTGCGTGACGCATCCGCACGATAGAAACGGTCGAAAAGTTTTCCGAGCTTATCTGCCGGTATCGGATCGCCCTGACTGATAACGTGAATATCCATGCCTTTAGCATGAGGTTCGGCGCGTAACACCACTTCGGTTCCTTCACGGCCATAACGCACCGCATTAGCCACCAGATTACTCAGCGCACGCTGGAACAAAATAGCATCCGCGTGTAATACACCGCGCCCCTCGCCGTGCAGCGTCATTTCCCGCTCTTCTGCCAGCCCTTCAAAGTATTCCTGGATACGCGTAATTTCTGATGAAACATCAATGCTGGTTATGGTGAGAACCGACCGCGCATCCGAAGCACGCGCCAGGAACAGGATGTTTTCGACCATCCGCGAGATGCGTTCCAGCTCTTCCATATTATTAGCCAGCAGCGTTTCATATTCCTCAACCGTGCGTGGCTGATACAACGCCACCTGACAATGCCCCATCAGCGCGCCCACCGGCGTGCGGATTTCATGGGCCAGATCAGCGGAAAACTGCGTCAGGCGCTGATAACCTTCCGCCAGCCTTTCCAGCATATCGTTGAAAGAAAGGATGAGTTGCTGTAATTCCTGCGGCGCTTTGTCGGTACTCAGGCGCGTCGATAAGCTGGCCGGATGGATTTGCGTCGCTTCCCGCGCCATATTGCGCAGCGGCCTCAAACCACGGCGGATAACCAGATAACCCAGTGCGGCAATCAGCACATACGAAAACAACACTGCGCCGATAATTTCCCAGCGGAAGGTTTCTAACAGGCGCGATTCTTCGGTCATGAAATGGCCTGCGGTAATTTCAACCGTGCGCCCGTCCTGAATTTTTACCGCAGCACGGGCAAAACGCACCGGCGTGCCATCTGGCGCTTTTTGCCCGTGAACCGTTTTCAGCGTCAGCGGCTGGCCTTCGGGTACCGCGGCAAACGGCGGTAAAACAAGATGTGAAGGATTGACGTTGATTAACGGCGGCTCGCCGGAAAGGCTGAAGGTCAGAATATCGCGCTCATTGCCGAGCATATTTTCAAACAGGCCGGGATTGCGGCTCAGCTGTGACAGCGGGAATTCATTCGCCAGCAGATGGCGAAAATACTGCACGCGCCCGCTGACCTGATAATCCGCACGGCGCACCAGTTCTTTGTCCATCGAATAGTAGAGATAAAAGCCCACGGCACTGACCACCAGCGAGGCCAGCAGCGCAAAAAGTAATGTGGCGCGCAGCGTCAGCGACATGGCCCGTGCAGGCTTTTTAGCGGAAGTTAAATCAGTCATTGCGCACTTCACAGACGTAGCCGATGCCGCGCACGGTGTGGATCAGTTTCAGCTCAAAGGCGCGGTCAACTTTGGCGCGCAGACGCTTAATGGCGACATCCACCACATTGGTGTCACTGTCGAAATTCATATCCCATACCTGCGAGGCGATCATGGTGCGCGACAGCACTTCGCCTTCGCGACGCATCAGCAGCTGCAACAACATGAATTCTTTATTGGTCAGCGCGATGGTCTGATCCTGACGGGTTACGCGACGGCGCAGCACATCAAGATGCAGGTCAGCGACCGAGTAAATATCCGGCTCTCGCGCTGCCGGACGGCGCAGCAACGTGCGGATACGCAATACCAGTTCGGTAAAGGAAAACGGTTTGATCAGATAATCGTCAGCGCCCAGTTCCAGCCCGTGGATGCGATCCTGCACTTCATCACGTGCGGTGAGAAACAGCACCGGCACGTCGCTTTTCTTGCGCAGAACTTCCATCACCTGCCAGCCGTCGAGGCCGGGCAGCATGACATCGAGGATCACCGTGTCATAGCCCTCTTCCAGCGCCAGAAACAGGCCATCGGCCCCGTTACGCGCCAGATCGACGCTGTAACCGGCTTCGGTCAGCCCTTTTTTCAGGTAATCGCCCGTACTGACATCGTCTTCAATCACCAGTATCCGCATTCAGGCCCTCAGCGCCGCAATACCATTCTCCCAAAGAATGATTCATGGGGAAGTTTATCAGTTTCGCCAGACACCTTTGATGACAATTTTGTCATCAATTTGTCATCAGCCAATCCCGGTTTATCGTCCACTCTTAAGGAAGCTATTCATCACTGGCAGGGTCAGTGATTCTTCTAACCAAATGAAATAACGCCGGAAACTGGAGAGTTAATAATGAATACCACCAAACGTCTTGCGGGTCTGTTACTGGGTTCACTGCTGATGAGCAGCACAATGGCATCGGCTTTTGCCGCCGATAACGTGATCAAACCAACACGCGGAACCATTGATTCTGTTAATGACTCATCAGTACAAATCACCACCCGTCAGGGCGAAAAGCTCGACGTTAAGCTGACGGATAAAACCCGTATCAACTCCGTCACCAAAGGCCAGATCAGCGATATCAAAGCCGACAGCTTCATCGGTACGGCGGCAGTACCTCAGGCCAACGGCACACTGAAAGCGCTGGAAGTTCACGTATTTGCTCCGAGCCTGCGCGGCAGCGGCGAAGGTTTCAATCCGTTTGAATCGCCGGACGGCAAAATCAATACCATGACCAACGGCACCGTCGGCAAACTGGTTAACAGCAATGGCCGCACGCTGACCGTGAAATACCATGATGCAGAGAAAACCGTTGTCGTTCCTGACGATGTACCGGTCGTTCTGCTGGCACCGGGTGACCGCAGCCTGCTGAAACCGGGCACCAAAGTCGTGCTGTTCGCGATGAAAGATGACAAAGGTTCCCTGGTTGCACGCGGTATTTCTGCGGGTAAAGACGGCGTTACGCCACCAATGTAATCCGGCCTGACGGCCTTACCGGACAACAGGAGTTTTTCCGTGAAACCTCAGCCCTCTCCACTTCGCAAACGCAGGGTGCATTCCTGGCCGGTGCGCATTTGTCACTGGATTAATCTGCTGGCAATGATCGGCATGGTAATGAGCGGCTGGGGGATTTATAACGCCGACCCGATTTTCTCGTTTACCTTTCCCCAGAGCACGACCCTCGGCGGCTGGCTGGGCGGCAACATCGCCTGGCATCTGGCAGTCATGTGGCTGCTGGCGGCCAATGCCCTTTTCTATGTGCTGTGGGGCATGTTGAGCGGCCATTTCCGCCGCGATTTTTTCCCCTTTTCACCGCGAACGGTCTGCCGAGATACCGTTCGTGCGCTGACATTCAAACTCCCCCACAAACTCGGGCAGTACAATGCCGTGCAAAAACTGATGTACAGCGGCGTGCTGTTGCTCGGCCTATTGCTTTTGCTTTCCGGTTTGTCCATCTGGAAACCGGTACAGTTCAGCGGTCTGGTGTGGTTGTTTGGCGGTTTTGATATCGCGCGTTATGTGCATTTTTTTGCGATGAGCGGCGTGATGCTGTTCGTCATTATTCACGTACTGATGGTTCTGCTGGTGCCAAAAACCTTCGTGGCGATGCTGACCGGCGGCAAAAAAATAAGTACGGAGGAAAGCGCCGATGAGTGATAAATCACGCCGGCCAAAAATTATTCTTGAGCCCGATCAGCGCAAGCAACTGGTCAACATTCAGCGCCGCATGTTATTGCGTGGAGGTCTCACGCTGGGCGCGGTATCGATGCTCACCGGCTGTAATCTGCAGGACGGTGACGAAGTCGATAAAGTGCTGTGGGCGATGTCACGCTGGAATGACCGCGTGCAAGGCTGGCTGTTCAGCGGGCAAAAACTGGCGCAAACCTATCGCGCTGACCAGATCACCACGCCGTTTCGCTTTAATGCTTATTATCCGGAATATAACGTGCCGGAAATCGACATTCCCAATTACCGGCTTGAAGTCTCTGGTCTGGTGCAAAAGAAAGCCTCGTGGACGCTGGAACAGTTACAGCGACTGCCGCAGGAAAGTCAGATCACTCGTCTGATTTGCATTGAAGGCTGGAGCGCAATTGGTCAGTGGAAAGGCGTGCCGCTGAAAACGTTTTTACAGCACATCGGCGCAGATCTGACCGCTAAATACGTCGGATTCAAATGTGACGACCGCTATTATTCCAGCATCGATATGGCGACGGCGCTGCATCCGCAAACCATTCTGGCGCTGGATTTCGGCGGCAAACCGCTACCGCCTGATTTCGGTTACCCGTTACGCCTGAGAATGCCCACCAAGCTTGGCTTCAAAAACGCCAAACACATTGGCGCGATCTTCGTGACCAACGAATATCCCGGCGGCTACTGGGAAGATCAGGGATATAACTGGTACAGCGGGATTTGAGTTGCCCGCTAAACCCCCTCCCCGCCTCCCCCTTCGCAGGGGGAGGAGTAAAAAAGCCGACCTGCTCCCTCCCCTGCGAAGGGGAGGGCTGGGGAGGGGTATTGATGGCAACCCGATAGTAAAGTTTGCAATAAACCAACACCCCCTCCCCGCCTCCCCCACGTAAGCGGCAAAGGTGAAAATAACGGTCGCGTCTCCACTACCCGCTGAAAAAAGTCATAAAAAAACCGCTCAGTTGAGCGGTTTTTGTTTTCGCGGGTGTGTAACGACAAAGCGTTACGCAGGGCGAAGAATTAGAAGCTGTAACCCACGCCTGCGATCCAGGTACCAACATCAACACTGCGGATGCGGGACTGTTCGTAGGACACGTCCAGAGCAACGTTCTGGATTGGGTTGAACTGCAGACCAGCACCGTAAGAGAAGCCGTAATCGCTTGAATCGTATTTTTCACGGTTAGTAGATGCTGCTGATTCGTTGTACTGAGTTTTACCGTAACCCACACCCACAACACCGTAGATGGAAGCCCAGTCATTCAGACGGTAAGCTGGACCAGCAGTCAGACCGTAGTACTGTGCTTTACGGTAGTCACCAGATGCCGGTGTGCTGTCATCTTCGATGTAGGTGAAAGAACCGATAACGCCCAGTGGGTTGCTATCTTGTTCCCAGCGGTATTTTAAGTTGAAGCCGTTTGCTTTGTTAGCAACGCCTTGCATATCACCCTGAGCATAACCAGCGGTAACGGTGCTGGTGTCAGCGAATGCGCTTGATGCGCCCAGTGCAACTACACAAGCTAATGCGGAAAGACATGCGATTTTTTTCATCATAACCACCTCAAATAAGAAACCAAAGTAACCTTCACGTTCCAAAATATAACAAAAACTAGTGTGAAACTCTGCCTCATTTAAGATGTCCAAAGCATCATATGGTGTAACAAGAAGTTTCCAGCACACCCTATCCATATAATTTAATTGGGATTTTCGTCACATAAACTATAAGATAAACTTATTGAACTTTTTGAAATTAGCAGATAATTCCTAATTATCTGGGCAAAAAATGGACACTTTTCAGGCGTTTTTTCGCTTCTTTTAAAAAAACAGGTTCTGAAAAAAACTTTTTATCAGGATTTTTTCTCTTCCGTTTTCCCTCTACACTGACCTTGCTTTACCTTTCTTTTCAAAACTATAAATCTAAAAGATTCTGAATTTATGGAATCACCTCAAAAGGCTCAAAGGATGACTCATTCAGGAAAGAACACGCCGGAAACGCAGACAACTCTGCCGCCTGCGACAAATAACAACAGCCCCCCGATCCCGGCGTTGCCTAAAAAAGCGTCTCCCCTGGTCGCGATCCTGTTGCTGCTGATCGCCATGCTGTCATTACAGGGCGGCGCGTCACTGGCCAAAACGTTGTTCCCGGTAGTCGGGCCGCAAGGTGTCACCGCGCTGCGACTGGGCATCGGCTCCATTCTGTTGCTGCTCTATTTCCGTCCGTGGCGCCTGAAAATGCGCGGCGGCAATCTGCGTTCACTGCTGATGTATGGTCTGGCACTGGGCTGCATGAATTATTCCTTTTATCTGGCACTGCGCACCGTCCCGCTGGGCATTGCCGTTGCACTGGAATTTACCGGCCCGCTGGCCGTGGCGATGTTTTCTTCACGCAGACCCGTCGATTTTATCTGGGTCGTGCTGGCCGTCACCGGATTGCTGTTCCTGCTGCCGCTCGGCCAGAGCGCGGGCGGTGTTGATCTCAAAGGCGCGTGTTTTGCGCTGATTGCGGGTGCGTGCTGGGCGATTTATATTCTTGCCGGACAAAGAGCTGGCAGCAGCTACGGCCCCGGCACTGCCGCGATGGGCTCGCTGATTGCCGCACTGATCTTCTTCCCTGTCGGTGTCATCCAGGCGAAGACCTCGATATTCAGCTGGGAGATCCTGCCGCTGGGCCTGCTGATCGCCCTGCTTACGTCAGCTATTCCTTATTCACTGGAAATGATGGCGCTGACCAAACTGCCCGCTAAAACTTTCGGCACGCTGATGAGCATGGAACCGGCGATGGCCGCGCTTTCCGGCATTATCTTCCTCGGCGAGTTCCTGACGGGGACACAGTGGCTCGGGCTCGCAGCGATTATCGCGGCATCGGCAGGTTCGACGCTGACGATTCAGCGTAAAACGAAAATAGAAACGGTCGATATCGCCGGGAATAATCCTTCCGGTAAATAGCCTTTCGGCAAATAGCCCTGCGTTTTTCTGTCAAAAAGCCACGTTCCTCCGACGTGGCTTTTTCTTTTCTGTTTATTCTTTTTTATCAATGCATTGCAAATTACTTTCATTAATTTCTATTTTTTATCGTTTTTCCTGCATCCAAAAGCGGGGGTCCATTCGTATGTATAGATGTGAGGCAAGACCTTACCTACTCAACGACAAAGGACACCATCATGAAAACATTACTCCGTACCGCTATCTGTGCATCTCTTCTGCTAAGCACCGCGTCAATGGCTGCAATGATGTCCCAAAGCACCACCATGGTCGGTGGCGCTGAAATGTATCCTTCTAAAAATATCGTAGAAAACGCCCTGAACTCGAAAGACCACACCACCCTGGTCGCCGCCGTGAAAGCGGCGGGTCTGGTGGATACGTTGCAGGGTAAAGGTCCGTTCACTGTGTTTGCGCCGACCAACGCCGCTTTCGCTAAACTGCCAGCCGGGACTGTCGACAATCTGGTGAAACCGGAAAACAAAGCCACGCTGACCAGCATCCTGACCTACCACGTGGTGGCGGGTAAGTATGAAATGAAAGATCTGGAAAAACTGCTGAAAAAAGGCAACGGCACGGCGGAACTGAAAACCGTCAACGGCCAGCCACTGTGGATCATGAATAATGGCCCGCACAATATTCAGCTGAAAGATGGCAAAGGGAATATCGCCAATATCAGTACTTATGACGTCCAGCAGAAGAACGGTGTGATCGACGTCATTGATACCGTCCTGATGCCAAAATAATACCGACTATACTGAGGGCATGATTTCTTTATGAAACAGCACTTCAGTAAGTCAGGACGGGCGAATGCATGACAATTTTTTAGTTAAGCCAACACCAGAGAAAGCACAGGAAGTACAGCGTGAACTGATGAGCGCCATGGCCGTTGGCGACCGACAGGCATTTGAGCAATTGTACCGTCTGACGTCCCCCCGGCTGTTTGCCGTCGCGCTGAGAATGCTGCGCCGGCATGCCTGGGCAGAAGAAGTGTTGCATGACAGCTATATCACCGCGTGGAACCGTGCCGGGTCGTATAATCCGGCGCTGAGTTCCCCGATGACCTGGCTCACCCATATTGTCCGCAACCGCGCTATCGACTGGATGCGCGGGAGCGACAACCAGTTAGAGGAACTGGATGACAACGTGGGAGAAAACGATGCCAGCGACCACGATGAACCCTTACAACGGTTGCAGCAGGACAGCGAAGCCAAAATACTGGCCGACTGTCTCGCGCACCTTCCCGCCGAACAAAGACAAAGCCTGACTCTTGCCTATTATCAGGGCCTGTCACACGGTGAGGTCTCATCGCATTTACAACAACCTCTGGGGACGATTAAAAGCTGGATCCGTCGCGCCCTGGATCACTTAAAGAGCTGCGCAGGCCTATGAAAAGCAGAAGCCATTATCATGCTGCCCTCGCGGCTGAATATGCGCTCGGCACCTTACGCGGCGCAGCACGGATTCAGTTCGAGCAAAAAATGCGGGAAGAACCTGAACTGGCGGCTGAAGTCGCCCGCTGGCAGGAAGCTTTCACACAACTGGATAATCAGATTGTCCCGGTCATTCCGCCCGCTTCGGTGTGGAAGCGCATTCAGCACAATCTTGCATTGCAACCGGCCAGATTACCGGTTCCCGCTAAAAGACCGGTACGCGCTTATCTTGGCTGGGCGCTGGCCGCCGGGCTTGCGGCGCTGTTACTCATCCCGCGCCTTCTGGTGCAACCTGAAACGCCGACACCGGTGGCTGTTCTCGCCAGCAGTGCCGGTGCGCAGAACGGGCAATGGGTGGTGAGCGTGGATATGAGTACCCGCAGCCTGATGCTGACGCCACTTAAGGCGCAAGGTATCGCCGGTGACCATAGTCTGGAACTGTGGGCCATTCCGCCTGGCGGCAAACCCCGCTCCCTCGGCCTGCTGAATACACAACAACCGACGCAACTGGCACTGGCGGAAAAGATGCCTGATCCGGGTTATACGCTGGCAATCAGTCTGGAACCACGCGGAGGCTCACCGACCGGACAACCGACAGGTGCAGTGCTGTACAGCGGTGCTCTGGCACTTTGATTCACTGCGATACCCTGCGATCGACGTTATGAAATATAAAACGGCAGGCTTTTCCTGCCGTTATGTTTTCAAAAGAATAATTTATACCAGCAACTATTTTCAGTGCATAAATCGTTTTCAGTGAATAAATGACGACTTCCGTTGAAACCAGAGCCAGGATATATATCCTCACACGTCAGCTTACATTTAATAATATCTGACCGCTGTAATGAAAATTATTATCACTGGCATTTAATGATTTTCGCGATAATATTTTATCTGTTCAGGAGGATTCCTATCCACCTTATAAATCAGTGTGATAAGGTGGTTCCTCAAATACGGAATTGTCTATTAGACAGATGCTATCGAAGCGATAGGAAATGCTGTCCTGCAAAATTTCGATTTATTGCTATACTGAATGCAGTTGAGAAACACGTTTGTAGCAATTAATTTTAATGAAACAAGGAGATATGAATATGAGTACCGCTAAACTGGTCAAAACGAAATCTTCTGAGCTTATTTATACACGCAACGATTTAGATGAAAGCGTCAAGCTGGATACTATCAAGGTGCTGAACCGTCTGGTGGCCGAATATATTGATCTGTCACTGATTATCAAACAAGCACACTGGAACATGCGTGGCGCTAACTTCATCGCCGTCCACGAAATGCTTGATGGATTCCGTACTGCTGTTATCGATCACCAGGACACCATCGCAGAACGTGTGGTGCAGTTAGGTGGCGTGGCGCTGGGTACCGTTCAGGTTGTTAACGATAAAACTCCGCTGAAAAGCTACCCGACCAACATCCATACCGTGCAGGAACATCTGAAAGCGCTGGCAGATCGTTTTGCTGTAGTCGCTAACGATACCCGTAAAGCGATTGGTGAAGTTGAAGATGAAGACACCGCAGATATTTTCACCGCCGCATCGCGCGACCTGGATAAATTCCTGTGGTTCATCGAATCAAATATTGAGTAATCAGAATCAGGTAATCCTTATCGGGTAAATGTTGCCCGATACCGCAGAATCAGGCTGCGGAACTCTGAGTGATTAATGCGAAAGGCCAGTGACGAAAGTCGCTGGCTTTTTTATGTCCGCTATCAAGCCCCGCTCCCCTCTTGTGAAAATTTGACTTAAAACCCGCCTCAGCCAGTAACTTTGCATCAGAATTTAATAATACCCCTGATGAATAGTTACAATTTCAACTAAATCTGCAACTTAAGTCAATGGAACCGGTTTCAATATCCCACTGAAAAACCAAGACTTTATTTACCCCCTCAGAGAATTCTTAAACCAATAGGCCGTATGAATGATTTAATACAAATTAATAGTTCAAAGCAATTTTACATAGGTGTGGTCACCCCTGAAACTTGCTGAAATATTTTTTCGCAACCTTTGCATTTTTGTGAAAAGGGTATCTCACTCTAACCTTATAAAAAATAGAGATATTTACCAGGGATGTTCCCCCGGCATCAGTCCTCTATACGCAACTTATGGATAAGTGACTCCCCCGCTCCTGACACATCTTTGATGTGTTATGCACAACCGACTCCCCACAATCCGACCCGTTCCTGAGCGCATTGGCTGCTGTAAGCCAGGGGCGGTAGCGTGGAAATGTTAAACACTGGAATAATCCGATGGCACGTAGTGGCTTAGAAGTTCAGAAAGCGGCGGTAAAAGCGCTGTTTTTGAGGGAAATTAAGACTCGTTTTGGTAAGTTCAGACTGGGTTATCTGTGGGCAGCCTTAGAACCCATGGCGCATATGCTGATTCTATTGGGGATCTTTGGCTATGTTATGCACCGCACGATGCCTGATATATCATTTCCGGTATTTTTGATTAATGGCATTATTCCTTTCTTTGTTTTCAGCAATATTACCAACCGATCTATAGGCGCTATTGAAGCCAATCAAGGGTTGTTTAACTATCGACCTGTACGCCCAATTGATACTATCCTCGCCAGAGCAATCTTAGAAACCTTGATATACGCCGTGGTTTACATATTGCTAATGGCCATAGTAGGTTTGCTGGGTGAACAATTTGAAGTCACTAAGCTTATTACTCTGATTCTGGTCTGGGTACTGTTAGTTTTATTCTCTTGTGGAGTCGGGCTGATATTCATGGTTGTCGGGAAGTCATTCCCTGAAACCGAAAAGTTCTTACCTATTTTGATTAAACCGCTCTATTTTATTTCCTGCATTATGTTTTCGCTGCACAACATCCCGAAAGAATACTGGCCGTATTTGCTATGGAACCCTATCGTTCACGTGGTAGAACTTTGCCGTGAATCCGTTGTTCCGGGTTATATCAGCGAAGGCGTCAGCCTGAATTATCTGGCCGCCTGTACTCTGGTTGTATTATTCATCGGATTAGCCCTCTACCGAAACCGTGAAGAGGCGATGCTGACATCATGATAAAAATCGAAAACCTGACAAAATCCTACCGCACACCGAAAGGCCGCCATTACGTTTTTAAAGATCTCAACGTTGAACTGCCTTCTGGTAAAAGCGTGGCGTTAATTGGGCGAAATGGCGCAGGTAAATCAACCCTGTTACGCGTTATCGGCGGCATTGACCGTCCCGATTCCGGCAAGATTCACACCGATAAAACCATATCCTGGCCGGTCGGCCTGGCTGGTGGATTTCAGGGCAGTCTTACCGGACGGGAAAATGTGAAATTCGTTGCACGCCTTTATTCCACACCAGACCAGTTACGCGAAAAAGTCGCCTTCGTCGAAGAGTTTGCCGAACTGGGTAAATACTTTGATATGCCGATTAAAACCTATTCCTCCGGCATGAAATCCCGTCTGGGTTTTGGCCTGAGTATGGCATTCAAATTTGATTACTATCTTGTCGATGAGGTAACAGCCGTCGGCGATGCCAGATTCAAACAGAAATGCGCTGACTTGTTTAAAGCACGGCATGAAGAAGCCAGCTTTTTGATGGTGTCCCACAGTCTGGGATCACTGAAAGAGTTTTGCGATGTGGCTTTGTTTATCGGCAGGGATAATCTTGTCAAATACTTTGAGTCAGTTGATGAGGCGATTGATACTTATAAGATTGATGAGAAAATCTAGAAAATAAGTAATAACAATCCACCTTAACATTTCAACTTATAATCGAGTACTATAAAATGAGTTTATTAGTTAATCATGTGATGTCAGCAGACACTCCAAGCAAAATCTTTTCAGATATACTGAATTATTATAAAGAGTTCTGCGGTGAAGACATTACAATTATTGAGTCTGTAAGGCCAATTGAAGATGCCGATATATATCACTATCACAGACCGCATCTAGAAAGTGAGCTTAAAGAAAATTCAGTTGTAACCGTGCATCACGATATAAATGATTCTGATAAATGGCTATCTTATGAAAAGTTTCATGAGCGTTATAAAGAAGCAAAAATCGTTTTTTGTTTAAATAAAGACCAACAAAACATACTTAATCAAAAAGGTATACTGCATACAGTCGTCATTCCTCATGGCTATAATAAGAATATATTTTCACGACCAGAAAAACCTAAAGTAAAGAAAGAAAAAATTACCTTAGGTATAGTTTCAAAACGCTACGACCGAAAAGTTAAAGGTGAAGCGCATATTCTTGAGTTATATAAAAGACTAGATAGTAATAAATTTAAATTCTTGTTTGTAGGAGAGGGTCGTAGTATTTCATCGCGTAAAGCCATGTCATATGGTTTTGAGGTTGAGTGCTTTGAGAGATTACCTTATTTATGCTTTAACGACCTTTATAAAAACATAGATATTTTGCTTATTACGAGCCTGTACGAAGGTGGCCCTGCAAATGTGCCAGAAGCTATCATATCAGGGACACCGATTGTATCTACGCCGATTGGTATGGTTTTAGATTATGTCACTAATGGCGGCAATGGCGCATTTTTGACCGGTAACTATAACCATGATGCAGATCTTATTAGCTCATTTACCGAAGAATATGCATTTGAGAAACTTGCCTTAAATGCTTTTAGTTGTAGTGACCAGGCAATGAGCTGGGAAGAAGTAATCATAGCTATAACATCAAAATATAAAGAATTAATGGAAGTTAAATCTCTATGAAAAACGTAAGCATTCTATTCCCAGATCAAGTTCATTTCCATGATAGAAACTTCAAGAGTTTATTTGACACAATAAAAAAACATTCTATCAGGCACACGTTTGTGACAAATATGCATCATTTAGTCGCAGCCTTTGGCGATTACTTCGAACATAAAGAGCAACTGATCAATGAATATAATGAAGTTTCTCAACTGAGCAATGAAGAACTATTCAAATTAAAAGAAAATGGAACAATGCTTTTCAAAGTATACAGAAGTGAAGCATTATCTTACTTTTTATCTTTACCAAAGTTCAGAAATAAAATTTCGCAAAATTTCACTGACTATGAAATTTTCGAAAACATGTCTCAAGTAAACCATGAAGCTTTATTATTGAATATTAGCGCAGCTATATTTTGGCTAAAATTTTGGGATGACAAATTAAAAACATTAAAAATACACACATATGCATGTATTT
Organism: Rahnella variigena; assembly: GCF_003610915.1. NCBI lineage: Bacteria > Pseudomonadati > Pseudomonadota > Gammaproteobacteria > Enterobacterales > Yersiniaceae > Rahnella > Rahnella variigena. The sequence goes on from NZ_NSDJ01000001.1 coordinate 3,823,409, forward strand.
TTTCAGGAGAACAAATTTATAATAGAGCATTACTTGAAAAACTTAAAACTCATACCACAACACCTCTTGTACTTGAACATTTCTTTACTGGAAACGAATTTTACTTTGAAGAAAAGTATGAGCCAATACCTAATAACACCAATTTAAAACATATGAATGCTTATAAAAGCATTATATTACCAAGCAATCAGGATGAATTTGAACGAAAAAGAATCAAGGCAATAAATAAAGTATTACTATCAAAAAATAAAAACGTTCTTCAACCTAGTGAATTTCAAAAAATTGAAAATTATGGAAGGAAAATAATAAGTATAATTGGTCAAGTGTACAATGACTATTCTATCATAGGAACAGCCACGAAATACTTATCATCAATAAATTTTTATTTAGAGCTAATAGACAAACTTTTAGATCAAGAGTCTAATTACGTCGTTTTCAAAGCTCATCCATGGGAAAGAAACAAAACCAGGCAAAAATTAGCTCCAACTTATGATGCTCTTTTGAATTACAGAGAAAAACTTCCCTACGAGAAGAAAAACAGACTATTAATAACTGAAAATTTCAATTTATCTGATTTAATAAATCAGTCCGAACATATAGTGACATTGTGTTCGCAATCTGCAATTGAAGCAGCATTTTTAGGTAGTAAACCTGTGCAATTGGGTAATGCATTCTATGGAAAAAAAGGGTTTACATATGACTATTCATGCATAGATGATTTCATAAATGACCTGCAGGATGAAAAACTTTCTAGAGCATTAACTCTAAATGAATACAAAAACTTAGAAATTTTCCTGATGAAATTCTTAGAAGTTGAACTTGCATCTGTGCATAAGTCAGGCATCGGCACTCTTGAAAACAAATTAAAATTATATCCATACATTAAATTAGTAAAACAAGAGAAGCCAACTATCATCTCTGAAGCTAAAAATGAAATACAAAAATTAGTTTCCTCTCCATTAGAAAGTGCTCTAGTTCAAAAAGCAATTGATATAGTTTCTAACAATCTTACCAAAGAAGATATTAGCTCAGAAACTCTATCAAAAAAAATTGTAAAAGATGAAGGCATTACTATTGAGAAAAATAAAAAGAGCAATCTTCTTAGGAAATTTAGAAAGCTGACGAAAAACCCAAAATCATTCTTTTTTGATTCAAAGTCAAAAATTTTAAATAAAATTGGTAGCGTGATGTTTAACTCATGAATGAATTAATTTTTAAAAACAAAAAATACGTATATGAACAATATGGCAACAATAGCCTACTTGTAATATTAAACACACACAATCAAGGTGAAAAATACTTTGGTTATGCCAGTTTAACTAAAAGCCCAAAGAGTGATTTATTATTTATAACAGATCCTAATAACTCATACTATCTTGATGATGATAATGGTGAAACTTACAAAGAACTTTTAATTAATATATCTGAAAAATATGATAAAAAAAGAATAACCATTTTTGGAACATCAATGGCAGGTTATGCCGCATTATATTTTGGATCGCAATTAGGCTTCAATATAATAACATCAAACCCACAAATTGATCTTGATGTAAGCTTTGAAATATCTTGGCCAAACCTCAGAGAAACACTATCTAAAATAGAAAATAAAATATCATTAAAAACTTTTATTAGTGGTAATTATCGTGGTGGTAACATATTTATAATATATGGCCAACATAGAATGGATATAGCAAATTACAAACTATTTTGCGAAATCGATTTCGGTGAAAAAATAATTATCAAAAAGCATATAAACAGCATTGAGCACGGTTTTTTCCTGAGACTAGAGACTCTTCATGAAATTCAATTTTTGTTAGAAAACATTGAAAATAGCATTGAATATAATATTCCAGAATTTTAAACAAGAGTAAAACTCTACTATCCTCGGGCCAGGAGTAACAATCTTCTGGCCTACAATATACGATTATAATTCCCATTGTCATTTATTTTCGGCCTAACCCCATCAAACCTGTTCCCCTCTACCACATTATTATCCGCATAATCGTTAAAGTATTTACCGGAACTGTCCCTCGGTTTATCCCCGCAATCAAATCCTGATAAGTCCCGGTTCTGCCGGGATGCTAGCCAGATGCCAACGGGTTCATTCACGAAGGTATTGTTGCGAATGACGTTGTAGTCGCTGTGCTGCCAGCGGATCACGGATTTGCCTGTGCTGAAATGCTCGCCGCAATTCTTGTACAGAAACACGCCCCCTGCCCCGTTCGATTCGAACCGGTTGCCTTCGATAAGATTGTACGCCGACGAATCCACCGCTAACCCTTCACGCTTTCCCTTGCCGAAACTCTCATGGCCGTTGTTGATGATCTGGTTATCCACAATTTTATTATTACGCGATGAATGTTCCAGGTAGATACCCGACATATATGAATCGCGGACAATCGAGTGGCTCAGTGTGGAATGAGTGACGTAATCGTCAAAGTAAATTCCTACGCGTCCGCTGCCGGTCACTTCGACGTTCTCAAGGGTTATCCGCGTCGGTGTCCGGCGGTAGTTCTCTTCATGGTTTGGGCTGAGTTTGCTGGCTGCGATATCAGAAGTGATACGTATGCCGCTGCGGGTGAAGTGTCGCACTTTGCAGTTACGGACAGTGACATCCGATAAAGGCTTACCCTTGCTGTTGATCATTATGCCAAAAGGGCGTTCATTGTCCCCCTCCAGCACCGCTCCGTGGCAATCTAACGTGGTGTTGCTGCTGGTGATGATGACCGCTTCTTTATAAACGCAGTGAGGGGAAAGCGTGGTATTGCCGCGCACCTCAGGCAATTCGCACTCATGAGAATGCATAGAGGGCACGGCATTGGCGCAGCCTGAGAGAAACAGGGGGAGCAGAACAGGTAAGGAGAAATATGCGCAGAGGTTAATCGATAAACGTTTTTGCATCTGAGCATATTCCTCAAAGGTAGTCGTTATGAAAGCTGTTGTTTGATGTAGTTCATAATCAGTTTCTGGCTGATAAATACCGGCTGATACTGGGTATCTGCGGCGGTCGCGATGTCCGCTTTATTACCACCATAATACACCGCATTAATCTGCGTATTCTTCAGCAAGTATAGACGGAACTGTTTGAAAAGCTTCATGTCCGGCTTAAATCCTGAGGTCCAGAACTGGTTCAGATGTCCCTGATAGGTAATGCCTTTGATGTCATACAGCGCCCTGCCCATCACCTTCAGCGGCTTATTATGAATAAGCGCAGAGATCCCGGCAGTGCTGTTAATCGTCACCACGGCTTTAGAATGGGTCAGCAGTTCAGGCATCGGCAGGTCGTGGACGTAGATCACCCGGTTATTGATGCCGTATTTTTTACCCAGCTGGCGGATAAGCGGTCCGTATAAACGGTGTCCTCTGTCCATCGGGTGATGCTTAATCACCAGAAACTCCGTTGACGGCGCTTTCTTCGCGAACGAGTGCATCACTTCATTGATGTAATCACGCACGTCTTTATACGGGCTGTGATTGCGGATCTGGCTGTCGTTATATACCTGCAAAATCGCCAGATAATAGCGCTGATCCAGATCCGTCTGCAGTTGCTGCAACACATTGCGCTGGCGGAAGGCATACAGTTTTTTACGCCACGCAGCACGGGTCCAGCAACGCGCCTCATACCACGGCGAGAAGGATTTATGATGCCGATATTTCGGGAAGTCGTGCCGATAGCGCCAGCCGGCCAGATAATACAGGGTCGCATGACGGACGCGCTGCCAGCCTGAAGGTTTCAGGTGCTCGATTTCCGGCATGGTCATCGGTGGCAGGCTGCGGTAAAACTCCGCATCGCGCGGCAGGCTGGAATAGGCATTTACGCCGTTCTGTTCCAGCGTGATGTAATGCGGGCGCAGATAGCCTTCTTCAAACGCAAGGAAGCGCACGCCTTTTGCCTGCGCCCAGCGTTTTGCGGCCTGATGCAGCGGACGACAATCCCCGAAACACACGATGGTATCGAAGTCGTATTCCTGCCAGGTGGCTTTCAACCAGGTCGGGAACTCATCAGGCGTCTGCTGGTACAAGCGGTATTCACGCTTACGCGAATACAGCCTGTCTCCGCCGTTGAAAACGACGTTCACCGCTTCCCGCCCCAGAGACTCAAGCCACTGCGCTAAATCGCTGAAGAAAGGTCCCATCGGGCCCTGCAACAGCAAGTATTTTTTTCCAGAAAGTAATGTTGTAAGCGCCTTACTGTCCATTTCTGTCCGATTCCGTCAACGCCTCAGGCATTAGTAAGAAGCTGTTCTCAGGTGCTTAAAGTCACCCGGATCAGCATGAGCAGTTTTCTGTAATAACGGACTATCCTGCCCGCTTTAATTCTTGTGAATTGCATTTGTGCCCTTGGGGTCGCAGCGAGAAGTTCAACCGCCTGCTCCGCCAAAATGGGCTCCCGACTTTGCGGGTCGATATACGACGGGTACGCGATCAGCGCCTGGTAAACCACGTCGTCTACACTGAGGCTGCGCAGCCGGCGTGAACATTCATGCTCATCCTGCGTCAGTCCCCATCCGGCATAAAACGGCATGCCGTAACACGCCACTTTTTTGCCATGTAATAAGGCTTCAAAACCTGACAACGAGGTCAGGGTATGCAGCTCATCAGCAGCCTGGATACACTGAATAATGTCAGCATCCAGCGCCTGACTGTTTGCCCAGTGGCTGACATCTTCCGCAGGAATATTGCCCTGCCGGTTGCCCACCAGAACATCCGGGTGCGGCTTATAAATGATGTAGGCATCGGGATTACGCTCCCGCACCGTGCGCAGCAAATCACTGTTGGTGCAAATCGACATCGTTCCCGTCAGGATCGACGCGTCGTCTTCCACCTGTCCCGGCACCAGAATCACCGTTTTACCCGCCGCATCGGCTGGCAAGGTGAACGCAGCGCCGAGGTTATATTTACTGACTTTACTGGCGACCAGACGCTGACGCAGCGCGGCGGCACGTTGTTGCTGAAATGCCGTCAGCTGACTGTGGTTCAGCAAGTGCTCAAGGTCGCTCGGTCGCGTGGCATCGTAATAAATGCCCGATTTATCCAGCACCAGCGACAGCGGCGGATGCAGGTCAGAACCTAGACCGGCAGAGCGCAGAAAACCGTCTTCCATACGCCATTGCGGGATCTGCTGTTGCGCGGTCTGCGCACCCCAGCGTGATTCGCCTTTGATCCCCCACACCACGCAGGCGGTTTCACCGGCATAGCGTTTACTGAAATTCACTTTGTTGCTTCTGGTTCGCAGAAACGGCGCCAGAATGCTGCGCTTCCACAACGTCAGCCCCGGCGACCATAAGCGTCCTGCCCGCTGCTGGTGATGACGTCGTTGCATCGAAAGCCAGCTAAGTACATCAAATAACGTGCCACTCTTACCGCTGACCGGATTGATGTACCGGCTGTAACGCAAACAGGCCGCGCTGAAGATATCTTCCAGACTGGCTGTACCGCGCCGCGCACGAAGCGGTTCAGACTGAGCATGACGGTCGTCCGTTAATCCCCAGCCCGCATACCACGGCTGTCCGAACACGCTGACCGGTTTACCTGCCATCAGCGCCTCAAAGCCATAATTGGACGTCACCACATACACGCGATCGACCAGACGCAGCAAAGATTGCGGACTGACGTTTTCCGCCAGCAGTTTGATCCGCGGTTCCTGTTGCGCCAGTCTGGCAATCTGCGTGAAATAGCCCGCTTTCTTACCGTGCAAAACGTCCGGGTGGATCTTCACCCATATCTCAGACTGCGGATTGTCAGCTATCGCCGACCGCAGCATGTCATCAAACTGTTCAGCGCCGGCATTGCCGTAAACCACCGCCATATCGCCGAAGGTCTGATCCACCACCAGCACCGCGCCCTGTTCCGGACGGGTCAGCGTACACGCCGGTGCCTGGTTATATTTCGACAGGTCACCGTCAACAATCATCTGCATGGCCTGACGTGCGGCATCATGCAGCGGCAGGTTCTCTTCCCGCTGGTGGATCAGCCGCTCAAGCGTGCTGGGTTGCGAGGCGTCGTAATACATGCCCTCTGTATCCAGCACCATGGAAAGCGGCGCAGCGCCACTAACGCCCAGCTCCAGAGAACGGATAAATCCGTCCTCGAGGCGCAATACCGGCAGGCCTGATTTTGCGGCCAGTGCGACGGCTTTATCACCGGTTGGCCGGTATCCCCACACGGCAATCTGCGTGATGTCTTCCGGCACCGGCCGCAGCAGAGAAAGCTTGCGGCACGGCTGACCGAGAAACTCATCCAGATGCGGGATGCGCTGAATTCCCGCAGAAAAGATCCCAATCATTAAATTGTCAGAACCACTTTCGCGGCAACGGCCAGCTGATACAGGATCGTTGAAATACCGCGCGTGACTTCGATGTTCTTCGATTCGTATTTCGGCAGCACCATCAGCTCATCGCCAGGTTGCAGCGTTTTCACGTCTTCCGCGTTAATCGCTTCGCCGTTCTGTTTGATCAGGATGACTTTCGAGTTACCCGCTTTCTGCGTGTAACCGCCGACTTTGTCGATGTAATCATCCGGGCTCAGACCTTTCTGCCAGCTCACCGCATTCGGGAACAGCACTTCGCCGTGGATCATGACCAGTGAGGTTTTCTCAGGAATATTGATGACGTCGCCGTCTTCGAGGATCACCTGATTCAGGTTTGTTTCGCTCAGCACCACTTCACCTTTCGGCACCACCTGACGGGCTTTCGCCACGAAACGGCTGACGAGCTGGGCTTCCTGCGCACGCAGACGCCCTTCTTCCTGCGTCGAGGATTGTGCGGACAGAGACGCTTCTTCCAGTTTCTGCAACGTCAGATCCAGCATCTCTTTCTGACGCAATGCGACAGAACGGCGATAAAGCTGGATGGAGTTAATCTGCGACATAGAGTTGGTGCGGATTTTCGGCAGCAGCTGGCTCATGGTGGCGCCATACGGCAGCACGACGGCGTGTTCACCGGAATGCGCGCCTTCGATGCGCACCTGAATGGTGCCCGCGTAACGGTCAGAGCTGACAATCAGTTTGTCGCCATCCTGCAATGAGCGACCCGGCGCGGAGCCCAGCGGATAATACTCGCTGCGCTTCATGCTGCCCTGCTGGCGGATAATGGTCATGTGCGTTGCGCCCGGCTTCGGACGCGCCCAGCTCAGGGCTTCGCTGACCGGAATAGTGCTGTCGCGGAATTCAAAGTCGTAGCTGTTAAAGACATCGCCTTCCACGCTGAACGTGTGCTGACGCGGTCCGACCACGATGGTATCGCCATCAGAGAACTGCGACAGGCGCAGGTCGCCGTTGAGCAGGAAATCGTACAGATTGATGCGCGAACGCACGCGGTCGTTGTGTTTCACCACGATGTCGACATAGCTGCCGCGCTCGGTATCCACGCCACCGGCTTTGCTCAGGTAAGAAAGCAGTGAGTCAGACGCCACGCCACCGTACAGGCCAGGATTGGTGACATAACCGGTGACAAACACTTTCACCGGCTGCGCCTGAAGCAGTGAGGCGTAAACGTTCACGTTGGCCTGATAAACCTGTTTCACTTTGGTGGTGATCACGCTGTTCAGCTGGCTGTTAGACACACCGGCGACTTTCAGCGGCCCGACGTTCGGCAGGAAGATATTACCTTTCGGATCAACGGTCAGCGCGCCGTCAAAATTGAACGCGCCCCACAAACGGATTTGAACCTGATCGCCCAGGCCGACAATGTAATTCGGGTTGAAACCGATGCTCGCCGCGTTATCAGCCGCCGCGCTGCCGGTAAATAACTGTGCTCCGAACATACGGCTCATGACCGCAGGCACCGGAGGCGGTGGCGAATCATCAAAACCGGTATCAGAACCGGTCTGCTGCGTCTGCCCGGTCAGAAAAGTCGGCAGCGGCGCGGCGCCGGTCATGTTCGGATCGGCGTTGATCCCGATGGCATTTGCCTGGGTAAGCTGGCAAGCCAGCAAAATTAAAACGGACTTCAATAATTTCATAACAAGCTCTGTGTGCGATTCTTCAGGCAAAAAGGGATAGCGGTACAAACCACATCAATCTTTATGGTCATCGATAACGGCCAGCAATAATTTAATCGTTCCGAATAACAGGCAGCACACCAGCAGCCAGCTTGCGATCATATAAGGAATATTCGGGAACGTGGTTTCTTGCGGGAGCTGCGGTGAGCTGATCACCGAGAGCACCTTCAGTTTTCGTGCCGCTTCAACACGGGTTTTCTCCACCGATGTCAGCGTGAGTTTGTAGAGTTCAGTATCAAACTCGACTTTCGATTTAATGCTGTCGAAATCCACCGCCATGCTGTTCAGCTGATGGCCATCCGGCGCGGTGATTTTGCTTTTTTCCTGATCAATCTGCTTACCCAGAGAGGTAATGGCGTTCTGCGCGCTGATCACCTGCGGCGCATCATCGCGCAGGTAGGTCAGCAGGTTGCGCAGTTCCGCTTCCATCTGGATTTTTTGCCCCATCAGCGTATTCACCAGCGTGGTCGCTGCAATCGCCTGAGCCTGCGGATCGAGAATATTGTTGTGGTTCTGATACGCCAGCAGCTGGGTTTTGCTTTCATCCAGACGGGCGCGGGCTTCACGCATTTCGTTTTCAGCAAAAGCCTGCTGATCACGGGCAATTTTATGCGTGATTTCGTTGATGAAACGTTCGGATTCTTTCAGTACGGCCTGGTTGAACTGCTCGGCAAACTCCGGGGTGAAGCCCTGCGTGCCGATGGTCAGCATGCCCGATTTATCGTCATACGTGACGGCAATCCGGTCGCGGTAGTAATTCAGGAACTGCTCACTGCTCGCATCTTTTGGCAGGTGATACAGAAAATCCAGACCGCTTTTACCGAAAACGGAACGGAAATCGAGTTGCTTATCCAGAACGGCCAGCATGTCAGGCGAGTTGATGTATTCTTTTAAATACATGGCGTCCTGAGCGGTGCTGGGATTCCCTGCGCCCAGCAAGAGGCCAACGTTCAGGCTGGAACCGCTGATGTCGTTAGAGCTTTTGATGGCGACGGTAGATTCGCTGAGATAGCGCGGACGGCTGAAGATCACCAGATAGATGATCAGCAACGCCATCGGCAGGCCGATCACAATTTTGCCCAGATTGCGGTTCAGCGTGGCCATATTAAGATGAGGAGATCGACGAACCCGGGCAATGTGTTCCCCCGGCCATGCGGACTTCAATTTTTCAATAAACATTTATTATCATCATGACAAACAGCACGTTTTTAGTGTCGTGCTTTATTAAAAGTACCGTGAAAACCTCATTTCCCTCGCGTAAGGTTCACGGTGCGCAAAGAGTTTAATCGTGCTTTATCGTCAGTCGAAGATACGAACCAGGCCCGCGACGTTCTTTTCTTTATCCGTCACCAGCAACACTGAAACGCGGTGCTTTTGCATCAGCATTTCAGCATCCGTAATCATCATGTCAGCCGGTAAGGTCAGCGGCGAACGGGTCATCATGTCTCTGGCACACGCGCTGTCGAGCTGCGCATTCTTTTCCATATAACGACGTAAATCGCCATCGGTAATGATGCCGGCCAGCTGGTTCTGCGCATCATTTACCGCCACCATGCCCTGACAACCGCAGGTGATCGCCGAGATAACCTGGCGGAACTGAGTGTCTTCGGTAATGGTCGGCACATTTGCCTGCATCACGTCGGAAACGCGGGTCAGCAAACGGCGACCCAGCGAGCCGCCCGGATGGTAACGGGCGAAATCTGTCGGCAGGAATTTGCGCTGATGGATAAGTGCCACCGCCAGCGCATCACCGATCGCCATGGTGAGCGTGGTCGATGTCGTCGGTGCCAGATTATTCGGACAGCTTTCGCTTTCCATCATCAGTTCAAGCGTCGAATCAGCATGTTTTGCCAGCGTCGATTCGCTGTGATTGGTGATCGCAATAATGCGGTTACCAAACTGACGTAATGAAGGGATAAGCTTAAGAATTTCGTCGGTTTCCCCACTGGCTGAAATCAGGATCAGCAGGTCATACGGTGTAATCATCCCCAGATCGCCGTGGAAGGCTTCTGCAGGATGAATAAAGAAACTGGGGGTTCCGGTTGAGGCCAGCGTCGCAGAAATTTTGCGCCCGACATGTCCGGATTTTCCCATTCCGGAGAGGATCACGTGACCTTTGCATTCAACAATCAGCTTCAGCGCCTTCTGGTACTGAACGCTGTCGAGGTGTGAAGAAAGACGGTGTAAGGCGTCAGCCTGTTCAGAAAGCGTACTGCGCACCGAATCAATCAGACCGGGCTGTAGTGATACAAGACCAGCGCTTCCAACTACCTGATTATCTGCCACTTTAATACCCTGAATACCCTTCCGGGATAAAACTCACTCAGCGACTACACTTAAGAGTGGTTATTTATTTTGGTTAGCCGATCAAGTAAATGCACGGAGACGAATTCCATTTCCTGGTCTGGCCGGTCGACGCTGCCTGGCAGCTGGAGGGAATTGAATGAGAAAAGCGAGAACCTGAACGATGCAGAGGCTCGCGAGCAAAATATGAACTTACAAACACGCGAAAAATGAAACAGATTCACATGGGTTATTGATAACCGAAACACATTCATTCAATTCACGCGTTTTTTTAACATAGGGCACGAAATAACACAAACTCTATCAGACTTGTCCTAGGAATTTATGACATTTCGCTATGTTGTTGTGACAAATAAAAATTATCAACCCCCTGTTTTATAACCATTTACACTTAGCTAGCACCATTAATCATAGCGAATTAGCACTATAAGCAGCCTATTATTAACCAATAGAAATTTAGCCGTGAATAAATGTTTCAAATGAGTGATTTAAATTAATGTTTCGAGGAGGCCATTATGGCAAGCGGATGGGCGCAAGATGGCGCGGTACAAGATCAGATTGATTCCACAGTGAACGACGCAGTAGAACGAGCGCGTCAGTCGCTTGGTCATGGCGAAAGTGCGCATTATTGTAAGGAGTGCGGTGACCCCATTCCTGAAGCACGCCGGGAAGCGCTGCAGGGCGTGCAATATTGTGTGAAATGTCAGGCAGAGATAGACAAAAAACAGCAGGATCATGCCGGATACAACCGGCGCGGCAGCAAAGACAGTCAGTTGCGCTAGCATTTTTCCTTATGACCGGTTGCACCATTTTGGTTCACCCAGGGCGAATTCCGGCCTGAATTTCGCCCTTCCCTTCTTAACATCTGCTTCAAAACTGAGCGCTGGTTTTGCTCAGGTTCTAATAAAGTTAGAGCGAGTTATCATTTGAGCAGCACAATTGTTAATTAATGATTGTTTAAAATACAACATCTGGTTAATGATGAACCCATGCACCATCAAAGAACATTTCAACATGTAACAACGCACCATTATGGTGCTTTGGTTCATAAAAATGCCGCTTGATCGGTTCAGCAGCGCGATAACCTATTGAATTTTAATATGCATAGAGTCTCGCATAAATTCTGGCATAAATTTTGCATTAAAGCGCCGTAACCCAATGCCGTTCCCATAATATGTACAAAGGAAATTCACTGATGAAGTCACTGTTAAAAGTTTCCCTGGCCGCGTTGACTCTGGCCTTTGCCGTTAGCTCCCACGCAGCAGACAAAAAACTGATCGTAGCTACCGACACTGCGTTTGTACCGTTTGAATTCAAACAAGGCGACAAGTACGTCGGCTTCGACATTGACCTCTGGGACGCGGTCGCCAAAGAGATGAAAGTCTCTTATGAACTGAAACCAATGGATTTCGGCGGCATCATTCCTGCCCTGCAAACACACAACATCGACCTGGCACTGGCCGGTATTACCATCACCCCTGAGCGTAAAAAAGCCATCGACTTCTCTGACGGCTACTACAACAGCGGCCTGATGGTAATGGTTAAGAGCAATAACGACGCTATCAAAAGCGTTGCTGACCTGAAAGGCAAAACTGTTGCAGTGAAAAGCGGCACCAGCTCCGTTGATTACATGAAAGCCAACGTGCAGACCAAAGATCTGCGTCAGTTCCCGAACATCGACAGCGCTTACATGGAACTGGGCACGGGCCGTGCTGATGCGGTCATGCACGACACGCCAAACATTCTGTACTTCATCAAAACTGCCGGTAAAGGTCAGTTCAAAGCGGTCGGCGATTCACTGGCTGGCCAGCAATACGGTATCGCGTTCCCGCAAGGCAGTGACCTGCGTGAGAAAGCCAACGCCGCGCTGAAAACCATCAAAGAGAATGGTACTTACGCAGCAATCTACAAAAAATGGTTTGATACCGAACCTAAATAAGCTGTTTTTAATTTAAGTCGTTCCTTTTTTAAGAAAGAGCACTTGAGAAGAAGCGCCTGTCAGATGCAAATCTGCACAGGCGCAGTTTGTTGTTTTACCAGGAGATAATCCATGCAGTTTGACTGGAGCGTAATTTGGCCCGCTCTGCCTATCCTGCTCGAAGGCGCTAAAATGACATTGTGGATTTCGGTCCTCGGTCTGGTTGGCGGTCTGATTATTGGTGTGATTGCGGGTTTTGCCCGCGCGTTTGGTGGCTGGTTTAGCAGCAACGTCGCACTGGTCTTTATCGAGCTCATTCGCGGTACGCCTATTGTCGTACAGGTAATGTTCATTTATTTCGCACTGCCGATGATGGTTCCCGATCTGCGTATCGACCCGTTCAGCGCGGCGGTGGTGACCATCATCATCAACTCCGGTGCTTATATCGCTGAAATTACGCGTGGCGCGGTGTTGTCGATTCACAACGGATTCCGTGAAGCGGGTCTGGCGCTGGGTCTGTCGCGCCGTGCGACACTGCGCTACATCATCATGCCGCTGGCGCTGCGCCGCATGTTGCCACCGCTGGGTAACCAGTGGATCGTCAGCATCAAAGACACCTCACTGTTTATCGTTATCGGTGTCGCCGAACTGACCCGCCAGGGACAGGAAATCATCGCCGGCAACTTCCGCGCCATGGAAATCTGGAGTGCGGTTGCTGTTATCTATCTGATCATCACGCTGGCTCTGAGCTTTGTTCTGCGCCGCTTAGAACGCAAACTGAAAATTATATGATTGAATTCAAGAACGTCTCAAAACACTTTGGTAAAACCCAGGTGCTCCACGACATCGATCTGAACATTTCTCAGGGTGAAGTCGTGGTTATCATCGGGCCATCCGGTTCGGGTAAATCCACACTGCTACGTTGCATCAACAAGCTGGAAGAAATCACCTCCGGCGAGCTGATTGTCGATGGCCTGAAAGTGAACGACCCGAAAGTCGACGAACGCCTGATCCGCCAGGAAGCGGGCATGGTATTCCAGCAGTTTTATCTGTTCCCTCACATGACCGCACTGGAAAACGTGGCGTTCGGCCCGATCCGTGTGCGTGGCGCGTCGAAGGAAGAAGCCAATAAACAGGCGAAAGAGCTGCTGGCAAAAGTCGGTCTTTCCGAGCGCGGTAATCACTATCCGTCAGAGCTTTCCGGTGGACAGCAGCAACGCGTGGCCATCGCCCGTGCGCTGGCTGTTAAACCAAAACTGATGCTGTTTGATGAGCCAACCTCTGCGCTGGATCCTGAACTGCGTCACGAAGTGCTGACGGTAATGAAGCAGCTGGCAGAAGAAGGCATGACGATGGTTATCGTGACTCACGAAGTCGGCTTTGCCGAGAAAGTGGCTTCACGTCTGATCTTCATCGACAAAGGTCGTATCGCCGAAGACGGTAAACCGTCTGAACTGGTGAACAACCCGCCAAGCGAACGTCTGCGCGAGTTCCTGCAACACGTTTCCTGAGCGTGATGCTGCCCTTCTCCTCCCCCTGCGAAGGGGGAGGCAGGGAGGGGGTTCTAAGGGTTAACACCTTGTCGGAGAAAACTCTAACACCTTGATTTGACCTTAATACCCCACCCCAACCCTCCCCTTCGCAGGGGAGGGAGTTTTTCAGATTTACCCTTCAGGTTTGTGTCCCACTCACCCGCTTATGGCACGTCACCCCACAACTTTTTGCCACAAATTATCTACAATACGGCCACTTATGCTTTACCCTTAGGCAGCTTTACGCCGATTAATTGCTATTTTTGAGAGAGGAACAATGCCGCATAACGACAGGACTCCGTTGGCTCACCGCATCCAGACACACGTATTTTCCACCTTGCTGTTCATCACGCTGGCCCTGTTCAGCGCTTTCAGTCACGCGGCAGAACAACCTGCCGATGCCGATCAGCAAAAAGCCTCATACACTGCGCTGGCCGATATACTTCAGGATGATAAGGCCCGGGCTGAATTAATTTCACATCTGCGTGAAGCCGCCAAAACTCAAACGGCAGAACCGGCTCCCGCCGCTGAAAAGAGCGAACCTAAGCCGGAACAGCTTTCCCTGATCGACGAACTGGTCGATACCACGCAAAGTACCGTCGCGCAGCTCAGACAGCGCGTAGAAAAACTCAAAGACACTATCGATTCCGGCCCGCAGCACAGCTTTCGCGCTGACCGCTTTTTTACGGCGCTGGGGTATTTCCTGCTCACCGTTGCCGTGACCTTTGCGCTGTTTCATCTGATCCGTAAACTGGTGAGTCCGCTGTATGTGCGTCTTGGCCGCTGGGGAAATAACGCGCGGCTTAAACAGGCGCACTGGTATCAGCTGCCCGCCAGTATTCTGGGTGCATTCGTCATCGATTTGATTATTTTGCTGCTGACCGTCGCCGCAGGAAATCTGTTCACGCAATATATGAACGGCGGCAGCGCGCTGATTGCGCGTCAGCAGGCCTTGTTCCTCAGCGCCTTTGCGGTCATTGAATTCTTCAAAGCCGTATTGCGACTGATCTTTGCGCCCGGCTTCAGCTATCTTCGCCCGTTCCCGCTGACTGACATGACCGCCCGTTACTGGAATACCCGCCTGGCCTGGGTCAGCGGCCTGATTGGTTATGCGCTGATGGTCGGCGTGCCGGTAGTGGCAACGCAAATCAACTACACCACCGCCGCCGTGGTGAATTTTGTGGTGATGCTGGGGCTGACGATCTATGCCAGCTGGCTGATACTGCATAACCGGCGCACGATCCACCGCGAATTCAATCTGCTGGCCGAACGCTCGATGGCGTTTTTCAGCGTGATCCTGCGCGCCCTCGGACACGTCTGGCACCTGCTCGCGGTGAGTTATTTCGTGGTGCTGTTTTTCCTGTCACAGTTTGATTTTGCCGGCAGCCTGCGGTTTATGATGACCGCAACGGTGAAAAGTCTGGTGGTCATTGCGCTCGGCGCCCTGATTTCCGGCCTGCTTTCCCGCTGGATCAGCCGCCGCATTACCTTGCCTGATGATGTGAACCGCCGCTATCCGCTGTTGCAAAAACGCATCAACTCGTACATTCCGGCAGGTCTGAAAATTATCCGCGTGCTGGTAGTGCTCAGCGTGACCTTGTTCCTGCTCGATGCCTGGCACATCTTCAATCTCAATAAATGGTTCATGACCGAAAGCGGCGAGAAGGTGATCAGCGGGCTGGGGCATATCCTGTTTATCTTATGCTTTGCGATTGTCGGCTGGACGTTGCTGGCCAGCATGATTGAACACCGTCTGGGGCAGGAACTGACTAACGGCGCACGACCAAGTGCCCGCGAGCGGACATTGCTGACGCTGTTCCGTAACGTGCTCGCTATCGTGATCTGCACCATCACCGTGATGATCATGCTCTCGCAAATCGGGCTGAATATCGCGCCTCTGCTCGCCGGTGCCGGTGCGCTGGGTCTGGCAGTCAGCTTCGGTGCGCAGACTCTGGTCAAAGACGTCATCACCGGGATCTTCATCCAGTTTGAAAACGGCATGAATACCGGCGAATACGTCACCGTGATGGGGATCACCGGCACGGTCGAAAGCATGACCATCCGCTCAATTGGCCTGCGCGATATTTACGGCGTGTTCCACATCGTGCCTTATTCTTCCATCACCACCCTCTCCAACTACGAGCGCGAGTTCGGCGTGTACCGCGCCAGCTATAACGTCAGCCGCGATGAAGACGTGGATAAGGCCAACGACGTACTGCGTCTGGCGGTAGAAGAGTTGCAGCAGGATGAGAAAATCAAACCACTGCTGCTCGGCGAACCGACCTTCCAGGGCGTCGTGGGATTAGGAGATCAGTTCTTCACTATCCGCGTACTGGTACGCACCAGAGCGCTGGAGCAATGGACGGTGCAATACGCGCTGGACAGACTGGTGAAAATTCACTTCGAGAAAGCGGGCATGGTGATGCCGAGGCAGGCAGTGCAGATATATAAAGATGAAGGAGATGCTGGCGGTGGGGGCACCTTACCGGTTAGGGCTGAATTGTGAAAATTTCGGTTTTTTAAGCGCAGCGATCACTTATCGCACTGCGCCGAAACCGACCAGAGGGGAAAGGCTTTTCCCCTCTGAACTCCCCTCGCTTTTTCAACACGCGCTAACGCTTGCTGGCTATGTTCCAGTTATCACCGTGACAGGCTGGAAATCTTGCCGCTACGCGGTACCTTCTCTCGGTCCTGAAGCCATAGGTCTTCAGGCCGCTCCGTTCAGCAAGATTTCTGAATCGCCCTCGGGAAAAAAGCCTGCCTCTGATGTAACTCCATGTAAAAAATGAAATTTACTCTGAATGAAGCTCTCAACTTCTTGATTTCACAATTGGAACGCTATAAGCCATTAAGATTCGCAAGGTCAACTCATCAACAAGACATTACGAAACAGCCACGAAAAATCACAAGACTAATGTTTTTGAATTAATCGAATGGCGTGATCAAAAATGGTAATCCACATTTCTAAAAGATGGAAAACAGTCTTCTTTTAAATTTAAGATTGTGCGGGCGGTTCAGAAAGCTTGCTGAGTGAGAGGTTGCAGACCTGAGGCTGCAATCCCGAAACGAAGGCACCGCGAAGCGGCAAGATTTCGCGCCTGTCGCGGTGATAACTGGAACATAGCCAGTCAGCGATAGCGCGGAGTAAAAAAGCGGGGAGAGATCCAAGAGAGGGAAAGCACTTCCCTCTCTTGGGCGGTTTCGGCGCAGCGCGTTGAGTGATCACCGCACTTGAGAAACCGAAATTTTCTCGCTCCAGCCCTCACGGCGAGTGAAATTCACTTATCCATTGGCCGCCTCGTTGCAGCGGCCCCCGTGCCACTAATGCCTCGTCTGCCCCTGATCCCCCGTGATAACGGAAAACTCCGCCATCATCCGCACCAGATCCTGCATCCCCAGGTTCACCTGATTGATCACATCACCCGCATTGCGGCTCAGCGCCACGCCACCGCCGGCGCGGTTGACGCAATTACCCATGCCATCAATCGCCGCCATTACGCCATCGCGGATGCTTTGCGTAAGCTGGTCAATTTCGACAGCAGCTTTGCGGGACTGATCGGCCAGTGAGCGGACTTCTCCGGCGACCACAGCGAATCCCCTGCCCTGTTCTCCGGCGTGCGCCGCTTCAATCGTTGCGTTGATGGCCAGCAGATTGGTCTGGGATGAAATCCTGCGGATGGTATCCACCATTTCGCCAATGCGTTCGGAGGTCTGCCCCAGCTGCCCGATTATCTCAGAGGTCCGGCGCGCCAGCGCTTCCACTTCCTGCATATCTTCCACCGCTTTCTGCACGATGGTGACACCCTCAGCCGCCGTTTTATCCGTGGTCAGGGAAAGCTCATGCACATGCGTCATCATGCTTTCCTGCTGGCGCTGCTGCGCCATCTGGCTGGTAATGTCCTGGGCGATTTTGACAATTTTTATCACTTTGCCGTCGTCGTCGATCACCGGGTTATAACTCGCCTCCAGCCAGATTGCCTGACCCCGGCCATTCATACGCTCGAAGCGCCCGAGAATAAACTCGCCGTTTCTGAGACGTTGCCAGTGATTGCGGTAATCGTGCGAATCGCGGTATTGCGCTAGACAAAACATCGAATGGGGATGACCCTTAATTTGCTGCAGAGAATAACCCATGACTTTCAGGAAGTTATTGTTTGCAGAAATTACATGACCGTCTGGGGTAAAGGTAATCAGCGCCATTGAACGTTCCAGCGCCTGAAGAATTCCCTGGTGTTCGTGAGATTCATTAATTCTTTCGGAGACATCACTGGCAATTTTAATTATCTCAGTGACTTTGCCTTGTTTATTTTTGACAGGTATGTACGTTGCTTCCAGCCAGATTAAGCTTCCGTTTTTCTGGACGCGTTTAATATTGCCGCTGACCGACTTTCCCTGCCGCAATGCTTCCCAGTGCAAACGATACGCATCGCTGGCAACAAACTCCGGCGTACAGAAAATCCGGTGTGGCTGACCCATTACCTCATTCCTGTTGTACCCCATGCTGCTCAGAAACAGATCGTTGACCTCAAGCACCACGCCTTCTGGCGTAAAAGCGATCATAGGAACTGCCTGCTGAATTGCAGCGAATTTATCACGCCATGCCGTACTAAACTGATGAGAAAATAATTGCATAGGACAGACACCCTGTGGCTGATAACGTGAATTAATGCGCGAACGCAATTAATTGAAATAAACACGTGCTAATTCCCGCGGGTTATTAGTAAGGTCACTAATAAATAGCGAAAAATAGTCTGGCCCCTGGGTGGGTGGCAGGAAGGTTGCTCAGGCAGTCAAAACATTATGCGGTGAAAAATAAAGTCACGCGCAAAATCATTACTCTGTTAATTAATCAACTTTCTTATAGTGAATTAAGCATAATTTATTCCACTGAAAAAGAAAGGGGGGCGCGGGAGTATTTTTTACAGCCTGTTCACCGTCAGATGAACAGGCTGAAATCAGGGCAGTTCACATCGTGATCAAACTGACCAGCGTTTGATTGCCCAGCTTTTTTGCTGTGAAGGCGTCAGGAATGTCCAGGCCACGAAACGGCTGATCTTGTTACCGTGAACCATTTCGACAGTGCGGACATCCGTCGCACCCTCTTCACTCAGCGCGTCATACAGTAACGGCAATGTCGTTTTTTTAGAAACCAGCACCGTGTACCAGAAACAGTTCTGCGCTTTACCGGCGCTCTCTTCGGCCATGCGAACCACAAACGCTTCTTCACCGCCTTCACACCACAATTCGTTGTGCTGGCCGCCAAAGTTCAGTTCTGCGGTACCGGCGCGACGATCCAGACCGAGATTCTGACGTTTACGCTGACTGCCAGACGCCGCATCTGCCGCCGAAGCATGGAATGGCGGATTACACAGCACCGCGTCATAACGCTCATCATGACGGATAATGGTGTCGAGAATACGCTGCGGTTTAGCCTGTAAACGGAAACGCACCTGATTGGTCAGCAGCGGATTGGTCGCGACAATTTTCTTGGCCGCAGCCATAGAAACCGCATCAATCTCACTGGCGGTAAAGCGCCAGCCATATTCACGCAGACCGATAATCGGATAAATACAGTTCGCGCCAACACCGATATCCAGCACGGAAATGTCTTTGCCCTGCGGGATCTTGCCGTTGTTGCTGCCTGCCAGTAAATCAGCCAGATGGTGAATATAATCCGCACGCCCAGGAATTGGCGGGCACAGGTAATCGGCAGGAATATCCCAGTTTTCAATCTGATAGCAATCGCGCAGCAAGGCACGGTTCAGGGCTTTAACTGCCTGAGCGTTGGCGAAATCAACGGACAAATCGCCCCATTTATTTTCGACAACAAACGGTGCCAGTTCCGGGCTGCTGGCAATCAGGGCCGGGAAATCATAGCGGCTGCGATGACGATTTCGCGGGTGAAGACCGCTTTTTTCCTGAGGGAAGACTTTCTTTTTTTCCACCTGAGTGACTCTCCGAGAGGTGTGCGCGACGCATAAAATATGCGATGGGGCGTTAGATATTCATCAATGGCGCACAAGATACCACAAAGCGCCGCCGCCTGCCGGATGCATCCGGGCTGACGCGGGCACATAAAAACGGTCAGCACCTGATTAAATCGGGTAATGTAGAAATCATAGTCTTTATGAATTATTTGCTGAGGAAAATCATGAGTACTGATGAACGCTACTATTACGAACCAGCCAAAGGCCACGGCCTGCCCCATGACCCGTTAAACGCTATTGTCGGTCCGCGCCCGATTGGCTGGATTTCCTCCCGCAATGCCGCCGGACAGCGCAATCTGGCGCCTTACAGTTTCTTCAACTGTTTCAATTACCGTCCGCCTATCATTGGTTTTGCCAGCAGTGGCTGGAAAGACAGCGTGGCGAATATCGCGGAAACCGGTGAATTCGTCTGGAATCTCACCACCCGACCGCTGGCGGTGAAAATGAATGAAAGTTCGGCCTCGCTGGAACACGGTGCGGATGAGTTTGATTTCGCCGGTCTGACACCGCAAGCGGGAACGCGAGTCGCGGCCGATCGCGTGCTGGAAAGTCCGGTGAACTTTGAGTGCAAACTGACGCAGTGTATTCAGCTTAAAACGGCCGCCGGTGGCGATATCGATACCTGGCTGGTGCTGGGCGAAGTGGTTGCCGTGCATATTGCGCCACATCTGCTGATTGACGGCATTTATCAGACTGCGCTTGCCGAACCGGTATTACGCGCCGGAGGCCCTTCCGCCTACTACGGCATTTCTGAAGATCAGCGCTTTGACCTGATACGCCCCGACGCCCGCTGAGTTCAGAGCATCAATGTAAAAAAAGCCACCGTGCGAGTTACACCGCCGGTGGCTTTTTCATTAAAGGGATTATTTTGTAACCTGGCTATTTATGGTTGTAATTCTGCTCGACGAAATCCGCAAAATCCTGACACATCGCGTCATCACCGTCGGCGCTGTCAGCTAAAATTCTGGCGCCATCCACCACGCGGATGTGCACATTCAGGTCGAAATCGGCTGCGGGCTGCTCACGTTTTGATGCCATTTCAATGGTCTGCCGCGCATCCTGCCACGCTGTATCTACCGTCTGATTACAGACCTGCGCCAGATAATCGGGATTGAACCCCTCGCCGGTCAGGCTGCGCAAGGTATCGTCGTGGCTGACGCTGTTACCCGGCGTCCAGTAATGCTTTGCCAGATCCGGGCCGATAGCCGGATTGTCGGTCAGATAGCCATCGCGTTTCAGGAAGAAGGCGCGGGTCTGTTCCACGGCCATCATCGCCAGCAGATAGCCCTGATAAGAACAGGCGGATTCCATGGAAAGCAAATGCGGGATTGCCAGCGTCGGACGCGGGCTGCCGGTCACACCAAGAATATGCGTTTCAACGTCACGCGCCAGCGCCGTCATAGCTTCCGGCGTGCGTTTTTCATCCGGCCACTGATAAAGCTGCCACTCGAAATACGGCACCAGCAAAATGTGGCGCTCATTAAACGAACGCATCGGCTGACGGGCTTCAATACTGGCGCGGATCAGTTCGTCCGGCACCGGCTCACCGGCGGTATTTTTCGCGTAACGTTTCAGCCAGTCAGCGTCATCGAGGAGGCTGTCGCAGAACATGGACTGCGTTTCAGCATACGCCATCGACGTCGGCGGGAATTCCTGTGAGAAACACGGTGCATTCTGGCGGATATTGGCGAAATGCGCCGCATGTCCTCCTTCATGGAACAAGGTGTTCAGGCCAGTCGCGCCGCTGCCAATCTGATCCGGTTTTGCCAGACTGGTGAAGTTAATCACCGCAGGCACCCATTTGCCGTTGTCATAGAACGGCGGCACCGGCCCGTGCATAAATCCGTTCTCGTATTTGCCTTCGCGGACCAGTAAATCGAGTTGCATTTCTGCGCCGTTAAAACCGATATTCAGGCGCTTGAAGCTGTCAATCCAGCGGCGCAGGGAATCGGCAAACGGGAAGTAAGGATCGAGCTGACGGGTGACGTCACCGGCGCTGGCGAAGCGGATATTCCACGGCAGCAGTGCGGCATCACCTTCGCGTGCTACCAGTTCATTGAGGCTGCGCGTGTTACTTTCGCGGGTGCGTTCTTCGAACCGGTCGAGGATAGCGAATAACTGTTCCGGCGACATGCGTTCGGTTTTATTCACTTTATAGTCGAAATAGTTACGGTAACCGAGCTGGCGGGCAAAGCGGTTACGCAGGCCTATCAGTTCAGGCAGTCCGTTGTGCAGCAGCCAGTCTTCCAGGTCGCGCAGCGCATTCTGGGAACTGCGGCGGTAAGCTTCATTTTCGTTATTGGCCTGATTAGTCAGCAGTTCGCCGAGAGAGGCACTGACGCGCTCGCCTTTGCTGTTGATGTGGGTCATGCGGTACTGCTTACGCTTACCAAACAGCACGGATTCGGCCTGAATGATTTCATCCATCAGCGCCTGGGCTTTGGGATCTTCAATCACATTACAGTCGAAGAAACTCAGCCAGCCGCGCAGACCGTGGAGCAGCGCATCACGCTCGTCGCTGGCACTGTGTTTTTCCAGACTGGCGATGGCGTCACGAATTTCCTGCGGACGGGAAGGTTCAGCGATAAAGCGTTTGTAAGCAGTTTCGGCAGCGGAGAAAGCGTCGGAGACATTTTCATCACCGGTGCCCATGTAGTTTTGCCAGAACAAGTTTTCTTTGTTCTGATGCACGTTGAGGTAATCGCGATTGAGGGCGTTAAAATAGTCCTGAGCCTGTTTCATGTAATCTTCTCTGCTGAATGTTAAAGAGATTTTACATTGAGTGTATGTTCGCAAAGCGGTTATGTCGATATGGCAAAACCGCTTTTGAATGTCAGGCAGGATTGTGCGGAAATCAGTTTTTCTTCACGAACTCGGATTTGAGTTTCATCTGACCAAACCCGTCAATTTTGCAGTCGATATTGTGATCGCCTTCAACCAGACGGATACCCTTCACTTTGGTCCCGATTTTCAGCATCGAAGAACTGCCTTTCACTTTCAGGTCTTTGATTACGGTGACAGAATCGCCATCCGCCAGCAGGTTACCGTTGGCATCGACCACTTTCAGCACGTCATCTTCCGCGCTGTTTTCACCGTTCATTGACCAGACATGTCCACATTCAGGACAGTTAAGCATTTCACCGTCCTGCCAGGTGAATTCGGACTGACACGTAGGGCAAGCCGGCAACGTTTCCATATTTAAATCTCCATAAAACTTTATAAAAAAAACGAATGAAATCAGTAAATAGATTTCGTAGTTCCTTTATTTTAGCCTTTAACCACACATTTGAACAGGGTAAGGGAGATTTTGGGGAGATGAGACAGGTATATGGAGTGAATTTCTCGATGATAAATATGGTTTTTTAAGCTCCCTCCCCTGCGAAGGAGAGGGTTGGGGTGGGGTATTAAAGAAAAACTAAAAATTTTGAAGTATGCATTGACTATAGTTTTGACCTTAATACCCCCTCCCCGCCTCCCCCTTCGCAGGGGGAGGAGCTAACTGAGCTCATTCCCAGCTTTTAAAAAATCTGATCCACAATCATTTTGGCCTCAGCCATATCGCCACACACTTCTGCTGCCACCAGACAACATGCCAGCTGATTCAGAATCGCCTGCGGGACAGCGCGTTCGCCCTTCAGGCATTCCTGAATGTAGTTAACGGTGGCGTCGACGTCTTTGGTCGACGGCACATCGGCGGCAAAAATCTCTTCTTTTTCTGCCAGCACACTCAGTTCACCACCGGCGATAAAGTGCGTCTGCGGGAAACGTGACGGATTGGCATACACTTCCCCTTCCGTTCCTTGCGTCAGCAATGCACGGCCATCAATCTGGCGGAAAAACGAGGAGACGCGCTGAATATATTCGGGATGAGAAACGCTGGATAAACGCAACGCATCCTGCCCGATGAAAGGCGTGATGAGTTTCGCCAGCGTATGGCTGCTGTTACGCACGCCCATCTGCCAGCGCAGCGCCAGTTGCTTTTCAATCGGCGCGCACAGGACAGAAACCGGCACAAAGACCGGGCCGTTTCCGGCATCAAGCTGCTGCTGCGCCTGTTGCTGGTTTTGAGCAGCGTCGATACCTGATGCGCGGAAAATCTCCGCGCTGGTGATGCGGGTAGGATCTTCATCCACGCCATGCACTACCACCGGCAAACCCAGACGGCTGAGCAGCATCGCCAGCAACGGCGTGAGATTCGCCTGTTTGCGCGCGCCGTTGTAGGTCGGAATGACCACCGGCAGCGGACGATTTACCGGTGCCTGCAGGCGCATAACGCGCTCTTCCATCGCCGCATAAAACCCGAGCATCTCTTCTTCCGCTTCGCCTTTGATACGAAACGCAATGAGCAACGCACCCAGCTGTAAATCCGGCACTTCACCGGCCAAAATTTCGCGGTACAACGCAAGCGACTGCTCACGATCCAAATCACGGGCATGATTTTTTCCACGCCCCACTTCTTTGATGAGTTTGGTGTAATCCATCGTAGCGTTACCTTCTCTGTGTAATGACTTTTCTTGAGGAAAAATTATCGCCGGCGGGCGCGACGGCGAACCGGATCTTTCTTCGCTGTTTTCAGGATATCAGGGCGTTTCACCGAACCGGGCGCTGGCATTTCACGCTGTTCAATGGGAAACACCGGTAATGCCGCGAGCAGGCGCGAACCGTAGCTTTTGGTCAGCAGACGCTTGTCATAAATCACGATTTCGCCGGTACATTCATGGCTGCGGATCAGACGCCCGACCTGCTGGATCAGGTTGAATGACGCACTCGGTAAACTCTGCACTTCAAACGGATAGCGCTTCAGCGTTTTCAGCCACTCGCCTTCGGTCAGGATCACCGGACTGTCGATCGGCGGAAACGCAATTTTATGGATGTGCACCTGCGTCAGCAATTCACCTTTCAGATCCAGCCCTTCGGCGAAAGATTGCAGGCCGATCAGCACGCTGGTCGTGCCCGCGGCGACGCGCTTGCGGTGCTCCTCGACCAGCCGGTAACGGGGCTGATCGCCCTGCACCAGCAGCATCAGGCGTAAATCCGGCAGCAAAGAAACAAATTGCTGCAACGCACGGTTACTGGCGAACAACACCAGCTGGCCGGTGTGCTGCCCTTTTGCCAGTTCTGCGCGGAAGAAATCGGCCATTTCCTGCAAATGCGCGGCTTCATTCGCCATCAGCGGCTCCAGCGTCATTTGCGGGATCACCAGTTTACCCTGCGTGACATGACTGAACGGCGAATCCAGGCTGACGAAAAGGTCGCCGGCTTTTTCCGTCAGGCCGGTCATTTCCTGCAAGCGGGAGAAACTGTTCAGCGAGCGCAGCGTCGCAGAGGTAATCACCACATGCGGTACTTTGCGCCACAGCATTTTTTCCAGCTGTTCGCTGACGCGGATCCCCGCGCAATGGAAGACCAGATGCGTCTGGTTATCGAAATAAGTCCGCGTCACCCATTTGCCAATCGGCGCATTGGACGCTTTATCCAGCGCCGCCAGCCGCCACAGTTTGCTCATGGTTTCGAGATAGCCCTGCATCCGGCTCATGTGCAAAATCGCGCGATGCAGACGCATAATGTCGTGTTTGCCGGTCTTCTCGCTGAGGTCATTCACCATGTATTCCGCCAGACTGCGCAAACCATCGGTGAGTTTAAACAGGCGGCTGCACTGCTCTGTCAGCTCCGGCGGCAATAGTCCCAGCTCGAAACGGTATTCGGCTTCCGGCTCATCCGGGGGTAAATACTGTCCCACGGTCTGTTCAATCGACAGCAGCAGTTCGCGCATTTCGGCGCAGTGATTATGCAGACGCTCGGCGTTGGTCAGCGGCGGCGGATTCTTCGGCGTAAACAGCGCCAGACATTGTTCAATCTGACGGACAAAATTATCGAGTTGCAGGTTGTTCCACATCGCGGTGATTTCCGCGTCAACTTCCAGCGCATCGCGGGCCACTTCCGGCAGATGATGTCCTTCGTCGAGCACCAGCAGCAGGTCTTTTGCCGGTGGCAGCACGGATTCGGATTCCAGCGCCGCCATCACCAGCGCGTGGTTGGTCACTACTACATCTGCGCTTTCAATTTCTTTGCGCGCCACAAAATACGGGCATTCGCGAAAGTAATGACAGTTACGACTGAGGCAGTTGGCTTTATCTGTGCTGATTTTGATCCACAGCGGATCGTCGATGGTCTTCTGGTAGTGATCGCGTAATCCATCCCACTCGTAGCGTGACAGCGCGGTTTCCAGCGTTTTACACAGTTTCTGTTCTTCGCCGCTGGAAGGTGCCAGTTCATCACCAAGAAATAATCCCAGATCGCCCTGCGCGTTTTCATTGCTCATCGCCGCCAGATTTCGCGGACACACGTAACGCCCGCGACCAAAAGCGCCGGTAAATTTCAGATCCGGAATGATTTTTTTCAGCAGCGGTAAATCTTTGCTGAAAATCTGATCCTGCAACGCCACGTTTGCCGTGCTGACAATCAGCGGTTTTTCTTCCTCACGGCTGACAGCAATGCCGGGAATGAGATAGGACAAGGTTTTCCCGACGCCGGTCGGCGCCTCGATGGCCAGATGCCGTGCAGAATCCCCCGAGAACGCTTTAGCCACCTCAGCAATCATCTGACGTTGCGGAGCGCGGGAAATGAAATCCGGGATTTGCTGTTGCAGGGCTTTGTACCACTGGCTTATCTGATTTTTTACTGCGGGGGAAAGCGCCATGCATCTCTTTTTTGTTGGAAGTGAGACAGGAATGTCCCGGCTATTGTCCCACAGACCGGCTTCTGGCGCAGCCCGAAATCGCGGTTAAGGGCATTTCCTGTGGTGTAAATTTATGCAGAAAAAAAGGAGGACGTGTAAAAAAGAAAAAGTTCATTTCTGACTGTCATAAATTGATCACAAATATACGGTAAAAAACTCTCGCTGAGAAAAATCCGAGTCCATACGGAATGCACAGCAAAAATGATGATTAGCGTCTTTCCACAAGACTTCATATAAAGCTTTTATGAAAAGCTTTTAATAAAGAATGCAGGGTAAAATTCATGAAACGTAATATTCTGGCACTTTTAATTCCTGGTTTATTGATTGCATCAGGCGCACACGCAGCGGAAGTTTATAATAAAGACGGCAATAAACTGGACCTGTACGGAAAAGTGAAAGGTCTGCATTATTTCTCTGATGCTCCCGGCAGTGATGGCGACCAGAGTTACGTGCGTTTCGGTTTTAAAGGCCAGACCCAAATTAATGACCTGATCACCGGCTACGGCCAGTGGGAATACAACGTCATGGCTAACCATGCTGAATCTGACAGCAAAACGCCAAGCACCACCGGCACCAAAACACGTCTGGGCTTTGCCGGTCTGAAATTTGGTCAATACGGTTCCTTCGACTATGGCCGTAACTACGGCGCACTGTACGACGTTGAAGCCTGGACCGATATGTTCCCTGAATTTGGCGGCGACGGTTACACCAAAGCTGACCGCTTCATGACTGGCCGTACCAACGGCGTGGCCACGTACCGTAACCGCGGCTTCTTCGGCCTGGTTGATGGTCTGAACGTAGCTGTTCAGTATCAGGGCAAAAATGAAAATGACGGTCGTGGCAGCAGCACAGCCAACGGCGACGGCTATTCACTGTCTACCACTTACGCACTGGGTGATACCGGCGTGAGCTTCGGCGGCGCATATGCGTCTTCTGACCGCACCACGGCGCAGAGTAATTCCGCTTACGGCAAAGGCGATAAAGCTGACGCATGGACTGGCGGTATGAAATATGACGACAATGGCGTTTATTTAGCCGCCATGTATGCTGAAACCCGTAATATGCTGGCTATTACCGTACCAGGCGGAATTGCAGGCGCACCGGCAGGAAGTGGTTTTGCAAATAAAACCCAGACCTTCGAAGCCGTTGCACAATATCAGTTTGAAAATGGCCTGCGTCCTTCACTGGGTTATGTTCAGACTAAAGCAAAAGATATTGAAAACATCGGTGATGCAGACCTGGTTAAATATGTTGACGTAGCAGCAACCTATTATTTCAACAAAAACATGTCTGCCTATGTTGATTATAAAATCAACCAGCTGTCCGATGATAACAACCTGGCTCTGAACAACGACGACATTACTGCCGTTGGTCTGGTCTATCAGTTCTGATAATTAGTTCTAAAAACAGGCGCTTTACCACCTCATTATTATTCTCTGTCTTGACATTCTTCGGCCGGACTCACCCTCCGGCCTTTTTTATTTGTGTTATTTTTCGGCACACCTCGCGTAAATCGCCATTTAGGCTTCCACACCCCGCTGAATCTGCTACAGTTTTAACGATTTTGATGAATGCGAATCTTTCTTAACAAGCAGGGATAACCCATGAATAAAATTTCGCTTTGCACCACCAGTGCTTTAATCATGCTGGCCCTCAGCGGCTGCGCGCAGCAAAAAACGGACGCCCAACAGAAACTGAACGATCAGTCGGTGATGGCGCTGAACTGGTTCCAGCAATCCGGCGAATATCAGGCGCTGGCGTATCAGGCATTTAACACGGCGAAAATGGCGTTTGATAACGCACAACCGCTGGCCGGACAGAAGAAAGCCGTCGTCGTCGATCTCGACGAAACGATGCTCGATAACAGCGCGTACAGTGCGTGGCAGGTGAAAGCGAATAAGCCATTCGACAGCAAAACCTGGTCCCAGTGGACAGCAGCGCGTCAGGCTACCGCCGTGCCCGGCGCGGTGGAATTTGCCAACTATGTCAACACGCACGGCGGCACGATGTTCTACGTGTCTAACCGTAAAACCAGCGAATATGCCGCGACGCTCGACAACATGAACCGCCTGGGCTTTACCGGCGCCAATGAAAAAACCATGCTGTTAAGTTCAGACACGTCGAACAAACAAGCGCGTTTCGACTCGATTAAAGCCGCGGGTTATCACGTGGTGATTTACATCGGCGACAACCTGAATGACTTTGGTTCTGCGACCTATCATCAGGGTAATGAACAACGCCGTGCCTTTGTGAATCAGAATCATCAGCACTTCGGCACACAATATATCGTGCTGCCAAATCCGCTTTACGGCGACTGGGAAAGTGGTCTGGCGAAGGATTACAACAAGCTGACACCTGAGCAGAAATTGAATGCGCGGGAGCAGAATCTGAAGGCGTGGAGTGGGAAGTAGGCCCGTTGCGGTATGCTCCTCCCCCTGCGAAGGGGGAGGTTGGGAGGGGGTTTTAGACTGTAAATCAATGGCCTGAGCGGAAACGTCACCCAACGTTTTTGCGTTAATACCCCACCCCGGCCCTCCCCTTCGCAGGGGAGGGAGCGGATCGGTGAACGCCTGAGTAATGTCTTCCTTTTGTCAGGACATAACATTAAATCTCCGGATCCCCCACTAATCCATCAATCAATATCTGCGGTGTCCCCTGCGAGCAGCGCTCAATCCTGCCCCGTACGCCGTAAACGCGCGCCAGACTGTCGGCGGTGATCACGTCTTCCGGTTCGCCATCGGCAATCAGATTACCGTCTTTAAGCATCAGCACGCGGTCGCCATGGCGCAGCGCGATATTGATGTCATGCACAACTACCACGGTGACGATATTGCGTTTCTGCGTCTCTTTGCGTACCAGATCCATGACGTGGAACTGATAGTTAAGATCAAGCGCGCTGAGCGGTTCGTCGAGCAGCAGTAAGGAAGGCTGGCGGATCAGGGATTGCGCCAGACCGACCAGCTGTTTCTGACCGCCGGAAAGCTGATCGAGATAACTCAGTGCCAGATGCTCGATACCCAGCTGACGCAACAACGTCATCACTTTATCGGTGCCTTCCGAGACTTTGCCCTTCCCGCCGGACGCACGCTGCGCCACGATGATGGATTCCAGCACATGCAGATGCACACCCGCAGGCAGCGTTTGTGGCAGGTAAACAACCTGCTCCGCACGGCGCGCAAAAGGCATCGGCATTAAATCGTGCCCGTCGAGAAACAGCTGCCCTTCCGCGCGGTTAAGTCCGGCGAGGGAACGCAGCAACGTCGATTTTCCGCTGCCGTTTGGCCCGAGCAGCACGGTGATTTTTCCACGCGGCAGCATCGGGACATTGAGATGGCGGATCACATGGCGCTTCGGATAGCCCGCGTTGAAATCGCGGATTTGCAGCCCCTGCGTGGCGGCATTCAGTAAATCTTGTGGCTGCATTTCTGGCATTGCGGACATCAGACGTTCCCCCGGTGACGAAGAATAATACTCAGGAAGAACGGCACGCCGACCAGCGAGGTGACGATCCCCACCGGAATAATGACGCCCGGCACCAGATTTTTTGAGGCCACGGATGCCATAGAAAGCACCAGCGCACCAATCAGCGCACTGGCTGGCAGGTAGAAACGGTGATCTTCACCAAACATAAGACGGGCGATGTGTGGCGCGACCAGACCGATAAATCCAATCGGGCCGACAAATGCGACTGCCAGCGCGGAAAGAATACTGATACGCAGCAAGGTGCCGAGACGCAAACGGCGCACGTCGATACCAAAACTCACCGCACGATCTTCACCCAGACGCAGCGCGGTCAGCTTCCACGCGCTCATCATCGACCACGGCAACAGAACCAGAAACGCCAGTAGCATCACGCCCAGCTTCACCCATGACGCACGCGCCAGACTGCCCATTGTCCAGAAAACCAGTCCCTGTAAGGTGTCTTCGGTGGCGATAAACTGCATCAGAGAAACCAGTGCGTTGAAGGTAAACACCAGCGCGATACCGAACAGCACTACGCCGGAACTGGCGACACGCGTCCAGCGCGTGATCCCATCCAGCATCAGCGCGGCCAGTAAGGCAAAAATAAAGGCGTTAGCAGAGATAAACCACTGGTCGGGAATGCCCGGAATACCGATACCCAGCACAATCGCCAGCGCTGCGCCAAACGCCGCCGCAGAAGAAACACCGAGTGTGAACGGACTGGCGAGCGGGTTGTTGAGGATAGTCTGCATTTCCGCACCGGCAAGACCGAGCGACATACCGACTGCCACCGCCATCAGCGCATACGGCAAACGAATATCCCAGACAATCACGCGTGTACCCGGATCGGCTGCCGCCGCATCAAACAAGGTTTTCCACAGCGTACCGAGCGACAACCCCGACGGCCCCATAATGAAATCAATCACCAGCGAGACGACGATCGCCAGCACCAGGACCAGCATGATTAACAGACGGCGGCGTACGATATTCTGGTATCGCCCCATCACGCCGTCCGGGGCGTTGCCTTTCACCGCCAGGGCGGGTTCGGTTGTTGCACTCATTTTCGCTTCAATCTCATTAAGTTAAAAACTTATGGCGGGAACAGATGTTGTGCTATTCCCAAAGAATGGGAACAAATGATAATAATTATCAATGTGTTTTGCAAAACCTATCAGACTCAGACGTTAAACGCAGCGGTAACAAAGCATGATGTTGTCCGCGTTGTTTTGCTGAATTGCAGACGTAAAAAAGCGGAGCCTGAGCTCCGCTAATTAACGATATGAATATTTCAAAATCCCAGCCGGTTACTTATCGACGTGATCCGGGAATTCCATTTCGCTGTATTTCACCACTTTGGTGCCTTTGGTCAGCTTGTAGCCGAACCAGATAATCAGGAACAGCGGCAGGCCGATATAAGTCGCGGCCACGCCGTACCAGTCAATGGTGTCTTTCAGGAATGCCTGATAGTTCTGCCCCAGCGTAATAATCAGACACAACACAAAGGCAAACACCGGACCGAACGGGAAGAAGCCCGAAAGATATGGCAGTTTTTTCAGGTCACGCCCCTGTGACACATAACCACGACGGAAGCGGTAATGGCTGATAGCAATGCCGAGCCAGGCAATAAAGCCGGTCATACCGGACGTGTTCAGCAGCCACAGGTAAACAGTCTGATTACCAAACATAGAGCTCAGGAAGCACAGCGCAGCCACAATCGTGGTGGCATACAGCGCGTTACGCGGTACACCGCCCTTCGACAGTTTGGCGAAAATGCGCGGTGCTTTGCCTTCGCTTGCCAGCGTAAACAGCATACGGGTAGACGCGTACATCCCTGAGTTACCGGCAGACAGCACGGCGGTCAGGATAACCGCATTCATCACCGCCGCCGCTGACAGCAAACCGGCATTACGGAACACCAGCGTGAACGGGCTGACCGAGATATCGCCGACTTCGTTACGCAGCAGGTTTGGATCGGTGTAAGGAATGATCAGGCTGATGACCAGAATCGCCAGAATATAGAACAGCAGGATACGCCAGAATACCTGACGAACCGCACGCGGGATGTTTTTGCCCGGGTTTTCGGATTCACCTGCCGCGACGCCAATCAGTTCGGTGCCCTGGAAGGAGAAGCCGACGATCATCGCCACGCCTATCATCGACGCAAAGCCGCCTGCAAACGGCGCATCACCGATAGCCCAGTTATGCCAGCCAGCCGTTTCGCCGCCGCGCATAATGCCGGTGATCATCAGTACGCCCACGGCGATAAAGATGATAACAGTGACCACTTTGATCAGCGAGAACCAGTATTCCGCTTCGCCAAAACCGCGAACAGAAATGTAGTTCAGGAGGAAAATCAGGCCGAGGAACAAGGCGCTCCAGATCCAGCCCGGTGTGTCCGGGAACCAGTAGTTCATCACCAGTTGTGAGGCAACCAGGTCAACCGCGATGGTGACTGCCCAGTTGTACCAGTAGTTCCAGCCCAGTGCGAAACCGAAGCCTTCTTCTACATAGCGGGAACCGTAGGTGGAGAATGAGCCGGAAACCGGCATGAACGCCGCCAGTTCACCGAGGCTGGTCATCAGGAAGTACACCATGATGCCGATTAATGCGTATGAGAGCAGCGCGCCACCCGGGCCTGCCTGTGAAACTGTCGCACCGGATGCAACAAATAACCCCGTACCAATTGAACCGCCGATGGCGATCATCGTTAAGTGACGTGCCTTCAGCTCGCGACGCAGTGTGGGAGCCACCTGCGCATTTTTTGTAGGTTGTTGAGCCATTTTTTCCCTATATCCGCTCGTCATGTGGAAATTTAAGCGCGGATTGTAGCAAAACCTGCCGCTCTGAATAGCAGGAACGACCTGTTATAAGACACCTTCATAACAGGCCGTGGATCATTAGCGAAAGACCGTTATTGAACTTCACGGCAGTACGTTAAAAAACGCGATAACGCGCCGGAGATGTGTTTCTGACGATGATGTATAAGGTAAAGTTTGCGTACCAGGGGCGCGACCGGCAGGTGGATTTCCACCAGCGAGCCGCTGGCCAGCTGCTCAGCAATCACCCGCCGGGAGAGACAGCTAATGCCAATCCCGTGGCGGACGGCGTGCTTGATGGCTTCAGAATTACCCAGTTCCATCACCAGATTGAAATCAGGTAATTGCGGTAACAGCAAATGGTCGAGCACTTCGCGGGTACCCGAACCGCGCTCACGTAAGATCCACGGTTCACGCGCCAGTGATTCAAGCGAAACGACCTGCCCCGCCAGCGGATTTTCGGGGGCAACGAATACCACTAACTCATCGTCCAGCCAGGGCTGAGTGATAAGCTCGGGCATCTGACAGGGGCCTTCGATCAGCCCCAGATCGACACGAAAATCCGCCACCGCATTGATGACGTCATTGGTGTTGCCGACGTTAAGCTCGAGCGGCGTATGAGGAAAATCCAGCCGGTAATCAGCAATCATCCCCGGCAGCATATAGTTGCCAATGGTACTGCTGGCGCCAATGCGCAGCGAACCGTTGTCCTGATTAAACAGACGTTCGATTTCCCCCGCCTGTTCCAGCAATGCCAGTGCTTTCGGGTACAGCAGACGTCCGTGCTCATTAATCACCAGCCGCTTCCCGACACGGTCAAATAACTGCACGCCGAGCTGCCCTTCGATATCGGCCAGCGCCGCACTGACTGCCGATTGTGATAATGAAAGCACAACCGACGCCTGAGTGGTCGAACCGCTTTTCAGCACCTCGGCGAAAACTTCAAGTTGTCGCAATGTTATGTGCATAAATGTCCCGCTGTTCTCATGCGCCTGACTGCACGCTTGTTCTGTTTAGTATAGACCCTTGGCTTACAGGTCTCTTTTGAATGAAATTCTTATACCAGTTTTTCAGATAGGTTATAAAGTTATAATCAATTTCATTTTTATATAAGTGCGGCGTAGCCTTATGTCATCACTCCTGAACGAGGAACGGACGATGACCCAATTTTCACTTAATAAAAGCGACGCGCTTAAACATGATGTTGACCAGCCTGCGCTGCAAAAACGTGGCGGATACAGCCGCCTGCTGCCGGGCCTGGCCCTGACCGGTGCCATTACCGGGCTGGCGGTCTGGCTGAGTAATTTCCCGTCCCTGAGCCATCTCGGTCTCAGCGCGCTGACGCTGGCGATTGTCATCGGCATGGTCGTCGGCAACACGGTTTATCCGGCCGCCAGACCCTGGTGCGACAGCGGCGTTACGCTGGCAAAACAACGCCTGCTGCGTCTGGGGATTATCTTGTACGGTCTGCGTCTGACGTTCGCGCAAATCGCCGACGTCGGCGCAACCGGGATCCTCATCGATGCCCTGATGTTGTGCTCCACCTTCGCCCTTGCCTGCTGGCTGGGACAACGGATATTTAAATTAGACCGTGATACGTCGATGCTGATCGGCGCAGGCAGCAGTATTTGTGGTGCTGCCGCTGTGATGGCGACCGAACCGGTGCTGGATGCCAAAGCAGAAAAAGTGACCGTCGCCGTCGCCACTGTGGTTATCTTCGGAACGGCGGCCATCTTCCTGTATCCATGGTTATGGCATCTGAATGAGCAATATCACTGGCTGAATTTTACCGCGTCACAGTTCGGGATTTACACCGGTTCGACGGTGCATGAAGTCGCGCAGGTGGTAGCCGCCGGTCAGGGTGTCAGCCCGGACGCTGAAAATGCGGCAGTAATCGCCAAGATGATCCGCGTGATGATGCTGGCACCGTTCCTGTTGCTGCTCTCTGGCTGGAAATCACGTAAAGAGGTTCAGCACGGCGGTCAGAACGGCGGTATGCGCAATATCACCATTCCTTGGTTCGCCCTGTTGTTTATTCTGGTCGCGGCGTTCAACTCGCTGGATATCCTGCCGCACAGCTGGATCCCACCGCTGATTACGCTGGATACCGTGTTACTGGCGATGGCGATGGCGGCGCTGGGTCTGACAACGCATATGAGCGCCCTGCGTCAGGCGGGTCTCAAACCGATGCTGCTGGCGGCAATACTGTTCATCTGGCTGATTGTCGGCGGTGCGGGTATCAACCAGCTGGTTCATCATCTTTTTGGCTGATGTTGCGGCTTTTAACATTCCGATGCTGCGCCTCCTTCACGGAGGCGCTATCATTCGTGAATAAACGCGATGAAAACTGAGGAGCAAAAATGAAGTTTGTGGGAGCACACGTCAGTGCAGCCGGTGGTGTCGATCAGGCGGTATTGCGCGCACATGAGCTGGAAGCCACGGCTTTTGCGCTTTTCACCAAGAATCAGCGTCAGTGGAAAGCCGCACCTTTGCCAGAAGATGTGATTGAAAAATTCAAACTGGCTTGTGAAAAATACGGCTACAAGAGCAACCAGATTTTACCGCACGACAGCTATCTGATTAACCTCGGACATCCTGTGACGGAAGCGCTGGAAAAATCCCGTGAAGCTTTCCTTGATGAATTGCAGCGCTGTGAGCAGTTAGGTCTGTCACTGCTGAATTTCCATCCGGGCAGCCATCTGATGCAAATCGAGGAAGACAAATGCCTCGAGCGGATTTCTGAATCCCTGAACATTGCGCTGGATAAAACCAAAGGCGTCACTGCCGTTATCGAAAATACCGCCGGTCAGGGCAGCAATCTCGGTTTCCGCTTTGAACATCTGGCGAAAATTATCGACGGCGTGGAAGACAAAAGCCGCGTCGGGGTCTGCATCGATACCTGCCACGCGTTTGCGGCCGGTTACGATTTGCGCACGGCAGAAGAATGCGAGAAAACGTTTAAACATTTCGAAGAAGTTGTGGGCTTTAAATACCTGCGCGGTATGCATCTGAACGATGCGAAAAGTGAATTCAACAGCCGCGTGGACCGTCATCATAGCCTCGGTGAAGGGAATATTGGCAATACCGTGTTCAGCTGGATGATGAAAGATGCCCGCTTCGACGGCATCCCGATGATCCTCGAAACCGTCAACCCTGATATCTGGAAAGATGAAATCGCCTGGCTGAAAGCGCAGCAGAAGTCGGAGAATGACGAAGCCGCCGCTTAAGATATAGCATTTTCATGCGCTGTCATTGAGTAGGATTTCGGTCAGCGCCCTCCCCTGCGAAGGGGAGGGTTGGGGTGGGGTATTAAGGTCAAAAACGAAAGCTGAAGTGTGCATGGGCAAGGATGTGAGTCCTTAAAACCCCCTCCCCGCCTCCCCCTTCGCAGGGGGAGGCGTAATAAAAAAGGCGCGACATACACATGTCGCGCCTTTCTGTTATTTACAGCCTGCTGATTATGCAGTGGCTTTCGCAGCTAACGCAGCATCTGAACGTTTCAGAATCGCGTAAGCACCGCCGGCCAGAACGGTACCGGCGATAATCGCCACCAGATAACCCAGGATCGGAGTGATTGCACCCGGGATTAACAGCACGAACAGACCGCCGTGTGGCGCCATCAGTTGTGCATGGAAGGCCATTGACAGAGCACCGGTCAGTGCGCCACCTGCGATACAGCATGGCAGAACACGCATCGGGTCACGGGCTGCGAACGGAATGGCACCTTCAGTAATGAAGCACAGACCCAGCACCATGGCAGCCTTGCCGCCTTCGCGCTCGCCCTGCTCGAACTTCTTACTCGCCAGAATCGTTGCCAGACCCATTGCCAGCGGTGGCACCATACCGGCAGCCATGATGGCAGCCATCGGGCCGTACACGGAAGAACTCAACAATGCCACGCCGAATGCGTAAGAGGCTTTGTTTACCGGGCCACCCATGTCGGTACACATCATCGCACCGAGGATCGCGCCGAGCAGAACCGCGTTCGCTGTACCCAGAGATTGCAACCAGTTAGTCAGGCCAACCATGATTTTAGCGACCGGCGTACCAACGATATAAATCATCACCAGACCGGTAATCAAGCTCGCGACCAATGGAATGATCAGGATAGGCTTCAGGGCTTCCATACTTTGCGGTAATTTCAGCTTGCCGCTGATGGCTTTCGCCACATAACCCGCCAGGAAACCGGCGATGATACCGCCAAGGAACCCTGCACCCGTG
The DNA here is from genome assembly GCF_003610915.1 of Rahnella variigena. NCBI lineage: Bacteria > Pseudomonadati > Pseudomonadota > Gammaproteobacteria > Enterobacterales > Yersiniaceae > Rahnella > Rahnella variigena. The sequence goes on from NZ_NSDJ01000001.1 coordinate 3,860,389, forward strand.
CTCACTGCCAGCATACCGCCGATAAGACCCGGCGTCAGACCCGGACGGTCAGCGATGGAGAAGGCAATGAAGCCCGCCAGCACTGGCACCATCAGAGCAAAGGCTGAACCACCACCGATTTGCATCAGCGCCGCAGCCAGCGTACCTTTCACTTCAAAGGCTTTGATACCGAACACGAACGAAAGCGCGATACACAAACCGCCCGCCACAACCATTGGCAGCATGTAAGATACGCCGGTCAGCAGGTGACGATAAGGCCCGGTGCCGCCCGCTTCTTTTTTCTTCGCACCTGTTGCCGCGCCCTGAGATTTTGGCTCAAAGACTTCAGCTTCAACCAGCGCTTTATCCAGTTCCTGTTTGGTCTTTTTCAGTGCCAGACCGGTAGAAGTGCGGTACATCGGCTTACCGGCAAATTTAGCCAGATCCACTTCGATATCAGCCGCGACAATCACCAGATCGGCCGCTGCAACTTCTTCAGGCGTGATGGCATTGCCCGCACCCACGGAACCGCGGGTTTCGACTTTTACCCACCAGCCACGTTTTTTCGCTTCACTTTCAATGGCTTCAGCAGCCATAAAGGTATGTGCCACGCCGGTCGGACAAGCAGTCACAGCAACAATGCGTTTTGGACCGCTGGCAGCCGGAGCTGCGACAGCAGTAGCCACCGGAGCAACATAAGGTTTGGCTTCGGTCAGCGCACGTTGCAGGAATGCCTGCGGATCACGTACAGCATCCGCAACATCACCGGTATAAATATTTTTGCCCGCGAGTGCGGCGTCGTTAGGCACAGTTTCACTGGCAACAATGACGACTTCAGCGTCAGCGGCCTGTTCAACCACCTGATGCCCTGCCTTCACAGCAGCGGCAGCAAGCAAATTTTTCGCCAGATGGCTGCGAGCCTGTCCGAGCGAACTGTCTATCATCAGCAGCGTTTTCATTCTGCCTCCTGCGGATTAAAAGGGTTTCAGGTCAACACGGGCCATCATCGCCGCGAGCTGCGGACGATCGGTGACACCGACATTACTCTGGCTGACAGCCAGCGCGGCAACAGCCGTTGCCAGTCGCAGCGTATGTTCACTGGATTCGCGCATCAGTAAGCCGTAGATCAGGCCACCGACCATGGAATCACCGGCACCCACGGTGCTGACTACTTCACAGGCTGGCGGTTTGGCAATCCAAGCACCGGATGCGTTAACCCACAATGCCCCTTCTGCGCCCAGTGAAATCACCACGTGGGCAATTCCCTGATCACGCAAGGCATGCGCAGCTTCTACCACATCGCTCAGTTCCGGCAATTTACGGCCAGCCCAGATTTCCAGTTCTCGACGGTTTGGTTTGACCAGCCACGGTGCCGCCTTCAGACCGGCGACCAGCGCTTCACGGCTGCTGTCAAAGATGATGCACGGACACTGCGCACGCAGGCGTTTCATCCAGTCGGTGAACGCGTCAGGATCAACGCCCGCTGGCAGGCTGCCACTGACGGCAACCATGTCAAACTGACCCAGCCAGGACAGAGAATCCGTCACGAAACGCTCCCAGTCGGCAGGAGTGACGTTGAAACCGGAGAAGTTAAAGTCGCTGACTTCGCCGTCTTTTTCGGTCAGTTTCACGTTGATACGGGTACGGCCATTCACCACCTGGAAGCGGTTAGCAATGCCCAGATCACTGAATAACAGCTGGAACCCGTCCTGATTTTCTTTACCGAGAAAACCACCCACGGTGACGTCGATGCCGAGATCTTTCAGCACTTTCGCTACGTTGATGCCTTTACCTGCGGCGTGCAGACCGGTGGTTTGCACCAGATTGACTTCACCGCGTTCGATTTCCGGCACATAGCCGACTAAATCGTACGCCGGGTTTAAGGTAATTGTGGCAACTCTGCGGCTCATGCGCCCTCCCCAAGACCTTCTGAAATAGCTTCACCGATGGTTTTCAGCGCCAGTTCCGCGTCTTCACCTTTGGCGGTAAAGCGCAGGTGATGACCTTTTTTCACGCCCAGCGCCACGACTTTCATCAGGCTGCGGCCGTTGGCAGGTTTACCGCTGCCATCAAGATTCGTCACTGTGATTTCGCTGCTGAACTGTTTGATCACGTTCACCAGTGCAGTACCCGGACGGGCATGCAAACCGTGTTCGTTACGGATAACGTATTCCGCCGTCAGCACGTTGGCTTGTTCTTCGACTTCGCTGGTCAGCAATGCCAGCACACCCACAGGATCTGCCGTCAGCAAGCGTTCAGCTTTATTCGCTATCAGCAAATCACTGAGGTAATTCAGAATATTGAGCGGCTGATCATCTGCGACTGAAATCGTCAGCAACAATGAGACTTTTTCGCCATCGAGATCAAAGGCCTGCTTCGCACGGCTTACCGTTGCTGCACTTTTCAGGTTGCCTTCGGTGCTGTCACTCAGCCAGATGCCCTGCCCGAGGTTCAGCGGCTTACGGCTGATAACGTCGCTGACAAAAGCAGTATCCACTGCGCCGATCTCTTTCAGACGACCCGCGTTCAGCGCCTGTAAGGTGATCAGGTTTTCAGCAGCCACATCGACCGCGATCAGCTGAGTATCAAACAGGAATTCAGCGGCATTCTTTTCGCCCATCAGCAGGCTGCGTAATTCTTCAGCTGAATCTGTTTTTGCCAGACGGTCGGCCACGCTGTCGTCGCTTAAGACGTGCGTCAGCTGACGCAGCAAACCGAGGTGTTCGTCAGAACGCGCTGCGATACCGATAACCACATACGCGGTCTGGCCTTCGCCCCACGCAATACCCTGCGGGAACTGGAAAACTTGCACGCCTGTATCGAGCACCAGATCACGGGTATCAGTAGTGCCGTGAGGAATAGCGATGCCGTTACCCAGATAAGTAGAGGTTTGCAGCTCACGCGCTAACATGCCGTCTACATAGCCTTCGCTGACGCGACCGGCTTGTGTCAGTGCTGCTGCAACCTGGCGAATTGCTTCCTGCTTATCGCTGGCAGCCGCACCGAGATGAATATCTTGCTGTGACAGTTGGAACATAATTCTCCTCTCCTGCTGAAATTGAATCGTTTCAGCTTTACTGAGAAAAAAGGAGCGCCATCAGATTTCATGAGAATAGCTGACAACGCTGAAACGTTTCAGGAAGTCTTAATCGGGGCTGTTTTTAAATCAAGCTTTCCCTGATTTTGCGTGACAATTTTTTGATGCTACGCACAGTTTCCTTTCTAAACCCTTTCCGAAACAGATGATTTAACGTAAATGCTGAAGTCAGGCTGACGCGAAAAGCTGACGTAAGCTGAACCTCATTTGTGGTGACTATTTGGGTGGATATCAGAAACCTCGCCTGGTTGTTTTTGACACAAAGTGCGGTTTTATTATTCAGTATGGCAAATTCACTCCGGTTTACATTTTTGATGATCAAAACCTGTTTTTGTTTTTTTTAAACTGACGTAACATTCGCGCAAATTTCGTTCCCTTCCTGACTTCTGGTCCATATAACTCTGGTCCAAATAACCCTGGTTCACATAACTCATGCGAATTTCTACAACGTCAGCCCGCCGTTTACCCGACATGACGTCAACCGCTTTTCTGATCATCGCTTTTCTGACCGGCATCGCCGGCGCTTTGCAGACGCCAACGCTGAGCCTGTTCCTGACATCTCAGGTTCACGTCAGTCCGTTCATGGTCGGGATTTTCTTCACCGGCAGCGCGGTGATCGGCATTTTCGTGAGTCAGTTGCTCGCGACGTGGTCGGATAAACGCGGTGACCGAAAAACGCTGATCCTATATTGCTGCATTCTGGGGGCGCTGGCCTGTGTGCTTTTCGCCTTCAACCGTAATTACTTCATCCTGCTGTTGATCGGCGTGTTGCTGTCGAGCTTCGGTTCCACCGCCAACCCACAGATGTTTGCTCTGGCGCGTGAGCATTCTGAAAAGACTGGCCGTGAAGCCGTCATGTTCAGCTCTATTTTACGCGCCCAGGTTTCGCTGGCCTGGGTCGTCGGCCCGCCGCTGGCCTTCGCCCTGTCGATGGGCTTCGGTTTTACCTTCATGTACTGCGCTGCCGCGCTGGCGTTCCTGCTTTGCGGAGTAATGGTATATATGTTCCTGCCCTCCATGCCTAAAGCACGCATCAAAACCACGGCTACGCTGGAAGCGCCCCGTCGCAACCGTCGGGACACGCTGATGCTTTTCATCGCGTGTTCACTGATGTGGGCAGCTAACAGTATTTATCTCATCAATATGCCGCTGTATGTGGTGCGTGAATTAGGTCTGCCGGAAAAACTGGCGGGCGTGCTGATGGGCAGTGCGGCGTGTCTGGAAATCCCGACCATGCTGATTGCCGGATATCTGGCTAAACAGCTGGGGAAACGCTTCCTGATGCGGTTTGCGGTAGTCGCAGGGGTGATTTTCTACGGCTGTCTGTTGTTTACCACCGGTGCCGCCATGCTGATTGCTTTACAGCTGCTGAACGCGATTTTCATCGGCATTCTGGCCGGGATCGGCATGCTGTATTTTCAGGATCTGATGCCGGGACAGGCCGGTGCGGCGACCACGCTGTTCACCAACTCCACCCGTGCGGGCTGGATCCTTGCCGGTTCTCTGGCGGGGGTGATTGCGCAGTTCTGGACATACCATGCTGTGTTTTATGCCGCACTGGCGATGGTGGTAGGTTCGGTGTTGTGTATCTGGAATGTGAAAAACGTCGATAAGCCGGCAGAAGAAACGCCGGAAGCCGTCGCTTAAGGCGCGGTATCCGCTTCGAGCTTAATCAGATAAGTCAGCGCCTGGTCGCGATGGGTAAAACACATTTCACGGCTGGCCTGTAAACTGGCGCACACTTTCGGGCGCAGCGGCGAGGTGAAAATTTTGCACATGAAATTATCAGCCAGTTGCACGCAACGGGTGTTCGCCGGTTTGCCGTCAGGCATTCCGGGTATCGGGCTGGAAATTGAAGGCGCTATGCAACAGGCTCCGCAATCGGTACGACAGTCCATCAACAGCCTCCTCAGGCCTCATTTTGAGGCGCGACAATAGCAGGCGGTGATATGCGCCACCAGCGAAATATTTACTATCCTTTAACAGGCTATACCGAACATTTTTTACGCAGGCAGTACACACGCAAAAAATGCGTCAGAAAGCGGGTTTTTCGCGACTCTTTTTGCGCTATCTGCTTGCCTGAAATCAGCGGCGCGGGTAACGTGTCGCAAATTATTTATCTCTCTGCTGACAGGTTATTTATATGGCACGTGCTAACGAAATTAAACGCGGCTTCGTTGTGAACTACGACGGCAAATTGCTGCTGGTTAAAGATATTGATGTTCAGAGCCCAAGCGCCCGTGGTGCCAGCACCTTGTACAAAATGCGTTTCGCTGATGTACGTACTGGCGGCAAAGTAGAAGAACGCTTTAAAGGCGACGATATTCTGGATACCGTCAGCCTGACCCGTCGTAAAGTGAACTTCTCTTACGTCGATGGCGACGAATACGTATTTATGGATGATGAAGATTTCACACCATACACCTTCAATAAGGCGCAGATCGAAGACGAACTGCTGTTCATTCCTGAAGAAGGTTTACAGGGTATGCAGGTTCTGACGCTCGACAGCCAGCTGCTGGCGCTGGAAATGCCACAGACGGTAGATCTGGAAATCGTCGAAACGGCACCGGGCATCAAAGGCGCGTCTGCCAGCTCCCGTACCAAACCGGCAGTGATGGCAACTGGCCTGAGCATTCAGGTGCCGGAATATCTGAGTTCCGGCGATAAAATTCGCATTCATATCGCAGAACGCCGTTATATGGGCCGCGCGGATTAATCAGCGCCCTGCCTTGTCCCGCCAGGTTTGTCGCCAGGTAAGTTTGAAGGAACGCTCCGGCGTTCCTTTTTTATTGCCCTGATTTTGCCGTTAATGCGGCAGACTCTCGATCTGCATCACAAAATCAGTGGTCGTCCGGACTTACCAATTCCCCTTTCTATCATATGACTTTACACTCTAAGCCCTGATTTCGGCTTAAATCGTCGCTTTATCCAGCACAAAATTGAACTGACGGGTAAACTGCCCCAATTTGGCCTGACCAATTATTTATTTCTGACTTGCCTGGAGTATTGCATGAAAACTATTGCCACAGCGTCTCTGCCCGCAGCAGTGTCATTGCCAGCTTATGATCGCGATGCACTGAAAAGCCGCATCGTTCATCTCGGCTTTGGCGCATTCCACCGTGCCCACCAGGCGCTGCTTACTAACCGCGTCTTAAACCTTCAGGGCGGAGACTGGGGCATTTGCGAAATCAGCCTCTTCGGTAATGAAGCGTTGATAAAAAGTCTGCGTCAGCAAGATCACCTGTTTACCGTGCTGGAGAAAGGGGCGGAAGGCAATCAGGCGATTATCATTGGTTCTGCTCATGAATCTGTCCACGGCGGTATCGACGGGCTTGATGCCGTGCTGGAAAAACTGACCGAACCTCAGGTGGCGATTGTTTCCCTGACTATCACCGAAAAAGGTTACTGCATCGAGCCGGGAACGGGTGAACTGGATTTGCAAAATCCGAAAATTCAGCAAGATCTGGCCGGTGGTCAGGCGCCATGTACCGCGCCGGGTGTGTTAGTTGAAGCGCTGCGTCTGCGTCATGAACGCGGTCTGCCGGGCTTCACCGTTTTATGCTGCGATAACATTCCTGAAAATGGTCTGGTAGTGAAAAACGCTGTGCTGGGTATGGCGAAAGCACGCTCTGCAGAACTGGCAAAATGGATCAGCGAAAACGTCTCTTTCCCGAGCACCATGGTTGACCGCATCGTTCCGGCAGCCACAGAAACCACACTGGAAGAAATCACCGAAGCGCTCGGTGGTGTCACAGACCCTTGTGGTATCGCCTGTGAACCCTTCATCCAGTGGGTGGTAGAAGACCACTTCGTCGCAGGTCGTCCGGACTGGGAAAAAGCCGGTGCGCAGATGGTGTCCGACGTTCTGCCGTTTGAGCAGATGAAACTGCGTATGCTGAACGGCAGTCACTCTTTCCTCGCTTATCTGGGTTATCTGGCCGGTTATCAGCACATCAATGATTGTATGGATGACGATAACTATAAAGCCGCGGCGCATCACCTGATGCTGCATGAACAAGCGCCGACGCTGAGCGTTGAAGGTGTGGATCTTACCGCCTATGCCGACAGCCTGATTGCACGTTACAGCAATCCGGCGCTGAAACATCGCACCTGGCAAATCGCGATGGACGGCACAATGAAACTGCCGCAACGTATGCTCGATTCGATCCGCTGGCATGTGAAAAACGGGGGCTCTTATGAATTGCTGGCGCTGGGCGTGGCGGGCTGGATGCGTTATGTCGGTGGCACCGATGATGCCGGTCAGCCTATTGAGATTAAAGATCCGATGGCTGAAACGCTGGCAGAAATCGTCGCCTCTACCGCGGATGGCGAAGAACGCGTGAAAGCGCTGCTGGCGCTGAACGGCGTTTTCGGTGAGCAATTGCCACAGGAAGAGAAAGTGGTACAGGCTATTCAGGCCGCATATGCGGATCTGCAAAGGATCGGCGCGAAGAAAACCGTGGCTAAATACGTGGGTTAAGTCAGTACAGTGAGACGACTTAACGCGACATGACTATCGGTTAAAGAATATCGGTAAATATTGTACGGCTGCTCAGGCAGCCGTTTTTATTGGTGCTGCCGCCTCTCATTCATTCAGCTCTGAAGGAACGGACGAAAACAGGAAACCATCAAAGGACGGATCGTCAGCGTCAGAAACCTGCAACAGCATATCTTTTACGTTCTCCAGATGCTGCCACATCGCCTGTTTCGCCGCTTTAGGATCCCGGCGTAAAACAGCCTGCAGAATGGTCTGATGATCCTGCAACCAGGTCTGATGGTAGCTTTTATCAACAACATGCTGATGGATCCCTTCCCACATCGAACTGCGCTGGCGGATCTGCCAGAGGTCATCGACCAGTTTTACCAGCACACTGTTCTGCGATGCCTGTGCCAGTAAAGCGTGAAACCGCTGGTCCTCCGCTTCGTCTGTCACGCCACGGGCAATGCAATCACGCTGGGCTTCAATCGCATCGCGCATCTGCAAAATATCCGTTTTCGTCGCCTGCATGGCGGCAAATGCGGCGACTTCGCTTTCCAGCAACTGACGCGCCTGCAGCAATTCGAACGGGCCGTAGCCGCTGTCAGCCAGTTCCGGCTGCGTGTTTTCAGGCTGATTCAGAACATATACACCCGAGCCTTTGCGCACTTCCACGATTTTCTCGAGCTCAAGCATGATCAGCGCTTCACGCACCACGCTGCGGCTGACGGAATAGGATTCTGCAATATCACGTTCAGGAGGAAGACGATCGCCGGACGTATATTTTCCGGCATGGATATCACGGCGCAAATGACCGCCAATTTCCTGATAAAGTCGCATATTTTCGCCCCTGTCTGTAACACGCACTCAATTGGTCTGACAACTGATGACATGCACTGATGCCTGAAATAAGAGAGAAAATTATAACATGTCGGCACAAAGGGAAAGGACGGGAGATGAAAACTGACGGCCCGATCAAAACAGGGCCAGCCAGTTTGCGAAGTTGTCCGACCAAATCAAGATAGATTGCGTTATCACGATCATTGTCCGGCGCGAAATGCATTAAAAATGTTAATTATTTACGGGTATTTAGTTATAGCTTACCGTGACCACTGCAAGATGAGGATCATTGTTGATATGCTTTGTGGTGACCTGTCCGAGAGACAGAGGCAGCGCAAAAGAAGAAGGTGTTTGCACATTCAACGTGTGAACTTGCGACACCTGTTTTCCACCGCGATCACAGTCGCTGATCACTCTGTTACTTGCGGCCTTGAAGTTACATCCCCCTTCAACAATTGCCCCAGTGAAATGTATGATGCCGCCTGTAGCAGCCGCATTGGCAAACTGAATCGTCCCTGAGGCCACAACTCCCAAAAACAGTAAAGCAGTCATTCTGTTCATGGTGACACCCCATTGTAATTATAGAATTTAAAATTCACGCAACCGCCATTTAACATTAATACATCTAATGGAATTTACATGGCGAACGGCAAAATAATTTATTGCCCTTTCGGGCTGAATTAAGCAATCCATGTTATTCATCGGCACAAAACTGGATTTTCTTAACCGGTCGCTGCAAATTGATGGGTGAATTTTTAAAAGGATGTGACCCATGACCAAAACCAACCTGATCACCGGCTTTCTGGGAAGCGGTAAAACCACCACGCTGCGCCACCTGCTGACGCTGAAGCCTGAAGGTGAAAAATGGGCCGTGCTGGTCAATGAGTTCGGAGAGATTGGAATCGATGGCGCGCTGCTGGCGGACAGTGGTGCAGTATTGAAGGAAATCCCCGGCGGATGCATGTGCTGCGTTAATGGCTTACCGATGCAGGTCGGGCTGAACATGTTATTGCAGCAGGCAAAACCTGACCGGCTGCTGATAGAACCCACCGGCCTGGGTCATCCGAAGCAAATCCTGTCTTTATTAACCTCTGACGTCTACAGCAGCTGGCTGACGCTGAATGCCACTTTGTGCTTGCTCGATCCGCGCCAGCTGAGTGAACAGCGCGTGATTGAAAATGAAAACTTCCGCGACCAGCTTGCCGCAGCGGATGTGATTATTGCCAACAAAGCGGATGTGACGCAGGAAAATGACCGGCAGGCGCTGGAAAAATGGTTCAGCGAACATGGCCGTGAACGCCGCCTGGTGGTGGCTTCTCAGGGTGAGATTGCCCCTGCCCTGCTGGATTTACCGCGCCTTAATCACACCGAATTGCCTGACGGCCAGCATCATCATGCTCATATATCAAAGCGCGGACTGGCGGCTCTGAGTCTGCCCGAAAAGCAGCGCTGGAGACGTGCGCTCAATGAAGCCGGCGGTTTTAGCAGTTGCGGCTGGATATTTGATGGCGAAACGGTTTTTGACACCGCGGGCATACTCGACTGGGCACGAGCCGCGCCGGTTGATCGCGTGAAAGGCATCATTCGTATTAAAGAAGGCGCGCTGATGATTAACCGCCAGGGCAATGATTTGGAAATCGAAACAAGGTCAATGGCGCCTTCAGACAGCAGAATTGAGCTCATTACGCAAAATGAAACCCAGTGGAATGTTCTACAATCGTCTTTGTTGAGGCTTCGTTTAAGTTGTAAGGATTAAGTTAACGTCCATTACTATAATCGTTACCCTGCTAAGAATAGGTCTTCATATATGTGGCGCCGAAATATTCCTGCAATCCTGGTACTCAATGTATTAGGTGTTGCTCTTTTTCTGTCTTTCTATTTACCTGCAAACCACGGTTTCTGGTTCCCGATTGATAAGTCGATCTTCTTCTTCTTCAACCAGCATCTGGCCACTGACGCGTGGTTCCTGCATCTGGTCGCAGTGACCAATAACCGTGCCTTTGATCTGATTTCATTGCTGGCCATGGGTTTGCTCTATCTGAGCTATTTCCTGAAGCAGGACACCGCCGGGCGCCGCCGTTACATCATTATTGGTTTCGTGATGCTGCTAACTGCCGTGGTGCTTAACCAGCTCGGTCATTTACTGCCGGTCAGTCACAAGAGCCCTTCGCTGAGCTTCCCGGGTGTAAACCGTGTCAGCCAGCTGACCGGTATCCCGACAAAAGATGCGTCATCTGACAGCTTCCCCGGCGACCACGGCATGATGCTGATTATTTTTTCCTGCTTTATGCTGCGCTATCTGAGTAAATCAGCCTTCTTTATTGCCCTGATGATCACCATCATTTTCTCGCTGCCGCGTGTGATGATTGGCGCACACTGGTTTACAGACATTGCCGTGGGTTCAATGTCAGTCGTCCTGGTCGGCGCAAGCTGGTGGCTGATGACACCGGCCAGCGATCTGTTGATTAACTGGCTTGAGAGCAAACTGCCGGGTAAAAAAATTCCTAAAAAAACGGCATAATTTTGCATTCATACAAATAAATTATGGTCAGGCAGATGTTGATGATCTGCCTGACCTTTTTTTCATACAATTCCCGGATATACTTTGCTGAAATTTGCACGTGGAAGCCGCTTGCGGCGCGGTTTTAACCCAAATTAGTATATAAATCATCCATCCTTTTTAACATCTTTACTAACATCAGCTTACATCACAATTTCTTATAAAAAATCCCACAAAACCTCTCGCAATCCCTTATTCATTACGGTACTCTCCAAATCGCCCGCATAGAAATGTGACAAAAACACCCGTATTGAAGGAAAAAACGTGCTCTAACGCACATTTTACCCGTCTGGTATTTGTCCCAGCTAATGGTGGCAGGTAGTCTCGCTTCGTTTGGCAATTTTAATAACGATTTCATCGTTAAGGACAGCAAGGGATAACAACAATAATGGTCAAGTCTCAACCGTTTATGAGATATATCACGCGGATGATTCCCGCAATTGGCGCAGCAATTCTTCTCTCTGCGTGTAGTGGTATGCATTCTTCGAACACAGAAAGCGCACAAACTGATATGCGTGCAGTAAATGACAAAGATGGTCTTCTACTGCAAGCCTCTCAGGATGAATTCGAAGCAATGGTTCGTAGCGTCAACGTTAAATCCAAAATTATGGATCAGTACGCTGACTGGAAAGGCGTTCGTTATCGGTTAGGCGGCGACAGCAAGCGTGGTATCGATTGCTCAGCGTTCGTTCAGGTAACATTCCGCGAACAATTTGGTATGGATCTCCCTCGTTCGACTTATGAACAGGAAGAAAAGGGCAAGAAAGTTCAGCGCACGAAATTGCGTCCAGGTGATCTGGTTCTGTTCCGTGCAGGTTCTACAGGCCGTCACGTCGGTATTTATTTAGGTAATGATCAGTTTGTTCATGCATCTACCAGCAACGGTGTGATGATTTCAAATCTGAAAGAGTCCTACTGGAATGCCCGTTATCGTGAAGCAAGACGAGTTTTAGCTAACGGTTAATCCCGTTAACTTATGATTTAGTTCTTGTTGTCCTATGCCAAGCGAATAAAAAAACGTCATCTCCGGATGGCGTTTTTTTATGCCTGTAATAAAGTGTATTTAGTGTCTGATGTTTTTTTGACTACGTTATACTTTTATTTCCTCGGCGAGAGAAAGGGCAAAACATATGGGTTTAAAAACGGCGTTAACACACACCGTATTACCCAAGCGCCGATATTTAAAACAAAGCATCCTTTTTTCAGCTCTGTTTTTTATTTTTTTTACTGCCGTCACCCTGACCGTCATTAAAACCAATACCCTTCGCGAGCAAGAACAAATCGCACAGCGAACCGCCCGTTATGCGGCTGACTATTTACATCAACTCTCCGACACGATGGGTAAAATTGCATTACTCACGGATGAGCCCTGCAACTCCATTGCGGGTGAATTAAATCGATATGCCGCATTCAGCGTAGGTGTGCGTGATTTTCAGCTGGTGCGCGATGGAATAGTTTTTTGTTCTTCTGCCTCCGGCAACCAGAGTATTCCCGCCAACAGTTCACTGCATGACATCAGTTTCGATAAAACGATGAGTATCGACCTGCAAATGGGGACGCCTGCCGTGCCTAACCGTGCGGTGATCATCGTCTGGCAGCGCAATCCCGGTGCGCATAATGATGGCGTGATCGCCACGCTCGAACTGACACTCTCGCCTTATATGCTGTTTGCTCAATCGGGTTCGGGTTATCGGGGATTCGCCTTGCTGGTCGGGGATTCAGCACTGATCTCAGCCCAGGATCAGCTGGTTCCAGTGAGTAAATTACCGGACAGCCATTTTACGGAGGCAAAAATTGAAGGCTATCCGTTTACCGTGCGTCTCTACTCCCCTACCCTGACCGGTGATGGCGTGCTGTTTACAATGTCCGGTGGATTGCTGCTGAGCCTGATGGTGTGCGCCCTGATTTATCACAGCCTGCTAAACCGCCATGATGTTGAGCGCGTGATCCTGCGTGGTCTGAAAAATAAAGAGTTCTTTGTTGAATACCAGCCGGTTATCGATTCAAAAAGCCTGAAAGTGACCGGCGTGGAGGCTCTGCTACGCTGGCAGCACCCGATTGAGGGCCGTATCCCACCGGATGTTTTTATCGGCTACGCCGAAAATCAGGGGCTAATCGTCGAACTGACCCAACACATGATGGCGCTGGTGGCGGCGGACGCCCATACCCTGCAGCATGCTTTTCCTGAACACGCAAAACTCAGTATTAACATTTCTCCTCATCATATGAATAAAATCAGTTTTCATGACGATGTGATGAATTTTATCGAGGCTTTACCGGAGAATGCTTTTCAGGTGGTGTTTGAAATCACTGAACGCGGCATGATTGATACCGAAGGTGCGTTAAGGGAATTTAACTGGCTGCGCCGTCATAAGATTGAAATCGCCATCGATGACTTCGGCACCGGCCACAGCGCCCTGATTTATCTTGAGAAGTTTACCCTGGATTATCTGAAAATTGACCGCGGTTTTGTAATGTCTATCGATCAGAAAACCCTGATTGCGCCGGTACTGGATACCGTCCTCAGGCTCACGGAAGAACTCAAGATCAAAACTGTTGCTGAAGGCGTCGAAACTGAGATGCAGGCAGAATATCTGCGCAATCACGGCGTGACCTATTTGCAGGGATATCTGTATAGCAAGTCGTTAGGCGTACCCGAGCTTCTGGTCTTTATCCGGGATTTCAATGAGAAAGATGCCACCTGGCAGATTTGACCTGCATCAGCCCCGCATCTTTTGTGCCATTTTTCTTTTAGGCGTCTGCATCCGGTTGTGATAAAAAGGCCGGAATCAGGGATGAAATCTATGGCTGATGCGTTACAAGGTCTTAGCGATCAATTGATTAAGCCCGAACAATAATCTGCGGCATTGCCGCACGATGCTCTCACCCTCACAGGAGTGCTGATTCAGGATGTTTTCTCGCGTGTTTGCCGGTGTGCTGTGCCTGCTGAGCCTTAGCGCACAAGCCGAAGTCATACAGGATAGCTATGCGTTTGCCATTTTGGGCGAACCTAAATACGTCTCTAACTTCACCAGTTTTGACTACGTCAATCCTGCCGCGCCGAAGGGCGGACAGATTACGCTGGCCGCTATCGGCACCTATGACAACTTTAACCGCTTCGCCTCACGGGGCAATCCGGCGGCACGCAGCGGCTCGCTTTACGACAGTCTGTTTACCACTTCCAGCGACGAAATCGGCAGTTATTACCCGCTGATTGCCGACTCAGCCCGTTATGACAGCCAGTACCGCTGGGTCGAAGTGGACATCAATCCGCGCGCACGTTTTAACGACAACACGCCAATTACCGCCAGCGACGTGGCATTCAGCTTCAAAAAGTTCATGACCGAAGGCGTACCGCAATTTCGTGTGGTTTATAAAGGTGTGGAAGTTAAAGCTATATCACGTCTGACGGTGCGGATGGTCTTGCCGAAACCGGATAAAGACATGATGCTCGGCCTGCTGGGTTTGCCTGTTTTGCCTCAGATGTTTTGGGAAAAACATAAATTCAACGAACCACTGAGCACACCGCCACCGGGCAGCGGGCCTTACCGCATCAGCGATTATAAGCTCGGTCAGTACATCACTTATTCGCGCGTTCCTGACTACTGGGCCGCCAATTTACCGGTAAACCGCGGGCGTTATAATTTCGATACCATCCGCTACGACTATTATCTGGATGATAATGTCGCGCTGGAAGCCTTTAAATCCGGTGCTTTTGATTTCCGTATGGAATCCTCGCCAAAAAACTGGGCAACACAGTATCAGGGCGGTAATTTCAGCAAAAATTTCATCGTGAAAGCCGATGAAGAGAACCAGGCCGCGCAGGATACACGCTGGCTGGCTTTCAATCTTCACCGCCCGCAATTTGCCGACCGCAAAGTGCGCGAGGCCATTACTCTGGCGTTCGATTTTGACTGGATGAACAAGGCGCTCTATTTCGGTGCTTATCAGCGGGTGAACAGCTATTTCCAGAATACCGAATATGCGGCAAAAGATTATCCGAACTCTGCCGAACTAGCCTGGCTCGGGCCGCTGAAAGGTCAGGTGCCTGCGGAAGTTTTCACCTCGCTGTATCAGCCGCCACGTTCCGATGGCAGCGGCAATGACCGCGCCAATCTGCTGAAAGCCACAGCACTGCTGAAAGAAGCGGGTTGGGAAGTGAAAAATCAGGTGCTGGTGAATTCTAAAACCGGCAAGCCGTTTACGTTTGAACTGCTGCTGCCGGGCGGCGGAAACTCGCAGTACGTGTTGCCGTTCCAGCATAATCTGCAACGTCTCGGCATCAAAATGTCGATCCGCGAAGTAGATAACTCGCAGTTCGTGCGCCGTATGCGCCAGCGCGATTACGATATGATCCCGACGGTTTATCCTGCGACGTCTTATCCGAGCAGCGATTTGCGGATTTACTGGAATACCCAATATCTGGATTCCACGTATAACAAATCGGGTATCAGCGATCCGGCCATTGATAAACTGACCGATGAAATTGCTGCGAATCAGGGCAAACCCGACGCGCTGTTAGCGCTCGGACATGCGCTGGATCGCGTTCTGACCTGGAATAGGGTGATGATCCCGATGTGGTACACCAATCATGAACGCTATGCGTACTGGGATAAATTCTCGATGCCAGCTGTCGCCCCGTCCAACGGAATGGAACTCGACACATGGTGGTACGACGTAAACCGCGCAGGCCGTTTACCTGCGCAACGCCGCTGAGGAGCAGAGTGTGGCCGCCTATCTGTTAAGACGACTCCTTCTGGTGATCCCGACGCTGTGGGCGATCATCACGATTAACTTTTTCATTGTACAAATTGCGCCCGGCGGACCGGTCGATCAGGCCATTGCCGCCATTGAAATGGGGCAATCCAGTGGCTTACCTGGCGCCAGTTCCGGCAGTGGCAATGGTAAAGCGTCACCGGGTCTGGCGCAGTTTGGTGAAGGTCAGTATCGTGGCGCACGCGGCCTTGACCCGGAAGTGATCGCCGAGATAACCCACCGTTTCGGTTTCGATAAGCCTCTGCATGAACGGTATTTTGAGATGTTATCAAACTACGTTCGCTTCGATTTTGGCGACAGCTTATTCCGCGGTTCTTCCGTGATGGGTCTGGTGAAAAGCGCGCTGCCGGTTTCCGTCACTATCGGCCTGTGGAGCACGCTGATTATCTATCTGGTGTCTGTTCCGCTCGGCATTCGCAAAGCGGTACGCAACGGCTCACGGTTCGATACCTGGAGCAGTTCGGTGATTATCGTCGGCTATGCCGTTCCTTCCTTTTTATTCGCTATCTTATTGATTGTGCTGTTTACCGGCGGAAGTTACCTCGACTGGTTCCCGCTGCGCGGCCTGACGTCGCCGAATTTCGATACCCTGCCGTGGTACGGCAAAGTGACCGATTATCTCTGGCACATCACATTGCCGGTGCTGGCAACGGTGATTGGCGGATTTGCCACGTTGACCATGCTGACTAAAAACTCGTTTATGGATGAAGTGGGCAAGCAATATGTGGTGACCGCCCGCGCCAAAGGGCTGAACGAGAAACAGATTTTGTACCGGCATGTCTTTCGCAACGCGATGCTGCTGGTGATCGCCGGGTTCCCTGCCACTTTTATCAGCATGTTTTTCACCGGCTCGTTGCTGATTGAAGTGATGTTCTCCTTACAGGGGCTGGGATTGCTGGGCTACGACGCCATCGTACAGCGCGATTTCCCGGTGATTTTCGGCACGCTGTATGTTTTCACGCTGATTGGATTGCTGCTTAATATCGTCAGCGATATCACTTACACGCTGGTTGACCCGCGTATCGATTTTGAGGGCCGCCAGTAATGCGCCTTTTTAAACTGAACTCCGTCAGTCAGGCGCGCTGGGCGCGTTTTTGCCAGAACCGCCGTGGTTACTGGTCACTTTGGATTTTCATGGTCATGCTGATCCTGGTGCTGTTATCCAACGTCCTCGCCAACGACAAACCGCTGCTGGCACGTTATCAGGGACATCTCTATGTACCGTTTCTGGTCAATTACAGCGAAACGACATTTGGTGGTGAGCTGGAAACGCCAACCGATTATCAGGATCCGTTTGTCGTGCGCCAGATTGAAGACCACGGCTGGGCGGTCTGGGCACCGATCCGCAGCAGTTATAACTCCATTAACTTTTCTACCGCGCAGCCCTTCCCTTCACCGCCTTCTTCTCAAAACTGGCTGGGCACCGACAGCAACGGTCACGATGTGCTGGCTCAAATTCTCTACGGCCTGCGGATTTCTCTGTTCTTCGGCATTATGCTGACCGTGCTGACTTCAGTGATTGGCATTATGGCCGGTGCCACACAGGGCTATTACGGCGGGCTGATTGACCTGCTCGGGCAGCGTTTTATCGAAGTGTGGTCCAGTATTCCGACGCTGTTCCTGATTATCATTCTGGCAAGCGTCGTACAGCCGAATTTCTGGTGGCTGTTGCTGATCACGGTGCTTTCTGGCTGGATGACGCTGGTGAGCGTGGTACGCGCCGAATTCCTGCGTACCCGTAACTTTGATTACATCCGTGCGGCGCAGGCCATGGGCGTCAGTGACAGCGCTATTATGCGCCGCCATATGCTGCCCAATGCCATGGTGGCGACGCTGACGTATCTGCCGTTTATCCTGTGTGGTTCCATTACTACCCTGACGTCGCTGGACTTCCTTGGCTTCGGACTGCCGCTGGGTTCGCCGTCACTCGGTACCTTGCTGATGGAAGGTAAAAACAATTTGCAGGCGCCGTGGCTTGGCATCAGCGCATTCGTGGTGCTGGCTGCCTTATTGTCATTGCTGATTTTCATTGGTGAAGCCGTTCGCGACGCCTTTAATCCGTCCGCACATCATCATGAGGCGCTCTGAAATGACAGACTCTCCTCTCTTACAAATCAAAAATCTCAGCGTCGCCTTCCGTCAGGGTAGCCAGCAGCGGGAAGTGGTCACCGATGTCTCGCTCGATATTCATGCCGGAGAAACCTTAGCGCTGGTCGGTGAATCCGGTTCCGGCAAAAGCGTCACCGCGCTGTCGGTATTACGCCTGCTGCCCTCTTCGGTGAGTTATCCGCAGGGCGATATTGTGTTTGCCGGGCAATCGCTTCTTCATGCTGACAGCACGACCCTGCGCCGGATCCGCGGCAATGAAATTTCGATGATCTTTCAGGAACCGATGGTGTCGCTCAATCCGCTGCATACGCTGGAAAAACAGCTCGCAGAAGTGCTGATGCTGCACCGTAATCTGCGCGGTGAGGCTGCACGCAGCGAAATTCTTCGTTGTCTGGATCGCGTGGGTATCCGTCAGGCCGCCTCGCGCCTGAAAGATTTTCCGCATCAGCTTTCCGGCGGTGAACGCCAGCGCGTGATGATTGCCATGGCGGTACTGACCCGCCCGAAGCTGCTGATTGCTGATGAACCGACGACTGCGCTGGATGTTTCCGTCCAGGCACAGATTTTATCGCTGCTCGACGAACTCAAGCAGGAAATGGGCATGGCGATGCTGTTTATCACCCATAACCTGCGCATTGTGCGCCGTCTGGCGGACACCGTGGCGGTGATGCACAACGGTCGCGTGGTGGAACAGCAACCCCGCGCCACGCTGTTCAGCCAGCCACAGCATCCGTATACGCGCCAGTTATTACAGGCTGAACCTCAGGGTCGCCCGCAACCGCTGAAAGGTAATGCTTCCGTGCTGCTCGACGTCAAAAATCTGGATGTGGGTTTCCCGATAAAACGTGGACTGTTGCGCCGGACCGTGGGTATCAAACATGCGGTGAATCAGGTGAGTTTTCAGCTGCGTCGCGGCGAAAGCCTTGGCGTGGTGGGTGAATCCGGTTCAGGCAAAAGCACCACCGGTCTGGCGTTGCTGCGTCTGATGAGGTCACAGGGCGAAATCTGGTTCGACGGCCAGCCGCTGCACACCTTTTCGCGCAAAAAAATGCTGCCGTTCCGCAGCCGGATACAGGTGGTATTTCAGGATCCGTTCTCGGCACTGAATCCGCGATTCACGGTCGGGCAGATTATTGCTGAAGGTTTGCTGGTTCACCGGAAAATCAGCGAACAGGAGCGGGAACAGGAAGTGATCCGCGCCATGCACGAAGTAGGATTAGATCCGGAGTCGCGACATCGCTATCCAACGGAGTTTTCCGGCGGCCAGCGCCAGCGTATTGCGATTGCCCGCGCGCTGATTTTACAGCCGGAAATGCTGATCCTGGATGAACCGACGTCATCGCTGGATAAATCGGTGCAGGCGCAGATTCTGACGATCCTCAGTGAGCTGCAACAGCGCCACGGCCTGACGTATCTGTTTATCAGCCATGATTTACACGTGGTGCGATCTTTATGCCACCAGCTGATGGTATTGCGAAACGGGGAAGTGGTCGAACAGGGAGATTGCGAGCAGATTTTTACCGCGCCGCAGCAGACTTATACCCGCGAGTTACTGGCAGCGTCGGACGCGTTCGACACAATCGAATAAGTGCCGCCTGAAAGCATGTCGTTTCAGGCGGTTCAGAAAGGATAAAGTGCGGTGACGGATTCTGCGATCGCGGCGCCGATATTCTTCAGGCAGCAAAGCGTGGCGCTTTCATCTTCACGATGAACAAACAGGCAGGGTTCACCGTCAATTTCTACGATTGCGGCTTTAACCTGAATATCTTCTAACGCATTCGTCAGCTGGTGCATAACCTGCCAGGCGAGTTCACCCTCATGGCTGAGCAGTTTCAGGCCAATCAGATTGTTATCTTCATCGTTACCAGGCAGCGGAATCGGTTCAACTTTGATACCGGCAAAACCCGACAACCAGCGATAACTTTGCGGTAAACGATGTACTACCGAAAGTTGGATATTATTCACGTGGTTCCCCAGACAGTGATTCACACATCTTATACGAGATGTTTTTACAAAATCGCTACAACCGTACAGCTTAAGTTATAGCCGACAGTCTTCGCTTTGCCCAACTTGCGCTCAAATAATTAACATTAAATTAACGTTGCCAGATACAAAACTACAGACTTAGCATATTTTTATGTCTGTCTCCGGATAATCTGAGAGGCAGATCTCATTTTGGCCTATTTGTAACCTTTTCCGGCTTGATCTACAACCATTTTAATCAATTGCCGTTACTTTTAATTGCTTATTTGTTTACATTTAATATACAAACGAAGTTCCATGAAAGCCCCGAATTCTCTTCTTATTGCTTAATTTTCAAATAAATAGGGATTGCTCACGTGCCGTGACTGTCAAAGCCAGTTGTTAATTTCAGCCTGAAATGAACCAGTTGGTTACAAAATTTTCCGCGGCGCATCATACGTTAAAATCTGGATCTAATGTTAATAAATCCGCACAATTTGTTTGCACAAATCCCTCTTCTTTGGCTTATCATCCGCGCCGTTATAAGTGGTATACCCTATCGGGACAGATATCGGCAGAAACTAACCCGCTGATAAATCTCGCATTACGCAGATTATAATAAAAATCAGATAAGCGAATTCACTGCCGTTTGGCAAAACAACCCATTCCCAGCGAGAAAGAGATGGAAAACGATCCTTCAATCATTGGAAGCAACTCACCCGAAAATGGAACCGGTTTCAGTCGTCGTGAACTGCTGAAAGGCCTCACCTCCGCGATGGTGGCGACCACCCTGCTCGGCTTCCCGTTTCTGAGCCTGGCGGAGAAAGAAACCGCCACGCAAGAGCCGGTCATCTTCGGTCAGTTCTATCTGGTATCACAGGCCATCACTGAGCATAAAAATATCAGTGAAGGTTCTTCCGCGCAGATTTTTAACGCCTTTTATCGTTCACAGCCTGATTTCCCTGCACAGGTCAGCAAGTTACATGCGCTGGTGAAACCGGGTCAGGCGGCGAAAGATTTGCAGGAAGTGGCAAAGCAAAACGGTCTGGGTGAACTGGTCACCAGTATCGTCACTGCGTGGTATACCGGCACGGTCGGATATGGAACCGATTCCATTTTGATTTCATATAAAGATGCGCTGATGTATCGCCCGGTGAGTGACGGCCTGATTGTGCCGACTTACTGCGGTAATGGTCCGCTGTACTTCACCGCTGCGCCTCCTGCCGCAGCGATGCCGGAATCCATGAACGCCGATCGTTTTACCAATCCTTCTGAAACAAATGTTGTGAGCAAAGCCTGATGAAAAAACCAGAATTTACTGCAGATGGCGATGCGTCTGCTGATGTGATTGTTGTCGGTTCCGGCATCGTGGGCGGCATGATTGCCGATCAGCTGGTCAGCCAGGGACATTCTGTGCTGGTGCTGGAAGCAGGCTTACGCATTGAGCGCGCTCAGGCTGTGGAAAACTGGCGCAATATGCCTTTCGAAAACCGCGCAGGCTCTGACTTCCAGGGTTTGTATCCGCAGTCAGAAAAAGCCCCCGCTCCGCTGTACTTCCCGGAAAATAATTACGTCCACCTGACCGGGCCGAGCGCCAGCAGTTTCAAACAGGGTTATCTGCGCACCGTCGGCGGCACTACCTGGCACTGGGCAGCGTCCTGCTGGCGTCACGTTCCTAACGATTTCAAAATGAAAACGTTATACGGCGTGGGCCGCGACTGGCCGATTTCATACGATGAACTCGAACCTTATTACTGCCGCGCGGAAGAAGAAATCGGCGTCGCCGGTCCGAATGATCCGGCGTTGCAATCCCCTTCCGAGCGCAGCAAACCCTATCCGATGGAACAGGTGCCTTACGGTTATGGCGATACGCGTTTCGCTGAAATCGTGAACCCGCATGGTTACCGTTCGGTGCCCATCCCGCAGGGTCGCAGCACGCGTCCGTGGAATGGTCGCCCGACCTGTTGCGGTAACAACAACTGCCAGCCGATCTGCCCGATTGGCGCGATGTATAACGGTATTGCTCACGTGGAGCGCGCAGAAAACAAAGGCGCCGTGGTGCTGGCTGAAGCGGTGGTCTACAAAATCGACACCGATGAAAACAACAATGTGACCGCCGTTCACTGGCTGGACAGCGATAAAAAATCGCACAAAGCCACCGGTAAAGTTTTCGCACTGGCCTGTAACGGTATCGAAACTCCGCGTCTGCTGCTGATGGCGGCTAACGAAAAGAATCCGAACGGCATCGCCAACTCGTCTGATCACGTTGGTCGTAACATGATGGACCACTCCGGTTTCCACTGTACGTTCATCGCCAAAGAGCCGCTGTGGATTGGTCGTGGTCCGGCGCAGAGCAGTTGTCTGGTCGGCCCGCGCGACGGCGATTTCCGCAAAGATTATTCT
Organism: Rahnella variigena; assembly: GCF_003610915.1. Taxonomy (NCBI): domain Bacteria; kingdom Pseudomonadati; phylum Pseudomonadota; class Gammaproteobacteria; order Enterobacterales; family Yersiniaceae; genus Rahnella; species Rahnella variigena. The sequence goes on from NZ_NSDJ01000001.1 coordinate 3,882,592, forward strand.
GCCAACAAAATGATCCTCAACAACATCAGCCGCGTGATCCCGGCGACGTCCAAAGCGTTGCAGATGGGGCTGGTCGGTAAAGAGCTGGATGAGGAAATTCGCCGCCGCTCGATCTTTGGCGTGGACTTATCTATCAGCCTGGAACCGTTGCCGGATCCGAATAACCGCCTGACGCTCAGCACCACCCGTAAAGATCCGCACGGTCTGCCGTGCCCTGACATTCATTACGATGTCGGCGATTACGTGCGCAAAGGTGCAGAAGCCGCGCATAAGCAGCTGGAACACATTGGCTCTCTGTTTATGGCCGAAGAATTCAACATCACCACCAGCCTGAACGCCAATAACCACATCATGGGCGGCACCATCATGGGCAGTGATCCGAAAGATTCCGTGGTAAACGGTGAATGCCGTGCGCACGACCACGCTAACCTGTGGTTGCCGGGCGGCGGTGCGATTCCGTCATCAAGCGTGGTGAACAGTACGCTGACGATGGCCGCACTCGGCCTGAAAGCGGCAGACGACATGGCGAAAAAACTGGCAGGTGCAGCATGAAAAAACTTCTCACCGCCTGTCTGCTGAGCGCTGCATTCGGGGGCTTTGCCGCCAGCGCGATGGCGGATGACACTCAGGCTGCACTTATCCATCAGGGTCAGGACGTCGCGACAGCCGCTGACTGTCAGGCCTGTCATACCGCGCCGGAAGGCGGTAAGCCGTTTGCCGGTGGCTATGAAATCCACTCGCCGATGGGTACGATTTACACGACGAACATCACGCCGTCAAAGCAGTTTGGTATCGGTAATTACACCGAAGAACAGTTTACCCGTGCGGTGCGTGAAGGCGTTCGCCCTGACGGTGCAAACCTGTATCCGGCCATGCCTTACACCTCTTACAGCCATATGAGCGATGCCGACATGCACGCGCTGTATGTCTATTTCCAGCAAGGGGTGAAACCGGTCGAGCAAGCGAATGTTGAAACCGCCCTGCCGTTCCCGTTCAACATGCGTATTGCTATGGCGGGCTGGAACATGATGTACCTCGACAGCACGCCGTGTAAGCCGGATCCGTCTAAAAGCGAGCAATGGAACCGTGGCGCGTATCTGGTCAACGGTGCCGGTCACTGTGATACCTGCCACACGCCACGTAACCTGATGATGGGTTCGGTGACGGATAAACCCCTGGCGGGCGGCATGGTAGGCCCGTGGTATGCGCCAAATATCAGTTCTGATCCGGTCAGCGGTATCGGTAACTGGTCGCAGGCTCAGCTGGTGGAATACCTGAAAACAGGTCGTACCGCAGGCAAAAATCAGGCGGCAGGCGGCATGGCAGAAGCGGTGCAAAACAGCCTGCAATACATGTCTGACACTGACCTGAACGCGATTGCCTTCTACCTGAAAAACAGCACGCCGGTACGTGACCCGCGTGATACGCAGGCGGCGGATACTTTCGGTAAGCCGGTGAATGTCGAAGAAGGTCTGCGCGGTGCGCATCCGTATAACGCGAATAAAACCATCGATAACGGGGCGGCATTGTTCAGCGGCTATTGCGCCAGCTGCCATCAGCCGGATGGCTCCGGCAGCAAGAATCAGGCGTATCCGTCGCTGTTCAACAACACTGCGACCGGCATGGGCAATGCATCTAACCTGATTTCCGCCATTCTGTATGGCGTGGATCGTCAGGTCGGCGACCATCACGTGCTGATGCCGAAATTTGGCGTGGGTTCGTATGTCGGTCAGCTTGACGATCAGCAGATTGCCGATATCTCTAACTATGTGCTGAAGAACTACGGAAACGCGGCTATTCAGGTCAGCGCGCACGATGTCGCGGTGTTACGCGCAGGCGGGCCGGTCACCTTGCTGGCAAAACTGCAGCCGTTTATGGCTCCGGCAATGGTCGCGGGCGTCATAATTCTGCTGGTGCTGATTTTCTGGCTTGGCCGGAAACGCAAAACTAAAGCGGCATAATTCGTAAACTGGAATGCAAAACGGCCCATCACGGGCCGTTTTTTATGCCTGAAACTCAGCTTAACCGCGTCCCACCAGCGGCATGGCACTCGCCATGACGGTCATGGTCAGCACGTTGGTATCCAGCGGTAAACCGGCCATAAATGCTACCGCCTCGCCTACGCGTTCCACCGGGATCACCGGTTCTTCGGCAATATGTCCGTCAGCCTGCATTCTGCCCGCCAGCGCCTTATTGCCCATATCTGTGGCCGCATTACCGATATCAATTTGCCCGCAGGCAATATTAAACGCTCGCCCGTCCAGCGCCGTGGACTTGGTCAGCCCGGTAATGGCGTGTTTGCTGGCGGTGTATGGCGCGGAATTCGGGCGCGGCGACTGTGCTGAAATCGATCCGTTATTGATGATGCGTCCGCCCTGCGGCGATTGCTGTTTCATCAGTTTCACCGCCGCCTGCGTACACAAAAACGCACCGGTCAGATTGGTATTGATCACCGACAGCCAGTCTTCCACCGGCAGTTCTTCAATCGGCACATCTTTCACGTTATTACCGGCGTTATTGAACAGCAAATCCAGACGTCCAAAGATTTCGTGAATATCCTGAAACAGCGCGGCGACCGATTGCGGGCTGGTCACATCCAGCTGGCGCGCCACCGCCTGTCCCGGCGCAAACAGCGCAACAGCCTGCTCCAGCTTTTCTTTGTTTCGTCCGGCCAGGATCACGGTAAAGCCAGTCGCTTCCAGCGCTTTGGCAGCGCTCAGCCCGATGCCGCTCCCGCCGCCAGTGATTAATGCGATTTTGTTCATTGGGCCTCCTATACCGCAGCCAGCATGCCGCCATCAATAAAGAGTAAATGACCATTCACGAAATCTGACGCCTTAGAGGACAGATAAACCGCGCCGCCGACCAGTTCTTCCGGATTGCCCCAGCGCGCGGCCGGGGTGCGTTTACATAGCCATTCGGAGAACTCTTTGTTGTCCACCAGTGCCTGGGTCATATCGGTTTTGAAATAGCCCGGCGCGATGCCGTTGACCTGAATATTGTAGCGCGCAAGCTCGACACACATGCCGCGGGTCAGCATTTTTACCGCGCCCTTTGAAGCGGCGTATGGCGTGATGGTGTCGCGACCCAGCTCGCTTTGCATCGAACCGATATTGATGATTTTGCCACGCTCGCGCTGGATCATGTATCGCGCCACCGCCTGAGAAACCAGGAACACAGATTTCTGATTCACGGCAATCACGTCGTCCCAGTCTTTTTCTGGAAACTCGGTGAATTTATGACGACGCTGAATACCGGCGTTGTTTACCAGCACATCAATCGGCCCGATGGTGCTTTCGATATGATCAATCGCCTGATTCACCGCCTGACTGCTGGTGACATCAAATGAGACGGCATGGGCGATAAAGCCTTCGGCACGCAGGGCTTCAGCAGCTTTTTGTGTCGATTCGGGCTGTGTGCCGTTGACGATAATTTCTGCGCCATGCTGCGCCAGCCCTTTCGCCAGCAGGAAACCCAGACCGCGCGTCGAGCCGGTAATCAGAATCTTTTTATTATCCAGTGAAAAGAGATTTGTCATGACGTTGGCCTTATTGAATGCAGATTTGAAAAGTTAGCTTCACTACACCGGTTTACCCCGCGCCAAACCGTGATGCAGATCACCTCACGGAATGTTAAAAAACCCTGTTACTCCCGGTGTGATCCTCATCATTTTGATAACAATTTCCGGCGCTTTCTGTTTCAATAACAAGGTATCTTTGCAGGCCCAATCAGGAAAATCCCCCATGAGAAACCAGCGCGTGACACTACAGGACATCGCCCAACTGGCGGACGTCACAAAGATGACGGTCAGCCGTTTTCTGCGCACGCCGGAAAAGGTGTCTCCTGAAACCCGCGAACGTATTACAAAGGTGATGGAAGAAGTGGGATATCCGCTGGAAGAAGCCCGCGGACCGGCAAAAGCGCCGCGTATCGGCATCTTAGTGCCCTCGTTCAACAACCAGATTTTCTCCGATTTGCTGGCTGGCATTGAGTCGGTCACTTCCGCACAGGGCTTTCAGACGCTGGTGGTCAATTACGATTACAGCAAAGAACGCGAAGAAGAACATATCGTCAATCTGCTGGGTTATCAGCTGGCAGGGCTGATCCTGACTGATTCCGTTCACACGCTGAAAGCCGATAAGTACCTGAATGCTGCCGAAATCCCGGTCGCACAGGTGATGGATCTCGATGACACGCACGGGCGCATCGCGGTCGGTTTTGATAATCAGCAGGCCGGTTACGATATGGCGAATACGCTCCTCGCCAGCGGTAAAGAGCATGTGGTGTATTTCGGTTCTATGTCAGATGCCCGTGACCAGAAACGTTATCAGGGTTACAGCCGCGCTATGACTGAACGGGGTCTGACGCCGGTACATATCACGCCTAATAAAGTTTCATCGGTTTCTATCGGTGCCGGAATGTTAGCCATGGCGCGTCAGTTATATCCGCAAACCAACGCGATTTTATGTACCAATGACGATATTGCCGTCGGCGTGTTACAAGAATGTATCAAATTAGGCATCCGCGTTCCGCAGGACATGGCGATTTCCGGCTTCCATGGATTGGATATCGGGCTGGCGACCACACCATTACTGGCCAGCGTGATCACGCCGCGCTTTGAGATGGGTAAAGTAGTGGCGGAAATTTTGCTTAAAAAAATCAGAAAGTTGCCAACAATCGAACGCGTGGATCTGCACTACCGTATTTCCCTCGGCGGCACGATTTAATTCTTCTTTCAGCCTCCATTTCGCCCTTCCCTCCTGCACGCGAACTCCGGTGCAGGATCACGTATGTGGTAACACCTTTTCTTAACATAATTCAACGTGACGCCTGTCACGAAATACTTTCCTCAAAATGCTTTTATTAAGTCATCGCCGAAAGACGAAATAGTAATTAGTAAATTAAACGTCGCATTGAACATGCTCTAAATAATTCGGGTTGCGGGAAGGCGGCAAGGCCGTTAATCCCCGGGAGCTTAAACAAGTAAGTGACCGGGGTTGGCGGGCGCAGCCAACGCATCTGCAACCTGAAGTATGACGAGCATCACCGAGGATCACAGAATGGATAATAAGATTCCTAAGGCTCGCTGGCTTCGTGTCATTACACCAATACTTATTGCCTGCATTATTTCCTTCATGGACAGGGTTAATATTAGTTTCGCCATGCCAGGCGGAATGGATGCCGAATTAGGTATTACCGCATCAATGGCCGGTCTGGCCGCCGGTATATTCTTTATCGGCTATTTATTTTTGCAGGTTCCCGGTGGCAGCCTGGCGGTTCACGGCAGCGGACGTAAGTTCATTGCCTGCTCGCTGATTGCCTGGGCGGTGATCTCCATCCTGACCGGCTTTATCACCAATCAGTATCAGCTGCTGTTCCTGCGCTTTGCACTGGGTGTGGCTGAAGGCGGGATGTTGCCGGTGGTGCTGACGATGGTCAGCAACTGGTTCCCGGATAAGGAACGCGGTCGCGCCAATGCTTACGTGCTGATGTTCGCGCCGCTCGGCGGGATGATCACCGCACCGCTGTCGGGTCTGATTCTGGATACGCTCGACTGGCGCTGGTTGTTCATCATCGAAGGGGCATTGTCTTTCGTGGTGATGATTTTCTGGTGGTTCACCATAAGCGACCGTCCGGAAGAAGCGAAATGGCTTTCAGAGCGTGAACGTGACTATCTGGTGACGGAACTGAACCGCGAACGCGAAGCCCTGAAAGCGCTGGCACCGGTGAATAACGCGCCGCTGAAAGAGGTGTTCCGCAACAAGTCTATCGTCAAACTGATCATCATAAACTTCTTCTATCAGACCGGGATTTACGGCTATACCTTATGGCTGCCGACCATTTTGAAAAACCTGACCGGCGGTGACATGAGTTCAGTCGGCATGCTGGCGATTATCCCTTACGTCGGCACCATGCTGGGGATCCTCGCGATGTCGGTGCTGTCGGATAAAACCGGTAAACGCCGTATGTTCATCGCCCTGCCGTTGTGTGGTTTTGCAGCCTGTCTGGCAGCGTCCGTGGCGTTCGGTCATAACATAATGGCGGCCTACGGATTCCTGGTGGGTGCCGGTTTCTTCCTGCAAGCCGCAACCAGCGCCTTCTGGACTATTCCGGGCAAAGTCACCACGCCGGAAGTCGCAGGCAGCGCACGCGGTGTGATTAACGGTCTGGGGAATCTTGGGGGTTTCTGCGGGCCATATCTGGTCGGCGTGCTGGTCAGCCTGTACGGTCAGAGCACCGCGATTTATGCGCTGGTAGCCTCATTGCTGATTGCCGCAGCGGTCACGACATTACTGCCTAAAGAGTGCGATATGGCGCTGGTGCCGGGCGCAAAAGCCAAAGCCATGGCCGACGAATATGCCCGTGCTAAAGCCGCGCGACGCGTTCAGGGAGTGAAAGCAGAAGTGATTTAATGATCCAGCACGAAGCAGAGAAAACGGTGCTGGTTTTGCTCCTCCCCCTGCGAAGGGGGAGGTTGGGAGGGGGTTTTAAGAGCTAACATCTTGTCAAAGCACACTTTGCCTTTTTGATTTTGACCTTAATACCCCACCCCAGCCCTCCCCTTCGCAGGGGAGGGAGTTATGCAGATACTGCTTTCACCGGACGGCTGGCGTAGAGATACAGCAGCGTCGCAGCCAGAATACAGAACGCCATTGAACCGACCATCGGCCAGGCGCTTTTTGCAGTAAACAGTGACAGGACCGAACCAATCGCCGCACCGGTGCCGAAGCGGATCGTCCCCGCCAGTGAAGCCGCAGTACCGGCCATATGCGGGAAGTCATCCATAATCACCGCCATGGCGTTTGACGTGACCATCGCAATCACACCGACATATCCCGCCACACCAATCACCATCGCCCAGAACGGCAATCCGAAGGTGCAGACAATCACCAGCCACATGCCCATCGTCAGCTGCACAAACAGACCGAAGCGGAACATCTTCACCGCGCCCGCACGGCGCACATTACGGCTGTTAATGAGAGTCAGGATCACCAGCGCCACGATGTTCAGCGCGAAGTAAAAACCGAAGTGCTGCGGCGAAACGCCATTCAGTTCGATATAGACAAACGGACCGGCGCTGAGGAAGGAGAACATACCGGCGAACGAGAAACCACTCGCCAGCATATAGCTCAGCACGCGTTTATGACGGAACAGTGAGGCAAAGTTACCGACGCTGGTACGCAGATGAAATTTCTGCCGTCGTTCTTTGGGCAGCGTCTCTTTGATATAGACGCCCACCAGCGTGGCGGCGATCAGCGCGGCAATTGCCATCGCCCAGAAAATTGCATGCCAGCTGAAAACCGCCATCAGCAGCCCCCCGAGCATCGGTGCCAGCAGCGGTGCGACGGTCATGACCAGCACCACAAAAGACATCATTCGCGAGAATTCGTCTTTGGTGAACATATCGCGCATCAGCGCATTGATAACGACGCTGGCGGCGGCGGCGGCAAGACCATGCAGGAAGCGCATCCAGACCAGCTGTTCGACCGATTGCGCCAGCGCACAGGCACCGGCAGCGACGGCAAAAACCAGCACGCCCCAGAAGATAACCGGCTTACGCCCGAGGCTGTCCGCCATCGGTCCGTAAAACAACTGCCCTATCGCAAAACCCAGCACATAGGCGCTGAGCGTCATTTGCACACTGCCCGCCGGAACACCATATTCCTGCGCGATGACGGGCATACTTGGCAGATACATATCGATGGCCAGAGGCATCAGCATCGATATCAATCCCAGGATGAAAATCAGTCCGATGTGGGATACCGGTTTTTCTTGCACTTTCAGCTGCTCCAGTTATAGGAAAAACTAGCGCGAGGGAACGCCAACGCTGGCAATTTCCTGCGCGGTTAAAGGCCGGTACTGACCCGGTTCTAAATCTTCATCCATCACGATTTCACCGATACGTTCACGATGCAGACCCACCACGCGGTTACCCACGGCGGCAAACATACGTTTCACCTGATGATAACGGCCTTCGCTGATGGTCAGGCGCACCAGGCAATCTTCGATTTTCTCGAGTTGCGCCGGTTTGGTCAGGGAATCTTCGTTATGCAGCTGAACACCCGCTTCAAACTGCGCAGCGGTATCGTCAGCCAGCGGATGTTCGAGATTAACCAGATAGGTTTTTTCGCAGTGATGACGCGGTGAGGTGATGCGGTGTGACCACTGGCCGTCGTCGGTCATCAGTACCAGACCGGTGGTGTCGATATCCAGACGCCCTGCCGCATGCAGCTTGTAGGCCACCGGTTCTTCGAGGAAATACAGCACGGTCGGATGATCGGGGTCATCGGTAGAACACACGTAGCCCTGCGGTTTGTTGAGCATGAAATAACGCGGGCCGGTGATTTGATCCAGTACGTTGCCGTCAAATTCGACACGCTGCTCAGGGCTGATTTTCATCGCACCCGTTTTAACGATTTCGCCGTCAACGGTGACACGTTTGTTGCGAAGCTCACGCAAAACCAGCGCGCGGCTTACACCTAATTGCTGAGATAGAAACTTGTCCAGACGCATTGAGTAGACTTGCCTTCATGGCGATCTGAGTGATCGCGTTACTGATAAAACACAAGACCCCGCCGTCGCTATAGGCAACTGACAGGGTTCAGGGTTGTTCGATTCGTAATAATTGCAACGAGTTATTATTACTTAGAGGAGGCAGACTGGCTGCCGCATTGAGACCAACAGTATAGCCGCGCAACCGGTCAGGAAGAAGGAAAATAAGCAGGCTAAACATTCACGCCGGGTGATTTTTTTGCTCATCGCTATAGGCCTGATTTCTTGGCATACTCCACTACTGTCTTTATTAACAGTAAAACTACAGGTGATTGTTGCCGTGACCGCTTTTACGCTTCGCCCCTATCAGCAGGATGCCGTGGATGCCACCCTGCGTCATTTCCGCCAGCATGACGAACCGGCAGTGATCGTGTTGCCGACCGGCGCGGGGAAAAGTCTGGTGATTGCCGAGCTGGCGAGAGTAGCGCGCGGCCGCGTTCTGGTGCTCGCCCACGTCAAAGAGCTGGTGGCGCAAAACCACAGTAAATACCTTTCTTACGGTCTGGAGGCGGATATTTTCGCCGCTGGCCTGAATCTCAAGCAAAGCAGCGGCAAAGTGGTATTTGGCAGCGTGCAGTCCGTCGCGCCTAATCTGGCAGAATTCAGCGGTGAGTTTTCCCTGCTGATTGTCGATGAATGCCACCGGATTTCCGACGATGACAACAGTCAGTATCAGCAGATCATCGGCCATCTTAAGGCACAAAATCCGCGTCTGCGCCTGCTCGGCCTGACCGCCACACCTTACCGTTTAGGCAAGGGCTGGATTTATCAGTATCACCATCAGGGCATTGTGCGTGGCGATGCCAACAGTCTGTTTCGCGACTGCATTTATGAACTGCCGCTGCGTTACATGATTAAAAACGGTTTTCTGGTGCCACCTGAGCGGCTCGATATGCCGGTGGTCAGCTACGATTTCAGCCGGTTGCAGGCCAACAGCAACGGGCTGTTCAGCGAAGCAGATCTGAATGATGAACTGCGTCAGCAAAAGCGTATCACGCCGCACATCATCAGCCAGATTATTGAATTCGCGCAGGATCGCAAAGGCGTGATGATTTTCGCCTCGACGGTGGAACACGCGGGTGAAATCTTCGGTCTGCTGCCCGAAGGCGAAGCGGCCCTGATCAGCGCACAAACGCACGCCGTCGAGCGCGACCGGCTGATCAATGCGTTTAAAGCGCAGCAGTTACGCTATCTGGTGAATGTATCGGTGCTGACTACCGGCTTCGATGCGCCGCATGTGGATCTGATCGCCATCCTGCGCCCGACCGAATCCGTCAGCCTGTATCAGCAGATTGTCGGACGCGGGCTGCGGCTGGCGCCGGGCAAAACCGACTGCCTTATCCTCGATTACGCCGGTAATCCGCACGACCTGTTTACGCCGGAAGTCGGCAGCCATAAGCCTGCGGGCGATAACAAACCGGTGCAGGTGTTCTGTCCCGCCTGCGGTTTTGCCAATATCTTCTGGGGGAAAACTACGGAAGACGGCACCATCATCGAGCATTTTGGCCGCCGTTGTCAGGGTGTGCTGGAGGATGACGAGGGCAATCGCGAACAATGCGATTTCCGTTTCCGCTTTAAAAGCTGCCCGCACTGCGGCGCGGAAAACGATATCGCCGCGCGACGCTGTCATCAGTGTCAGGAAATTCTGGTTGATCCCGACGATATGCTCAAAGCTGCGCTGCGCCTGAAAGACGCACTGGTGCTGCGCTGCGGCGGCATGAACCTGGAAAACGGTCGCGACGACAAAGGCGAATGGCTGAAGATCACCTATTACGATGAGGACGGCGCGGACGTTTCCGAACGTTTTCGCCTGACAACGCCCGCCCAGCGCATGGCGTTTTTGCATAATTTTCTGCGTCCGCATCAGCGTGCGCCGGGCGTGCCACTGGAATGGAATAGCGCTGCGGATATCGTCGCGCAGCAGGTTTTACTGCGTCATCCGGATTTTGTTGTGGCACGCATGAAAGGCCAGTTCTGGCAGGTACGCGAAAAAATGTTCGATTATGAAGGCCGGTACCGGCGTGCTAATGAGCTGCGCGGGTAAGAAAGCCGGCGATTTGTATTGCTGCCGCTACCCTGCTCCGGTATCATACCGCCCGCTTTCGCCTTGTGTGAAAGCCGCAGTACTCAACTCGTCACTCGGTCGCAGGTGGCGGGGCACATTTTAGAAGTAGTTCTAATCGAGAAACATACAATGATCACTATCAATGTAGAAGTACGTCCACAGGACGAGCAGGGCAAAGGTGCGAGCCGCCGCCTGCGTACAGCTAACAAATTCCCAGCTATCGTTTACGGTGGCTCAGCTGCTCCGGTTTCTATCAAACTGGACCATGATTCTGTTAAGAACATGGAAGTTAAAGCGGAGTTCTACTCTGAAGCTATTACTCTGGTTATCGACGGTAAAGAAACCAAAGTTAAAGTTCAGGCTGTACAGCGTCACCCGTTCAAGCCAAAACTGGCTCACATCGACTTCGTTCGCGTTTAATCGCTGACTGAGTTGCTGCGCATCGGGACGCCGTGCGAGAACAAATAAAAAACACCGCCCAGGCGGTGTTTTTTATTGGGCGCTATTCTGATTTGCTCCTCCCCCTGCGAAGGGGGAGGCTGGGTGGGGGTTTTAAGGGCTAAGACCCTTTTCTAAAGCACACTTCAACATCTTGATTTTGCTTTAATACCCCACCCCAACCCTCCCCTTCGCAGGGGAGGGAGCGATTATTTATTGCCCGCTTTACGCTGTAACTGATCCCGCAGATTCGGCGGTGTGCCTTTGATGGTCAGGGTATCGGTCGCCGGATCCCAGAAAATGCGTTCGCCCATCAGCATGGCATCGAAGTTGATGCTCAGCCCGCCGCCGCTGCCGGCGAATTTGGTCAGCTGACGCAAGGTGCTGCGATCCGCCGGGAAGGTTTCTTCCAGCTGATATCCCTGTTCCTGGGTAAATTCTTTGAATTTCTTATCATTCCACGGCGGCAGCTCTTCGGACAAATCATCCAGAGCGATTTCTTCGCCCGCCTGCAACTGCTCGTTACAGTAGGTATAAACCTGCTGACGGTAATTCTGACGCTCGTTCTTATCGAGCTGCGCTTCGGTACAGAAATCATCAACCGCCTGCAACAGACCACGGTTCTGTGCTTTGGTATCCAGACCTTCAGACGCGCCCAGAAAATCCATAAAGAAGTCAGAGACTTTGCGCCCTACCCGGCCTTTGAGGAAAGTCAGGTAACGGGTAGATTCCGGATTGGTTTCCCATTCGGTCAGGTCAATACGCGCTACGATATCGGCATGATTGATATCGAGGTAATGAATGCTGCTGACATCCAGTTGCTCGTTGACGCGCATACTGCTGCGGCTGTTAAGCACCGCCACCAGTAAATATTCCACCGCCAGGAAGCGGTAATGACAAAACAGCACCACGCCGCCTTCGGCAAACGGATACTTCGCCAGCTCATCACGCAGACGGCCGGTCGCAGCGCGGCTGAATGACAGAAAATCATCGTCCCCTTTGCGGCAACTGCGCAACGCCACAGCCAGTTCGCTGTCTTCATTGAACAGACCGTAAGCTTTGCTTTTGGCGCTGTAGACGCGGTGCAGCTCGGCCATCATTTCATCAACGGCCGCATTCGGCGTCAGAAGCGTATCGCGCAGCACAACATCCAGCGTTTGCTCGTCACGTTTGTTCAACTGGTGCAGAGCAATCTGCTCAATATCCAGACTCATGGGGACTTTCTCCTGTGTGAATTGCAGCCGTGTAAGAAGGGTTTGCCTGCGGGGCGTATTCAAACACCGAAGCTCTAAAGCCGCAACCGCTCATACCTTAGAAATGGGGATTTAATGAGATAAAAACCCCAAAATAATTCGTGTTTCAGGAAGGCGGCAAACGAAGAAATCCTGATGAGCTTACTCCGGTAAGTGATTCGGGTGACTGCGCGCAGCCAACGCATCTGTAACCCGAAGTATGAAGGGGTTATAAAAATGCGGAAAGTAGGTCTGTGATCGGCTAAGATATTGGACTTTGTCAGATCAAGAAGCACAATACTCTATGGCACAATCATCCCGTTACAGTGACGAACACGTTGAACAGATCCTTTCCGAGCTGGCGACTGTTCTCGAAAAGCACCGCGCCCCGACAGACCTTTCTTTGATGGTTCTGGGCAATATGGTGACTAACCTTATTAATACCAGCGTCGCTCCTGCACAACGCAAAGCCTTGTCCCAGTCTTTTGCTAAAGCGTTGCAAGCGTCGATAAGAGAAGATAAAGCCCATTAATTCACAAACTGCCCAATACCTCTCATGGTGACAAATCGTCAGCGCTATCGCGAAAAAGTATCCCAGATGATCAGCTGGGGGCACTGGTTCGCCCTGTTTAATATCCTGCTCATTCTCGGGCTCGGCAGCCGCTACCTGTTTGTTTCAGACTGGCCTTCTTCTTTGCAAGGGCGTATTTACGCGCTGGTTAGCTGGCTTGGGCATTTCAGCTTTATCGGATTCTCTGCTTATTTGCTGATTATCTTCCCGCTGACCTTTGTGGTGATGTCGCAACGGCTGCTGCGGTTCTTGTCTGCCATTCTGGCGACCGCCGGACTGACGCTGCTGCTGGTTGATACCGAGGTCTTTACCCGTTTCCATCTGCATATCAATCCGGTGGTGTGGGAACTGGTGGTTAACCCCGGACAAGGCGAAATGGCGCGAGACTGGCAGCTGATGTTTATTGCTGTGCCGGTCATTTTCCTGCTCGAAATGCTGTTTGGCACCTGGGCATGGCAGAAACTGCGCAGCCTGAACCGCCGTAATTTCGCCAAGCCGATTGTGGTGCTTTTCATTGCCAGTTTCTTTGCGTCGCATCTGATGTATATCTGGGCGGATGCCAATTTCTATCGTCCGATCACCATGCAGCGCGCGAATCTTCCGCTCTCTTATCCGATGACGGCACGTAAATTCCTTGAGAAACACGGCCTGCTGAATGCCGAGGAATACCAGAAACGGCTGATCGAACAAGGGAATCCTGAAGCGCTGGCAGTGGAATATCCGCTGAACTCCATCAGCTTTGCGAAAACCGGTTCGAAGTATAATTTGCTGATGATTGTGGTGGATGGTGTTCATACCGCCACGCTGGATAAAGATATGCCAGCGCTGAGTGATTTCGCCAATCATAACATCCGTTTTGACCAGCATTTCAGCTCCGGCAACCGTAATGATACCGGCCAGTTCGGCCTGTTCTACGGGATTTCTCCAAGCTATATGCAGGGCATTCTGGCGGCTCGCAAACCTTCTGCACTGGTGACGTCGCTGGAGCAACAGGGTTATGAATTTGGTCTGTTTGCCTCCGACGGCTTTAACAGCCCGTTGTACCGTCAGGCCTTGCTGACCGATTTCACCTTGCCGCCGCCGGTTAAACAGTCCGATGGGCAAACCGTGAGTCAGTGGCAGCAGTGGCTGAACGTGCGGGGTAATGGCCCGTGGTTCTCTTACGTCAATCTGAACGGCATCAGCGCGGCGTTACGTCAGGACAGTGAAAGTGTACCGACAGGTAACACTTTCATTCACCGCTATCAGGCCGGTGCTCTGAGCGTTGATGACCAGATCAAGTCCATCCTGCAATCGCTGAAAGACCGCGGTGAGCTGGATAAAACCGTTGTGGTGATCACGGCGTCTCACGGTATTGAATTCAACGAGAACGGCACCTGGGGTTCAGGCAATGCCATGAACCGCCGCCAGTTGCAGGTTCCGCTGATCATTCACTGGCCGGGCACACCTGCGCAAAGCATCAATAAACTGACTGACCATGCGGATGTGATGACGACGCTGATGCAGCGTCTGTTACACGTCACGACGTCACCGGCGGATTATTCTCAGGGTGAAGATTTGTTTGCTGCCAAGCGTCGCCATAACTGGGTAACCACCAGCGATGACGGAACGCTTATCATCACGACACCCGATCAGACGCTGGAACTGGAAAGCAACGGCGATTACCGCGCCTTTGATACCGACGGCAAACGGATTAAAGATCAGAAACCGGAGCTGGGTTTACTGCTTCAGGTGCTGACCGACGAGAAACGGTTCCTCGCGAACTGATTTCCCTGCCATAAATGTAATATGAAGAAAGGCCTTCACCACGGTGAAGGCCTTTTGTTTTCTGAAAGCAGCCAATCAGGCGCGGATTTTCGCCCACCACATCCGCGCTTTCATCCCCCGGTAAGAGGTCCAGCCCGTTGTCGTGGCGATAACCTGCCCTTTATCAATAATGACAAACGTCGGGGTGACGCCGATATCCCATTGCGCCGACAAATCGCCGCGTGAATCGTTAACCACCGGCATCTGAATGCCCTTTCCTTGCAGATAACGCGCCAGCGCCGCGTTGTCGCCCGAACGCAACGCCACGGTCAGGACGTTCTCTCCTTCTTCTGCCAGCCGGGAAACTGAAGGTGTGGTCATTTTACAGACGCCGCACCACGTTGCCCAAAAGTAGACCAGCAGCGGGCGCTGCTGGCTTTGCTCGTCGAGCGTCAGGGACTGATTGCTGAGGGTCTGCAACGGCTGACTGCCGAAACTGGCGGGAGCCTGCGGTGCACGCAGAAAATCCATTCCCAGCATCACCACCATAATCAGCACAACGAGAATTGCGCCTTCGCGCGCCCAGCGTTTAAGTCTGGTCATGTTTTGCCTTCGCCAGTTGTTCCTTCACGACTTTCTGCAAATCCTCATAAGAGATAGCGCCGGCGATCAGCTGATCGCCAATAATGGTCGCTGGCGTCCCCTGAATCCCCAACACTTCGGCAATTTCCACATTGGTTTTCAGTTCAAGATAGCTGGCTGGCGTCACGCGTATAGGTTCCAGCCCGGCATATTTCACGGCCTCAAGCGCGCTGGCCTCATCGTGTTGCCCTTTTTTAGACATCAGCCGCTGATGCACGAGCAGAAACTTTTCCGGATGTTGTTCCCACACGGTCATCGCCGCGCGACCGGCAATAATGGAGCTCGCACCGCGGAAAGGCAGCAGTTTAATCACCACTTTTATATCAGGATTTTCTTCCGCGACCTTTTCCAGCATCGGGTCAAACTGCTTACAATAAGGACAGTTGTAGTCAGTAAAAGACACAATCGTCAGCCGGGGATTTTTCGCGCCAAACCACGGTGAGGCCGGATTATTCAACAGGGTATCTTCCGGCGTCATCGCCAGAACAGCCGGTGAAATAACCATCATCATAATCAGTATTAACGTTTTCATTATCGGGCTCCACGGGCATCTTCCAGCCCCTGTAATACGGCATCACGGGTAAGCAACGGCGATAAAATTTCACCGGCAGGATTATGCGGACCATAAATTTGATTAAACGGCACGGCGACGCTGCCGCGTTTTTGCAGGAATTCATTGATCGGTTTTGACGGCAACGTCCAGTCACCGCGCAGTGCAACGACGTCGTTTTCCGTCAGGGCTTTCTGCACGTCTTCACTCATCAGTACGTTGTATTTGTTAGCTTTACAGGTCACACACCAGTCGGCGGTAACATCCACAAAGACCACTTTTTTAGCCGCCAGCGCACTCTGAATCGCCTCTTCGGACAGCGGTTGCCAGGCAATATCATCGCGCAGCTGTTTGCCGCCAGCGCCTGAAAACTGCGTGACAATCACCATCGCGGCGCCTGCCAGAAGTGCGCCCGCAACAGCAGTTAACGCACAATTGCGCAGGCCATAGCGTCGCAGGGATAAAGCAAACAGCATCACCAGCAATACGCCCGCCAGCACGGCGACAAACAGCGCAGAGAAATGGTTTTGCATCAGGCTCAGCAACCAGAGACAGGCCGACAGCATCAGCGCGCCGAGGAAAAGTCGCAGCCGTAACATCCAGTGACCGGGACGCGGCAGGCACATCGCCAGTCCCGGCCACAGCGCAATCATCAGCCACGGCAGACTCATGCCGATGCCCAGCATCAGGAACAGTCCCCACAGCACCGGCAGCGGTGCGGCCAGTGCAAACGCCACCGCGGTGCCGAGAAACGGTGCCGAACAGGGCGTCGCCAGCAGCGTGGCAAACGCACCTTCAGCGAAGTGTCCGCTGAGACCAGAACGCTCATGCGTCGCCAGACGTGTCGTCATCTTTGACGGCAGATTGATTTCAAATAATCCCAGCAGATTGGCGGTAAACACCGCCGTGACCAGCACCATCAGACCAATAAACCACGGATTCTGAAACTGAATGCCCCAGCCCAGCGTCTGATTTGTGTAACGGAGCAGCGTCATCAGCAAGGCCAGCGCCAGAAACGAGGTGATGATCCCGCCTGACGACGCCAGAAATTGCACGCGAATGCTTTTGCGGTTGCGCTGTTCCACCTGCAAAATACTGCCCAGTTTCATGCCCAGAACCGGCAGAACACAAGGCATAAGATTGAGGATGAAGCCCCCGGCCAGCGCCATCAGTGCCACCTGCCAGAGAGCGATACTGCCGGGCGCGTCGGCGGGTAGCGCGCTCACGTCCAGGCTAATCTGCTGCGCCAGACCGTTATCAGACAACACAATACTCAGCGTTTTTCCGCTGATATCCTGTGCTTTATCGCCCCACTCGTCCGTCACCGGCAGCGTGAAAAGCGCCCGTTGCCCGTCCACTCTCACCACCGGTTTGCCCAGTGAACTGCCTTCCAGCGTATCGGTAAAGACCTGCGGATTTTGCCAGCCTTGCTCGCGGTGAGCGGCAATGTGCAATACGCCCGCACGATAGCCCGCTGTCACATTGTCCGCCAGACCTTCAGGAATCGGTACCTTGCCCATCGCTGCGGCGAACTGGCGCGCAAAATCTGCGTTGCCTCCGGCAGAACTGAGATCCAGACTAAAAGGATAGTCGGTGAGAATGCACACGTTGCTGCACACCGGCAGCGTCAGCGTTCCGGCGATTATGGCAGGCGCGCTGCCGCTGAGGGTGACAGGTAGCGTGACGTCATCGTGATAGCCCTGAGTTGTCATGCCCGCCACATCAAACCGTGCAGGCGTCGGCCAGAACCATTTAACCTGTTGCGCAGTGACCGGCTTTTGCCACTCTACCGACGGCGCAATACCGCCCTCGCCCGGCGAACGCCAGTAGGTTTTCCAGCCCTTTTCGAGGCTGACAGAAAGCAGCAGACGGGTTTCCTGCTCAGAAGAATCGGCGGACTGTGCCTGCAGGCGTACTTTTGCATGTGTATTTTGCGGGCTTTGCAGCCAGCCGGTATCAGCAGCATATCCGGTATGCAGCCAGAGCATCAGCAGGCAGCCAGCGGCCGCCCTGAATAAACTTCGCATAGATTTTCTCCAAAAATAAAATGTCACATCCTGATGAATAACAGGGGTGTTTTTATTCCCGGAGTTTTTATTCCCGAAATACACAGAGCCGCAAATGCACCCGCAGGCGCGGCACAGGGACGGCTTCCGGCACAAGCAGGCGGATCGCCGCCATATTGCCGCGCGACAAAAATGCCAGCAGCAGGATCAGCGCCAGAAACGCAAATTCTAAAAGGAGAGGAGGAACAGAAAGCAGCGATTTACTGCTGAGCTCACAGGGAGCCGGGATTTTGTCGATTTCGGAAATAGTGGATGACGCCTGAGCCGTCGTCGTTTCCTGATGCAGGATCGCGGACAACGCATTCAGCCCGGCAATACGCTGTGTCATACACGTCAGTATGACCAGACAGGCCAGGCAAAAAAATATCAGAGCTGAACGCCGTTGTTTATCCACATTTCCCTCACAGACTGGCCGCCATTCTAACGGCCGTCCAAACATTCACAAGATGTATGAATCATGAATTACATGAATTTACGCTCACAAATCTGTGCTGCATCTCCACGTTCAGGCGAAAAATCACTAGAGCGCCCCACGCGAATACTGTATATTTAGCCAGTTAATAAATTTATAAATAATGAGGAAAACCATGCGGGTTGAACTGATTTTTGACAAACGGAATGTCGCCGGCATCCCTAACGCCAGTGAAAAAATTGAAGCGGAACTGGTAAAACGCGTACACCGGATGTTTCCGGATGCGGAAGTTAAGGTAAAACCGATGCAGGCCAACGGGCTGAATACGCAAGGGGCCAGCAAGCAGGAACGTTCGCAATTAAACCAAATGCTGGAAGAAATGTTTGAAGAAGCGGACGAATGGCTGTCCGTCGAGTAAAAAAGGTTTCGCCGTTGCACTTGCTTACAAAGAGCAATTGAAATAAACAATCCATCGCTATGGCTTAATATAAGATGTGCATGTACACGAAATTCATTATCTTTCAGAGCGATGAGCTGTATTTTTATCGGACAACTACCGGCATCATTTGATGCGGTGAAAGGGTTCTCCGGCGCCATCGCTTTTCGCTTCAAACGCGTCAATGACTTTGCGAAACTGCCATGCCACCGAGCTCAAAAAAATCCAGCGCCCAACCGCATTTTTACACCAAGCGCTTTGCGCTGATTTGTCTCGGTATCGTCTTTTGTCTGGCGCTCCTCCTTGGCCGCGTAGGTTATCTGCAGCTTCTTAATCAGCCGATGCTGGAAAAAGAAGCCGATTCCCGCTCACTGCGCTCCAGCGTCATCCCTGCCGGACGCGGGACCATTGTTGACCGCAACGGACATCCGCTGGCACTGAGCGTCGCCTCCAAAGACATTATCGCTGACCCGTTCCGCGTGCTTGAATTGCACAGCGATCTGAACAGCCCGAAATGGCAATATCTGGCCTCTGCGCTGAATATGCCGCTTTCCCAGTTACAGCAAACCATCACCAGCGATCCGCAGCGCCGCTTTGTGTATCTTGGTCGCAAAATAGAAGAAGGCATTGCTGCCGATATCAGCCAGCTGCATCTGGGTGGCATCAGCACTCAGCTTGATGACAGCCGTTATTATCCGATGAGTGAAGCCGCAGCTAATCTGGTCGGCGTCGTCGGGACAGATAACGAAGGCCTGACAGGCGTGGAAAAAGGCTTTAACGCCCTGCTTCAGGGTAAACCTGGCATGCGCGAATACCGTCAGGATCGCCACGGCAATGTCATCGGTATTCTCAAAGAAGTCGCGCCACAACAGCCGCCGACCATTAATCTCAGCATCGACAGTTTTATGCAGTACGTATTGTATTCGCGGCTGCGCGATGGCGTGACGCTCAACCAGGCAGAGTCCGGCGCAGCAGTTCTGGTGGATGTGAACACCGGTGAAATTTTAGGGATGGCGTCCTACCCTTCCTATAACCCGAACAATTACGCCGGCGTGCAGCCAAAAAACATGCGAAATGTGGCGATCAGCGACAGCTTCGAACCGGGCTCGACGGTGAAACCGCTGGTGGTAATGGCCGGTCTTAACCGCCATATGATCCGCCCTGATTCCGTTCTCGATACTCATCCCTACACCGTTAACGGGCACCTGATCCGCGACGTTGGCCACTGGCCGGCACTGACCATCACCGGTATTTTGCAAAAATCGAGTGACATTGCGGTATCGCACATCGCGCTGGCGATGCCTGCGAACGTGCTGGTTCAGCTTTACCAGTCATTCGGTTTGGGTAAACCCACTGATTTAGGTATCGGTGGCGAGAGCAGCGGTTATTTCCCTGCGCACCGTGACCGCTGGGCAGATATCGAACGCGCAACTTTCTCATTCGGTTATGGCCTGCGCGTCACGCCACTGCAAATTGCCCGTGAATACGCCACGATTGGCGCGGAAGGCATTTACCGCCCGCTGTCGATTACCAAGGTTACACCGCCAGTGTTAGGCACCCGCGTAATGTCGGCTGACGTGGTCAGAACGGTCATTCATATGATGGAAAGTGACGCCCTGCCGGGAGGGTCCGGCCTCAGTGCGGCGGTGCCGGGATATCGTCTGGCGATTAAAACCGGTACAGCGGAAAAAATGGGGTCCAGCGGTAAATACGATGGCGGTTACATCAACTATACCGCCGGTGTAGCACCCGCCAGCAACCCGCGCGTGGCGCTGGTGGTGATGGTTAACAATCCGCAAGCCGGTAAACACTTCGGTGGTTCGGTAGCAGGGCCAATCTTCGGGCAAATCATGGGCGAAATTCTCAACCATATGAACATTGCTCCGGATGCGCTGGTACCCGAAACACCGCCAACCACGGTCATTAATGGCGGTCAGAAAACCGATCTGGTGCGACGCCCAGCAACCGATGGTTAAACGAAACCTATAAAAATCGTTTTAAATTCCTGACAGGCTGGATCTCAGCGTAAGAAGCGGTTAACGTTCGCAAGAATTAATCGTTGGCTAACGATCCACGCTGGAGGAAGAGCGCAAGCTCTGTAAAAAGAATGAAACGGCTTCTTATCGTTTTTCTGATATTTGTTGCGGTTTGTCTGGCTGTTATTGCATTGAATATGCGGGGCAGCGGCCCGTGGTAACCCAATTTTATGCCCTGCAAGGGGATGAAGGGAGGAACCACTTTGCCAACCGGTAAGAACTTTTACATCATCATTGTTCTTATCCTCGTCGGGATCGTTCTGGTGGACGACGGTATCGCCCGCTTGATTCACTGGATCCTGTTACGCTAAATCATGGCCCGTCAGGGTGTCTGCGCACTCCTTTCCCGCGGGCCATTTTGGTCACTTCGGTTGTCATACACCTCAGAGCAACACCTGCAACGCCATCACGGCGAAGTCGTGTATAATAGCGATATTCAACCTTAAAACAGACTGGTTATGGCTCAAGATATTCATATCGCTATCGTCTGCGCACTCAGCAAATGGATTGAAGGCCATCTTGGTCGTGTGATCCACCTTGAAGAACTGGCTGAGTATTCAGGCTATTCGCTCTGGCACATGCAAAAATTGTTCAAAGAATCGACAGGCATTTCTCTGGGGAAGTACATCAGGGAACGTCGTCTGGCGAGTGCTGTCTATCAGCTGAGCAGCAGTGATACCCCGATTTTCGACATCGCTATGGATTTCGGCTTCGGCTCGCAGTCACACTTTACCTACATGTTCCGCAAGCGTTTCAATATCACGCCGCATGAATTCCGCCAGAATCCTGAAATCGAACTTGATGTTTCTCCCCCGCTGCATCTGATCCACCAGAAATCAGCCTGAGGCTGTCAGATCTCTTGCTTTTTGCCATAAAAAAACGCGGCCATCAGCGACCGCGTTCTTTTTACTGCTTGTTCTTTTGACTCAAATCTAAACGCTATTCTGTGTCGGAGAAAGGCACGCTTAGAACTGATACACCAGACCTACAGCGGTAACGTCATCGGTGTTGATACCGGCGTTATCGGTGAAGGTGCTGCTGTCGATCAGGTTGATTTTGTAGTCAACATAGGCCGACATATTTTTATTGAAGTAGTAAGTCGCACCCAGGTCGACAAATTTCACCAGATCCTGATCCTGGTAGTTGTTGCCCAGACGGTCGGAACCTAAATCTTTACCGCGAGTTTGGTTATAGGCCACGAACGGACGCAGACCGAAATCGAACTGATAGCTTGCGTAAGCTTCAAATGCCTGTGACTGGTTAGCATAACCGTAAGCTTCTGAATCGGTAGAACCGAAGCGTGAAGCGTTATAAGCCTGAGTAAACATGGCAGCAAGGTAAACGTTGTTAGCGTCATATTTCAGGCCACCGGTGTAGCCTTCCGCTTTTTTACCGTCGCCCATGATGCCCGGTGCACTATTTTGCTCATCAGTACGGTCAGAGTTGAAGAATGCACCTGCCACGCTGACGCCCGCGCCAATGTCGTAGCTCAGGGACATACCGTAACCGTCGCCGTTCTGAGTCAGCACATCACGTGTACCTGGCTCACCGCCGCCGCTGTCATTTTTACCCTGATATTGCAGAGCGAAGTGCAGGCCATCCACCAGCCCGAAGAAGTTGTCGTTACGATACGTTGCAACACCGTTGGTACGCTGATAAAGGAACTGGTCAGCGCCGTAAGTTGAACCATCGAACTCTGGCTGCAAGTCGGTCCAGGCGGCCACGTCATACATAACGCCGTTGTTACGACCGTAGTCAAAGGAACCCATATCGCCGAATTTCAGACCGGCGAAACCATAACGGGTAAAGGCGCGATCGCCATCATCAGAGCTTTCAGCCTGGTTAGCCTGAACCTGATATTCCCACTGGCCGTAACCGGTCAGCTGGTCGGTGATCTGAGTTTCGCCTTTGAAACCAAGACGGATATAGCTCTGATCGCCATCAGAACCCTTATCGTTAGAAAAGTAGTGCAAACCATCAACCAAACCGTACAGGTCGAGTTTATTACCATCTTTATTATAAACTTCTGCCGCGCTTGCTGATCCTGCGACCACTAATGCAGGGATCATGAGTGAAAGAACACGGAGTTTCATTTTTCTGTCCTCGATAGGTGTCGGACCGTGCCACTGAATGTAAAGTACACGTTTTTACTGATTTGAATCTGCTTAACGCTTGTTGGTATCTGTATAAAAGTTGGCCCGACATGGCAAATCCATTCTCTTGATATAAATACTTTTAATCCAGAAAGAAAATGATACGAAATTAGTTTATATATTTCCGAAGCATTTAAAGGTGTAACATTTTATTAATATTGGATAAAATTAAACCTCAATTTAAATGTTAAAATAAAGCACGCAAAGCTAAATCAATAAATTAATCATAAATATCAATATCTTATTAAAAATAGTTACCGCACTAAGTGATAAAGCATCTATTCACCTTTAATATATAATGCTCTCGCTATCATCATTATTTGTTATTTATTACCCTCATTCCCCGTTTTGTGGAAACAACAGCCGACCCTTAGTGGTCGGTTTTTTTTTGTTTTGTTAAGAGATGATGACCGCCTGTGATATTCATCACTCATTATATTTTCCTGCTGAAATGTATTTCTCCATAATTACCTCACACTTTCTCCATCTTTGATGATTCTGATTTTCTTAATAGATGATATCTAATCTCCTCGATTAATAAGGGATTTCAGGGGGATTATTAATCTTTATTATGCAGAGGCTTTGTTGGTCAGTAACGGTTCGGATCCGTTACTATAGCCAAAGTCAGACCAATCCCGCTGATCGCGCAGGGGGAGAAAGGTAGACTTCGGGTGCCGCGCAAACACCGTTTTTACTCAATAGCTCAGGGAACCTCATGCCACATCAGGACCAGCACGACAACATTTCCAAAGCCAGAATGCTTCTGGCGACCCGCCGTTTTCTTAAACTCGACGAGTGGCTGTTGTCACAGATGCGTGGCTGGCAGAATCAGGGCGAAGGTCACAGCGATTACGGGCTGCTGATGCATCCGGCTACACTGTTTACCGGCACGGAATCCCCCCCGCTCAACCCGCTGGAGATCCTCAGTGACTGGGCGCAGCAATGCCCGCAGAGCTATCATGCCCACGCTTTGCTGGGTATGGTCTGGCATGAAAATGCCTGGATTATCCGCCAGCCGCAGGAAGGTGAAGACGTCGCCGATCACCAGTGGCTGGGGGCACAGTTATGCTGTGATTACGCAGTACTGTCATTTTTACGTGCTATTGAACTGCATCCGCGCCCGACGCATGCCCTGCGCCACATGATGAATCTGAGCGGCGGTTTCGGCGAACCGTACTGGCTGAAAGCGTTGTTTGCCGGTGAAATCCCCAAACCTTTGCATGAAAAGTTTTCGATTCAGGGCAGTGAAATCTGGCAGGCGGGTATCGCACACATCCACGCACTGGGATTCGAGCCAGCAACACACTGGCCGCAGATACTTCCCGCGGCGTTGCAACAAACCCGTAAAAATGATGAAGAAGCGCTGGATTACTGGCTGCGTATGGCGATGTCAGTCCGCCACGCCGACGTTGGCACCATGGAATCTTACCTTTTATTCCATTCCGCTTTCTGGGGTGGCAGCGACGCGCAACAGATGCAAATTATCGACAGTCCGCTGTGCGCAGAATTTAGTGAAGAAGAACGTAATCAGTTCCGCGCCAACGCGCTGTGCGATGCGCTTTCCGGTGATATCGCCGACAGAGAATCTCCTCAGGCGCTGGAACTCCAGTCGCGCTTAGCTGCATTACTGGCTCAACCGCTGGCGCCGGAAACGCGAGTCCGTCTGCTGGATCTGGCCGGGATCTGCATCGCCTACTGGCAGGACGACGATCAGGCGGGTCTGGCTGTCTATAACGATTTATTTGCTGTTTCACCCCAGGCGATGCCCGGTCACGCCGCGCGGATGTTTATCTCCCGTGCCGTGCTGGCCAATGGCCATCAGGAAGGTTTGCCGGTACTGACCCAGCTGCTGACCCGGGGTCTGAGTCAGGCAAATGATCCGGTACTGGTGGCGTTTGCCGCGACGGCCTTGCAATCAGGCCTGTACGGATTACCGGCGCGTCCTGAATTATGTCAGGGGCTGATGGAACATGCCTGGTCGCTTATTCAGCAATCGGGCGATGAACAACCGGTAAACGATCTGGTGACACTGGCGCACGACATGGCGATCAATGACGATCTGGACGCCGCACATTTTCTGATGACCGAAATGGCCCGCCACGGCAGCGCGATCCACTGCTACGAGTTGTACTTTTTCTACCGCAACGGCTGGCATCAGGATGTTCCTGAGCAGTATCACAACGACAGTAATGCGATGGACTGTGTGCTGAGTGCCGCCCGTTCAGGCATGGTGCCCGCTATGTTCACCTGCGCCAATGCGCTGCGTGAAGGGCTCGGTGGCGAACCCGATTATGAACAAGCCATGCACTGGTATCAGCGGGCGATGGACGCCGGACATTTATCCGCCGCCTATTTCCGTGCGAGTTGCGCGCTGGATAACGGTTCAGACGCCGAAAAGCGTCAGGCTGCCGAAGTCTGGCTGCCGGAAATCCTGCATAACGCACATCATCCCAATCGCGCCGAAGCCGCTTATACGCTGGGCATGGCGTGGCTGACCGGTACCGGCGTGAAGAAAAACCGTTATACCGCCGATAAATTCATGGAATTCGTTCTTGAACTCAATCCTGAATCCGAAGCCGCGAAGCAGGTGCATGAAGACCTCAGCGGCTCGCTGCGGGCGCGGATGAATTTGTGGCAGGACAAGCGGAAAGCCGAGAGGGAAGATCCGGTAGCCATTTACCACACCGTTCATCCTGCTGACCCGGAAACTTCTCTGGAAGATGTGCCGCAATCTGACAACAAGTAAAGCCCGTCCCCTCCTGCAAAAGGTTATTGTGGTTTACAGCTTGTAAACCACAACATTAACCTTTATATTGTTCACAGGATGTGAACTCAGGAGTGCTATGCATGTTATAGCCAAAGAAGCATTTGACCGGGCGATGCGGCAGTATCCCAATGATAAAACCGCCTTGCTGGCAACCTATCGCGGGCTCAAAGAAGGCGACTTTCCGACGCCAGATTCCCTGAAATCCGTCTTTTCCAGCCTTGACAATTTCCGCTACCGGCCAAAATGGTGAGTTATGAACGTCGGCGGCAATAATCTTCGCCTCATTGCTTATATCAATTTCGTCAACAAGCGGGTGTATGTAAAACATATCGTCACTCATGCGCTTTACGACCAGTTGAACAAACATTACAGGACTTACACACAATGATTGCTGAAGCTATCGAAGCCAGTAAAGCGCTGGTTAAAGCGGTTCCTCTTCTGGGAGGAAGTACCAGCACAGCCGATTATAAAAGTGCGCTTGAGCTGATTGATTATCTGATTGAGCATGATGACGAAAACCCGCTAATCGAGTTTCTGAGTGCAAAGATTGAAAGCTATGAGCGCCAGCATACCGATTTCGTCCCCTTTAATCAGGCGTTGGAAAATCTCCCGCGCGGCGTGGAAGCACTTCGCCAGTTGATGAAAGATTACGGATTAAAGCAGAGTGATCTAAGTGAGGAAATCGGCGGAAAATCGCTGGTCAGTCAGATCCTGAGCGGTAAGCGTTCGCTGACTGTCGAACATATCCGGGCGCTGGCGGTGAGGTTTAATGTACCGACGAGTTTGTTTATTGACTGAAGGTTTGCAGGAGCCGCTGCAATAGCGGGTGATATCCTGGGCTCGCCGCCCACACGGGCCCTAAGAGTTTTAAGCGAAACCCCTTGGAATCCTGAGTTTTTTAACTGCGCGCTATCGCCCGCTGGCATTGCGGTTTAATGTGCCGACGAGTGTGTTTATAGACTGAGGGTGGAAGCAGCAGAGGACAGCTCCCTCCCCTGCGAAGGGGAGGGTTGGGGTGGGGTATTAATGCAAAATCAAAAAGTTGAAGTGCTCACCTCAACTTTCTTTTCGCTTGTAAAACCCCCTCCCAACCTCCCCCTTCGCAGGGGGAGGAGCAAAATCAAAACCCCGGCCGACGCCCACGACCTTGAAGTTGAAGTTGAAGTTGAAGTTGAAGTCGAAGTTGAAGTTGAAGTTGAAGCCGCACAAGCAGCGGCCTCCCGCTTACCTCTCCCTCAACGATTCCTTCACCTTATTCAGCGGTTTTATCAAATAATCCAGCACACTTTTCTGGCCGGTTTTGATGTCTACGTTCGCCACCATCCCCGGGACAATCGGGAACTGGCGGCCGGCTTTGTTGGTCAGGAAGGCTTTGTCGGTGCGCACGTAGACACGGTAATAATACTGATCGCGTTTCACTTCATCCTGCAAGGTATCCGGCGAGACGCCTTCGACTTTGCCTTCGAGGTCACCGTAAATGGACGAATCGTACGCCGAGATTTTTACCGTCGCCGGTAAGCCCGGACGGATATAAGCGATATCACGCGGGTTGATGCGGGTTTCTATCAGCAGTTGATCTTCAATCGGCACGATTTCCATCAGTTTTCCGCCTGGCTGCAACACGCCGCCGACGGTGGAAACCTGAATGTCTTTCACGATACCGTGAACCGGCGAATAAAGTTCGGAACGCGTCACCTGATCCTCTTTCCCTGCCATCACCTGCAATTCGGCGTCCAGATCGGCGTTGTTCTTCACCTGCTCCTCACGGGCGCGCACTGCGTACTGGTTCGTTGCATCGTCGATTTTGCCGCGCAGTTCGCTGGCCTGACGTTTAAGGCGGATCACCTCCACCTGCCCCGCCGCGCCTTTCGCCACCAGAGGCTGGGTCATGTTGATTTCATCATTCACCAGTTTGAGCGACTGCTGCAGGTTACTGACGGTTTCGTCGCGGTTCTGTTTACGCGATAAATACAGCTGGCGTTCACGCGCCACCAGCTCTGGCGATTTCATGGTCTCCGGGCTGAATTTCAGCGGCGCACCGGTCAGTTCAGCACTCAGACGTTCAGATGAGGCGCGCAGGGTCCGCACGCGGGAAGCGGCTTCACCGAAGTTCGACTGCGAGCGCGTCGGGTCGAGCTGCGCCAGCAACTGGCCGCGATTGACTACCGAGCCTTCCTGCACCATCAGTTTTAAAATAACGCCGCCGTCGAGCGAGTCGATTTGCTGCGCTTTACTCGATGGCGTGACCTTGCCGGTGCCGACAGTGACTTCATCAAGCAGGGCAAACCGCGCCCAGACGAAGAAAATCAGCAGGCAAGCCAGCGATACCCAGATGATCCACGACACTTTGCGACCTTCTGCTTCCAGTTCATCATGCAAAGTAAGATGTGCCATGCGATGTCCTCAGCAGCTCAGGCTGCGCCTTGTTTGTTGTCCGCCACCACGGCCGCAGCCGGAGCGGGCGTATTGCTGGCCGCTTTCGCGAGGATCTGATCCCGCGGTCCGTCAGCTACCACCCGTCCGTTGTCCATCACCACAATCCGGTCAACCAGCTTGAGCAGCGCCGGGCGGTGCGTGACAACAATCAGGGTGCGTCCGACCAGCCAGGCATGAAGCTGGCGGATCACATATTCTTCAAGCTGTTCATCCATCGACGCCGTCGGTTCATCCATCAGCACCACCTGCGGATTACGCAGGATCATGCGGCTCAGCATCACCATCTGACGCTGCCCGCCAGACAATCCGCGCCCGCCCTCGTTGATGATTTTATCCAGACTCGAAGCATCGGCCTGCACCATACTCAGCGCGCCGCTGATGCGCAGCGCCTGTAGCATTTCCTGATCGGAGGCATGGGGATAACCGAGCATCAGGTTCTGGCGCAGCGTGCCGAAGAACAGCCGCGAATCCTGCGACAAATACCCCAGCTGACGGCGGACATCTGCCGGTTCGATTTTGGTCATGTCCACGCCGTCGATCAGGATTTTACCCTGCGACGGACTGGCCTGACCGGAGAGCAATTTCAGCAGCGTGGATTTCCCCGCGCCGACTTTGCCGAGGATCGCCACACGTTCACCCGGTTTGATTTCCAGCTGGCCGATGCCGAGCACATTCGGCGCATTTTCTTTGTCGTAGGTGTATTGCAGATTACGCACGTTGAAATGACCGCTGAGCGACGGACAATGCGACAGTTCTGCATCCGCAGGCCGGTCGATCGGTTTTTTCAGCAACTCATCCAGCCCGTGCATGGCGCTTTTGGCGTGCTGCCAGCGGGAAAACACCATCGTCAGCTGCATCAGCGGCGCAATGGTGCGTGACGACAACATGCTGGCGGCGACCAGCGTACCGGTGGTGATATCGCCGTTCAGCACCAGATACACCCCGAACACCAGCATCCCGCCATACGTCAGCTGCTGGACGGTGGATGCCCAGCCGGTCAGGCGTGCGCCCCACAGACGCTGCTTCATGCCGACCGCTGCGCTGACTTCATGCGTCTGTTCCCACTGGCGCTGGAAATACGCTTCGGCCTGCAAGGCTTTGATGTCTTCGATGCCTTCGATAGTTTCCACCAGCACTGCGTTGCGCAGCGCACTTTCACGCATCCCTTCTTTCGCCAGTTTCGCCATCGGCCATTGGATCAGAATGCCGGGAATAACGATCAGCGGGATCGCCAGCAGCGGGATGATCACCAGCGGACCGCCGATGAAGAACATGATGCCGAGGAACAGCAGCACGAACGGCATATCAGCGGCGGCACTGACGGTCGTTGACGTCAGCAGTTCGCGCACCTGATCGATCTCGCGTAACTGAGAGATAAACGAACCGGTGGATTTTGGCCGATCGTCATTTTTGATGTTCATCGCCCGCACGAAAAACAGCGAAGAAACTTTGAGGTCGATTTTCTTTCCCATTAAATCGGACACCAGCGTGCGCATCAGGCGGATGACATATTCCATGCCTGCCGCCAGCACCACGCCGAAGAACAGCACCCATAAAGTCGGGAAAGATTGTGCCGGAATAACGCGGTCATAAACCTGCATAGAGAATAAAATCCCTGCCAGCGCCAGCACGTTGCCGAGAATGGATGCCAGCGAAATTTCCGCGATTTTCCGCCCGCTGCCGCGAAAGTTTTCCCAGAACCAGTGTTTTTTATGCGGCTGAACAAACTGATCGATACGCTCATCACGCCCGCGCGCCGCCACACCCACCAGAAATACCGGCCCGGCGCTTTGTTCCAGCAGCGTAACCAGCTCCGCCGAGCGCAGCAGGTCACCGCCGTCACTCAGCCAGTAATCTACTTTGCCGTCATCGTGTAACTGCTCAAGCACCGCAATGCCGCCCTGCTCCAGGGTTATCACGGCGGGTAACACTTCCTGCCGCCAGCGCACCTGATTCCAGCTGACCATACCCACCTGTAACCCCATCAGTCCGCTCAGACGGTCGAGCTGACGGCGCAGCGGCTGATGTTCAAACCAGCGCATTTGCTGGCGAAGATAGAGCGGATCTGCTGGCTTACCGAATGTTTCGGCCACGCGCCCCATGGCGCTTATCCAGACGTCGATCGACAAAGGTGTTGTTGTTTCGTTGCTCATTTCAACCTCGGTATCGAATGCTTCTGGGTTTTCCCACGGCCTGTTTCGCCTTACAGCGCCGGGATGGTGTCACCTGTTTGTTTCTGCCGGTCGATGCCTAACATATCGACCAGATTGTCCACGGCGGCGGCATAGCGCACGGTGGCATCCCACCCGTCGTAGAGCGCGCCAATGCGCGACGTGTCGGCCTGAAAAACGTCCTGCTCAACGCTGAGCAAATCGTTCAGGCTGCGTTTGCTGAGTTTGTATTCGTCCTGATAGACGCTGCGGGTGTGCGTGGCGCTGGCATACTGCTCTTCGCCCGCGACCTGCCGCTGCTGCCCGCCGATCATGTCGGCGTAAGCGGTTGACGCTTTTTGGTTGATATCCAGCTTGGCTTTTTCGACATCCGCCTGCGCGGCCTGCCGTTGCCCTTCT
The DNA here is from genome assembly GCF_003610915.1 of Rahnella variigena. NCBI lineage: Bacteria > Pseudomonadati > Pseudomonadota > Gammaproteobacteria > Enterobacterales > Yersiniaceae > Rahnella > Rahnella variigena. The sequence goes on from NZ_NSDJ01000001.1 coordinate 3,913,265, forward strand.
GCCGCCCGGACTTTGGCACTGACCGCGCCGCCCTGATACACCGGGGCATCTACCGCCAGCTGGAGCTGGTCATCCCAGTAAGAACCGGTGTTGCCGTTATTGTCATAACGGGTGCGACCGGCCTGAACTTTGACCGTCGGCCAGTGTTGCGCCTCCGCCTGATTGACCTGCTCAATCGCGGCCTGTTGCTTGGCCTGCGCGGCACGCACCAGTGTGCTGTTTTCGTAGGGGATTTTGTCGAGAGTGACTTTCTGATTGAGAAGGCTTTCCGGCAGATCCGGCAAGTTATTTGAGACAACACCGGTCAGCACGGTCAGCTGCGCCTGTGCGGAACGCTCCTGAGCGCGATATTGTTCAACGGTGGCACGCATCCCGGCAATGCGGGTTTCCGCCTGCAACACGTCAGACTGAGAACTCAGCCCGGCGTCAGAGCGCAGTTTCGCGGTATCTTTCACGCGGGTGAGCGATTCGATATTGTCCTGCGCTGCCACGCTTAACGCCTGGAAGCGTTTCACCGAGAGGTACGCCTGCATGGTGCTCAGCGCCACGTCAGTCATGGTGCTGTAAAGAGAAAAGCGATAGGAATCAGACAAGTATTCCTGCTCACCGATACTGCCGTTGGTTTTGCCAAAGTCCCACAGCAGCTGGCTGAGCTGAATACCCGCCGACCCGTTGCTGCTCTGATCGCCCGATGAATAGGTCTGCCGGGATTGCCCCGCTGACCCTTGTAATGAAACCTGCGGATACCACGCACTTTTCGCCGCATCCAGATTCCCGCCGCCCACGCGGATTTGCGCCGCCGCTTCCGCAATTTGCGGGTTACGCGCGAACGCCCGCAAAATGGCATCCCGTAACGTCAGGCTGGCGCGCATTTCCTCCGTCGGTGCCGCCTGCCAGTTAAATTCCGGCTGTTTTTCCGCCGCCATCACACCCGTATTCCCTGTTAATCCCGTCAGACACAAAGTGCCCAACACAACGGCGATTTGCCGTATTGCTCTCTTTTTTTTCATTACCGACACCACTTAATTACGCCGATTTTTTTTGTTTTTTTACTGATTCCTCCCCTGCAAAGGGGAGGGTTGGGGCGGGGTATCAATGGCATCGCAGACGCCAGCAAAACCCCCTCCCCGCCTCCCCCTTCGCAGGGGGAGGAGTACAGAAATTAACTCTGTTGTACGTGCAGACCGTGTTGCACCAGAACGTCTCCCAGCGTATTCGAGGTATCCATTGACGCGTTGTGGTAAACGTCGAAGGTCAGGCCATCCACCGTGCGTTGCCCGGTTTCGTTCCATGCGCCGTCGGTGCCCATTTGCAGATTGACCAGACTGCCCTCGCCCCCTTTGATGATCACTTCATCGGTCGGGTTATCCTTCACGTTCAGCGCCTCATGCAGGTTCAGGGAAATGCTGTTGGTGCCGGAATTGCCCAGGTCGAAGATGTCGATATGCTCGACTTTCAGCCCGAGTACGGTCAGATCCAGATGCTGATTGGTGCCCGCCAGCAGTAAGGTATCGACACCGGTGCCGCCGTCGATTTGCGAGAAATCGAGGGTATGAACCGAGATGGTGTCGTCACCCGCGCCACCGATGGCCACGCCGTCAGTGGCCGTCAGGTCGATGGTGATACCGCCAATGGAGAACGCCGTGTCCGCGTGCGCGGTAGTGTCTGCCGTGGTGGTGTCGTGCGTGGTTGTGGTTGAAGCACTGGTGTCCGCAGTGACCAGCGGATCCGTCAGCGTACTGGCGGCGTGCGTCACTGAGGTATCCGTAGTTGTGCTGGTATCGGTGGTGTGAACCGCCGCCAGCGTATGGGTATCGTCCACTGACAGCGACTGAACCTGCGCAACGTTGGCGTCCGCCGGCAATGTTGAACCTACCGTCAGCCCGACGTGCGCATCGAATCCGTTACCGGCCGCATCGACGGCTTTCAGTTCAACCACCGCGCCGAGCAGTGCGTTCAGTAAGCCCACCAGCCCGTAACTGCTCAGCAGCGCACTGGTCAGTTTCACCGTCCAGGTACCGTCCGCCTGCACGGTTCCCGCCAGCGTATTACCCAGCAGCGTGACGCTGACCAGACCACCTTGTGCGATGTTGCGGCTGGTTCCGCTCAGGGTCAGACCCTGACCACCCAAAATGCCGCCTACCACACCGAGCGTCAGCCCGAGCAGCGGGTTCAGCGCCGCCAGCGGCAGTGCATGAGTCAGGACGCTCAGCGGATTAGAGATAATCGCGGTGTTACCCACAAGATCCGCAACCGAGACGGAAACCTGCGTTGAGCCATCCGCCAGCCCTTTCAGTTCTGCCGACGTAAACGGCACACTCCACGCACCGTTAGTGATGGTGCCGGTATGTGTCACGCCACCAATACTGACCGACACCGTGCCGTTGAGCAGGTTTGAAGTCCCGGTAATGTTGGTGTTAGCGCCCGCTTCGGCAGCATTCAGGTAACCGTCGCCGCCAAACAGTGAGCCGAGTGACAACGTTGGCAGAACGTGAATACCGACCGTTGCCGTTGCGCTACCGCTGGTTGAATGGCCGGCGGCGTTAGTGATTGACGCACCGACATTCAGCGTGCCGTCGAGCAGGCTTGCCAGCGTAAGCTGCGGAACAGCGACGCTGAAGGTGCCATCCGCTTTTACCAGCGCGGTCAGGGTATTGCCGCCGACGTTCAGGGTTACGGTCGATCCCTGCGCGTTGGTGGTGGTACCGCTGATGGTTTGTGTCAGCAATGCATCCGCCGCGTTCAGCAGGCCATCGCCAAACAGCGGATTCAGCGTAATGGTTGGCAGAGACTGCGCTACCACGCTCAGCAGATTGGTGACCGACGCCGTATTACCGGAACCATCCACCAGGCTGGCGACCACCGACTGTGTGCCGTTGAGAATGGCGCCCAGATCCGTCACCGGCACGGTCACGCTGAACACGCCGCCGACACCCACATTGGCAAGGTAGTTTTTGCCATTCAGGGAAATCTGCACTTGTGTGCCCTGCGCGACATTAGTCGCGATACCGCTGATGGTCTGGCCGGTCAGCAGGTCAACCACGTTCAGTACGCCATCGCCAAAGACCGGATTCAGGACAATCGACGGCAGATTGTGAATACCGACATTCAGCCCCACGGTATTTGACGCCGTGTTACCCACTTCATCGGTCACGCTGGTGACAATGGTCAGATTGCCGTCAAGCAATCCGGCAAGTTGCAGCGGCGTCAGTGACGCGGAGAATTTGCCGTCACTGCCGACGGTGGCTGTCAGGTTGATCAGGCCGCCGCCGACGTTAATGTTGACCGTTTCGCCGACATGCCCATTAGTGACCGTACCGCTGATGGTTTGCGTCAGCAGTGCTTCCGCCGCGTTGAGGATGCCGTCTGCACCGAAAACAGGATCCAGCACAATTTTCGGTACTGCGTTGATGATGGAAGTCAGCGTGCTGCTGCTGGTGCTGGTATTACCGCCAGCATCGGTAACAGAAACCACGACCGGGAAGGTGCCGTCACCCAGCGCTTTCAGGTCACCCGGTTGCAGGGTGATACTGAATGCGCCCGTACCGTCGGTCGCGCCGAGGAAGGTTTTCCCGCCCAGCGTGACCTGCACCTGCGTCCCCGCCGCGACGCCGCCAACGGTACCGCCAATCACCTGCGTGGTCAGCGCGTCAGCCGCATTCAGCAAGCCGTCGCCCAGTACCGAGGTGAGGTTAATGACCGGTTGGACCAGATCCAGCACCGCGTTCGCCACAGCACTGCCGACGTTGCCTGCCGCATCCGCTACCGTCACGCTGACTGCTGCGGTCGTGCCACTCAGTAAGCCGAGAACGGACGGCGGAACGGTGACCAGGAAATGCCCCGTCGCATCCACTACGCCATTAATGGTTTGTGTCCCAACCTGCACCGCAATGGCTGTACCCGCCGCCACATTGGAAACAGTACCGCTGATGGTCTGATTAACCAGCAGATCGGCGATATTCAGCACGCCGTCGCCAAACACTGTGTTGAGCACCACCTGCGGCAGATTGTGGATGGCAATCCCCACCGGAATAGTGGTGGAAGAGGTGTTGCCTGCCGGATCTGTCAGGGTGATACCCAGATTCAGATTGCCATCAAGCAGTGCGCCCAGATCGCCCGGCTGGATCTGAATATTCCAGGTGCCCGCCGTCACGGTGGTGTTATAGGTTTTGCCGCCGAGGGTCACGGTGACCTGAGTGCCGTCAACCGCCGTCGCGACGCCGCCGATAGTTTGTGCCAGCAGGGATTCCGCCGCATTCAGCAGGCCGTTGCCACCGAACAGAGGATCCAGATTGCCCAGCACCGGCAGTGTTTTCAGCACATCAAGATTAAGTGCTTCAACCTTGGTGTTACCCGCCGCATCGGTCAGGGTCAGATCGATAACCTGCGCGCCATCGGTCAGTGCGCCGAGCACGGCTGCCGGTATGGTCATCGACCACACCCCGTTAGCGCCCACAACTGCCGACAGCGGCGTGCCGTCAATCACCGTCGAGATAACTGACCCGACACCCGCACCAATCGCCGTGCCGCTGATGGTTTGTGCTACCTGAGATTCCGCCAGATTGAGGAAACCGTCGGTCAGCCCCAGTCCGCTGGCCACGTTCAGGTCCAGCAATTTGTTGAAGAAGATATCCAGACCGGTACTGACGCTGGTGGTGTTACCCGCCTGATCCGTTACCGTTGCCGCCAGTGTCAGTGTGCCGTCGTTAAGCAGCAGCAACTGCGCTGGCGTCAGGTTGAGCGACCATGCCCCGCCCGGCTGAATAACCGCTGTACCGATGGACGCACCGCCCAGTGTGACGTTGACGGTCTGACCGTCAGCGCCGCTGGACGTCCCGCCGACCAGTACGTTGAGCAGCGATTCTGCCAGGTTAATGACGTTATTCCCGGCAACCACATCCAGCGCCAGCAACGGCGCGGTGGTATCGACGGTGACGGTGTGCGGAACTGCTGTTCCCACGTTGCCTGCCGCGTCCGTCAGGGTCGCGGAGATCACGTTAGTTGCGCCGTTGCCTTGTGGCAATGCCTGCAAATCGGCTGCCGGTACGCTGACCGACCAGGTGCCGCCCGTCTGCACGGTACCGTTGTAAGTTTTGCCATTCAATGTGACGGCGACAACACGCCCCACATCGCCGGTATCCGCAGTACCGGTAATCACCTGCGCGGATTTCGACTCGGTACTGTTGAGGACATCGTCGCCGGTGAAGGCATTGATGGTCACCGTAGGCGCAGTGGTATCCACCAGCACGCCTTGTGTGGCACTGGTCGCCGGGATCAGTGTTGAAGCGGTAACGTTAGTGGTGGTGCCATTGACAAATTCAGCGGCAGCCACAGATACCGACCATGTTCCTCCAGTGACTGTCGCCAGATGCGGAACACCCCCGACCGTGATATTGACCAGCGTACCGTCAGGCACGTTGATTGATTTACCCGAAACGGTAATGTTCGCCGGATTGCCATCCGCCACGTTAATAATGTTATCGCCGGTCACCGGATCAATGGTGATGGCGAATGTTGGCGGCGTCAGGTTGACCGTAATGGCCTGAGGCAGCGGCAGATTTGCCGTGTTACCCGCCAGGTCATTAACAGAAGCGGTGATCGTGTCCGCGCTGTCCAGCGTTGCCAGTTCAGCAGGTGTAAAGGTGGCACTCCAGGTGCCGTCGCCCAGCACCGTTGCCTGATGGCTGATGCCGCCGACTGAAACCGTCACCTGCTGTCCGGCCTGCACGTTCACCGTGGTACCGGTGATAGTTTGCGTGCTCTGGCTTTCTGCATAGGTCAGGTCAAAACCGGCACCGGCAAAGGACGTAACCGCCACTGTCGGAAGTTGCGTCACGGCAATGCCGACATCGGCCGAGGCCGAACCGGTATTACCGCCAGCGTCAGTCACGGTGACGGAGATTTGCTGTGCGCCCTGCGGCAGATCGGCGATTTCACTGGTTGAAAGAGGTGCCGTCCAGTTGCCGTTCGCATCCACCGTCACGCCCGGAATTGTCAGACCGCCTATGGTGACCACCACCGTTTGTCCCGCGCCTGTCAGCCCGGTCGTTCCGGTAATGGTCTGTGCTGTCGCAGCTTCGGCGGCACTCAGATAACCATCGCCAAACGGCGTGTTGATAGTGACATCCGGTACGGTGAGGTAGCTGGTGAATGCCAATGTCGCTGGCGTGGTGTTGCCTGCAGCATCTGTCACCGTCACGTTAATATCATGCGTACCACTGCCCAGAGAGCTCAGCACGCCCGCAGGCAGGCTGACCGCCCAGTCGCCTGTCGTCGGATCGACGGTTGCGGTATAGGTGGTGCCGCCCACGTCGATGGTCAGTTTGACGTTCTGGTTGTCGCCGGTGATGCCGGTGTTACCGGTGATGACGTTCACACCCGCGGCTTCAGCGATATTCAGACTGCCGTCAAGGAAAGGTTCATTGATAACAGGTACCGGTCCGGACAGATGTGAAGTGAAGCTGATGGTCGTATCGTTATGGTTACCAACAGAATCGGTCGCCGTGACGGTAATATCATGCTGCGCGGTCGCCAGCCCAAGCGTTGCCAGCTGAGCCGGCGTCAGGTTCAGGGTCCAGTTTCCGGTATCCGGATCGACGGCTGCCGCAAACGGACTGCCGGTCATGCCCGCGATCGCCACGCTGACGGTTTGTCCTGCGCCAGTCACACCGGTGGATCCGGTGAGCGTCTGGCCGCCAACAGCCGCAGATTCCTCAATGTTCAGGGTGCCGTCACCGAATGGCAGATCAATCGTCGGTTGCGGAATGTTATTGATCCGCACATCAACCGATGCCGTCAGCGGCGAGGTGTTGCCCGCACTGTCGGTCACGGTCACGACAACCGGCCAGGTGCCATCCTGCAAGCCCAGCAACTGCGCTGGCGTCAGAGTGACAGTCCAGGTTCCGGCAGCAGAATCCACCACCACCGGCACTGCGTTACCGTTAATGACCACAGTGACGGTTTGCCCCGGCGAGGTGATACCGGTGGTACCGGTAATGCTGCCGCCCGCGGTCGCTTCATCCAGATTCAGAATGCCGTCACCGAATGGCACGTTAATGCCAGCGACTGGCAGAACCTGCGTCACCGACGTGAAATCAAGGGTACCGGCCGCACTGGTATTCCCCGCGCTGTCGGTGGCGGTCACGCTGATGGTGTGCGTGGCATCCGCCAGCCCCTGAAGCACGCCGGAAGGCACGGTCGCCGTCCAGGTGCCGTCATTGGCGACGGTGGCCAGCACCGGCGTGCCATCAACAGTCACCAGTACAGTCTGACCCGCGCCGGTAATCCCGGTTGTACCGGTAATCAGCTGATTACCCGCTGCTTCGGTGGCGTTAAGCACGCCATCCACAAACGGGGTATTGATGGTCGGTAAAAGCAGCGCAGACAGTTCGATATCCAGACTTGCGCTGGAAGACGCCGGGTTACCGGCCACATCTTCTGCCGTCACGGTCACCTGTACGATACCGGTAGTCAGCCCGCTGAGCAGGTTTGGCGCAACGATGGCTGTCCAGCCGAGTCCGTCCGGGTTCACCGTACCGGAAATCGGATCCGCCAGCCCAGGCACCGTAACCTGCACAACAGTTCCCGGCGCCAGACCTGAACTGCTTCCGCTCAGGTTAAAGCCGTTGGCCGCTTCAGTAATATTCAAAATACCGTCGCCGGCAATCACGCCAATGGTCAGCGTTGGTAATGCGTGCGAGGAGAGCGTGAAATCAGCCGAAGTAGTGAGGTTGTTCCCGGCAGGATCGGTCACGCTGACACCGATGGTTTTAGTGCCATCAGTGGTAATGGCCTGCACATCCACGCCCGGAATGGTCAGGCTCCAGACGCCTGTACCGTCGGCGATGGTAGTGTAGTCTTTTCCGTTGAGCGTGACGGTCACGGTCAGGTTTGGATCCGTGGTGCCACTGACCGGAATACCCAGCGCAGCTTCTGCCAGATTGATGATGTCATCACCGCCGGTATCCACGGTCACAGTCAGTATCGGCGCAGTTGTATCAACAGCCACGTCATGCGTTGCCGTCGCAACGTTTTGCGCCACATCATCCGCAGTCGCGGTGAAGGTATTGTTGCCCGCCGGCATTGCCTGAACCTGCGCCGCCGTCATCGGGAAGCTCCAGCTGCCGTCAGCCTGCACGGTAGCGGTATAGGTCGCCGTGTAGGCTTCGCCGGTAATAACCACCGTCACCGTACCGCCCACAGGAACGTGGGTGGAGGTGCCGCTGACGGTCATCCCCTGATTGTGCTCAATGATATTGATGTAATCATCGCCGGAAATGGCGTTGATGCTCAGCGTTGGCAGGTCGCCCGGCTGGGCGATCACGGTGGCGTTATGCGACGCTGACGCCGGGTTACCGGCCAGATCAGCAGAGGTCGCTGTTACGGTAATCGGCCCGTCAGACAAGGTAGCCAGATCCGCCAGCGGCACGGTTGCCGTCCAGTCGCCATTCGCACCGACGAGGGCGTTGTAGTTTTTGCCGTTAAAGCTCACCACCACCGTCTGTCCGACTTCGAGATTGGTGGATGTTCCGGTGATCGGGATATCGGCGCCTTTCTCTGCCGCATTAATGTAATCATCTTCCGACACCGCCGTGATGGTCAGCGTTGGCAAGTCAGCCGCCGCTGCATCCACGGTGAAGGTATGATCGCCTGTGGTGGTGTTACCGGCCGCATCAGTGATCGTCGCTGACAGCGTGTAAGTGGTATCAGCCAGCGCCTGCACCACAGAACTTGGCAGCGTGAAGCTCCAGGTGCCGTCCGGCTGGACGACTGCGGTATACGTCACGTTGTTGAAGCTCAGCACCACAGAAACGGTTTGTCCGGCATCCGGGATATCGGATGTGCCGCTGATCACCACCGGCTGCAAGGTTTCAGCAGCATTAATGATATCGTCGCTCGCCACCGGATCAAAGCTCAGCGTTGGCAGCGTGTAATCCACGGTGATGGCGCTGTTGGCCGTGCCCGTGTTTCCGGCGCTGTCGGTAGCCGTGACCACAATGTTTTGCGGACCCTCGGTGATTAACTGCAAATCGGCCGCACTGATATTAACCGTCCAGATACCGGCCGCGTCGACAGTCGCCGTATGATCCACACCGCCGATATTCACGACGACGGACTGACCTGCGCCCGTGACGCCGGTGGTGCCGGTGAGCGTCTGGTCGGTGTCTGCTTCGCGCTGATTGAGGAAAGTATCGCCAAATGGCGTGTCGATGGTCGGCACTGGAGGATTCGCGGCGACTACGGTGAACGTCTCCGGAACGGTCGTGGTATTACCCGCCAAATCAGCCAGCGTGGCTGTCAGTGTATAGCTGCCGTCTGCCAGACCGGCCAGCGCGCCCGCCGGAACGTTTGTCGACCAGGAGCCATCGCCCTGAACGGTTGCCTGATAGGTCTGACCGTTAAATTGCAGCGTGACTATCTGACCGGCATCCGCCACATCGGCAGTACCCGACAGCTCGATGACGCCCGCCACTTCCTGCGCGTTAATCACGTTATCCGTCGCCACCGGGTTGAGCGTCAGCGTTGGTGATGTGAAATCGACATTCACAGAACCGGTGGTGGTGCCCGTGTTACCTGCGGCATCAGTTACGTTGACTACCACCGGCGTCGGGCCTTCTGCCGAACCGGTTAATGTGCCAGCCGGTACGGTGACGGTCCAGGTACCGTCAGTCGCTACGGTACCTGTCAGGGTATTACCGTCAATCACCACGGTCACCGTCTGACCATCGCCGGTCAGCCCGGTAGAACCGGTCAGAGTCTGTGTTGCAGCCGCTTCGTCCGTGCCTAACTGACCATCGCCAAACGGCGGATTCAGGGTCGGTACCGGCAATGTGGTGTAAATGCCCAAATCCTGTGTGGTAGTCACCTGTCCCAGATCGGTGGTCACGGTGGTCACAATCACATGGCTGGTGCCATCCGCCAGATTGACGACATCCGTTGAAGGCACATTGACGGTCCAGTTGCCGTCAGCATCAGTCTGGGTGGTGTAAGTCACCGTGCCCAACTGAACGGTAACGGCGGTTCCTTCCGGCACATTGACTGTTTTACCGCTAATGTCAAAACCGGTACCCGCCTCAGTGGCGTCGATTTTGTTATCGCCGGTGATCGGGTTGATGGTCACGCCGCCCAGCGCACTGTTAACGGTGAAGTCTTCACTGTTAACAGCAGGGTTACCGGCTATATCGGTGACGGATACCTCAATGGTTGCCGTGCCGTCCAGCAGCGTCTGCAAGGTGGCTGCCGGAACGCTGACACTCCATGCGCCGCTGGCCAGCACCGTGGCCTGATAATCAATGCCGCCGATGGTCACAGTGACGATTTGTCCGGCTTCCACGTGAGTGGTGGTGCCGCTGACGGTTTGCGGGTTGGTACGTTCCGCGCCGTCTAACGTGCCGTCTCCGGCAAAGAGATCAATTGCAATGGTCGGCAAAAGCGTCGGATCTGCGGTCACGGTGACCGGTGCCGTCGCTGTGCCTGCGTTGCCTGCGGCATCAGTGACCGTCGCGGTCAGGGTATAAGTCCCGTTCGCCACATTCGCCAGCGCATCGGCCGGAATGTTAACGGTCCAGCCGCCGCCTGCGGCTACGGTGCCGGTATAAGTGTGTCCGCCAAGGCTGAGGGTGACCGTGTCGCCCGCCTCACCCGCGCCCGTCGTACCGCTGACCGGAATAATCGCCCCGGCTTCGGCGGCATTGATGGTGCCGTCGCCCGCAACCGGGGTGGTGATGGTGACTACTGGCGCGACGGTATCCACTGATACCGGCACAGAAATGTTGCTGGTGTTGCCAGCCGCATCAGTCACCGCCACCTGCACGGCAGTCGGGCCTTGTCCGAGGGCCGTCAGTACCGATGACGGCACGGAAACCGAGAAGGAACCGTCGGCGGCGACAACTGCGGTGTAACCCTGCCCGCCAAAGGTCACAACAGCCGTCTGACCGCTGCCGGAAACACCGGTATTCCCGGTCAGAGTCTGGCTGACACCGGCTTCGGCGGCATTAAGAATGCTGTCGCCAAACGGCGTATCGAGTGTGGCATTGGGCAGATTGTTAATGATGACATTCAGCACATCGCTTCCGGTGACCGTTTGCCCGACGGCATCGGTCGCACTGACGGTGATGGTATGTTCACCGTCACTCAGCGTAGCCAGATCTGCCGCAGAGACCTGGGCACTCCAGCCGCCGCCCACCCCGACTGTTGCGGTATAGGTTTTGCCATTAAGGATAATCGTCACCACACCGTTGACCGGCACGTTAGCCGAGGTGCCGCTGATGGTGACGCCCGCTGCCGCTTCCTGGGCATTCAGCTGGTTATCGCCGGTGACCGGATCCACAGACAGACCGCTTAGCGTGTTATCTACGGTAAACGATTCGCTGCCGGTGGCCTGATTTCCGGCCTTATCCAGTACAGCGACGTCAATTTGCAGTGTGCCGTTGGTCAGTGCGCCCAATGCGGAAGACGGAATGCTGACGCTCCAGCTACCATCGGCCTGCACGGTCGCGTTGTACACCACGCTGTTAAGGGTAATATTGACGACCTGCCCGGCTTCGACATGCGTCGTCGTCCCGCTGAGGGTCTGAGCCGTTTGCTGCTCTGCGCCATCAAGAATATTGTCGCCAGCAAAGGCATTCAGGGTGATGGTCGGCGCTGACGCAGGATCGGCTGCCAGCTGAACATTTGAAGTAATCGTGGTGCTGTTACCTGCGGCATCTGCAAGCTGCACGGTGACAGGATATTGCCCGTCCGCCACACCCGTCAGAGCGCCAGCCGGAACAGTCACCGTCCACTGCCCGTTCGCCGCCACAATGCCGGTGTAAGGCTGGCCGTTTATCGTCACCGTGACGCTGTTACCGGCCTCGGAAATCGACGCGGTACCGGTTACGGCAATATCAGCCGCCGCTTCGGCGTTGTTGATGTAACCATCGCCGGAAACCGGATTGATGGTCAGGGTTGGCGCGGTTAAATCGACAGTGGCAGTACCGTTAAGCGTCGCGGTGTTGCCCGCCCTGTCAGTCACATTCACCACAATCGCATTATTGCCTGGCGGTAATGCCTGCAAATCAGCAGAAGTCAGGCTCACCGACCAGACACCGGCGCCATCCACCGTGGCGTTATAGGTATGCCCGCCAATCGTGACGGTGACCGTCTGACCATCACCGGCTTTGCCAGTGGTACCGCTCAGCGTTTCAGCCGTTGCCGCTTCGGCAATATTCAGATAGCCGTCACCAAACGGCGTGTTAAGGGTTGGCACAGGTGCCTGATTATCCAGCCCAACAGAGATGCTGTTATTCAGGGGAGTTACCCCATCCGCAGAGAGGACTGTGGCAGTTAACAGCTGAGTTGTCGGATCCAATCCTTGCAAATCAGCTGAATTTATTGCCAGAGACCAACGCCCATCAGCCAGGATATTAGTACTGAATGTCAGAAAATTAGGAGAACCTGGAGTACCTATAGTTACCGTAACCATCCCTAATGGGAGAGCCCCAAGGGTAGTACCAGTAATCAAAATTCCATCAGCAGTTTCCACAGCGTTGATGACGTTATCGCCGGTCACCGGATCAATGGCGATGCCTTCCTGCGCAGTATCCACGTTAAAGGTATCAGTGCCCGGCGCGGCTTCGTTCCCGGCTTTATCAGACACAGTAGCTGTAATGGTTTGCGGGCCGTTAGCCAGCACAATCATATCCGCCGCAGGAACAATCACGCTCCAGTTTCCGCTGGCACCGACGGTCGCCGAATAGGTGTGGCCGTTCAGGGTAATACTGACAATTTGCCCGGCTTCAACGCGCGTGGTGGTACCGCTTAAGGTTTGTGCGGTCTGGCGCTCGGCACCATCGACAATATTATCGGACGCGAACGTATTCACCGTGATCAGCGGCGGAAGGGTCGGATCAGAAGCGACGTGAATAGTACTGGTATTGGTAGTGGCGTTACCTGCGGCATCCGTCAGCGTCGCAGTGACCGTCACATCCTGACTGAGATTGCTCAGGGAACCGGCAGGTATATTCACGCTCCAGCTGCCATCCGGCTGAACAATTGCGCCCGTATAATCGACGCCGTTAATAGTGACGACAACCGGACGACCGGCTTCAGACACCGACGCCGTACCGGTGAGGGTCATTTGTGATGCGGCTTCCGCCACGCTGATATATCCGTCGCCTTCCAGCGGATTGACAGTCAGGGTCGGCGCGATGGTATCCACGCTCACCGGCGTGGTAATGGTGTTGTGGTTGCCCGCCGGATCCGTCACGGTGACCACGATATTATTGCTGCCCTGCGGCAAAGTGCCGAGCACGGATGGCGGAACCGTGACGGTAAACGTGCCGTCAGGGGCTACGGTGCCGGTAATTTGCTGGCCGCCAATGGTGACGGTCACCGTCTGGCCTTCGCCGGTCAGACCGGTGTGGCCGGTCAGCGTCTGGCTGGTGGTGGATTCGCTGGCATCCAGCGTATTGTCGCCACCGAATGCCGGATCAAGGGTCGGCGGAACACCGTGAATGGCGACAATCAGATCCGTCGTCTGGCTGATGGTATTGCCCTGAGAATCCACCATGCTGACCGTCACAGTTGTCGAACCGTCGGTGAGTGCCTGCAAATCAGCCGGGGAAAGGGTCAGGCTCCATCCGCCACCCGCCGTGGTGGTGGTGCTATACACCGTGCTGCCCACGGTGACGGTAATTGGTGTGCCGACGGGCACATTGGACGTCGTGCCGGTGATCACCAGCGCGCTTTGTGCTTCGCTGGCATTGAGCTGCCCGTCACCGGAAATCGGATTAACGGTCAGCACGCCCGCGCTGTCACTGATGACAAAACTTTCCGGCGTGGAAGTCGAGTTACCGGCCGCATCGGTCAGGGAAGCCGTCAGCGTATAATTCCCTTCAGCCAGCGCAGAAACGACATTCGCCGGGATGGTCACAGACCAGACGCCGTCCGCGCCGACGGTGGCGCTGTAATGCACGCCGTTGAGTACCACATCCACTGACCGGCCCGCTTCAGAAACGGATGCCGTACCGGTGAGAGTCAGAGGTTGCTGATGCTCATTGGCATCAATCACATTGTCGCCGTCGATGGGATCAACGGTCAGCGTTGGCGGCGTGGTATCCACCACCACGGTCACGCTTTTAGTGACGGTTTCACCCGACGTATTGGTCAGGGTAACGGAAATAACATAAGTCCCGTCGGCCAGTGTTTGCAGTTCGCTGGCAGACAGCGGAACGTTCCAGTTACCGCTGCCATCCACCGTCGTGGTGAAGGTTTTGCCGTTGATGGTCAGCACGATGGTGCTGCCTGCGGCGGCGTTAGTTGAACTACCGCTGAAAGTCTGAGTACTTTGTACAGCAGACTGGTTGACGATATTTTCATTGGCAAAGGCTGCCAGCGTCAGGGTTGGTGCTGCTCCGCCGACAGTGCCGCCACCCGTATTGCCGCCACCGGTATCCCCGCCGCCCGTATTGCCTCCGCCGGTATTACCGCCACCGGTATTTCCCCCACCCGTATTGCCTCCGCCGGTATTGCCGCCACCGGTATTTCCCCCACCCGTATTGCCTCCGCCGGTATTGCCGCCACCGGTGTTACCACCGCCGTCGCTGCCACCATTGTTACTGCTGCTGCCACCGCCACCACCACCGCCGCCACCTGCGGCAATGGCAATACCGGCGCCCAGCGCAAGCACGCCCAGCACGGCACCTAAAACAGCGGGATCAAAATTAGAGGAGTCGATGACCAGCGCACCGACGTCAGGAATGGTTTCATACGCGGGAACAATGGGTACGGCGGCTGCCGTCGCGCCGGTATCGACAAACGCGGCATGTTCGATAGGGTGTACGCCGTCGTCAAAAATCAGTTCGCTGTGGTGCCCTTTGCCGTCGGTATCAAAGAAACTGTGGTAGCGGACTGTGCGGCCATCTTTCATGTGGATGACCAGATCGTTGCCGACACGCTCATAGCTGGTGACGGCGTCCCGCGTCGCGTGGACGCGTACGATACTGATTTGATTGAGGGTTACGTCCTGGCTGGCGTTTGAGACCTGAGAAACTACTGCGCCATTTGTACGAGAAAGAATATCAATAACAACGCTACCGTTCTGAGCCATGTTGTACCCCTGTTACACCAGTTGTTGCCCACACACGCTAAATACCGCTCTCTCCTTTTAAGGAAAAAGCGGTGTGTCGTGATGTGAAGACCATTAAAAAAAATGGGTATACTTCCAACTGGTGTCAGGGAATGCCATAGACTACAAATCGAACAAATTAAAGCGTGGTGAATACATTAAGATATTTTTTATGACTTTAATGATTCATTGTTTCGGTAGTTTTTGCCCGAAACTCCATAAGTTATATGCATGATTTGGGATAAGTGCTATAAAAAAACCAAATCATCATGACAAGAAAATTTCATCAATGAATTATAAAACATCCGTTTGACGAGGATTGGATCGTCATCTAGCTTACTGAGAATTAAAACAAATGCATAAAAAACAACATATTATTAACTTTTACGCAAAGAGTAAGCCAGATCATTATTAATGAAATCAAGCATTAGCCCGCTGAAACACCCATCAAAATGACTTACCAATTGTGTGATCGTGTTTTAGATTTTTTATCGCTAATGTATTGCCCTGAGAAATAATTAAGACTTTGTGCAATCACAGTAACTTATGCTTTCTGATAAAGTGTCCGGTCAGTCAGACAGGTGGAAACTGAGTCAGTGTTTTTGTATCGAAAAGGCATATCTGAAAGGTACGCCTAAAAGGAATTTCCAAAGATGTCTCCAGAACCGATGACGACAGCTTCGTCACCTGAATATCCCCTGACTGCTGCGCCGGTTCCGGGCAGAGCGCAACAACATGCCACCCGGCTGATTTTCTTATTGTCCGGTTTTGCCATGGCCGCCTGGGCACCGCTGGTGCCCTTTGTTAAATTGCGGCTGGCAATCAGTGACGGCACATTAGGATTACTGTTGCTATGCATTGGCGCAGGTTCGACCTTTTCGATGCCGCTGACCGGTTTTCTCACCGGAAAACTGGGATGTAAAACCGTGATTTTGATTGCCAGCGTGTTACTGCTGCTGGCATTGCCCCTGCTGACGCTGATGGACAGCACCGCCGGTATGGCCGTGGTGCTGCTGGTGTTCGGTGCGGCGATAGGCATGATTGATGTGGCCATGAACGTCCACGCGATTGTGGTTGAAAAAGCCAGCGGCCGCGCGATGATGTCCGGGTTTCATGGCTTTTTCAGCATGGGCAGCATTTTTGGCGCGCTGGCCGTCACCGGTTTATTATTTTTCGGGCTGACGCCTTTTGAGTCGGTGATGCTGGTCGTGATTTTACTGGCCGTTCTGACGGTGGTAACCAGCCCGCACTTGTGGCGCGAAACCCGTCATGATGGCGATGGCCCTATTTTTGTCCTGCCCCGCGGCTGGGTCATTTTGCTGGGCTTTTTATGTTTTGTGATGTTTTTGACCGAAGGGTCGATGCTTGACTGGGGCGCCCTGTTCCTCACCACGGAACGCGGCGTTGCAGCACATCAGGCCGGACTGGGCTACGCTGTTTTCTCGGTCGCTATGACCGCAGGACGTCTGACCGGTGACAAAATTATCGCCGCGTTCGGGCGTTATAAAGTACTGATGTACGGCAGTCTTTGTGCCAGTCTCGGGCTGATTTTGCTGACGCTGGTGGATAATCTGTGGATTGCCGGTCTGGGCTTTGTCATGATCGGATTTGGTGCCTCGAATCTGGTACCGATTATGTTCAGCGCGGCAGGTAATCAGACATCAATGCCTGCCAGCATGGCTATCGCCTCCGTGACAACTCTGGGTTATGCCGGTATTTTGGCGGGCCCTGCGCTGATAGGTTTTATCGCACAGGTCAGTAGTTTGTCTTTTGCATTAGGTTGCGTAGCGGCGATGATGCTTTGTGTCACCGCCTGCGCCAGAGCCGTTGTCCGGTAAAGAGTAATAACAAGAATGAAGGAAAAAACTCATCATCATGGCTGGTAAATATTTATCGCTGACATCGACCAATATCACGCGCTTCTTTTGGTTGTTCATTGTCCTTCTGGTGATGGGACTGGGCCTGTATGGTTACAATTACACCAATGCCTATCTGAACGATAAGATGCGAACGGTGCAAAACACCGCCGAACTGCTGCAAAAACGTATCGATAAATTCCGTTACATGACCTACCAGATTTATGACAACTATTCGGGTCAGCCTATGACACCCGATGCGGTCAGTACGCAGGAAATCCGTCTGCGTCAGGACATGTATCTTGTCTCCAAACCTCATAAAAAAACCGATGCGCTTATTTTAGGCACCCATGACAGCTCTACGCTGGATTTAACCCTGAAAATCTCGTCGTTTCTGGATGATCAGTGGGGCTCAAACACACTGCCCTACTCGCTGTATTACCTGAATGGTCAGGATAACAGTATGCTGGTGGTGACGACCGTTCCCTTGCAGCAACAAGATTCGCGCCTGAAGGAAAACGCATTCACCAGCACATTGCAGGCGCGTCGCGCTGAAATGCTGCAACAGGCCAATACGCTGGATGAACGTGAAAGCTATTCCCCGTTGAGAAAATCGCGTCAGGGCAGCGACTACTCGTTCTCCCTGCGCACCACGTTTAATAATCCCGGACATCTGGCGACTGTTATTGCCTTTGATTTACCGATAACTGATCTTGTGCCCTACAACATGGCGCGGGATAATTTCCAGTTAAACGGCAACACCACGGCGGTAAATGAAGGGGATCCGGAAGACGATAGCGCCGAGGCCAGCAGCATCGTGATGCAGGGCTGGACACTGGTGTTTGACGTTCCGCTGAGTAATTCGCCGCTGTCGCTGACCTATCATGTTCCCTTGTTCAGTCTGGTCGTTGACCTTTCACGCAATAACTTCTGGCTGATCCTGGTTAATCTGTTCCTGATGGGTCTGGCGATGGCCAGCATTTACTTTATCCGCCATCAGTACATCCGCCCGAGCGAAAATATGGCCGCCCAGTTGCAGATGCAGCAGGCGCTGAACCAGGAAATCATCTCCGGACTGCCACTCGGTTTGCTGGTGTATAACTTCAGCAATCACAGTGTGGTGCTGAGCAATAAAATTGCCGACCAGCTGTTACCGCATCTGAGCCTGAATAAAATCGCCAATATGGCCGAACAGCATCACGGCACCATTCAGGCCACGGTCAATAACGAAGTCTATGAAATCCGCATGATCCGCAGTCAGATCTCACCGGAAACTTACCTGTTTATGCTTCATGATCAGGACAAAGAAGTGATGGTGAACCGCACACTGCAACAGGCAAAACGCGAGTTTGAGAAAAACCTGCAGGCCCGTAAACTGATGCTGCACAATTTAGGCATTGAGCTGAATCAGCCATTGCAGGAGCTGAACGGACTGGCGGTGGCGCTGGTGGAAGAGCAAAGCCCGGAAGAGCGCCAGACGCTGGAAGGCAAGCTGCTCAATGAATCGCGCAATGCGCTGACGTTGGTAGACAACATCACATTGCTGACGCGGCTGGAAACGCAGGACTGGCAACCGGCTGGTGAAAAGTACGTGTTATCCGCCATGATTGATGAACTGTTGCTTGAAGCCCTGCCCCGCCTGAACCAGAAAGGTCTTGGCTTACTCAATCACTTCCAGATTGCCCCGGAAGCCACCTTTGTCGGCGACGTGCAGGCGGTGAAGAAAATCCTTTCGCTGCTGCTCGATTATGCCATCGTCACCACCTCTCTGGGTAAAGTGACGCTGACCAGCGAACAGGACGAAGATCGTCCGGATCAGTTGATTTTCCACATTAACGATACCGGTAGCGGAATTTCCAAGGAAGAATTAAGCAATCTGAATTATCCTTTCCTGAGCCAGACACTGGTTGACCGTTTCAATCACGGCTCCGGCCTGACATTCTTCCTGTGTAATCAGCTGTGTAAAAAGCTTGGCGGCCAGTTAGAAATCCGCAGCAAGCTAGATATTGGCACACGCTATACTGTACGTGTTAAACAGCGTCAGGAAGCGCAGGAGCTTGAAGCTGAGCATGAGAAATTACTGAATGATGTGACGGTCTTGCTCGACATCACGTCTGAAGAAGTTCGCGGTATTATCACCCGGACCATGAATGCCTATGGTGCCGTATGCATCGTGGCTGATGACCGGCAGGTCGCGCGGGAATACGACGTTTTACTGACAGATAACCCGCAGAACAGCGACAAATTTACGCTTTTGCTGACTGATGATGAGTCAGGTTTCCAGCAGCTTGAAAAGCATTATATTCGCGTCAATTACAACATCAGCAGTGCGCTGATTGACGCAACCCTACTGTTAATCGAACAGCAATTTTCTGTTTCCGATGACAGTGTTTCATCCGAAGAACCCGGTGAAGACTCTCTCGACTATTATGAAAAGCAGTTAAAATCAAGCGATTACTATCAGCTTTTCGTCGAGACAGTACCGGAAGATCTTGAGAAACTGTATAATGAGAACCAACGTCGTGATTTCACGTCACTTTCACAAACAGCACATCGTCTCAAGGGGGTGTTCGCTATGCTGAACCTGACCCCAGGCAAGCAAATGTGTGAATCGTTAGAGCAATACATCGCAGATGGCGATGCTTTACAGATTACTGAAACCATCAATCACATTGATTCTTTTGTCTCCAGACTGCTCCAGCAAGGTAGCTAATCACATGAATAATATGAACGTAATTATTGCTGATGACCATCCTATCGTCCTGTTTGGTATTCGTAAGTCCCTTGAACAAATTGAATGGGTGAATGTTGTAGGCGAGTTCGAGGACTCCACCGCACTGGTTAACAGCTTAAGCAAACTTGATGCTCACGTGCTGATCACCGACCTGTCCATGCCCGGCGATAAATTCGGCGATGGCATCACGTTGATCAAATACATCAAACGCCATTACCCGCAGTTATCCATTATTGTTCTGACCATGAACAATAACCCGGCGATCCTGAGCTCTGTTCTGGATCTGGATATCGAAGGGATTGTGCTTAAGCAAGGCGCGCCAACTGACCTGCCTAAAGCACTCGCTGCATTGCAGAAAGGCAAGAAGTTCACGCCGGACAGCGTGGCGAAATTGCTGGAAAAAATCAGCGCCAACGGTTACGGCGACAAACGCCTGTCTCCGAAAGAAAGCGAAGTTCTGCGCCTGTTCGCAGAAGGCTTCCTGGTGACTGAGATTGCCAAAAAGCTGAACCGCAGCATTAAAACCATCAGCAGCCAGAAGAAATCTGCGATGCTGAAACTGGGCGTTGAAAATGATATCGCCCTGCTGAACTACCTGTCATCCGTCAGCTCACAGCCGGTGGATAAAGACTAACGTTTCAGTCTAAATGATTAAGAAATGAAAAAGGCACCTTCGCGGTGCCTTTTGTTTTGGTGTTTTAGCTGTCGCGCTTTCTGCGAACCAGCGCGCTGTAATAACGCAGCGTATCGCGCAGGGTTTCCAGCGTGACCGGCTTGGATAAACAGTTATCCATACCGGCTTCCAGACAACGCTGACGCTGTTCGGCCAGCGCATTGGCGGTAACGCCAATCACCGGCAGCGTGTGACCGAGTTCGCGCAGTTTCTGCGTCAGGCCATAACCATCGAGTCGCGGCATGTTAACGTCGCTGAGCACAATATCAATTTCATGCGCACGCATGGCGTCCAGCGCATCCATCCCGTCATTTGCCGTCACCACGATATACCCCATGGTTCCCAGCTGGTCAGCAAGCAGACGACGGTTAATTGGGTGGTCATCCACCACCAGCAAGGTCACATCGCTGTAATCCTGCGCCGTGGCTTCTGGAAGAGCCGGAATGCCCTCTTCCGTTTCAGCCTCAAGACGGTAAATACGATTCAGCAGCGCGGTGATTTCCAGCGGCGTTGACGTGCTGTGAACCCAGTAACCCGGACGCGTTTCGACCGGCGGACCGATATGATCGATAGAAAACTCGATTTGCGCCGCCAGCTCACCATTATGGATGAACGGAGTATCGGTGATTAACACATCTTCACGCTGACTTTGCAGCTCCGCCTCGCAGCGCTGAACATTCGCACCGTAGTAGCGCATCAGCTGCATCAGATAGCTTTCCAGATACGCATTACGCACATCCAGCCAGACCGTTTTATCCTGCCAGTCATCCAGCGGCTCGCCCGACGGGAACGTGGCGTTATAGAGCGGAATTCGCACCGTAAACGAACTGCCCAACCCCGGCTCGGATTCAACGTCGATATCACCGTCCATCAGGTTAATCAGTTTTTCACAAATCGCCAGACCAAGACCGGTCCCCTGGAAGTGGCGCTGTACACCGGTACCGACCTGGAAGAACGGGTCAAACAGACGGGTGATCTCACGTTCAGGGATCCCCACACCGGTATCGCGTACCTGGAATTCGAGGTAATTCCCGCAGGTTCTGACATTCAGGACAATGCAGCCGGTATCGGTAAATTTAATCGCGTTATTGAGAATATTGGAAATAACCTGCTGCAAACGTACCGGGTCACCGTTAAATGACAGCGGCACGTTGTGTTCGATAAAGCAGTACAGCCCCAGACGCTTTTTCACCACCAGCGGCAAATAGTTACCGGCAATATGCGTGATCACTTCACGGCATGAGAATTCCTGTGGCTCAATTTTCAGCTGCTCGGATTCAATTTTCGAGAAATCGAGAATGTCGCTGATAATTTTCAGCAGCAGCGCCGAAGAGTTATTCATCGCCGTCACCAGCCGGTCAACGCCCTGCGGCAGCCCCTGCGTTTGCAGTAAATCCAGGTTACCGATGATGCCGTACAACGGCGTGCGTAATTCATGGCTGACCGTCGCGAGGAACATCGATTTCGACTGGCTGGCCTGCTCGGCGGCATTGGCCATTTCCTGCAAAGATTCTTCCATCCTGACCCGCGAACTGACGTCGATCAGCACACAGATCGCCACGTCTTCATTACGGTAACGCGAATGCACGAAGCTGAGCTGGATGTTGTTATTGTTCTTGGTGATGACATCGACGAAATTTGTTTGCTGATCGCAGATGATGCGCGTAATACGTTGCCGGTCTTCCTGCGTCAGCATATTGATGTAGTTATGCGCCAGTTCATTACTCAGAATATTGACGCCATCGCTGATACGCAGAATCGAAATACCGACCGGTGCCGAGGCCACGATTTTATGGTTGAACTGCTCATGCTCTTCAAGACGGAAGGCGTTTTCCTCGGCAGGTAAGAACATTTTGCGCTCAAAAACCCACGCCAGAATAAACAGCAGCAGGCCTGAGAAAATGTTGAGTAACACGGCGTTGAATATCAGGATTTTAAAACGCTCGATGACGGTATTAAACGGCATCGAATACACCACGCTCAGCGAGGAAGGCGTCAGCGGCTTTTTATAGACCAGATCTTTATAGCCATTCACATAACCAAAGAATGAGCTTTCCTCAGGGATATTAGCGATGGGCGCGGTGGCTCGGTTATCCTCAGAAATGTTGAGCAGCGGCTGATCGTCCGCATCCAGCAGCGTGACGGAGGTGTGTTGCGCATTCGGATTGACCAAATCTTCCATACGAAGATTTTGCTGAATGCCCATCAATGCTTCCAGCTTATTGCCGACATAAATCGGCGTCAGAACATAAAGATAACCGGAATCTTTATTGCTGCCCTGCGACACCCAGTACAGGCTGTTTTCTTTGTCCTGGCTCTTGCCGTTGCGGTATTGCAGAATTTTTTCGTGCAGTGACTTGAGCTGATCCTGACTGGCGCGTTCGAACGGTTCGCTGCTGATACCAAAATCAACCAGGCACAGGTTCGCTCCGCCGATGAAGAACACCCGGTTCAGATCGTACGCATCGGAAAAATTATCTTTCCAGTAATGGATCATGTTACCGAGCGTACTCAGGGAGTTGCGGTAGCTGTCATTAATCTGCGAACAATCGGACTCTGGGAAAAGGGAAAGATACGTCGGCTGAACGTTTTTGGTGCTGATCATGCCATTGATGATATCCAGCCCGTTCATTGAATCGCTAAGCCGTTTTTCCGCCATGAACTTAATACTGTGCATGACGTCATTAGAATTCTTGATGTAGCTCTGCGCGAGATCGTAATTGAAGTTGTCTTCATCACGGATTTCGGATTCTTTGTTGTGGAAAATATTGAGCACATAGAAGGTGGTGAGCAACACACCCAGTGTCCACAACATGAGCGCCAGCACCCGGAACAAATAGCGGGATATTTTTAGCGTTGTTCGAAACGAAGCAAGATATTTCAAGGATTAACCATTGATGTTACGGCTCTGTGAGCGGGTTAGGTTTTGAATTCAGAATACACTATTGTCGCAGTTTCTAAAAAATACGATGTTATAAAAAAGGGCATAACAATGTTATGCCCTTTTGTCATCTGACGAAGAAAACTTATTCTTCTTCGTCGTCAGCTGGCTGATCGTCTTCACTTTCCGCGTCGTCTGGCAAATCGGCTGCTTGTGCCGCTTCCAGTTCGCCCGCTTCGGTGGCTACGCCATCCAGCTCTTCGTCTTCAACCGGTTCTGCAACACGTTGCAGACCGACCACGTGCTCATCGTCTGCGGTACGGATAAGCGTCACACCCTGGGTGTTACGACCTACAGTACTTACTTCGGAAACACGGGTACGCACCAGTGTGCCGGCATCGGTGATCATCATGATCTGGTCCGCTTCATCAACCTGGATCGCGCCAACAACCGGTCCGTTACGCTCGCTCACTTTGATCGAGATAACGCCTTGCGTTGCACGGGATTTGGTTGGGTATTCGGTGGATTCAGTACGTTTACCGAAGCCGTTTTCAGTCACAGTCAGGATACAACCGTCACCGCGTGGGATGATCAGCGATACAACGCTGTCGCCTTCGCCCAGTCGGATACCGCGAACACCGGTCGCCGTACGACCCATAGAGCGGACCGCTGCTTCAGAGAAGCGCACCACTTTACCGGCCGCAGAGAACAGCATGACTTCGTCTTTACCGTCAGTCAGGTCAACACCAATCAGCTCATCACCCTCATTGAGGTTGATGGCGATGATGCCGGCGCTGCGTGGACGGCTGAAATCGGTCAGTGCAGTTTTCTTCACGGTACCGCTCGCCGTTGCCATGAACACATGACGGCCTTCTTCGTACTCGCGTACTGGCAGAATGGCGGTAATACGTTCGTTCGGCTCAAGCGGCAACAGGTTGACGATAGGACGACCACGGGCACCGCGGCTGGCTTCCGGCAACTGATAGACTTTCATCCAGTACAGACGTCCGCGACTTGAGAACATCAGAATGGTGTCATGGGTGTTAGCCACCAGCAGACGGTCAATGAAGTCTTCTTCTTTAATACGTGCTGCTGACTTACCTTTACCGCCGCGACGCTGCGCTTCGTAATCGGTCAGAGGCTGATATTTCACGTAGCCCTGATGCGACAAGGTCACCACAACGTCTTCCTGATTGATCAGGTCTTCGATGTTGATGTCAGACGTATTGGCAGTGATTTCAGTGCGACGTGGATCGTTGTACTGATCGCGGATCGCTTCCAGTTCTTCACGAATGACTTCCATCAGACGGTCAGGGCTGGACAGGATGAACAGCAACTCGGCGATTTGCACCAGCAGCTCTTTGTATTCATCCAGCAGTTTTTCGTGCTCGAGACCGGTCAGTTTCTGCAAGCGCAGATCCAGAATTGCCTGCGCCTGTTGTTCAGTCAGGAAGTATTTCCCGTCGTGAATACCAAACTGCGGCTCCAGCCATTCCGGACGCGCAGCGTCATCACCGGCGCTTGCCAGCATGGCAGACACGTTGCCCAGATCCCATGAACGCGCAACCAGGCCAGCTTTCGCTTCTGCCGGCGTCGGTGCAGCACGGATCAGTTCAATGATTGGGTCGATGTTAGCCAGCGCGATGGCCAGTGCTTCAAGGATATGAGCACGGTCGCGGGCTTTACGCAGTTCGAAGATGGTACGACGCGTGACGACTTCGCGGCGGTGACGAACAAATGCAGACAGGATTTCTTTCAGACCGAGAATTTTCGGCTGACCCTGATGCAGTGCCACCATATTGATACCGAAAGAGGTCTGCAGCTGCGTCAGTGAATACAGGTTATTCAGAACCACTTCACCAACCGCATCACGTTTGATTTCAATGACGATACGCATGCCGTCTTTGTCAGACTCATCGCGCAGCGCACTGATACCTTCAACGCGTTTTTCTTTCACCAGCTCGGCGATCTTTTCGATCAGACGGGCTTTGTTCACCTGATACGGGATCTCGTGAACAATGATGGTTTCGCGACCGGTTTTTGCATCGGCTTCCACTTCAGCACGGGCACGGATATAAATTTTGCCACGGCCGGTACGGTAAGCTTCTTCGATACCACGGCGACCATTGATGATGGCCGCTGTCGGGAAGTCTGGCCCCGGGATGTGTTCCATCAGCCCTTCAATGCTGATGTTTTCATCTTCAATGTACGCCAGACAGCCGTTGATAACCTCGGTAAGGTTATGCGGCGGAATGTTCGTCGCCATACCTACCGCGATACCGGACGAGCCGTTAACCAGCAGGTTTGGAATGCGCGTAGGCATAACAGAAGGAATTTGTTCGGTGCCGTCATAGTTTGGCACGAAATCGACAGTTTCTTTTTCTAAGTCTGCCAGCAATTCGTGAGCAATTTTTGACATGCGGATTTCGGTATAACGCATGGCTGCTGCGGAGTCGCCATCCACTGACCCGAAGTTACCCTGCCCGTCCACCAGCATATAGCGAAGTGAGAAAGGCTGAGCCATACGAACGATGGTGTCATAAACCGCGGTATCACCGTGTGGGTGATATTTACCGATAACGTCACCGACCACACGGGCCGATTTTTTGTAGGCTTTATTCCAGTCGTTACCGAGGACATTCATTGCGAAAAGTACGCGGCGGTGCACCGGTTTCAAACCATCGCGCACATCTGGTAACGCACGTCCGACAATAACGGACATCGCATAATCCAAATAAGAGTTTTTAAGCTCTTCTTCGATGTTAATCGGTGTGATTTCTCTGGCAAGGTCGCTCATGGAGCTGCTATCCCTCTACTGATTATTCATGGCCGCTGCCCACGTAGGCATATATAGCGCAAAGGTGTAAAACTATACCACAAACCAGCCAAACGTGGAAAACAACCGCCCCCTTTTGCGTACTATTATCCAACGCGTTTCAAACCTTTGCACGCAGGTCTTCATTTCGTATAAACATTAACCAAAACGACAAAACTGAGCCAAAGCAGATGGAATATGTATAATCCGCTAATCAAGTGATAAGGAGTTACTCACGCTCATGACAACCACACCGTCTGCAAAACCGCAAAACATCGACCACGAAGAAATCGCCAAATTTGAAGCCGTCGCCTCGCGCTGGTGGGATCTGGAAGGCGAATTCAAACCTCTGCACCGTATCAATCCGCTGCGCCTGAACTACATTCTCGAACGCGCTGATGGCCTGTTCGGCAAGAATGTGCTGGATGTCGGTTGTGGCGGCGGGATTTTGAGTGAAAGCATGGCGGTAGCAGGTGCGAATGTTACCGGTCTGGATATGGGCGGTGAGCCGTTACAGGTGGCGCGTTTACATGCGCTGGAAAGTGGCGTGAAAGTCGATTATGTACAGGAAACGGTAGAATCTCATGCCGACGCACATCCGCAGCAATATGATGTGGTGACCTGCATGGAAATGCTCGAGCACGTGCCGGATCCGGCTTCCGTCGTTGCCGCCTGCGCGCGTCTGGTGAAACCCGGCGGTCATGTGTTCTTCTCTACCATCAACCGCAATAATAAAGCCTGGCTGATGGCGATTTTCGGCGCTGAGTATGTGCTGAAAATGGTGCCTAAGGGCACGCACGACATCAAGAAATTCATCAAGCCTTCTGAATTGCTGGGTATGATCGACCGCACATCGCTGTTTGAGCGTCACATTATGGGTCTGCACTACAACCCGCTGACCGACCATTTCAAGCTCGGACCAAATGTAGATGTGAACTACATGATCCATACTCAGGCACTGTAATATTTTGCCTGCAAAAAAGGGTACAGTTTGCGCTGTACCCTTTTTTTATGTTGCAGCTATTCCACTGACTTACCAGCGAACACTCACACCTACTGACGCTTCGGTTTGTGAAAAATCATCTGACCCTTCCTGTTGCCCGATCTTGCCCCAGACCGTGGTATTTGCGCCCAGATTGCCACTGACCCCGGCACTCAGTTCCGCACTGTCTTTTGCGGTGTTGTCGGTAAAACTCACGCCATCGACATTCAGCGCTGTTTCCGCACTGTTATGGCGATAATTCGCTTCGATAAAGGGTTTGAGATGCAGCGCCGGTGCCGTATGAATATCCCATTCGCTGCGCAGCCCTAAGCGTGTCTGAACGTTATTATCGCCTTCTTGTGTCACTTTCGACTGATTCGAGGCGGTAAAGTCTTTCTGTTTCACCCCCTGATAAGTCACCTGCGCCTGCGGTTGCAAGGTCCAGTTCCACTGTTCTCCCTGCATCAGAGTAAAGCGATAACCGCCTTCCAGCGAGGCCAGAAGACCGGAGGAGTGATAATTATCGTCACCCGTGCCGTCTTCGCTGACGCTGTTATCAAACCAGGCATATTGCAGCCAGCTGTCGAGATACGCGCCCTGATGATCCCGCGCATCCTGATACCAGGAAGCGGTCAGCCCTGCGGCATAGCCCTGAATATCATTATCTGATTTTCGCCCGGTCAGCGCGCTGGTGCTGTCGCCGTGGCTGTTACTGTAGCCGCCGACGACACCGGCCAGAATTTCGCCGTCACCCACATTATCGCGCAGGAAATTGGCGCTGATCTGCGCGACGTTAGTGTCATTGCTGCTGTCAATCTGGTTGCTGAATGTGGAACTTTCATGCGCAGACTCTACACGCAATTTGATGTTGTCATGCGCTGCACCGGCGTGATCTTGTGCTGTCATGCTGAACGCATTATTGGCGATACGCAGGTTGCTCACGTAGCTGCCCGTTTTAGGGTTCAGCACCGGGGTAAAATCTTCCCCGCCAGAGGCTGGCACAGGTTGTGGCTGCGGTGTTGGTTGTGGCTGGACATCAGGATCGGGCTCAGGTTGCGGATCAGGCGTCACCACCTGCGACCGCAGATACCAGTCCTGATTATCCTGCACCAGCGAATAATCGTAGGCACCCATATTGATATATTGCTGATCGCCCGCCAGATGGAAATTTGCCGCGTTATTATAGTTTTGCGGATCAGCAGCAAAATCGACGACTTTGATGCCGGTTTCTGTGGCCTGCCCGACGCCGCTGACCGGCACAATCGCCAGGGCGGTATCACCGGAAGTATTGCCATTCAGGATCAGTTGATCGGTAGCCGATGCGTCGCCATTCATTTCCGTTTCCAGCACCACGGTACCGCCGCCGGTGTAATCACCGTTGACCGTCAGCGTATCGCCAGCCTTGCCATTCTCCAGACTGGCGGTTCCTGCGCTGTTATCAAGGCTGCCGTTGACCGTCACGCCGGATAAATAGGTTAATGCGTCGAGGGACATATTAGTGTTCAGCGTGCCTTGCAACGCCATACCGGACGTGGCATTCACCAGTGTGCCGCCCGTGTCGGTAAACAGGCTGGCATCCAGCGCCGAGGAAGTGTCCTGATTTGTCAGGACCAGCTGAGTGTCATCGGAAATCAACACCGTACCAGCGGAATCTGTATCGATGCTTCGCACCTGCTGATCCATGCCGGTGACGAACATGGCATTTTCACCGACATACAATGAAGAGGCGTCAGCGATAATATTTTCAGCGCCGCCCTGCAAGCTGCCCTCTTCGACACGCACAGCGGAATGGCTGTTGCCCGAATCGTTCAGAATCAACGTACCGTTACCGGTTTTGGTGAACGTGCTGTCAACGTCTGCCTGCCCGCCGGTACTGTCAGCGGTTAAGCCGCCCCATTGCGTGGTCACGCCGTCGTCCACTTGCATCGTCCCTGAGGCCCGCATTTCAATATCTCGTGCCTTACCGGTTTGTGCTGATGTGGTATCAACCTGCCCGCTGGTATCGCCCGGCGCAGAAATCTCCAGCGTACTGGCCTGTGACGGATCGGTGAAAATGACCTGACGGTTATAGGCTTCGTCGCCCAACTGAGAGTTACCGGTGACCTGCAATGTCCCGGAAGCGATCTGCGTCGTGCCCAGATAAGTATTGTTATCTGCCAGCGTGACGCGTCCGGTTCCGGCATTAATCACCACATACACACCGTCACCGGCTGAGGTACCGTCACCGATGTGATAGTCATTACCCGTACCAAGCGTAACCAGATCGGCATTGCCAATCACCGTCCCGCCGGAACCCGTGATCGTCAGGCCGTCGTTTATCTGATTCATTGTTCCGTTAAACGTCGACATATCTGATAAATCCAGTACACCGCCGTCTAACACAATGGACTGCGGATCGGCCTGCAATATCGCTAAGTCTTCAGCATCGCCCTGAACGCTGAGCACAGCGTTTTGTTCCACCACAATGTCGCCCTCCAGCCCCATGGACTGTGCGCCGTTGAGCGTGAAACTGCCGTTTTCGGCGACGGTCAGGTCGCCTGCGCCGGAAGTGGAACCCGCCATGGTGCCGCTGTTAACAATCACATTGCCGCCGTCATCAATATTCAACGTGCTGTTTTCGTAGCCGGTAAAGGTATTTTTGAAGGTTTGCTCTGTACTGCCGACATTGAGGATCGCGGTATCATTCGCGGGAGAGTCGCTGCCTAATATTATGCCCTGACAGGAATCCGGTTCAGCCTGGCAATGGGTATCGCCGACGTTAATTAAGGTGTTGTCACGCCCGAGCGTGACCGTACCTTCTAAGACCTGGAAGATGCCGGTAAAGCCACTGTTATCAGCATTCAGTACCAGTTCACCCTCGCCGCGTTTGAAAATAGCCCCTTCACCCGCAATAGAGTCATAAGCACCGTCATTAGCCGTGTTGCCGATGATCAGCGTTTTATCTTTGGCAATATCAAAATCGGCCTCGCTTTGGCCGAGGTACATGAAACCACCGCCAGCCGCGTCCGCATCATTACCGTAGCTGTACGCAACATTATCGTGGTAATAGGCCACGCCGTCGTTATCTTCATAGTTTTCATCAATATTGATATCGACGAGGAACGGTGTGGATGCACTGTTAGTATAAATCGCGCCGCCCTGCCCCTCTGCCTGATTGCCGGTAAATTCGCTGTTGGTGATTATCAGGTTGCCATGCGAATTTGTCGTATTGTCAGTGGCGTCTATCGCGCCGCCGCTGCCATTTCCGTTGTTACCGTTTCCGCTGGTTTTTGCCTGATTATCCTCAAATAAAACATTCGTCAGGCGAACTTTATTATTCAGAGAATAGATGGCACCGCCCTTCCCTTCACTGGCAATATTGCCTGAAAATACGCCATTGATAATGGTGAGATCACCCACACCACGGTCATTCGAACCATTCATATAAATGGCGCCGCCATAATCATTGGCAACATTATCCGTAAAACCCGTGTTTTCTAAATAAACGGAAGAGTCTTCATTGGCATAAATCGCCCCGCCGCTGCCATTGCTTTTATTTTGGGAGAACAGGCTATAACCGGTAGAGTTTTCAGGAATGATCGCCAGTGACGTATTGCTGTCCAGGTGAACAGCGCCGCCGGATGCGTCTGAGACCGTCAGCCCGGAGAACTGCATTTCAGCGCCATCGGCAACGGTGTAGGTGTTGAGTGTTTCATTTCCCAGGGCGGTAGCATTTGCATGGCAGCTTTCGGTGATTTGCATACCCGAACAAGCCGGCAGGGTTTCAGCAAAAACAACGTTTGCCAATGGCAGTAAGTTAAAGGCTAAAAATAAACACACCGTCACTTTATTGAACATCATTCAATTTCATTCCCACGCCTGATGAAGAGCGGGAAAGTTAATACTGACGCGGCATGGAGGCCACTTAATGATAAATTTAGAATATGTAAACAACATCATTTATTCATGATATGTATTTATAATACGGCTCATTTTTCTCAAAAGTGCATTTTTCAGAAAGTGAACAAAAGAAGGGTTCTGATGTTGTCCCGGCGCGCCTTCCCGGTAGTACGGCAACGCTAAATTGTTAGCAGTTGCAAGTCATTTTTTGGGGTGGCCTGGTGTGATTTGCGTTAGGGAACGGCGAGTTTGAGTGTTAAAACCTTAGTTTTTAGGGCGTTGGTTCGCAGCGACGCCGGAACATGATTTTTTAGAATAGTTATCCAGATCAATATAGCGTTTTTTTCTAACGTTTAATAAACCGGCAGTCGATCACCTTTCTTAAAAATATAAGAAAATCGTATCTCAGATATTGACAGGATTGTCGCGCCAGCAATGGCGGACTCTTCAGGCAGGGCTCAAAAATTTCTCCCCAACTTATCCACAAATCTGCCCATTTTGTTCACTTGCAAAAGGGCCATTCAGTCACTATCTTGTCATCAGAAAATAACAAACCCACAATATATTGTGTTTATATCCTGACCAGCACACTAGGGACCTCTTGTGCTGCTGCGCGTGTTTTACGCGGCCAGGTCAGACCCTTTATAAACCTTTGAGGTATCGCCCCGAATGAACCAAAGTCTGCTTGTAACTAAACGTGATGGCCGCACAGAACGCATCAATCTTGATAAAATCCACCGTGTCATTGACTGGGCAGCGGAAGGTCTTCAAAACGTATCAGTTTCTCAGGTAGAACTTCGTTCACACATCCAGTTCTATGACGGGATCAAAACCGCTGACATTCATGAAACCATTATCAAAGCAGCGGCTGACCTGATCTCTAAAGATGCACCGGATTATCAATATCTGGCTGCACGTCTGGCTATCTTCCACCTGCGTAAAAAAGCCTACGGCCAGTTTGAACCACCAAAATTGATCGACCAGGTGACCCGCATGGTTGAAATGGGTAAATACGACAAACATCTGCTGGAAGACTACACGACTGAAGAGTTCGAGCAGATGGACAGTTTTATTGACCACTGGCGTGACATGAATTTCTCCTACGCCGCTGTGAAACAGCTGGAAGGGAAATATCTGGCACAGAACCGCGTGACCGGCGATATCTACGAAAGCGCACAGTTCCTGTACATTCTGGTCGCGGCTTGCCTGTTCTCCGGCTACCCGCGCGAAACCCGTCTGGATTACATCAAACGTTTCTACGACGCGATTTCTACCTTCAAAATTTCTCTGCCTACGCCAATCATGTCCGGCGTGCGCACCCCAACCCGTCAGTTCAGTTCTTGTGTTCTGATCGAATGTGGCGACAGTCTGGATTCCATTAACGCCACCTCCAGCGCCATCGTGAAATACGTTTCTCAACGTGCAGGTATCGGCATCAACGCCGGTCGCATCCGTGCGCTGGGTAGCCCGATCCGTGGCGGTGAAGCGTTCCACACCGGTTGTATCCCGTTCTATAAACATTTCCAGACCGCGGTGAAATCCTGTTCTCAGGGTGGCGTTCGTGGCGGCGCAGCGACGCTGTTCTACCCGATGTGGCATCTGGAAGTCGAAAGCCTGCTGGTTCTGAAAAACAACCGTGGTGTTGAAGGCAACCGCGTCCGTCACATGGACTACGGCGTGCAGATCAACAAACTGATGTATCAGCGTCTGGTAAAAGGCGGCGACATCACTCTGTTCAGCCCTTCTGACGTGCCTGGCCTGTACGATGCATTCTTTGCCGATCAGGACGAGTTCGAGCGTCTGTATGAAAAATACGAGCAGGACGCCAGCATCCGTAAGCAGAAAGTGAAAGCGGTTGAACTGTTCTCCCTGATGATGCAGGAACGTGCATCTACCGGACGTATCTACATTCAGCACGTTGACCATTGCAACACGCACAGCCCGTTTGATCCGGCTATCGCGCCTGTTCGCCAGTCCAACCTGTGTCTGGAAATCGCACTGCCAACCAAACCGCTGGACGATGTTAACGACGAAAACGGCGAAATCGCGCTGTGTACGCTGTCTGCCTTCAACCTCGGCGCGATAGAAAGCCTGGACGATCTGGAAGAGCTGGCAGTTCTGGCGGTTCGTGCCCTCGACGCCCTGCTCGATTATCAGGATTACCCGATTAAAGCCGCAAAACGTGGCGCGATGGGGCGTCGTACTCTGGGTATCGGCGTGATTAACTACGCTTACTATCTGGCGAAAAACGGCGTGCGTTATTCCGACGGCAGCGCAAACAATCTTACGCACAAAACGTTTGAAGCCATTCAGTATTACCTGCTGAAAGCGTCGAACGAACTGGCGAAAGAGCAAGGTGCGTGCCAGTGGTTCAATGAAACCACTTATTCACAAGGCATCATGCCGGTGGATACTTACAAGAAAGATCTGGATGCGATTTGCAACGAGCCGCTGCATCTGGACTGGGATACGCTGCGTGAAAGCATCAAAACGCACGGCCTGCGTAACTCCACGCTGTCTGCGCTGATGCCGTCCGAGACCTCTTCGCAGATCTCCAACGCCACCAACGGTATCGAGCCACCGCGCGGCCACATCAGTATTAAAGCGTCGAAAGACGGGATCCTGCGTCAGGTCGTGCCGGAGTATGAGCGTCTGAAGGATCAGTACGAACTGCTGTGGGATATGCCGAACAACGACGGCTATCTGCAACTGGTTGGCGTGATGCAGAAATTCATCGACCAGGCGATTTCGTCTAACACCAACTATGACCCGTCGCGCTTCCCGAACAGTAAAGTGCCGATGAAACAGTTGTTGAAAGACTTGCTGACAGCCTACAAATTTGGCGTCAAAACGCTGTATTATCAGAACACCCGCGACGGTGCTGATGATGTGCAGGAAGATATGAAAGCCGACGTGGCTGACGACTGCGAAAGCGGCGCCTGCAAAATCTAATCATCTGTTTTAACTAAATATATTATTCAAAACCCCCGTCAGGGGGTTTTTGCCGAGAATGTCGAGGAAGTTATGGCTTACAGTACTTTTTCCCAGAATAAAAACGATCAGCTTCTTGAGCCAATGTTCTTTGGCCAGTCGGTTAACGTTGCCCGTTTCGACCAGCAGAAGCATGAAATCTTTGAAAAACTGATCGAAAAACAGCTGTCCTTCTTCTGGCGTCCGGAAGAGATTGATGTTTCCCGCGACCGTATCGATTTTCAGGCGTTGCCGGATCACGAAAAACACATCTTCCTGAGCAACCTGAAATACCAGACGCTGCTCGATTCCATTCAGGGTCGCAGCCCGAACGTGGCACTGTTACCCCTCATTTCTATTCCTGAGCTTGAAACCTGGGTCGAAACCTGGGCGTTTTCAGAAACCATTCACTCACGCTCTTACACGCACATCATCCGTAACATCGTGAACGATCCGGCGATTGTGTTTGACGATATCGTCACCAACGAAGAAATCCTCAAGCGC
Source organism: Rahnella variigena (assembly GCF_003610915.1). Lineage (NCBI taxonomy): Bacteria > Pseudomonadati > Pseudomonadota > Gammaproteobacteria > Enterobacterales > Yersiniaceae > Rahnella > Rahnella variigena. The sequence continues at coordinate 3,947,665 of NZ_NSDJ01000001.1, forward strand.
GCGAAAGACATCTCCGGTTATTACGACACACTGATCGAGATGACCAGCTACTACCATCTGCTGGGCGAAGGTACGCATCAGGTCAACGGCAAAACGGTCGTGGTAAACCTGCGCGAGCTGAAGAAAAAACTCTACATCTGTCTGATGAGCGTGAACGCGCTGGAAGCCGTGCGTTTCTACGTCAGCTTCGCCTGCTCATTTGCGTTCGCTGAACGTGAACTGATGGAAGGCAACGCGAAAATCATCAAGATGATCGCCCGTGACGAAGCCCTGCATCTGACCGGTACTCAGCACGCGCTGAACCTGCTGCGTTCAGGTCAGGACGACCCGGAAATGGCAGAAATCGCGCTGGAATGTCAGCAGGAATGTCACGACCTGTTCGTGCTCGCGGCACAGCAGGAAAAAGACTGGGCGGAATACCTGTTCAAAGACGGTTCGATGATTGGCCTGAACAAAGACATTCTGTGTCAGTACGTGGAATACATCACCAACATCCGTATGCAGGCTGTGGGTCTGGACGCGCCATTCAAAACCCGCTCTAACCCAATCCCGTGGATCAACGCCTGGCTGGTGTCTGATAACGTGCAGGTTGCGCCGCAGGAAGTGGAAGTCAGCTCCTATCTCGTGGGTCAGATTGATTCTGAAGTTCACGCAGACGACCTGAGTGATTTCGAGCTGTAAATGACGGACAGAACCATCACACTTTCAGCAAATGGCCAGCAACTGGCCTGCAAGTCAGAGCACCGGAATTTGCTGGAAGTGTTTGAACATCATCAGGTTGAAGTCGAATACCAGTGTCGCGAAGGTTATTGCGGATCTTGCCGGATGAAGCTGATCAACGGTGCCGTTGAGTACAGTGAGAAGCCTTTAGCTTTCATCTCTGACGGCGAGATTTTGCCGTGCTGTTGCATGCCGGTTGGGGATATTGAGATTGAGTTTTGATGGGCTGCTGCCCATGCCTGCCTTTAGCTTTTAGCCTTCAACATCAAGATATTGGGCTCACCGCCCAAACTGACCTAAGGTCGTGGGCGTCGGCCCACACCGACCAGAGGACGCGTAAGCGCGCGCCCTCTGGACTCCCCCGCTTTTTCACTGCGCGCTCCGCTAGACACTATGTTTCAGGTACCACTGCGACAGGCTGGAAATCTTGCCGCTGCGCGGTACCTTCTCTCGGTCTTCGAGCCATAGGTCTCGAAGCCGCTCCGTTCAGCAAGATTTCTGAATCGCCCGCACGATCTTAAATTCAAAGACAGACTATTTTTCATCTTTTAAATAAGTTGATTGGCGTGCTCAAAAATGGCACCGAATGAATGGTTCGAGACCAGAGGCTCGAAACCTGAAATTCGGGAATCGCGCAGCGATGACATTTTGCGCCACTCACAATTGCGTCAGAAACATGTCCGTCGTGCCCGCGATAGCGCGCAGTGAAAGAGCCTGGGGGGTCTTGGGGGGCGGCGGCGATAAGCCGTCCCCTAAGTCGGTGTGGGCCGACGCCCACGACCTTGATCTTAAGGCCAGTTTGGGTGGCAACCCAAGGTCTTGACCTGGCTTTTGTAAAAGCTAAACCTTTGCAACCCGATCCAACCACGGATAATCCGCCACCGGTTCCCACCCGTTCAGATAACGCCTGAGAAGATCCATCGCCACCATTGCCATCGTCTCCTGCCGTAATGCCAGACCGTGACGCGTCGCGGTATAACGAATGGTTAATCCGCTGGTACCGGATGGCGTATGAAGCGCCAGACTGAGTTGATCCCCTGACAGCGCACCGACGGCAAGAGCCAGTTGTGCGCCGGTGCTTTCTGCCAGACTCTGCGCGCGCGCCAGCAGGCATTCGAGGGATTTCTCTGGTGAGGCTTCGTCGCCCTGTGGCAATAACTCGCCGTTGACCAGCGGAACGCCGGCGCTTTGCAGACGCCAGTTCAGCAGTCCGCCGGTGAAACTTTCGCTGACCGCCAGACGCAAATCCTGCGCCAGCAGACGCTCAGCCAGACGATCCGGCAGGCTGCCCAGTCCTTCGAAAATGGTGCTCTCCCCCGCCACTTCGCGCACGCGCTCAAATGCTTTGTGCATGGCGGCTTCCTGCGAGCGCGGGCCGGTGACTTTCAGCTCGATAATCGGTGAAGAAGAACGGTAACCCATCACCACGCCTTCCGGCAGTTCGAGTTTATCCAGCTCCGTCGCAAGATCACTTTCACCGCGACCAAACGTCGTGAGACGCAGACACAGCGGGGCTTCCAGCGCCGGAAACTGTTTATGCAGACGCGGAACGATTTGCTGCTCCACCATCACTTTGAATTCAGAAGGCACGCCCGGGGTGAAGAATATCTGGCAACGGTTAAGCTTCACGCTGAAGCCGCAGGCAGTGCCGACCGGGTTATCCAGCAACTCAGCATTGGCCGGGATCTGCGCCTGTTTACGATTAGATTCGGCCATCGGGCGACCACGTTCGTTAAAGAACGCCTGCATGGTTTTAATCCAGCCGGCATCTTCAACCAGCTCAACGCCGCAGGCTTTCGCCGCAGCCAGCGCGCTTAAATCATCCGTCGTTGGCCCTAAGCCGCCGTTCACGATCAGCACATCGGCGATATGGCTGCGTTCTTCGAGAACAGCCACCAGCGCGTCCAGGCTGTCGCCCACGGTTTCACGGCTGGTCATCGGTAAACCCTGTTCGAACAGATAATTCGCCAGCCACGCCGAATTGGTATCCACAATCTGGCCATGCAGCACTTCATCACCCGTACTCAGCATCTCAACCCTAAGCATCCCGTTCTCCTTCTGTTTTTTTGTCATTCCACTGTAGAAAGGCTGAGACAGAAAAACAATCTTTGGGGCACAAAGTGATATTACAGACAATAAAAAAGCCTGCTAAGCAGGCTTTAAACAGAGTAATACCCAAAAGATTTCATGGTGCAGGAAGGCGGCAAGCGCGCGGATCCCCGGGAGCTGACACAGGTCAGTGACCGGGGTGAGCAAGTACAGCTAACGCATCTGCAACTTGAAAGATGACGGGTATTTAGAAGTTGATCGCGCCACCTAAATATGCGCCATCTGCCACCACGTTATCGCGGTTGCCGTCTTTGCCGTCCATCGCCATGTAGCGGTAACCCACGCTCACTGTCACCAGTGGAATGGCGGTCAGACGGATGCCTGCGTTCGCTTCTTCATAGTTTGCGATGCCGCTGGAGAGTGAATCCGGGGAATAGTAATAGTCACCGTACAGGGTGAACATTTTTGCGATTGGCAATTGCAGACCACCGCCGACCGCAGCCGCGTAACCTTCGTCGCCGTCTTTCGGATTGGTATACAGACCTTTACCGCCAACGGTTGCCATGAAAGGCCCTAAAGGAATGTTGTAACCTAAACCAACGCCAGCCACATCACCGTCGTCATCGTTGTGAGTGTAATCACCGCTCAGAGCCAGTCCCGGAGAAGTGGTACCAAAGCCCACGCCCAGGTGCGTGTAGTGTTCGCCGACTTCACCGTTAACACTGATGGCGTTCGCAGAAGCCGCGGCAAACATCAGGCTGGCAGCGGCGCCAGCGACAAGGATCTTTTTCATTATTTTTCCCAAATAATAGCTAAACGACATTAAATCTTCCGCTGGAAGTCTAAAGCAATTCACTCTGTTGTAACAACTTTTTGGGACTTTTAAACATTCAGCGGAGCATAGAAAATTGTAAGAAACATCGTTCTCATTGATGAAACGAAGTTTTCACGTCGAAATGATAACTCCCACCTATTTGCCCCTGATCAACATATGGTTTATTTGTAATGGGTAGAGTTAATTTGGCTTAGGAGAGCAACCCGCAAACAAGGAATGTTAACGATCTACAACGCTTCTTTTACCTACACACCCCGTTTTCACTGGAAGGAATTTGTTATGACCAAGAAAGGTTTAACTACTGCCGCTGGCGCGCCCGTCGTCGATAATAATAACGTAATAACGGCGGGTCGCCGTGGCCCGTTACTTCTGCAGGATGTCTGGTTTCTTGAGAAATTAGCGCACTTCGACCGCGAAGTGATCCCTGAGCGCCGTATGCACGCAAAAGGTTCCGGCGCTCACGGTACATTTACCGTCACCCACGATATTACCGCTTACACCCGCGCGAAAATCTTCTCCGAAATTGGCAAGCAAACTGACATGTTTATCCGTTTCTCGACGGTGGCCGGTGAACGCGGTGCGGCAGATGCAGAGCGTGATATCCGCGGTTTCTCGATGAAGTTTTACACCGAAGAAGGTAACTGGGATTTAGTCGGCAATAATACGCCGGTGTTTTATCTGCGTGACCCGCTGAAATTCCCTGACCTGAACCACGTCGTTAAACGTGACCCGCGCACTAACTTGCGTAATCCGGCGTATAAATGGGACTTCTTCTCGCATCTTCCGGAAGCTCTGCATCAGCTGACCATCGACGTCAGTGACCGCGGTCTGCCCGCCTCTTACCGTCATATTCACGGTTTCGGCAGCCATACATTCAGCTTTATTAATGCAGAAAATGAACGTTTCTGGGTGAAATTCCACTTCCGCTGCCAGCAGGGTATTGAAAACCTGATGGACGACGAAGCAGAAAAACTGGTGGGCACCGACCGCGAAAGCTCCCAGCGTGATCTGTACGAAGCGATTGAACGTGGCGATTTCCCGCGCTGGAAGCTGTTCGTGCAAATCATGCCGGAAGCGGACGCCTCAAAACTGCCGTACAACCCGTTTGACCTGACTAAAGTCTGGCTGCACAGCGATTATCCGCTGATCGAAGTCGGTGAATTCGAACTGAACCGCAATCCGGAAAACTACTTTGCCGAAGTGGAACAGGTCGCCATGAGCCCGGCGAATGTGGTCCCTGGTATTGGTTTCTCACCAGATCGCATGTTACAGGGACGTCTGTTCTCCTACGGCGACGCGCACCGCTACCGTCTGGGTGTGAACCATCATCAGATCCCAGTGAACGCGCCAAAATGCCCGTTCCATAATTATCACCGTGACGGCGCAATGCGTGTGGACGGTAACAGCGGCAACGGCGTGACGTACGAACCGAACAACGCCGGTCTGTTCCAGGAACAACCTGATTTCAGCGAACCGCCACTGAGCATTGAAGGCGCGGCCGATCACTGGAATCACCGTGAAGATGACGATTACTTCACCCAGCCGCGTCTGCTGTTCAATTTGCTGTCTGAGGCCGAACATCAGCGCATGTTTGCGCGCATTGCCGGTGAGTTGAAACATGCGTCGCCGGACACGCAGGCACGTCAGGTCGCACTGTTCTATAAAGTCGACCCGGCTTATGGCGCAGGTGTTGAGAAAGCCCTGAAAGACTGATTTTAGCGCCGCATACATGACAAGGGCCGCAATGCGCGGCCCTTTCTATTTTTTGCAAAAGAATGTTTTCTGCAAAAGCATATTTTACGAAAGCATGGCTATCCACTGGCGGACGCTGGCCCGCGAGATTTTAATCCCGCCCTGTGCCAGAGTTTCAGGCAGCGAATGATAAGCCACCGGTAGCTGAAAGCGCGGGAGTTTATTGCTCAGCCAGAGATTGAGTTCCTCATACAGCAGCCCGGCTTGTGCTTCGAGCACGGCGACCGGCCGCTGTCCAAATTGCTCGTCTTCCACCGGTATCACAAACGCCTGAGAAACCTGCGGATGGCTTACCAGCACTTTCTCGATATCTTCAGGCTGTATCCCTTCCCCGCCGCTGAAAAAGAGATTATCCAGCCGCCCGGCGATCAGCAGTTCGCCATTCCGCCATTCTCCCCGGTCACGCGTATGTAACCAGCCGTCAGTACTGACAACTGGCGTCAGCGTGCCATTTTTCCAGTAACCGCAGGCCAGACTGTCGCTGCGGATCAGGACTTCCTGATCGACGATTTTGACGTCTTTACCGCTGAGCGGCAGCCCTACGCCCGCAGATCCATCTGCCCGTTTTGCCGTCACGGTCGACGCCGTTTCGGTCATGCCATATCCGCACCAGCAGCGGATACCGGCGCGTTCTGCTTGCAGGGTTAATTCCGGCGGGATCTGCGCGCCACCCAGCAGGACATCTTTGAGTTGTTCAGGCAACGGCGTGCCTTTGAGCAGGCGCCAGAGTTGAGTCGGCACCAGTGAGGCATGGCTGCATTCCTGCAGCGCCGCCTCGAACGGTTGTCCGTCGGCCAGCACCAGCGTCGCGCCAGCCAGCAACCAGCGCCAGATGATGCCCTGTCCGGAAACGTGGAATTGCGGCAACGAGAGCAGCCAGCTGTCGTGCTGTGTGAAATTAATCAGCCCCAGCACCCCGGCCGCACTGGCGAGATGAGCGGAGACGGTATGCGCGGCGGCTTTAGGTAAACCCGTGGAGCCGGAGGTCAGCGTCAGAGTTGCCACGCGATCCGGTTGCCATGCGACAGCGCTGACGGACCAGGCATTTTGCAGCGAAAGCGCGGGGATATTTAAACCCAGCGCCGTTTCAGCCAGGTCGAGCATAAAATCAATATTGAGCTGAGAAAGCAGTTCCTCGCATAACGTCTGAGGCAGTTGCGGATTAAGCGGCAATAAACGCGCACCGGTCTGTAACAGCGCCAGATAACACAGCAACGCATCCAGATTATTTTTACTGCGCAACACCACGCCGGTGCCTTCCGTCACGCCCTGCGCAATAAATCCGGCGGCCAGCGAATCAACGCGGTGCTGTAAATCGCGCCAGCACCAGCTGACGTCTCCGGCTTTCAGCGCCACAGCAAAAGGGGTTTGCACAGACCTCTGGCGCCACGGCCAGTCCGTCATTATTTGCTCTGCCATACTATTTATCTGCTTCTCTATCTGCTCTGCCATACAATCTCCAGCGCAGAAACATCGGTCAGCGGAAGCGCGGAATCCGGCCAGCGGCGGACCAGCTGCGCCTGCATCAGATCCAGCGTATCCAGACCGGGAACCGCATCCGGCGTCAGCCACTGCGCGATACGCGCCAGTTGTGTCAGTCCCAGACTGGATTCAATGGATGAGCTGATCACCGCTTCCAGCCCGGCGGCGTGTGCCTGCGCTATCAGTTGGCGGCAACGCATCAGACTGCCGGTGAGCGTAGGTTTAATGATAATCGCTGCCACACCCGGCTCAGCCTGCACGGTAAAACCCGTTTCACGCACGCTTTCATCCCAGGCGATTGCGATACCGGTCAGACGGGCAAAGTCGCGGGATTGATCGCGGCTCAGACAGGGTTCTTCGATAAACGTGATGCGGGATCGCAGTTCCGGTGCAACGTGGCGGGCAAATCCTGCGGCTTTCACCGGGGTCCAGCTGCGGTTAGCATCGAGACGCAGATGCAAATCCGGTAAGGCTTCCAGCAGCATACTGACATTCAGGCCGTCGCCGACAGATTCGTACAATCCGACTTTTACTTTGGCGACCTTGCGGCCATGCGCATCTGCGGGTAATGCACCGAGACGTGCATAAAGCTCATTCGGATCACCGTGGCACAAAGGCGCACAGCGCGTACTCAGCACCTGCGGCAGTTCATCGCGCAGTTCGGCATCGGCACAGCTCAGCCCGAAAGCCACTGAGGGCAGCGTGCTGAATGCTGAGGCAACCGCCGTCAGCGACGCGCCCTGCATCCACTGACTCAGGCCATGCTGAACGGCTTCCTGCGCTTGAGGCAAATCTTCCTGACTGAATCCGGGCAGCGGCGCAATCTCGCCCCAGCCTGTTTTATCGTCCTGCCACAATGAAACCAGCAGCCCGTCGCGCGTTTTGAGACGCTGGTTGCGCAGCACCACGCCCGCTTCCATCGGCAGGCAATACCGGTACACCGTGGCGCGACGCATTATGGATTCCGCTTAAATTTGCTGAAGTCCGGCTGGCGTTTTTCGTTAAACGCGTTGCGGCCTTCCTGACCTTCGTCAGTCATGTAGAACAGCATGGTGGCGTTACCCGCCAGTTCCTGTAAACCGGCCTGACCGTCGCAATCCGCGTTCAGAGCCGCTTTCAGGCAACGCAGCGCCATCGGGCTGTTTTCCAGCATTTCACGACACCAGCGCACGGTTTCTTTTTCCAGATCTGCCAGCGGAACCACGGTGTTGACCAGTCCCATCTCCAGCGCGGCTTTAGCATCGTACTGACGGCACAGGAACCAGATTTCGCGGGCTTTTTTCTGGCCGACGATACGCGCCATATAAGATGCGCCCCAGCCGCCGTCGAAAGAACCGACTTTCGGGCCGGTCTGGCCGAAGATGGCATTATCTGCCGCAATCGTCAGGTCGCACATCATATGCAGCACGTGGCCACCGCCGATGGAATAACCTGCCACCATCGCCACAACCGGTTTTGGGCAGGTGCGGATCTGGCGCTGAAAATCCAGCACATTCAGATGATGCACGCCGCTGGCATCCTGATAGCCGCCGTAGTCGCCACGGACTTTCTGGTCACCGCCGGCACAGAAGGCTTTTTCGCCTTCACCGGTCAGTACGATCACACCGATACCTTCGTCGTTACGGGCGTCATCGAGGGCGCGGATCATTTCTTTCACCGTCAGCGGGCGAAAGGCATTACGCACCTGAGGGCGGTTGATGGTGATTTTAGCGATGCCATCGGTGGATTTGTGATAACGAATATCTTCAAACTCACCGGTGCAGTCACGCCATTCGACCGGCGCGTAAAGTTCTTTTTCATCAGGATAAATCATGTGCAACGTCCTTTAAGACAGGTGAAGTAATAAATGCCAGCGCCTGACGGACAAATTCCGCCGGATTTTCACGGTGGGCGTTATGCCCGGCATTGGCGATAGTGCGCAGTTCGAAACCGGAATGCTGCGCGAGATGAATAAATTTGGTGTCATGAGTGCCGCATAACCAGATCAGGGGCAGCGAAAGCTGATGCAGTTGTCCGCGCAAATCGGGTTGGACAGAAAGCGATGTCGCCGTGAGCATCGCAGCCACAGTGTGGGGATTGTTGTTTTCCCGCAGCAAAATCAGCTGCTGTCGCTGTTCATCGGTCAGGCCGGAAAACACCGGCTGGCGATACCAGCTGGCGAGCGCCTGTTTCCACGGCAGTTGCAAAAAGCGCGTCGCCCATTGCTGATCGTGATGACGACGCTGCGCGCGTTCGGCCTGACAGGTCAGCCCGGGATGCGCACCTTCGACCAGCACGCCCTGCAATCCGCTGCGATCCCCCTGGCACGCGTGATACAAACTGATGCGTCCGCCGAGCGAGTAGCCAATAAGCCAGTACGACGATATCCCCTGCTGATGCAAAGTATCGGTCAGTAACTGGCTGACATCCGCAAAACCGGCGGCGGTTAATTGCGCTGAACGCCCGTGTCCCGGCAAATCGACAAACAGACAAGGCCAGCCTTCGAGCGCCGCCTGTAACGGCTGCCAGTCTTGCGCGCTGCCCAGCAGGCCATGGAGAAATACCAGCCACGGACGGCCTGTGGCTCCGGCATTTAGCGAAGTACAGACCAGCGTCATGATGCGCTCATCTGGCGGACCAGCGTGCGCAGGCTTTCTGCTCCATCCGTCTCACTGACTTTCAGTTCGATCAGCTTCACGCCGCCGTGCTGCCAGCATTCGCTGACAGCCTGATACAGCGCAGGCACTGACGTCGGGCAGGCATAATCCAGACCAAACATCGCCGCCGCGTGACTGAAACTGACGTTCTGCGGCATGCAGTAAAATCGCTGGCGCTCAGCTTCCGGCGTCGGTAGCAGCGAGAAAATCTGTCCGCCGTTGTTGTTAACGATAATGATGACGGTTGGCGCTGAGCACTGACGCATCAGCGCCAGTGCGTTCAAATCATACAGCGCAGAGATATCGCCGAGCAGCACCAGCGTCGGTTTGCAGGTTGCGCGCTGCACGCCCGCAGCGGTGGAAAGCAAACCATCAATACCGCTTGCACCGCGATTGGCATAAACAGGATAACCGGCGGGCAGTTTTGCAAAGGCATCGACCAGCCGGACAATCAGGCTGTTGCCGAGGAATAACTGGCCGTGCGCGGGCAATAATGCCGGAAGCTGCCATGCGGCGGCGGCCTCTCCAAAAGTGCCATCGAGATGAGTTTTCACCGCCTGACTGGCACGTTGCGAACAGGATCCAAGCTCTTCCGCCCAGTCAGGCTGTGGCTGAGCCGGATGCGTCAGCAACCAGTCAGCGACGGTCGCCTGTATCCTGCGGCCACGGTGCTGCGCCGGATCCTGACGGCCCGGCAGCGTATCAATCAGCCAGTATTCCTCGGGTTCACACGCTGCCTGCCATTGCAGTAAACGTTTACCGGTTAAACCGCCGCCAAACTGAATCACCAGCTGAGCGCGTGCCAGCACAGCCTGCGCCTGCGGTGAAGCCAGCCAAAGATCGGCACAGGGAAGCGGGTTACCCGTTGAAGCCTGAACGTCGCTGATCAGCGGCCAGCCAAGCACTTCAGCCCAGCGGGCGACGGACTCGCTTTCCTGTGCTGAAATGCGACCGGCAATAATCACGCCGCGCTTTTGCCGCCAGGAAAACCAGTCTGGCTGTGCGGTCGTATGCTCAACCGGCGAGTAATTCAGCCACGGCTGATGCCCCTGCCACCAGTCGCCCAGCTGTTGCAACCAGTCAAGATGTTCACCGCTGTCTTCACCATACAGCGGTTCGGCGAACGGACAGTTAATATGCACCGCGCCGTGTGTCTGCTGCGCCAGTGCATTATCCAGCGCGGAGACCAGCCAGCGGGCGCTGATTTCCGGCGTCGGACGCGGCAAATCCAGGGTGTGTACAGGATGGCTGGCAAACATGCCGGTCTGGCGGATAGCCTGATTCGCGCCACAATCGATAAGCTCCGGCGGACGGTCGGCAGTGAGCAATACCAGCTTTTCGCCGGTCAGCCCGGCTTCGATCAGCGCCGGATAAAGATTGGCTACCGCGGTGCCGGAGGTGACAATGATCGCCACACGCTGCCCGCTGGCTTTTGCCAGCCCGAGCGCCAGATGGCCGAGGCCACGTTCATCAAAATGGGTATGGCAGATAAGGTGCGGATGCGCCGCGGCGGCAAGGGTCAGCGGCGTGGATCGGGAACCGGGCGCAATGCATACGTGTTGCACCTGATGGCGGGTCAGGCTTTCGAGGAGCAACGTCGCCCAGCGGCGGTTAAAAACGGCAACAGACATGGTCAACTTACTCCGGCAAAGGATTATCCGGCCTGAACGGCAGGCGTGTAGTGCTCTTCCAGCAAAGTACGCAGACCTGCGGCTTTGTTTTCGATTTCCTGCCATTCCTGTGCAGCGTCAGAACCCGCGACAATTCCCGCGCCAGCGTAGAGTTCCAGATGATGTCCTTTCACCGCCGCAGAACGCAGCGCGACGGTAAACTCCGTCTGTTCAGCGCTGATGTACCCGGCGGAACCGGCATACCATTCGCGGTCAAAAGGCTCAAATTCAGCGATAAATTCGCGGGCTGCCTGACGCGGCAATCCGGCGACGGCCGCCGTCGGTTGTAAACGTTGCAGACAACCGGCGTCATCGGATTCCGTCAGTTCGCCATGAATACTGCGGCGCAGATGCTGGACTTTGCGCAGACGTAAAATCTCGGCAGGCATGATGTCGAGCGTTTGCGCCCCGCCCTGCAAACGCTGGCAAATGTCATCCACCACCAGCAGGTTTTCTCGCTGATTTTTGCCGTCGTTCAGCAGCCAGTCGCCCAGTTCCTGTGCTTTAAAATCATCAGGATCGTTGGCGACGGTGCCCGCCAGCGCTTCGGTATATAACTCATCGTGGTTGCGCAGGAACAGGCGTTCAGGGCTGGAACCCAGGAAAGCCTGTTGTGGCGTGAATGCCAGCATAAAGTGATAGCAGTGGTGGTTCACCGCACGACTGGCAGCCAGAAATGCGCAGGCGTTCAGCGGTCGACTGAGAGTCAGCGTGGTTTTTCGCGCCAGCACGACTTTGTCGAATTGCTGCGCTTCAATGCAGTTCAGTGCGCGGGTAATCAGCTGATTCCACTGGGGCTGCGCCGGTAAATGCTGGTGTTGTAATACGCGGGAGGCGATCGGCGGTAAAGCCTGACTGGCGACCAGAGATCGCAGGAACAAACGTGTGCGGCGAGCTTCCTTACGTAAAGAGTGCGCACTGAAAAGCGTACACCGCAACCAGTAGCGGCTGCCCTGACGGCAAAGTTCGATGCGTGGGAGAAACAGTGCATTGGCAGCAAAGGCGGAGCTGTCAGCGCCATTGAAGGCGTTCAGCCCCCAGATGTGCAGATCAGGCACATCCTGATGTTCGCGGATAAAAGCCTGCGCCTGTGCCGTATCGCCAAAAGCGTAAGCATCGCCACAAACGGCGGCTTCTTCATTGCCATCACGCTGTTGCCAGTAGAATTTCGGGTAGCAGGGTTGCGCAGACAACCATTCCAGCAGGCCGGTGTCTGGCTGTTTTTGCAGGGAATAACTGAACTGCCGGATCCCCGCTGTATCAGGCCATTCGCCTGCCAGCGTTGTATCAAGCTGCTCAATGATTGCTGATATTTGTTTCACCGCTACCTCGGGCCATACCGGATGTTTAGTGACGGGTAGAAATACCCTTCTGGATCAAAAAACGGGTTGGATCAATTACGGATGAATTATGCGGCGATACGAAAAATGAAAATATGCGACAGATCAAGCTGAAGTGAGTGCTGTTAGCTAAGAGGGAGTATAGGAGCAGACAAAGGAGTTATCAAATGCGTTAAGAGCAGGAGCAGCAGGACGCTGCTCCTGAAGGAATGACATTAGCGACGCAACAACAGGCCTACAACCAGGCCGACGGCGGCACCGACGCCCACGCCATGCCACGGATTTTCACGCACATAGCTGTCAGTCTGTTCCGCGACGTGACGGGCTTTCTTGCAGTAAGAACGGGCGGAAGGGTCAATACGGGATTTAATGTCTTTCAGTGCGTTTTCAGCACGTGCTTTAATTTGCACGTATTTCTCATCCGCTTTATCGCCGGAAGATTTCAGCACTTCTTCCAGAGTTTCAGTCAGCATACGCAAATCGTCATCTAACGAATTCTGCTGTGTCTCAAATTGGTCAGCCATGGTTATCTCCTTATGATGTGTTCGGGTCTTCTAAAAACTTATGCTGCCATTAACCCTAGCGCAGTTCCGCCTGAATTGCCCGACAGATCATCAGAAAACTGTCGTAAAAACGGGGTTTTAAGAACCTTCTGACCCTTTAACGTCCGGGAAAATAGCAGCTTTTTTAGCGCCATTCAGCTGCTTTTCGCGCTGTTTCGCCAGCCATAATCCGCTGTTTTTCATCGCGTAACCGAACACCAGACCGACCAGCAATGACACCACCACCTGCCGCCAGTCGCCCTGTGCGGCGAAAGTCGCACAGGCACCGATAAAGGTGCCCGGAACAAACGCCAGCCACTGCTGACGTGCCTGAATACACATCAGGAAGGCGACGATGCCGGTCAGCATATAACCCAGAATGCTCCATTCGGGACGCATGGCGCTGCCCGCGATGATCACCACTGCCCAGAACACGCCGCTGAGACAGGTCAGCGTGCTGATCAGCAATCCGCGCAGCCCGCCCTGCGGACAGGCGAAATACGCCGTGCATCCGAGGAATCCCGCCCAGCTTATCAGGCCAAGGCTGATAGCCACCCAGCCCCAGATACCGGAGAGGATGCCGGTGGTAATGGCAATCATCACTAAAACATTCATGGTGTAATTCCATACGAATTTGAACAAGCGCGCAGTGTACGCATTGGCAGGAATAATGGAATGGGGAAGATCACAAAATGAATGTAATATTTAGCTGAACGTACATATAAATGTGATATGAATCACATTTATCAACTAATACGATTAAAAAAGCCGCTCATGTGAGCGGCTTCGTCAGCTTTTCAGACTGCATTTGCAGACTTTTTCAGAGCAGCGGTTGCGCCATCTGTACCAGCGAAATCAGCGGCTGCGGGAAGATACCCAGCAACAGCACCAGAATCGCGGAAATCAGTACGACTACCCCACCTGCCGTGAGCGCCCAGTTGTTTGGCGTATCACGAACCAGTGTTTCAGGCGCGCTCAGATACAAGCTCACCGTTACACGCAGGTAGTAGTAAAGACCAATCGCAGAACCGACAACCACAGCACCGGTCAGCCACCACAGATGCGCGGTCACACCGGTCGCAATCACGTAGAACTTACCGATAAAGCCCAGCGTCATCGGAATACCGGCCAGTGACAGCATCATCACGGTCATTACCGCAGACAGGATTGGCTTATGCCAGAACAGACCACGGTAGGAGAACAGCGATTCTGCGTCCGGGCCTTTGTACGGGCTGGACATCAGGCTGACCACACCAAAAGCACCGAGGCTGCTGAACAGGTAACCGGCCAGATACACACCAACGGTTTCCATCGACAGCTGATGCGTTTGTACGGCAATCAGCGCCACCAGCAGATAACCCAGGTGAGCGATGGAAGAGTAACCGAGCAGACGTTTGATGTTGCTCTGGCTGATCGCCATCAGGTTACCGACCAGAATCGAGCAGAAGGCGATAATCGCCAGCACGATACGAATCGATTCGCTGTCAGCCACCGGCGCGTACAGGAACAAACGCATCACCACAGCGAAGATTGCGATTTTGCTGGCGGTTGCCAGGAAAGTCGAAACCGGTGCAGGTGCGCCCTGATACACGTCTGGCGTCCACAGGTGGAACGGAACCAGCGACAGCTTGAAGCCCAGACCGACAATCATCATGCCCAGACCGGCCATCAGCAACGGCTGGTGCAGCATCACGCCATCGCCCAGGTTTTTGCCCAGTGACGCGAAGGACAAATCACCGGACTGTGCGTACAGCAGCGCCATACCAAACAGCAGGAAGGAAGACGCAGCAGCCGACAGCAGCATGTATTTGATCGCCGCTTCCAGCGAGCGTTTCTGGCGGTAGGCGTAACCAATCAGGCCGAACAATGGCAGGGAAATCAGTTCGATCCCGAGGAACATTGACGCCAGATGGTTAGAGCATGCCAGCAGAATGCCGCCCATGGCCGCAATGAGAACTAACAGGTAGAACTCTTCGCGGTTGTCCGGATAACCGGCCAGCCAGGGGTAAGCAAACGTACTGGTGGCCAGACTCGCCAGCAGCACCAGCCCGATGTAGAACATCGAGTAGCCGTCAACGCGCAGCAACGGTGTGACGTCCTGCGGGCCGACCTGCCCGACGTAGTAAAGGGAAAGTAAGGCAACGTTCAGCCCGATGACTGTCAGTGTGGCATTAAGAAAATGGTCGCGTCGCCACGCAATGGACAGCATCACCACCACCACCGTCAATCCGACGATCATCAGCGGTAATAGTGCGATCAGATTTTGAAGTGTAAATGTCATGGCGAGTTACGGCCTTGTCGTTGAAATAGTGGAAACTGAAGACCCGAACCAGTGCTGAATGTTGCTCATCGCAGCACTTGAAGTATCCAGAATTGGCTGCGGGTATAAACCCAGCGCCACCAGCAATACAACAAGTAACAAGATGATCGACAGTTCGCGTGAGGTCATGCCCGGCAGCGGTTCGTCAGATTTTGCTTTGCCGTAGTAAGCGCGCTGCATCATCACCAGTGAGTAAACCGAAGCGAACACCAGACCAAAGGTTGAGATGACAGTGATCACCGGCACAACCGGGTAGCTGCCGAACAGGATCTGGAATTCACCGACGAAGTTACCTGTACCCGGCATCCCTAAAGTGGCGACGGCGAAGAACAGAGACAACGCTGGCAGGTATTTAATCCGGCCCCACAATCCGCCCATCTGGCGCATATCACGGGTATGCAGACGTTCGTACAGCTGACCACAGATGATGAACATACCAGCTGCGGACAGACCATGTGCAATCATCTGGATAACTGCGCCCTGGTACGCCAGCTGGCTGCCGGTGTAGATAGCAATCAGCACGAAGCCCATGTGCGAAACGGAGGTGTAAGCAATCAGACGTTTAATATCAGTCTGGCAGAACGCCATCCACGCACCGTAGAAGATACCAATCACCCCCAGCCACATGGCAATCGGTGCGAACTGGTGAGACGCTTCCGGGAACAGTGGCAGACAGAAACGCAACATCCCGTAGGCCGCGGTTTTCAGCAAGATACCGGCTAAGTCGACGGAACCGGCGGTTGGTGCCTGACTGTGTGCATCCGGCAACCAGCCGTGCAGTGGCACAACCGGCATTTTCACCGCGAAGGCGATGAAGAAGCCCAGCATCAGCAGATATTCAACACCGTGCGACATTGGCGTTTTCAGCAGGTCAGCGTAGTTGAATGTCCACACACCGGTGGCGTTGTAATGCACAAACACCAGACCGAGGATGGCAATCAACATCACCAGACCGCTGGACTGCGTATAGATGAAGAATTTGGTTGCTGCGCTGATACGCGTTTTACCGTCTGACGCTTTGTGTCCCCACAAGGCAATCAGGAAGTACATCGGCACCAGCATCATTTCCCAGAAGAAGAAGAACAGGAACATGTCGATGGCAAGGAACACGCCGATCACGCCGCCGAGGATCCACAGTAAGTTCAGGTGGAAGAAACCCTGATACTTCTGGATTTCACGCCACGAACAGAGGATCGCCAGAACACCCAAAAGACCGGTCAGAACCACCATCAGCAGGGACAAACCGTCCAGCGCCAGATGGAAGCTGATGCCAAAACGAGGGATCCACGGCACCGAAAACTCGGATTGCCACTGTGGAATACCCGCAGGCGTCGTTAATGAATATCCTCCCTGCAACCACAATTGCACGGAAAGAGCCAGCGTCAGCCCCATCGCAATTAACGCGATCCAGCGCGGTACTTTGCTCCCAAAGCGCTCAGTCTGCCAGCACAGCAGCCCGCCGATAAAGGGGATAAATATTAGCCAAGGTAATAGCATGGCGTGTCGTTCCCTTCTTTTATGCCCGAAGGCTATTTCACTTGCCGGTCCGTTACACGAACAGACCGGCATTGATAACTACACCCGTAATGCAGGCTTAAATCACCAGCAGCAGCGCCAGAACGACCACTGCACCGAGCCCCATTGACGCGACGTACCAACGAACCTGACCGTTTTCGCTGAGAGTCAGACCACGGTTACCCAGACGGGCAAACAGCGCAGGCAGATTCATCATTGAGTTCAGTGGATCACGTTGCAGGAGTTTCGCAACCAGCAGATAAGGTTTCACGAAAATCATGTCGTACAGCCAGTCGAAGCCCCAGGCATGGAACCACCAGGTCGTGAAGAAACGGCCCGGTGCGCTTTTCGCAATGCTGTTGACCAGCGAGCGTTTCCCCAGATACAGGGCAGCCGCCAGCAGAATGCCCGCAATTGCAATCACGCCTGATGTGATTTCCAGCGTCAACACACTGCCATGCGCCAGCTCAGTGGTATCCGGCAATACGCCTTTCAGTGGCGGAACAATCATCGCGCCAATGAAGGTGGACAGAACCAGTAACACCAGCAGCGGCAGGTGGTGAGTGATGCCTTTACCCGCATGCGCTTTGATTTTCTCTTCGCCGTGGAAGACGATGAAGATCATGCGGAAGGTGTACAGCGAGGTCATAAACGCACCGACCAGCCCAGCAACCATCAGATTCAGGTGGCCGTTAGCCAGCGCACCCGCGAGGATTTCATCTTTACTGAAGAAGCCCGCAGTGATGATTGGTAAGGCGGACAGCGCCGCGCCACCGACCAGGAAGCAGATATAGACAAGAGGAATGGATTTACGTAATCCACCCATTTTGAAGATGTTCTGTTCGTGGTGGCAGGCCAAAATGACCGAACCGGAAGAAAGGAACAACAGTGCTTTGAAGAATGCGTGCGTCATCAGGTGGAAGATAGCGGCATCCCACGCCTGAACGCCCAGCGCCAGGAACATGTAACCAATCTGGCTCATGGTCGAGTACGCGAGAACACGTTTGATGTCGGTTTGCACCAGCGCCGCGAAACCGGCCAGAACCAGCGTGACCGCACCGATAATGCCCACCAGATGCAGAATTTCAGGCGCCATCAGGAACAGGCCATGAGTACGTGCAATCAGGTAAACACCGGCGGTGACCATGGTCGCGGCGTGGATCAGCGCGGAAACCGGCGTCGGACCGGCCATGGCGTCTGCCAGCCAGGTCTGAAGCGGAAGCTGTGCGGATTTACCCACTGCGCCGCCCAGTAACATCAGGGTCGCCCAGGTAATTGCCGTGTCGCCTACTGCCAGTTTCTGCGGTGCCAGGACCATCAGTTCACGGAAGTTCAGCGTACCCAGTTCGCGGTACAGGATGAACAGTGCGAAAGCCAGGAACACGTCACCCACACGGGTCACGATAAATGCTTTCATCGCTGCCGCGCCGTTAGCCGGATGGGTATAGTAGAAACCGATCAACAGGTAACTGCACAGACCCACGCCTTCCCAACCGAGGTACATCAGCAACAGGTTGTCTGCCAGTACCAGAATCACCATGCTGGCGATAAACAGGTTGGTGTATGCGAAGAAGCGTGAGTAGCCTTCTTCACCGCGCATGTACCAGGAAGCGAACATGTGGATGAAGAAACCGACGCCGGTCACCACGGACAGCATGGTCATCGACAAACCGTCGAGCGTCAGTGTGACAGGAATATTGAAGTCACCGACCTGCATCCAGTTCCACAGATGCTGATTAAAGACTTCCACGCCCGCCGCTTTCTGGCTGAGGAAATTGATGCCCACATAAAGGGTGGTCACTGCTGCCAGACCAATGGAACCTACGCCTATGGTAGCAGAGGTATTTTCAGACCAGCGACCGCGTGAAAAGGCCAGTAACAGGAAGCCAATCAGCGGGAACAAAATTGTTAAATAGAGTAAGTTCATCCGCGCATCTCACTGACAGTATCAATATTGAGAGTGTGGCGACGGCGATACAGTTGCAGCAGCAACGCCAGACCAATACTGGCCTCCGCCGCAGCCAGGCTGATAGCCAGAATGTACATCACCTGCCCGTCTGCCTGACCCCAGTAGCTTCCCGCCACGATAAACGCCAGCGCTGCTGCGTTAATCATCACTTCAAGACTGATCAGCATAAACAGCAAATTACGACGAACCAGCAGCCCGGTAAGCCCCAAAACAAAGAGGATCGCGGCCAGAATAAGACCATGTTGTAGAGGGATCATGCTCTCTCCTCCGGTTTTCTTTTTGTTGCCATTTCGGTCGTGACCGGTGCGTCACCGAAGACTTCACCCGGTTTGTGTTCACGACCAATATGGAATGCCACGACCAGACCGGCCAGCAGCAACATTGACGCCAGTTCAACAGCCAGAACGTAAGGCCCGAACAGCGCGATGCCCACTGCTTTCGCGTCAATCATGTCGCCTTTGATGCCGTGGTCATGCACGCCGAGGATTGACATGATCATCACCACCAGCAGGATGACTGACAGAACCGAAGGTCCGATCCAGGTGGCAGGTTTAAGCCATGCACGTTCCTGTTCTTCGACATTGCCTAGGTTGAGCATCATCACGACGAAGACGAACAGCACCATAATGGCGCCGGCGTAAACGATGATCTCCAGGGCACCGGCGAAATACGCACCGAGCGAGAAGAAGACCGCAGCAATCGCCAGTAAAGAGACGATCAGATACAGCAGTGCATGAACCGGGTTGGTATGCGTGATAACACGCAATGTCGCCAACACGGCCACCAGGGCTGCAATATAAAATGCAAATTCCATGCTTGCGGCTCCTTAAGGCAACAGACCTTTGACGTTGATCGGTTTGGCTTCGTTTTCAGCTTCGCCTTTCGACTTGCCGTCAATCGCCATACCGGCCATCCGGTAGAAATTGTATTCCGGATATTTACCCGGCCCAGAAATCAACAGATCTTCTTTTTCATACACCAGATCCTGGCGTTTGAATTCGCCCAGCTCGAAGTCCGGCGTCAGCTGAATGGCTGTTGTCGGGCAAGCTTCTTCACACAGACCGCAGAAAATGCAGCGTGAGAAGTTGATGCGGAAGAATTCCGGATACCAGCGACCGTCTTTCATTTCTGCTTTTTGCAGAGAAATACAGCCTACCGGACAGGCTACCGCACACAGGTTACAGGCAACGCAGCGCTCTTCACCGTCCGGATCGCGCGTCAGCACGATACGGCCACGGTAACGCGGAGGTGGATTGACCGGAACTTCAGGGTACATCTGGGTTTCGCGCTTGGCGAAGGCGTGCATGCCTATCATCCACAAGCTGCGAACCTGGGTACCGAACCCGACCACTATGTCTTTCAATGTCATGGTTTCATCACCCCTTATTGCGCGTTGTACAAGATGACCGCAGCGGTCGCCAGCAGATTAAGCAAGGTCAATGGCAGGCAAACTTTCCAGCCAAATGACATCACCTGGTCGTAGCGGGGACGCGGTAAAGCAGCACGGATCAAAATGAACATCACCATGAAGAACGCCGTTTTCAGCGCAAACCAGATCACCGGATACAGGAACGGCCCTTGCCAGCCACCGAAGAACAAGGTGACGATCAGCGCAGAGACAGTCACGATACCGATGTATTCCCCCACAAAGAACAGACCGAATTTCATACCGGAATATTCAATGTGGTAACCATCGGCCAGTTCCTGCTCGGCTTCCGGCTGGTCAAACGGATGACGGTGGCAAACAGCAACGCCGGCAATCGCAAAGGTCACGAAACCAAAGAACTGCGGGATGATGTTCCACATGTGCGACTGAGAAATGACGATGTCTTGCAGATTGAAAGAACCCGCCTGCGCTACAACGCCCATCAGCGATAAGCCGAGGAACACTTCGTAGCTCAGCGTCTGAGCGGACGCACGCATCGCACCCAGCAGCGAGTATTTGTTATTACTGGACCAGCCAGCGAACAACACGGCATAGACGGTCAGACCGGCCATCATCAGGAAGAACAAAATGCCGATGTTCAGGTCTGCGGCGAACCAGGTCGGGCTGACCGGAACAATCGCAAAGGAGATCAACAGGGACGTAAAAGCAATCATCGGCGCCAGCGTAAAGATGGCTTTGTCGGTGAATTTAGGTACCCAGTCTTCCTTGAAGAACATCTTGATCATGTCAGCGACCAGCTGCAGGGAACCGCCCCAGCCGACACGGTTTGGCCCGTAACGGTTCTGGAACAGCCCCAGCAAGCGACGCTCACCGAAGCTCATAAAGGCCCCGCAGGTCACAACAACCAGCAGGATCACGACAGCTTTCAGAATGGCGATCAATGAATCAATGACTACAGGTGTAAACCAGCTCATTGTGCTGCCTCCCGCAGATTTTCAACCGTTGCGCCAACCAGTATCGGAGGAATGCCCGGCAAGCCCAGCGGCAGGCCAACCTGGCCCTGACCCAATGTTTCGCTCAGACGAACCGGCAATCTGAGGGTCTGACCGGCACAGGTGAATTCCACCTGAGAACCTGCGTTCACCCCTAATTGCGCGGCATCTGCCGGGTTAACCATCACATACGCCTGTGGCATACGTTGCTGGATCACCTTAGAGCGCTGTGTCATTTCTTCGCTGCCGAACAGGTGATAATAAGGCGCAACACGCCAGTTATCGCTCTGCGCAGTAAAGGCAGCCGGAATAGTGGTGAAGTAATCGAGTGTCCCCTCACCTGCTTCAATCAAGCGCACACCCGGATCACCATGGCGCAGACTGCCGCCGACTTCGCTCTGGAATTTGTTCCAGGCTTGTGGTGAGTTCCAGCCCGGCGCCCAGGCGAATGGCACCTGATTGCGGTTGGCTGTCGGGCTGTTGTTCCCTTCCATTGAGAAGGCAAACATGGTGTCTTTATCTTGCGGCTGACGCGGTTCATGAACGCTGATGTTCGCACGCATGGCGGTACGACCACTGGAACGTGCCGGAGAACGCGCCAGTTTCTGACCACGGATACGGAAGCTGGCGTTTGGCGCAGCTTCTACCATGCCTTTCAGCTGTGGCAGTGCTTCAACGCAGGCTTCAATGACGTGATCCAACTGCGTCCAGTCAACATGGCGGCTGTTGATGGTGGAATGCAGCGAGTGCATCCAGCGCCAGCTTTCCAGCATGGCAACCGTTGTGTCGTAGTAAGCCGGATCGTAAACCTGGAAGAAGCGCTGTGCGCGGCCTTCCTGGTTCACCAGCGTGCCGTCGCTTTCTGCGAAACTTGCCGCAGGCAGGATCAGGCTGGCTTTATCCATAATGCGCGTACGCTGATGGTCAACGACCAGCAAGTTCTGCACATTCGCTAATGCCGCATCAACTTTCGCTTCAGGCGCCTGACGGTATAGGTCATTTTCCATCACGATCGCGCTGTCAGCTTCGCCGCGGGTCAGCAATTCAAGAGCTTCGTCCAGCGTACCACCACCAATCATCGAAAGACCGATGCTGTTTGCCGCAGAAGCCACGAACGTAATGCCGACATCGCTGCCAGCCACTTTCAGGGCTTTGGCGATATTTGCAGCGGCTTCGATGATGGCGTCAGAACCAGCGCTAGTACCGGTGATGATCAGCGGCTTGCGCGCACCGGTCAGTGCCTGCACGATCACGTCTATTTTCTTGTTCAGGCCATCAGCAAGGTCGCTGACCGCGGGCGCAGAATTATCCAGCGCATGGGCGATAGCAAAGCCGAAACGCGCCTGCTCATCGACCGGTGCACGGTAATTGTAAGCCGCGATATCGTCGAGTTTGGTGTTGTCCACGTTAGTGATGAACAGCGGATGTTTGGCGTGCTGACCGATGTTCTGGACTGCCGCGATTTGCCAGTCGGCTACGCGCTGAGCCGCAGCCATCGCACGGGCTTTGCCTTTAACGGCCTGACGAACAGATAACGCGATACGCGCGCCGGTCTGAGTCAAATCTTCGCCCAGCACCAGAACGGCATCGTATTCTTCGATTTCACGCAGCGCCGGTGTGTGAACACCGCTGTTGCGCAGAACGTTCAGCATCAGTTGCAGACGGTCCTGCTCTGCCGCGTTGATGCCGGTATAGAAGTTTTCGGCGCCGACCAGTTCGCGCAACGCAAAGTTGCTTTCCAGACTCGCGCGCGGAGAACCGATACCGATGGTTTTCTTCGCCTGACGGATAATGTCTGCCGCGCCCTGCATCGCCTGTTCAGCGTTAAGTTCGATCCAGTCGTTACCACGCAGCTGCAATGGTTTCTTCGGACGATCTTTCAGGTTCACGTAGCCATAACCGAAACGACCACGGTCGCACAGGAAGTAATGGTTTACGGTACCGTTATAACGGTTTTCGATACGACGCAGTTCGCCGTAACGCTCACCCGGGCTGGTGTTACAGCCAACAGAACATTGCTGACAGATGCTTGGCGCAAACTGCATGTCCCATTTACGGTTATAGCGTTCGGAGTGCGTTTTATCGGTGAATACGCCGGTCGGACACACTTCTACCAGGTTACCGGAGAACTCGCTTTCCAGCGGGCCATCTTCCGGACGACCGAAATAGACGTTGTCGTGCGCGCCATAAACACCCAGATCGGTACCATCTGCGTAATCCTTGTAGTAGCGGACGCAGCGGTAACAGGCGATACAGCGGTTCATTTCATGAGAGATGAACGGACCGAGATCCTGGTTGTTATGGGTACGTTTGGTGAAACGGTAACGGCGCATACTGTGGCCGGTCATGACTGTCATATCCTGCAGGTGACAGTTACCGCCTTCCTCACACACCGGACAGTCGTGCGGGTGGTTGGTCATCAGCCATTCCACGACGCTTTCACGGAATTCTTTCGCTTCAGAGTCGTCGATGGAAATGAAGGTGCCATCAGACGCTGGTGTCATACATGACATCACCAGACGACCGCGCGTGTCTTCCGCGTTTTGGTATTGCTTAACCGCACATTGGCGGCAAGCGCCGACGCTTCCCAGCGCCGGATGCCAGCAAAAATAAGGAATATCGAGGCCGAGAGAGAGGCAAGCCTGTAACAGGTTGTCCGCTCCGTCTACGTCGTATTCTTTGCCGTCTACATGAATCGTAGCCATAGTCAGCATGCTTCCACGTGGCCCGCCTAAACGGGCGTTAATCAAAAATTCTTGCCGGGTTGGCGTATATCATTCGACAGCGCGTCCCTTGTTCCGGAAATTCGCGCACAGCGGGCTCACGTCCGCTGCCTGTTGCCTTCACTACCAGCGCTCTTTCAGCAGATTGTTTGGCTGAATGCCCGCAATCGCATGTGCGTTGTTGTAATGCTGTTTGGCGATACCCGCCTCAAACTCTTCCCGGAAATATTTAATCGCACTCTGCAATGGTTCCACGGCACCTGGCGCGTGTGCGCAGAAGGTTTTGCCGGGGCCAAGCTGGCGGCAAAGCTGCAGGAGAGTTTCGATATCCCCCGGCTGGCCTTCACCACGTTCCAGCGCACGAAGAATTTTCACACTCCACGGCAGACCATCGCGGCACGGTGTACACCATCCGCAAGATTCACGGGCGAAGAACTCTTCCAGGTTACGCACCAGCGGCACCATACCGATTTCATGATCGACGGCCATCGCCAGGGCGGTCCCCAGACGGCTACCGGCTTTACCAATGCTGGCAAAGTCCATCGGCAGATCCAGATGATCGGCGGTCAGGAAGTCAGTCCCTGCCCCGCCCGGCTGCCAGGCTTTAAATTTCAGGCCATCACGCATGCCACCGGCATAGTCTTCGAGAATTTCACGTGCGGTAGTCCCAAACGGCAATTCCCAGACGCCAGGATTTTTTACCCGACCAGAGAAGCCCATCAGTTTGGTACCGGCATCTTCACTTTTGCCCGCAGACATACCTTTGTACCAGTCCACACCGTGCTCCAGGATGGCTGGCACGTTGCACAAGGTTTCGACGTTGTTAACACAGGTCGGTTTACCCCATGCACCGGCAGATGCCGGGAACGGTGGCTTGGAACGTGGGTTAGCACGGCGGCCTTCCAGCGAGTTAATCAGTGCGGTTTCTTCACCGCAGATGTAACGCCCTGCGCCGGTGTGAACAATCAGTTCAAAATCAAAACCGGTGCCGAGAATATTTTTACCCAGCAGGCCCGCTTCAGTGGCTTCCGCAATCGCACGACGCAGATTCACAGCCGCTTCGATGTATTCGCCACGCAGGAAGATGTAACCACGGTAAGACTTCAGCGCGAATGCCGAGATCAACATGCCTTCCACCAGCAGGTGCGGCATTTGCTCCATCAGCATACGGTCTTTATACGTACCCGGTTCCATCTCATCGGCGTTACACAGCAGATAGCGGATGTTCATGCTTTCGTCTTTCGGCATCAGGCTCCACTTCAGACCGGTGGAGAAACCTGCGCCGCCGCGCCCTTTCAGGCCAGCGTCTTTTACCAGATTGACGATTTCTTCCTGAGCCATACCTTTAAGTGCTTTTTCTGCACCGACGTAACCGTTTTTGCTGCGGTATTCGTCAATCCAGACAGGCTGCTTATCATCACGCATACGCCATGTCAGCGGGTGCATTTCTGGCGTGCGTTCGATGTGTCTTGGGATGTAGGTCATGCGTAGCGCTCCAGTAGCGAACCGATCGCTTCTGGCGTCAGATGGCTGTGCGTGTCCTCATCAATCATCATTGACGGGCCTTTGTCACAGTTACCGAGGCAGCAGGTCGGCAGCAGGGTAAAACGTCCGTCTTCGGTCGTTTCGCCCGGCTTGATGTGCAACTGTTGTTCCAGAGCAGCCTGGATCCCCTGATAACCGGTGATGTGGCACACCACGCTGTCACAGTAACGGATCACATGGCGGCCCACCGGCTGACGGAAGATCTGGCTGTAGAATGTCGCCACACCTTCAACGTCGCTGGCAGGAATGCCCAGAACATCGGAGATCGCGTAGATAGCGCCATCAGGCACCCAGCCACGCGCTTTTTGCACGATCTTCAGCGCTTCGATAGAGGCCGCACGGGCATCCTCGTAGTGATGTTTTTCGTGCTCAATCGCTTCGCGTTCAGCGTCGCTCAGCACAAACACCGGCGGCGCGACGGGCTCGCTGACGTTGATGTACTGAACTTCTGAGTCTTTATTGATATCTGTCATCGTTAGCGGTCCACATCTGACATTACAAAATCGATACTGCCCAGATACACGATCAGGTCGGATACCAGGCTGCCACGGATTACGGACGGGATCTGCTGCAAATGCGGGAAGCTTGGCGTACGGACACGGGTGCGGTAGCTCATGGTGCTGCCGTCACTGGTAAGGTAGTAGCTGTTGATCCCTTTGGTTGCTTCAACCATCTGGAAAGATTCTTGCGCAGGCATGACCGGCCCCCACGACACTTGCAGGAAGTGCGTGATCAGGGTTTCGATGTGTTGCAGCGTGCGCTCTTTCGGTGGCGGCGTGGTCAGCGGGTGATCCGCCTTGAACGGGCCTTCCGGCATGTTTTTGTAGCACTGTTCCAGAATGCGCAAGCTCTGACGCAGCTCTTCTACTTTGAGCATCACGCGGGAATAGCAGTCACTGACGCCATCACCTGTCGGGACTTCAAAGTCAAAGTTTTCGTAACCAGAGTATGGACGCCATTTGCGCACATCGAACGGGATACCCGTTGCGCGCAGGCCAGCACCGGTGGTGCCCCAGGCCAGAGCGTCGTCTGCGTTATACGCAGCTACGCCTTTTGAACGGCCAATCAGAATGGTGTTTTTCAGCGCCGCTTTGACATAGGAATCCAGACGCGCTGGCATCCAGTCAAGGAACTCGCGCAGCAGACGATCCCAGCCCTTCGGCAGGTCATGCGCTACGCCACCAATACGGAACCAGGCCGGGTGCATACGGAAACCGGTGATCGCTTCCACCAGATCGTAGATTTTCTGACGATCGGTAAAGGCGAAGAACACCGGAGTCATTGCGCCCACGTCCTGAATAAACGTAGAGATGTACAGCAGATGGCTGTTGATACGGAACAGTTCAGACAGCATGACACGGATGGTGTTAACGCGATCCGGCGTCACGATACCGGCGAGTTTTTCAACGGCCAGCACGTAGGGCATTTCGTTAACACAACCGCCCAGGTATTCGATACGGTCGGTGTAAGGAATGTAGCTGTGCCAGGACTGGCGTTCGCCCATTTTCTCAGCACCACGGTGGTGGTAACCAACGTCCGGAACACAGTCGACAATCTCTTCGCCATCAAGCTGCAGGATGATACGGAAAGCACCGTGCGCGGACGGGTGGTTAGGACCGAGGTTGAGGAACATGAAGTCCTCATTTTCGGTACCACGCTTCATGCCCCAGTCTTCAGGCTTGAAGGTTAACGACTCCATCTCGAGTTCTTCTTTCTGCTTGGTCAGCTCGTAAGGATCGAACTCGGTGGCGCGTGCCGGATAGTCTTTACGCAGCGGGTGCCCTTCCCAGGTCTGCGGCATCATGATGCGCGTCAGGTGCGGGTGGCCATCGAAGGTAATACCGAACATTTCCCACGTTTCGCGCTCATACCAGTTAGCGTTCGGGAACACTTTGGTGATGGTCGGAACATGGAGATCGTTTTCTGCCAATGCCACTTTGATCATGATGTCGCGGTTACGCTCGACCGAGATCAGGTGATAGAAAACGGAAAAATCCGCGG
The DNA here is from genome assembly GCF_003610915.1 of Rahnella variigena. Classification (NCBI taxonomy): domain Bacteria; kingdom Pseudomonadati; phylum Pseudomonadota; class Gammaproteobacteria; order Enterobacterales; family Yersiniaceae; genus Rahnella; species Rahnella variigena. The sequence continues at coordinate 3,975,143 of NZ_NSDJ01000001.1, forward strand.
CCGGTAAACCGTCGCGGTGAGTACGTAAACGCTCGTCAAAGCCATGCAAATCGAAAAGCATGACATAAGGTTTTGGCTGTTTTCGTAAAAAGGTAATCGCTTCCAGTAACTGTTCACGTTTGAACCACACCACGGGAATTCCGGTGCGGGTCGCCTGAACAGTAAAGGCCTCTGGCCCAAAACGGTTACGCAATTCGCCGATAACCGGATCATCGAGATGATCACGGGTATGCCATGCTGGCAGGGCGGAATCTTGCGTCGTCAAATCTGTCATATTTTTTTCACCACACTAAATGGTCATTTATGCCGTAAGGGGGATATTCATAAACACCTCCCCTCAGGGTTGACTCTCAGACCGCAGTGTTAAATCTCGTCCGGCGAACGCAGATTTGTCACTGCAATACGCTCAGCACGTTTACGCTCTTTTTCAGACTGCATATTCGCGCGGTAAACACCCTGATCGCCAACAACCCATGACAATGGGCGACGTTCTTTGCCGATGGATTCCTGCAGCAGTAACAGAGCCTGCATATAGGCTTCCGGACGCGGCGGACATCCCGGGATGTACACATCGACAGGCAGGAATTTATCCACGCCCTGAACGACAGAATAAATATCGTACATACCGCCGGAATTCGCACAGGCACCCATCGAAATGACCCATTTTGGTTCCAGCATCTGATCGTACAAACGCTGAATAACCGGCGCCATTTTGGTGAAGCAGGTCCCGGCTACCACCATAAAGTCAGCCTGACGTGGTGAAGCACGCAGAACTTCTGCGCCAAAACGCGCAACGTCATGCACCGCAGTGAATGACGTCACCATTTCCACGTAACAGCATGAAAGACCGAAGTTATACGGCCAAAGGGAATTCTTACGACCCCAGTTCACCATGCCATGCAGTGATTCCTGGAGATTTCCCATGAAGACGCTGCGTTTAACCTGTTCCTGAAGAGGATCGCCGACGACCTCCTGAGATTGCAGGGGGTAACGGTCGTTCTCACCGTCCGGGTCTATGCGGGTGAGCGTATAGTCCATCTTAATGCCTCGCTATGACTGCTTACTGAGGGTGACTGTTGGTATTAATCGCCGGGCTTGGTTTAACAGGTCCTTTCGAACGTGTTGGTGTCCAGTCGAGTGCGCCAATACGCACCAGATAGAACAAACCAGCCAGCAGTACCAAAATGAAAATGGTGGCTTCAACGAATCCGGTCCAGCCGCTTTCGCGAATAGATGTTGACCATGCATACAGATACAGGGCTTCAACGTCGAAAATGACGAAGAACATGGCGACCAGATAGAACTTGGCGGACAGACGCAGTCGGGCAGTGCCGACAGAGGCAATACCTGATTCAAAAGGCGTGTTTTTGTAACGCGCTCTGGCTCTCCCGCCAAGAAACGCGGCGCCCAGTAACATCAGGCAACAAAGACCCATTGCGACGACAAGAAAAACGGCGAACGCCCAGTGTTGAGCGATGACTTCAGTGGCTGTTGACATACTCATTGCTTACTCATCAAAAGTGGCACTTTGGCATCTGCTCTGTAAGGTCGGCAGCTTGCGCACCACATCGATTCAAGGGAAGGATTAAAAACCACACAGTTCACGGCTCAACAAGGCATTAAGCCAGTGATTTGTTGTGGGCTTTTTACCCTTTTCTATAACCTTTTGTCAACTTTGACAAAAGTATCTCCACATTAGTTTACATGCATAGCATTTAATTAACATATCATGCGCCGGTACTTAAGCTAAATCGTGTCAGTAAAATACTCTGGTAAAGCATGAGCCTGTGATGGGAGTTATGACATCTTTCGTACTTTCCTATTGTCGCAGGAATAGGCAGCGCTTCCACTCTCTTAATAGGGTTATTTTTTTGATCTGTGTCAGAGTTCTGTCAATTTTGATAGATAAAAAGACACACTTTTAACAAGTTTTGTTGATTTTCAAAAAACGACAAGCGATTTACGGAAAAATTTGATGCTATTTTTTAACGTTGAAAAGTGCTGGATTTTTCGCCATTTAGTCGCTTAATTGTGGACGCAGAGTGTTGCAGACAGGGGTCTTTACGGATAGCGGAAAGAGATAAGGGTATAAAAGACGGGTTTTACGCGAAATAGTAAACAGAAGCACTAAAAGTATAACTCTTGCACCTCAAAAGAGGTAGAAGCCTTTACCCCCGCCCCGTTAAGCGGAGGCGGAAGGTAAAGCTGGGAGTAAATCTTAGTTTTGGGAATCTGCCAGGAACTCCTGATCATCATCCACTACGGGACGCGGACCATAAGCGCTAAGCGAATAAGGATCATTCCCCTGCTCAACGGCATTGAAAATCGCCATGGCCAGTTCATTTTCACAACGCGCATTTTTGTACAGCACATATTGCGTGTCAGGCAGTCGTGGTAAACCGTCCTGTTCGCCCAGAACACGTAACTCCGGACTCATCATTTCGATAGGTCGCGCGGTCACGCCCAGACCGGCACGCACTGCCGCACGAATGGCTGACAATGTAGAAGCCACATACGCAATACGCCACGGGATCCCCGCCTGATTAAGATGTTCTGTCGCCATTAAACGATAAGGGCTTGGCTCATCAAGCACCACCAGTGGCACGCTGTCCCCGGAAGGATAAGCGAAATCCGCTGAACAGTACCAGAGCGTTGGCGAAGTGCGCAGAACGATGTGCGGATGGTCGGTATTGGTCATCGTAGTGATGGCCAAATCCACTTCCTCACTTTCAAGCATCGATAGCATGAAAGGACTGCGTTTCACGCGGACATCAATCGACAACTTAGGATAGATCGACGTCACCCGGCTGAGCAGGAAAGGCAAAATGGTGTCAGCTGTATCATCTGACGCACCAATCGTTATCCCGCCCTGAACATTGCTGTACATCAAAGAGGTGCAGGCTTCATCATTGAAACGAAGGATTTTGCGTGCATACCCCAATAACTGAATACCATGTTCAGTTAATAATTTATTGCGTCCATGTCTGGCAAACAGTTCTTTTCCAACGAGTTGTTCTAGACGTTGCATTTGTTGGCTTACCGCCGACTGAGTACGACACACAGCAGCAGCAGCCGCAGCGAACGTATTTAAATCAGCAACAGCTACAAATGTCCTCAACAGGTCAAGGTCGAGATTGAGGATTGGACGATTTGCAATTGTCATAGTTTTTCTTCACTTTATAGAATCTAATAACAAGCTACCCTGATGGTGCGTCAAAGTACCCGCAAAAAGCAGAATACCAGATATGTCGGATACTCACTCATTTGATAAGCTAAATTGAGAAATATTTGTGCATGAAAATTTTCGCCATTGCGAGCATGCGGGCATTAACTTCGCCCACTCTAAATCCACATAAAGGCTAAATGATTAGAGCATCTTAATTAATATAGTCTGTCCTGCTGAACCCTTCCATAACCCGCCTGCGTGCGCTTTCTGTCTGCAACAGCCGAAAATCCGCACGATCTCACGCGCTGAAAACATAAGCCAAATTAATTAATAAAATCAGCCAGTGGAAATATAATTCAACAAATTCATTGAGTCACGCGAATAACGGAATTTCTCCTCCCTGTATAGTTAAAGCCAGATTAAGATTTTTCTAGTTTCTTCAAAATTTGTTTGCGCTGACAAATTAAAATATAGCGTTCTAAAGCATTTACCTGCTTTAATAAAATAGCTTTCAGATATCATTAAGAACATGATCATCTATCCAGCATTAATTATTATACATTAGCGAAATAACACTGACTCTTGTTAAGAATGTTTATCAATAAAGCAGGAGTGCCCAATTTTTTTTTCAGAATTTATCGAGCTTTGGTAAGTTTTCATGATGTTCAGCTCAAAATTCGCTCTGATGGGATTAACGCATAAATCGGCGCAGCCAGCGAAAACAGTGAATTTATTGTTCACAAAGCGTACTTTTGCAAAATATAAAAACGCATAAAACACAAAAATAAGAATTAAAAACCACATGATGATTCAAACACTTTGTTAAAAGCCCGCCTCAGTTGACTTTACTGCTGTTTTTCACCAAAACGGTGCAAAGCCCTTCTCATGCCCTCTGTCGGGGAGTAAATTGTGCCATTCGCACTGCTCTGCGGCCGCTCGTCGCCAGGGAAGAACAGGCTTTACTGCAAAAGGCTCTCATTTACATGTCCCCGATTGAAAAATCCCACAAACTGGACAACGTCTGTTATGACATTCGCGGCCCGGTGCTTAAAGAAGCAAAACGCCTTGAAGAAGAAGGTAACAAAGTCCTTAAACTGAACATCGGCAACCCGGCGCCATTCGGATTTGACGCACCGGACGAAATTCTGGTCGATGTCATCCGTAATCTGCCCACGGCGCAAGGCTACTGTGATTCCAAAGGTCTGTTTTCTGCCCGTAAAGCGATCATGCAGCACTATCAGGCGCGCGATATGCGCGACATCACGGTTGAAGATATCTATATCGGCAACGGTGTTTCTGAGCTCATCGTTCAGTCAATGCAGGCATTACTGAACACCGGCGACGAAATGCTGGTGCCTGCGCCGGACTATCCGTTGTGGACTGCAGCGGTTTCACTTTCCGGTGGTAACGCGGTGCATTATCTGTGTGACGAGGGCGCGGACTGGTTCCCGGACATCGCCGATATCCGTGACAAAATCACCCCGCGCACCCGCGGGATAGTGATCATCAACCCGAACAACCCGACGGGTGCGGTCTACAGCAAAGAATTGCTGATGCAGATCGTGGACATCGCCCGCGAGCACAACCTGATCATCTTCGCAGACGAAATTTACGACAAAATTCTGTATGACGAAGCCCAGCATATTTCAATCGCCTCACTGGCGCCGGATCTGCTGACCGTCACCTTTAACGGTCTTTCAAAAACCTACCGCGTGGCCGGATTCCGCCAGGGCTGGATGGTTCTGAACGGGCCGAAGAAACATGCGAAAGGTTATATCGAAGGTCTCGAAATGCTGGCCTCTATGCGTCTGTGTGCCAACGTGCCGATGCAACATGCTATACAAACCGCATTGGGCGGATACCAGAGCATCAGCGAGTTTATTCAGCCGGGCGGACGTCTGGTTGAACAGCGTGACCGCGCATGGGAGCTGATCAATGAAATCCCGGGAGTTTCCTGCGTGAAGCCGAAAGGCGCGCTGTATATGTTCCCGCGTATTGACGCCAAACGTTTCAACATCCATGACGACCAGAAAATGGTGCTCGACTTGCTGCTTCAGCAAAAAGTCTTGCTGGTTCAGGGTACCGCCTTTAACTGGCCGTATCCGGATCACGTCCGCATCGTCACGCTGCCGCGCGTGGACGAACTGGAAATGGCCGTTAACAAACTGGGCCGTTTCCTCGAGACCTACCGCCAGTAATGTTCAGGGCGCAGCATCCACGGCTGCGCCCTTTTCTCTTTCGCCTATTTACATCACTGCCCCGCACTGCTCACAATGGACGCTCATTCACCGTTGTTATTGAGAGTGCTATGAATCAGAGTCATTTTTTCGCCCATCTTTCCCGCCTCAAACTGATCAGCCGCTGGCCGCTGATGCGCAACGTCCGCACAGAGAATGTCTCTGAGCACAGCCTGCAGGTTGCCTTCGTGGCTCACGCTTTAGCTGTCATTAAGAACCGTAAATTTAACGGCAATCTGAACGCTGAACGCGTTGCCCTGCTCGCGATGTATCATGACGCCAGTGAAGTGCTGACCGGTGATATGCCGACGCCCATCAAGTATTACAATCCGCAAATTGCGCATGAATACAAAAAGATTGAGAAAATCGCTCAGCAAAAGCTGATTGAAATGTTACCGAAGGAATTGCAGGAAGATTTCCGCCCGCTGATTGACGAGCATTATTACTCTGAAGATGAAAAGCTGACGGTCAAACAGGCTGACGCCCTGTGCGCTTATCTGAAATGTCTGGAGGAATTGTCCGCCGGAAACAATGAATTCACCCTGGCAAAGGCACGCCTGGAAAAAACGCTGGCAGACAGAAAAAGCCCGGAAATGGACTACTTTATGGAAGTCTTTATTCCGAGCTTCAGTTTGTCACTGGATGAGATCAGCCTCGATTCCCCGATGTGATCAGAACGGGAAAAGCACCGGCACCAGAAACACGCTGACGACCATCACCATCAGCGTAAAAGGCACGCCGATGCGGATAAAGTCGCCGAATTTATAGTTACCCGGCACCATCACCAGCGTGTTCACCGGTGAAGATACCGGTGTCATAAAGGCAGCAGACGCGGCAATCGCGATGATCATGGTGAACGGGTAAGGCGAAACGCCCATCTGATGCGCCGCCGCAATCGCGATTGGCGCCATCAGCACGGCAGTCGCCGTATTGGAAATAAACAGCCCGATCCCCGCGCAGAGAATGAACAAACTCAGCAGCATCATATAAGGGCCGTAGCCGCCACTGACTTCCATTAACCCCTTCACTATCAACGCTACGCCGCCGGTTTTTTGCAGTGCCAGCGCAAAAGGCATCATCCCGATGATCAACAGCAGGCTCGGCCAGTGAATGGCTTTATAAGCGCCTTCCATTGTAATGCAGCGGAATTTGCCCATCAGAATGCAGGCGATAATGGCGGCAATCGCATTGGGTACGTCGTCGGTGAGCATCAGCGCGACCATCAGCGCCAGACAAAACAGCGCATGAGGCGCCTGGCTCAGCGCAGGCGCGACTTCGTCCACTTCAGCGGGAAGATTTAGCACGATGAAATCATGCATCTGTTGCTGAAGCTGGCGGATAAGTTTCCAGTCACCAATCACCAGCAACATATCGCCCAGCTGTAATTCCTCATCCACCAGTCTGCCTTCGAGCGCTTCCCCCTGACGGCGGATGCCGACAACGTTCAGGCCGTAGGTCGAACGGAAAGCCACGTCACGCAGTGTTTTGCCTAACAACTCGGAATCAGGGATTAACGACACTTCGGCCATACCGACATCTCTCGATTGTTCAGAGAAATACTCGCCGCGTAACACCATAGGCTCAAGCATTTCATCGGTACAAAACTGCCTGAATGATATGCCGGAATCGGACATATCAATCAGCAAGACATCGCGGGCAAACAGTTCGGTATTCCCTGTCGCGCTGACCATCACACGGCGAAACTTACGCCAGCGTTCAATGCCCACCACGTTGGCGCCATAACGCGAACGCAGGTGTAAATCATCCAGCGTGCGTCCGACCAGCGGAGAAACGGGGCGGACGGTTACCCTTCGCGCCCGGCCGGTCAGACGATAGTCGCGGATCAAATCGCGAAAAGTCCGGCGTTTCCAGCGCTGTTTATCCTGCAAAGCGTTATCGGATGAGAGCCAGCGACGGGCGATCAGCATATAGCCAACGCCCATGACCAGCACGACCAGTCCGACCGGTGTGACCCCGAAGAAACCAAAACCATCAAATCCTTCACGCAGTAATTCACTGTTAACCACCATATTCGGCGGTGTCGCAACCAGCGTCATCATGCCGCTGATAAGCCCGGCGAAACTCAGTGGCATCATCAGCCGTGCGGGAGAGGTTTTCATGCGGGCAGAAACGCTGATGACAACAGGAATGAAGATCGCGACCACACCGGTGGAGCTCATAAAAGCACCGAGACCGGCCACCGTGAGCATCAGCAAAACCAGCATCCGTGTTTCACTGTTACCGGCGACTTTCATCAGCCAGTCGCCAACCTGATAGGCCACACCGGTTCTCACCAGACCATGCCCGACGACAAACAGGGCAGCAATCAGAATCACGTTGGGATCACTGAATCCCGCCAGCGCTTCATTGATGGTCAGCGTACCGCTTAGCACGAAGGCAATGATCACCAGCAACGCCACAATATCCATTCGCAGCGTATTGCGTGCGAACAGCACCATAGCAATAACAAGTAACGTGACTACCCAAAATAATTCACCGGTCAAAACACACTCCGTTTGCGTTGAGATTGAGAGGCAGGACGGGTATCAGAATGGCATAAAAAAACCCCGCATAAGCGAGGTTTATATCAATTTAAAGAAGGAAACTGTGTTTTTTCTGTACTTAACGCAGGCTGACTTTTACGCCTTCGCCGGAACTGCTGACCAGCAGAATTTCCAGAGTCGACAGGTCAAAATCAACGTTTTCAATGCCCGGAGTGTCATCAGGCGCATTAACCGCAATGACTTTGCAGCCCGCAGCCAGACCGGCCATCACGCCCGCAGCGGCATCTTCGACAACCACACAATCTTCCGGTGCCAGACCTAAACGTTCTGCGCCAAGCAGATAGGCATCCGGTTGCGGTTTGCCGTGTTTCACCTGCTCCGCAGTGATAAATACTTCGGGCTCTGGCAGATGCGCCGCTTTATGGCGGGCACTGGCGACAGGCATCGAACCGGAGGTCACAATCGCCCAGGGAATGTTCTGGCGGTTAAGCTCGCTTAACAGTAAATGCGCGCCGGGAAGCGCCGTCACGCCTTCGGTGTCGGTCGCCTCGATTTGTTCCAGTTTTATAAACTCTTTCTGAATCGTTTCTTCACTTTCGCCTTCCATGAAATGACGTAAGGAAGTAATCGCCTGTTTGCCGTGAATAAACGCCAGAACATCCTGAGGATTGACTCCCCAACTGAGCGCCCAGTTAATCCATGAACGCTCAACTGCCGGTAATGAATCCACTAACGTCCCATCAAGGTCGAACAAGAAACCTTTGCACTCCACAGGCAATTCCCCTTTGGTTATTTCGCATTAAGCATTAATGATTTGCGCGATCTCTACCGCACTCAGATGGTACTGACGCGGGCACGATTGCCATACCGCCAGCATACGCTGGTATTTATCCCACATTTTGGTCTGCGAGTTAAAGCCATGCGTGCCTGCATCGAAGTCAGTGTAACGCCCTTCGGTATTCACCATAAAACGAACATAGCTTAAATAACGGGATTCAGTGGCGGCATCGAAACCAAGGAAATCAATACGGCGACGATCCAAATCCTGTGTATCTTTCAGATTGGTCCATGACACCTGCATGGCATGGTGCATTTCCATAATATTAATCACTGTGCGACAGGTTTCTTCCGGCAGCTCACCGAAATCTCTGTCCAGCTCGCGCATTTGCAAACCAAAACCGCGTTCAATTACCGTCTGTAACCGGCGATACCGTTCCGCATTATCGGGATCCAGCATGGTCATCATTTTGTATTGATTCGATAAAATCAGGCGTTGAGCGTTAGTCATTTCCATCGTGAAAATCCTCATGTCTGCATAATGAGCAAAGCATGGCATAGCGCAAAGTTCTGCGAAATCGCAAGCACACCATTCTTTGATTTGAGTCGGGATCTCATCTGAAATAATCACCGGAGGGGACTTTCCTCCGGTGTCATGCAACTCATGAAAGACTATAGATGATGGCTGACAGGGTCAGTGGGGAAATCAGGCTTACAGATCGTCTAAAAATGTTTTATCGAGTTGCTTGAACGCGCGTTTAAGCACGTCAGCTAAAGACTGATAGGTCGGGGTGCCTTCAATCGGTGCCAGCGCTTGCCCGGCTTCTGCAAGCTTATTGCGCACATCATGGAACCAGCCGAGTAAACCAGGAGGCAGAGGCGTCACGGAACGGCGACCGAGCCACCACAAGCCCTGCATTGGCAAACTGCAGGCAAAAATCGCTGTAGCTACCGCCAGCCCGAGCTGACCACCGAGGGCAATTTGCCACGTCAGGGTAAATACCGCCACCGGCGGCATAATACGCACGGCAAAACGGGTGGCCGTAGAGATGCGGTTCTCCGGAAACATAGGAGCCAGGCGCTTATCTGACGGCCATGTCTTCATATAGTGCTGTCCGCGCTGGAAGATCTGAAACCAGCTTACGGAGCCTGTTGGCTTACTCGTCATCTTTGCACCTCAACTTCACGTATAAAATTTAAAAAATAGTTGTAAAACACAAACTGGAGTTTACCACGATAAAATATATTTTGTTTTTACTGACACTGTCGGTATTCTATCGCAGCCTCGCAACCCTCTCAGGCAACGACATCATAATAAAGTTGGGATACAAACGGTAATTTGCAATGTTTGCTCCCTATATTAAGCATAGTGCCTTGCTCTGGGTGGTTTTGTAATTAGTTATTGTATTTTTTGTTAGTGTTTTTACTGATTAGTAACATCCTGAAGGCGCATAACAGAGATACTTTGTGCCCGTGCACAGATTATTCCCCTGTTATCAGAGGGCTTGAACAACCAGAGCCCGGCGATTCTCCAGCTTTTTCATCATCATGCCGGTTTTGGCTCTCCGGCATGATGTTAATCATAATTGTCACCGCCATTATGCGCTACGCTTGATGTCAGATTGACGATTTATTAACCACGTGTATTGTTTTTCTTAAACAGCACCAACAATAAATAGGTACTTCCATGTCGAGTAAGCTTGTACTGGTTCTTAACTGTGGTAGTTCTTCCCTTAAGTTTGCCATCATTGATGCTGCAAATGGTGAAGAACACATTTCAGGTTTAGCCGAATGTTTCCATCTGCCAGAAGCACGCATTAAATGGAAAATGGACGGTGGCAAAGAAGAAGCCGCTTTAGGTGCGGGTGCCGCACACAGTGAAGCGCTGAAGTTTATCGTTAACAACATTCTGAGCAAAAAACCTGAGCTGTCCGCAGAGCTGGTTGCAATCGGCCACCGCATCGTTCATGGCGGCGAAAAGCTGACCAAGTCCATGCTGATCAACGACGCTGTCATCGAAGGTATCAAAGAATCTATCCCGTTTGCACCGCTGCATAACCCGGCTCACCTGATCGGTATCGATGAAGCGCTGAAATCTTTCCCTAAACTGGCTGATAAAAACGTTGCCGTTTTCGACACCGCTTTCCATCAGACCATGCCTGAAGAGTCTTATCTCTACGCCCTGCCGTACAGCCTGTATAAAGATCACCATGTCCGTCGTTACGGCGCACACGGCACCAGTCACTTCTATGTGACTCAGGAAGCCGCAAAAATGCTGAACAAGCCAGTGGAAGAAGTGAATCTGATCACTTGCCACCTGGGTAACGGCGGTTCTGTCAGCGCCATCCGTAACGGTAAATGTGTAGACACTTCCATGGGTCTGACCCCGCTGGAAGGTCTGGTGATGGGTACACGTAGCGGTGACATCGACCCGGCTATCATCTTCCATCTGCATGATTCTCTGGGCATGAGTGTTGATCAAATCAACAAAATGCTGACCAAAGAATCTGGCCTGCTGGGTCTGACCGAAGTCACCAGCGACTGCCGTTATGTGGAAGACAACTACACCACCAAAGCGGATGCAAAACGTGCAATGGACGTGTTCTGCCATCGTCTGGCGAAATACATCGGTGCGTATACTTCACTGATGGAAGGCCGTCTCGACGCCGTGGTATTCACTGGCGGTATCGGTGAAAACGCCGCAATGGTTCGCGAACTGTCTCTGGCTAAACTGGGCCTGCTGGGCTTTGAAGTTGACCACGAACGCAACCTGGCTGCCCGTTTCGGCAAATCCGGCGCGATCAATAAAGAAGGCACCCGCACCGCTCTGGTCATCCCGACCAACGAAGAGCTGGTGATTGCACAAGACGCCGCGCGTCTGACTGCATAATCGATTCAAGACTGCCCGCGTCATGCGGGCAATTTTTCACTCAAAGGCAAACGCCGCCCGTTTGGACGCACCGCGCAGGATAATCATCGCGCTTATGCTGATCATTATCCCCTTTGCACAAACCTGCGAATGTCCCTGCCTGGCAACCGTTAAAGAGGTTTAGCCGTGTCCCGTACAATTATGTTGATCCCTACAGGCACCAGCGTTGGTCTGACCAGCGTCAGCCTGGGCGTGATCCGTGCCATGGAACAAAAAGGCGTCAGCCTGAGCATCTTCAAGCCAATCGCTCAACCGCGTGCTGGCGGCGATGCTCCTGACCAGACCACCACCATCATTCGTGCTAACTCTACCGTGACTGCAGCTGAACCGCTGAAAATGAGCCACGTTGAAACGCTGCTGAGCTCCAACCAGCAGGACGTGCTGATGGAAGAGATCATCGCGCGTTACCATGAAAATACCAAAGACGCAGAAGTGGTGCTGGTGGAAGGTTTAGTGCCTACCCGTAAACACCAGTTCGCCAACGCGCTGAACTATGAAATCGCTAAAACCCTGAACGCAGAAATCGTCTTCGTTCTGGCGCTGGGCAATGATTCTCCTGCGCAGCTCAAAGAACGTATCGAACTGGCCCGTTCCAGCTTCGGCGGCAGCAAAAATAAAAACATCACCGGCGTTATCATTAACAAACTGAATGCACCGGTTGATGATCAGGGTCGTACCCGTCCTGATCTGTCTGAAATCTTTGATGATTCAACCAAAGCCAGCGTGGCAAATATCGACCCGACTCAGCTGTTCGCCAACAGCCCGCTGCCGGTTCTGGGTTGCATTCCATGGAGCTTCGAGCTGATTGCCACCCGCGCAATCGACATGGCCAAGCACCTGAACGCCCGCATCATCAACGAAGGCGACGTTAAAACCCGCCGCGTGAAATCCGTGACTTTCTGCGCACGCAGCATTCCTCATATGCTGGAGCATTTCCGTCCGGGTTCCCTGCTGGTCACTTCTGCTGACCGTCCGGACGTGCTGGTTTCAGCCTGTCTGGCCGCCATGAATGGCGTAGAAATCGGTGCGATCCTGCTGACCGGCGGCTACGAAATTGATGAGCGCATCAACAGCCTGTGCGAACGCGCCTTCCAGACCGGCCTGCCAGTCTTCATGGTAGATACCAACACCTGGCAGACGTCCCTGAGCCTGCAAAGCTTCAACCTGGAAGTTCCTGCAGATGACCATCAGCGCGTAGAGAAACTGCAGCAGTACGTGGCGTCTCACATCAATGCTGACTGGATCAATTCCCTGAGCGCCCACTCCGAGCGTTCACGTCGTCTGTCTCCGCCAGCCTTCCGTTATCAGCTGACCGAACTGGCACGTAAAGCCGGTAAACGCATCGTTCTGCCAGAAGGCGACGAGCCACGCACCGTGAAAGCGGCAGCGCTGTGTGCTGAACGTGGTATCGCGGAATGCGTTCTGTTGGGTAATCCTGACGAGATCAAACGCGTTGCAGCGGCTCAGGGTGTGACGCTGGGTAAAGGCATCGAAATCGTTGATCCGGTTGTTGTGCGCGAAGAATACGTGGCACGTCTGGTTGAATTGCGTAAAAGCAAAGGCATGACCGAAGTGGTTGCGCGCGAACAACTGGAAGATAACGTGGTTCTGGGCACGCTGATGCTGGAACAAGGTAACGTTGACGGTCTGGTTTCCGGTGCTGTTCACACCACCGCAAACACCATCCGTCCACCGTTGCAGTTGATCAAAACCGCGCCGGGCAGCTCACTGGTTTCTTCTGTGTTCTTCATGCTGCTGCCCGACCAGGTTCTGGTGTATGGCGACTGTGCGATCAACCCGGATCCAACTGCTGAGCAACTGTCTGAAATCGCGATCCAGTCTGCGGATTCCGCTGCGGCATTCGGTATCGAACCACGCGTTGCGATGATCTCCTACTCAACCGGTAACTCCGGCGCAGGTAGCGATGTCGAGAAAGTGCGTGAAGCTACCCGTCTGGCCCAGGAAAAACGACCAGATCTTATCATCGATGGTCCGCTGCAATACGACGCCGCAATCATGGCTGACGTTGCAAAATCCAAAGCGCCAAACTCGCCGGTTGCGGGTAAAGCGACCGTGTTCATCTTCCCAGACCTGAACACCGGTAACACCACGTATAAAGCGGTACAGCGCTCTGCGGATCTGGTCTCTATCGGGCCGATGCTGCAAGGTATGCGTAAACCGGTTAACGACCTGTCCCGTGGCGCACTGGTAGACGATATCGTCTACACCGTGGCACTGACCGCGATTCAGTCTGCTCAGGCAGAAGCTGCGGTTCAGGCTAAATAAGCCAGAATCTCTGAGCGTAAAACTTCTGAACGCAAAACGCCGGGCTTAATGTCCGGCGTTTTTTTTGTCGTTTTTTCGGTAAATCTCAGAGCAACGTTTTCGCGGCTTCAAGAATATGTTCAGCCGTCAGGCCATATTCCTGCTGCAAGAACTCCTGCGTTCCTACCTGACCGTAACGCTCTTTCACGCCCACACGGCGCATTGGCACCGGCTGGTTTTCCACCAGCACTTCCGCTACCGCCGATCCCAGCCCGTTGTGAATACTGTGGTTTTCACAGGTCACAATTTTGCCCGTTTTCGCGGCGTATTTGATGATAATGTTTCTATCAATCGGCTTGAGGGTGAACATGTCGATGACTGCCGCACTGACGCCTTCGCGTTCCAGCATTTCTGCCGCTTTCAGCGCTTCGGCAACCATAATCCCGTTGGCGATCAGCGTAACGTCAGTACCGTCCCGCAGCAGATTAGCTTTGCCGATGGTGAACGTCGACCCTTCCTGATAAACCTGCGTGGCCTGTTTGCGTATGGTTCGCACCCAGTAGAAACCTTTCTGATCCATCAGCTGCAACAGGATATTGCGGAACATCACCGCATCCGTCACTTCCATGACTACGGAATTTGCCAGCCCGCGCACGATGCCCATATCCTCAAACGACATATGCGTGCCACCGTTATGACAGGCGCTGACGCCCGCATCTGACGCGATAATTTTGACGTTATTCTTCTGATAATCCAGCGACATAAATAATTGATCGAAACAGCGGCGGCTGGCGAACGCGGTAAAAGTATGCACAAACGGCACGCGACCGGTCAGCGACAAACCTGCTGCAACGCCGATCACATTGGCTTCCATAATGCCGCAGTTAATCACATGATCAGGATGATCTTTATGCACGCCGTCCATCGCCATCGAGCTCATCAGGTCGGCTTCAAGCGCAATAATCGGCGTATTTTCCACAATCTTTTCACGCATGGTATTGGCGTAAACTTTGCGCATTTCCACCACGTCTTTTTGTAATTCAAGAGAGACTTCAAACATGGGTGGCCTCCAGCTCAGCGATAGCGTTTTCGATTTCCAGTTTCACATCCGGGGTCAACCGCAGATGGTGCGAGTTCGCCAGTTGTTCGAGATACTTCACGCCCTGCCCTTTGATACTGTCGAGTATCACCACCAGCGGACGCTGTTCGGCGTGACGAACCGGTGTGACCGCCTCGCTTATCGCTACAATGTCATCGCCTTTAATGGTCTCAACATCGAAACCAAACGCACTGAATTTTCCGGCCAGATCAAACGGTTTAATGACTTCATCCAGCGTGCCGTCGAGTTGCTGTTTGTTGTAATCGATGAACAGCGTCAGATTGTGCAAATTGTGGTGCGCAATAAACTGGAAGGCTTCCCAGCACTGGCCTTCGTTGAGTTCGCCGTCGCCAAGAATGCAGAATACACGGTTGCTGCGACCGGCCAGTTTATGCGAAAGCGCCATGCCTGCAGCGATGGAAACGCCCTGCCCCAGCGAACCGGTGGTAGCATCGACGCCGGTGGTGCGCAGCCTGTCCGGATGGCTCGGTAACCGGGTGCCATTCTGGTTCAGTGTTTGCAATTCACTGACCGGGAAATAGCCTTTCAGCGCCAGCGTCGCATACAGCGCCGGTCCCGCATGGCCTTTGGATAACACGAAATAATCGCGATCCTGCCAGTCTGGTTTTTTCGGGTCGATGCGCATGACATCGCCATACAGAACCGCCAGCGTTTCCACCACTGACATGCTGCCGCCATAGTGCCCGAATCCCAGACCGGTCAACATTTTCAGCGTCTCGATGCGGATATGGCGGGCCAGATCACGAACCTCCTGGACATCTTTCATCTTCATTGATCCTTATTTTAGTGAGCACTTATCCTGGCCTGTTATTTCTAACAGGCAGGACAGTGTTTCCCGGATGGTCTTACAAAACGTATTCGTTAAAAAACGGTGTGATGCAGGGATTTACTTCTCTGTGACTTCTTTCTCAGCTACCGGTTTTTTACCGAGATAGTTCCAGGCAACCAGTACCGCGAAGATACCGACGATCAGCGCCATGATGCCTTCCTTGGACATGAAGCGCGCCAGATTGCCCAGCAGGATGCCGATAACGCCGAAGTCCGCGTCAGAGAACGTTGCATTAGCAAAGCCCAGCGCACCCAGCACCGGCAACAACAGAACCGGCAGGAAGGTAATCAGTATGCCGTTAGCAAACGCCCCGACCATCGCGCCACGACGTCCGCCGGTCGCATTACCGAACACACCCGCTGTTGCACCAGTGAAGAAGTGCGGCACCACGCCCGGCAGGATCAGCACCAGATGCATTTGCCCTAACAGGAACAGGCCGACCAGACCGCCGAGGAAACTGAACAGGAAGCCAATCAGCACAGCATTTGGTGCGTACGGATAAACCACCGGACAGTCCAGCGCCGGACGGGCATTTGGCACCAGTTTTTCAGAGAAGCCGACGAATGCCGGGACAATTTCTGCGAGGATGAGACGCACACCCTGCAGAATGATGAACACACCCGCCGCAAAGGTAATCGCCATGATGATGGCGTACACCAGATAGTTCTGGCCCGCGCTGTAGGTCGCTTCAACAAAGACCTGACCGGCGAACACCGCCATGATCAGATAGATAATGATCATGGTGAGGGAGATTGAAATGGAACTGTCGCGCAGGAAGCTCAGGTTTTTCGGCAGATTCATTTCTTCCGTAGAACGTGAACCTTTGCCAACTTTACTGCCGATCCAGCCTGATAAGACGTAACCGATGGTGCCGAAATGGCCGAACGCCACGTCATCGCTGCCGGTGATTTTGCGCATATAACGCTGCGCCAGCGCCGGGAAGAACGCCATGATAAGGCCGAGCGTCAGGGAACCGGTGAAGACAAGAGCAACCCCTTCAAAACCGGCAACGGTCAGAATGACGCTGATCATACAGGCCATATAGAACGTGTGATGTCCGGTCAGGAAGACATATTTCAGCCGGGTGAAACGCGCCACAATCAGGTTTGCCACCATACCGAACGCCATGATTAAAGCGGTCGGCGCACCGAATTTCTCCAGCGCAATGGAAACAATGGCTTCGTTATTTGGAATAATACCCTGGATATTAAAGGCGTGTTCAAACATACCGCCTAATGGATTAAGAGAGCCGACTAATACCGTGGCACCACCGCCCAATACTAAAAAGCCCAGTATTGTTTTTACCGTCCCTTTGACCACATCAGAAAAGTTTTTCTTTTGCGCGACCAGGCCGATTAATGCGATAAGCCCCACCAGTACGGAAGGCACTTTTAATATATCAACCACAAACTTGAGCGTTTCCTGGATAAACATATCCACCTCGTTTGTCTATTTGTTTTATTTGTAGGGTTATTCAGTGACGTCAGGACACTGGGTGTTTTTCAAAATGCGCAATCAGTTTGGTTTCGAGTTCATTGATATCAATAATGTTAGTGATCACCACTAACTGATTTGCCGGGATGCTGGCGCTGGCAGCGATGTCTTTCGCCATCACGAACAGGTCAGCTTCACCGGGAATGGCAGAAGACAAATCAGAGTGCTGAACATCCGCCTGAATATTCAGTTTCTTCAGCACTTTTTTAATGTTCATTTCAACCATAAAGCTGCTGCCTAAACCGGAACCGCAAATCGCCATAATTTTCATTTTATTCACCTGTTCTTTATCTGTTTTTGAATGCGTAACATAGCGTATCAGTTGCCCGTATTCAGGCCTCTGACTGTTTATATTTCCTGATTGGAATGATCTTCCCTGTGACGGTATTAACTCAAATTAATAGCGGGAAATCACATCCTGTATTTCACTGATGCTTTTCGCCTGATGGATTTTCTGCATATCTTCATCACTGGAAAATAATTCAGCCAGCTCAGAAATTAGCTCAATATGACTGTGCTTATCAGGTGCGGATAACATGACGACCGTATACACCGGATCGTTATCCTCTGAATTAAATTTCACCCCCTGCGGTAACGTCAGCAGCGATAACCCCAGTCCATTAACTCCCTCTTCCGGTCTGGCATGTGGCATGGCGATGCCCGGCGCCAGAACAAAATACGGCCCCAACTTTTCCCGCTGCGCAAAAATTGCGGTCAGGTAATCCGGGGTAATTGTCCCTTCTTTCAGCAGTGGCTCAGCGCTCACTTCCACTGCCTGCCGCCAGTCCGTGATATCCGTTCTGATCTGAATTCGTTCAGATGTCAGCCAATCATTCAGCATAGTGATGCTCCGTTATATTTTTGAAGATGGCCGGTCAAATTTCCCCCAGACCGCACCAACGATCCAGACTCTACTTCAGCGGTAGCGTTAACATCTGTGATACAACTCACAAAGATAGCGCTACCAAACTTCTATCATTGAGATCTGTGATAGCGCTATCAAAAATAATCGCGCTGCGGTATCACCGGCCAGCGGCTGTCACAAATAACGGTATACTTTGTCAGGAAATTGCCGATAATTTACCGAATTCTGCCGTAGTTTCCGTTATGCCGGTCCTGCTGCGGCCCGCTTTTTCGTTATGCCAGCAGGTATACATTGTGCGCAAGATGCGCAGTTAAGGTCAGGATCGTGAATGTCCATTAACAAGAAAAGACGCAGTACCGGAAGAGTCACACTGGCGGATGTCGCGCAGCTGGCCGGCGTAGGCAGCATGACCGTTTCCCGCGCGCTGCGAACGCCGGAGCAGGTTTCCGACAAGCTGCGGGAAAAAATCGAAGAAGCCGTCAGTCAGCTGGGTTATCTGCCTAATCAGGCCGCGAGTTCACTGGCTTCTGCCTCGTCCAATACCATTGCGATGATTGTGCCCAGCCTGTCTGAATCTGGCTGCGCGGAGATGTTTGCCGGATTGCAAAAAGTGCTGCAACCGGCGGGATACCAGATCATGCTGGCCGAGTCCCAGCACCGGATGGAGCGTGAGGAAAAGCTGCTGGAAACGCTGCTGTCGTACAACCTGGCGGCGGCTATTTTGCTTTCCGTCGAGCACTCCGCGAATGTCAGGCAATGGCTTGATAATCTGACCATTCCGGTTCTGGAAATCGGTGCGCTGACCGATTCACCTATCGACATGAATATTGGTATTGATTACGTCGAGGCGATGTTTCAGCTGACGCAGACCGTGGTGGCAAAGGGTTACCAGAACATCGGCATGCTGTGTGCTAATCAGGAACAGTGGATTTTCCAGCAGCATTTGCAGGGCTGGCGAAAAGCGATGCTGAAAGCGCACATGTCGCCGCACCGGGTGATTAATGCCGCGGAACCTGCCTGTTTTTCTACCGGAGCCCAGCAACTGCCTGAGTTTCTGCTGGCCTGGCCTGAACTCGACGCGCTGGTATGTGTGTCAGACGATCTCGCCTGCGGTGCGCTGTATGAATGTCAGCGCAGAAGAATCAAAGTGCCGGACGATCTGGCTGTGGTCGGTTTTGGTAATTCGGACGTCAGCAAAGTCTGTCAGCCACCGCTGACCACCATTGCTATTCCGCATAAGGAAATCGGGGTGCGTGCGGCACAGGCGCTACTGGCGAGGATTAATGATGAGGAATGGGAAGAGGTGACGATCGCATCGTCATTGTGCAAGCGGGACAGTTGCTAAAAAACCACGGGCGATAGTATATCGCCCGCGAGATGCCGATCAGATATCGTCTTCGGTCGACGAATCTTCATTAGCTTTCACACTTTCCACCGCCGGTGTTGCTTCTTCACGCGTCAGAGGCTTACCGTGTTCTTTCTCGTTATTGCGCGTCATCCACAATGACAGTGCTTTCAGAGAATCAGGCGTAAATTCATCACAGCGCGCAGTGATTTCTTCCGGAGTCATCCAGCGCACTGCGTCGATTTCTTCTTCCTGCAACGCGAACGGTCCATGGGATACGCAACTGAACAGTGCGCCCCAGACGCGGCATTTGTTCTCTTCCTCGAAGTAGAACTGACCGTGCTCGGCAAAAGGCACACCGGCAATGCCTAACTCTTCTTCGGCTTCACGACGCGCTGAATCCAGAATATTTTCACCGCTTTGCACCACGCCACCGGCCGTTGCATCCAGCCAGCCAGGGTAGAAATCTTTGGTTTCAGTCCGGCGCTGAATCAAAATATTTCCCATGCCGTCATGAACCACGATATAGCTGGCACGGTGACGCAGGACCTGAGCGCGCATTTGTTGTCGGCTGGCCTGGGCAATGACTTCGTTATCTTCGTTGACGATATCAACCCACTCATCCGTACTGATGTTTTGCTCTTGTTCTGACATCCGCTGGAACCTTCTCTTTTAAGCGCTGGTCTGTGCGCAATAAGTCTGTGCGCTGTGATTTTGCAACACGTCGATAATGTCCGGAGATTCTATTGGGTCTGCTGGGTTGCTTCAATAGCTATGGGTGCGCAGATACACCGTAAAAGTTATGTCAGCCCACAAAGTTCGCCATCAGACAACTCTGACATAGACAGCCGTTCATATGCATTATGATAACCTATTACTCAGGATATAAAGTTTGTGATTATCAATCCCCCATTGGCGCATCCCGCCCCGCAAGTCGCGGAGTCTGATTAAAACGCAGGAGGCAATATGATCGATCTCTATTACGCACCCACACCCAACGGTCACAAAATTTCTCTTTTTCTTGAAGAGAGTGGGCTGCCCTACCGGCTGTATCGAATTGATATGAGCGCCGGAGAGCAATTCAGGCCTGAATTCCTGGCCATTTCTCCCAACAATAAAATCCCGGCCATTGTTGATAATCAACCCGTGGATGGCGGCGCACCGCTCAGCGTCTTTGAGTCTGGCGCAATTTTGCAATATCTGGCAGAAAAAACCGGCAAATTCCTCAGCCAGGAACTGCGCGAAAGAACGATCACGCTGCAATGGCTGACCTGGCAGGTTGCCGGATTCGGCCCGATGCTGGGTCAGAATCATCATTTCACCCACTACGCCCCGCAGCCTGTGCCTTATGCCATCGAACGTTTCCTGCAGGAAACCCGGCGGTTGTATGGGGTGCTGAACCGCCAGCTGGAGAAAAATGCCTATATCGCGGGTGAGAATTACAGCATTGCTGATATTGCCACTTACCCGTGGGTGGTGGCGCATGAGCGCCAGCGCGTTGATCTGGCGGAGTTTCCTGCCGTGCGCAACTGGTTTGAGCGGGTGAAAAGCCGTCCGGCGACGCAAAAAGCCTATGCGTTGGCGCAGGCATAATCCGCCCCGATGCCTCCGTACTTTGCCGGAGGTGTTTTCCCTTCTGCAAAATAAAAACACTTAATTGTGCTCCATATCGCGAGTTAATGGCGGTGACTCATCTATGATTATAGGCAGTTCATCCGCGAATTCAGACAGTTAAGGATCACGATATGAAAGTCCTGATAACCGGCGCAACCGGGCTCATCGGTCGAAAACTCACCGGGCGACTTCTTGAACAATCTCATCAGATTACCGCACTGAGCCGCGCCCCTGAACGAGCGGCGAAGCTGTTAGGCTCGCAGGTTCAGGTATGGGAAACGCTGGAAGGCAAAACCACCCTCGACGGTTTCGACGCCGTCATCAACCTTGCCGGTGAGCCGATCGCGGACAAACGCTGGACGAAAGAACACAAAGCCCGGTTATGTGAAAGCCGCTGGCAGCTCACTGAAAAACTGGCGACGCTGATTAATGCCAGTCAGACGCCACCTTCAGTCTTCATTTCCGGTTCAGCGGTCGGGTATTACGGCGATCAGGGGCAGGCGCTGGTGCCGGAAGATGAGCCGCCGAACAAGCAATTTACCTGGCAACTGTGCGCCCGCTGGGAAGCCCTTGCAATGTCCGCACAAAGCCCGTCCACGCGAGTTTGTCTGCTGCGAACCGGGATCGTACTGGCCGAAAAAGGCGGTGCGCTGGCAAAAATAGTGCTGCCCTTCCGCGCCGGTCTCGGTGGCCCGATCGGCGATGGTCAGCAATATATGCCGTGGATCCACATCAATGACATGATTGACGGGATCCTTTTCCTCCTCGCCCACGAAACGCTCTCAGGGCCGTTCAATATGGTATCGCCTTATCCGGCACGTAATGAACAATTCAGCGCCCTGCTCGGGCAAGTCCTCCACCGTCCGGCGTTTATGCGCGCACCTGCGCCTGTGGTTCGTTTGCTGATGGGTGAATCAGCAGTGCTGGTGCTGGGAGGTCAGCGAGCCGTGCCACGCAGACTGGAGGCCGCAGGGTTTGAATTTAAGCATCAGGAATTGAAGGAAGCACTGGAGGATTTGCTGGCGTGAAGGGTCTTGCAGCCCTTCACCCTGCTCAACCTGATGGGGATGTTTCGGCTTCTCACAGGTACAATGGCGCGGTACTGGCGCCTTTTAAAAACTGATCGGGGGGGGATGTTTCGGTTTCTCAATAACTGCGCTCACATAGGCTATTTCGCCGAAACCGAGCAGAGGGGAAAAGCTTTTCCCCTCTGCACTCCCCTCGCTTTTTCACTGCGCGCTGTCGCTGGAATGAAGGACATGTTCCGGCACATTGGTGTGTGGCGCAAAATGTCATCGCTCCGCGATGCCCTCATTTCAGGATTCGAGCCTCTGGTCTCGAACCATTCATTCGGTGCCATTTTTGAGCACGCCAATCAACCTATCTAAAAGATAAAAAACGGTCAGCCGTTGAATTTAAGATCTCACGGGCGAATCAGAAATCTTGCTGAACGGAGCGGCTTCGAGACCCAGGGCTCGAAGACCGAGAGAAGGAACCGCAAAGCGGCAAGATTTCCAGCCTGTCACTGTGGTTGCTGAAACATAGCCAGCGAGCGAAGCACTTGTTGAAAAGGCGAGGAGGAATCCAAAGGAGGAAAAGCACTTTCCTCCTTTGGGCGGTTTCGGCGCAGAAAATTATGTGAGCACAATTATTGAGAAACCGAAACGTCCACAATTCAATTCCCCCCTCAGGTTCTACTCCTTCACATCCACCTGATAAAAAACATGTTTCCCAAACGGATCCACTTCATAGCCGGTCACTTCTTTGCGGACCGGTTCGAAAATGGTCGAGTGGGCGATCATCACCGCAGGGGCCTGATCGTGCATCATCTGCTGCGCCTGCTCGTAAAGTGCGACGCGTTTTGCATGATCGGTGGTTTCTTTCGCTTCGGTAATCAGCTTATCGAACGGTGCGTAACACCATTTGGCTGAGTTCGAACCGCCCTTCGCGGCGTTACAGGTAAACAGCGGACCGAAGAAGTTATCCGGGTCACCGTTCGCCGTCGTCCAGCCCATCAGAGCCGCCATGTGCTCGCCGTTACGGATGCGGGTCTGATATTCGCCCCATTCGTAACTGACGATATGCGCTTTGACGCCGATTTTCGCCCAGTCCGCCTGGATCATCTCCGCCATGCGACGGGCATTCGGATTATAGGGACGCTGAACCGGCATCGCCCACAAGTCGATATCAAAACCGTTCGGCATTCCGGCTTCGGCCAGCAGCGCTTTGGCTTTCTCAGGCGAATAATCGTAATCCACCAGCTTGTCGTTATAGCTCCAGACACCGGTCGGCAGCAGCGTTTTGGCCACGGTTCCGGTGCCATGGAATACCGCTTCGATGATTTGCGGTTTGTTAATCGCCATGGTCAGCGCCAGCCGTACTTTCACATTATCCAGTGGCGCTTTCTGCGTGTTGAACGAGAGGAAACCGGTGTTAAGGCCAGCCTTGCTCATCAGATTGATGTCTTTATTTGCACGCATACGCTCAAGATCGGCCGGATTCGGGAACGGCATCACCTGACACTCGTTTTTCTCAAGTTTAGCAAGACGCATCGAAGCATCAGGGGTGATGGTATACACCAGACGGTCAATCTTAGATTTGCCCTGCCAGTATTCAGGGAACGCCTTGTACAGCAGACGCGTGTCTTTCTGGTATTGCATCAGCTCGAACGGTCCGGTTCCGACAGGATCCTGATCGACCTTTTCCGGCGTGCCGGCTTTAAGCATCTGATCGGCATATTCCGCAGAGAGAATCGATGCGAAATACCACGCCAGATCCGCCACGAATGGCGCTTCCGGACGGGTCAGATTGAAGCGGACAGTGTAGTCATCCACCTTATCAATGCTGCCGATAAGGTCACCCATTTTCAGGCTGTCGAAATTCAGGTAGGTGCCGCCGGAAATTTTATGGTACGGGTTATTTTCGTCTTTCTGACGCATGAACGAGAAGATCACGTCGTCGGCGTTGAAGTCGCGCGTCGGCTTGAACAGTTTGTTGCTCTGGAATTTCACGCCCTTGCGCAAATGGAAGGTATAGGTTTTACCGTCCGCACTGACATCCCAGCTTTCCGCCAGGCTAGGGATCAGCTCCGTGGTACCGATTTTAAAATCCACCAGACGGTTATAAATTGGCGCCGCGCTGGCATCCACAGAGGTGCCAGAGGTGTAAAGTTGCGGGTTGAATTGCTCAGGCGAACCTTCAGAACAATACACCAGCGTTTTTGCAGAAACGCCACCTGTGATGGCCAGCGCCAGTAAACCTGTGCTTATTTTTAATATGTTGTGTTTCATTATTTTCCCTTTTTCCCTGTCCGGAGAGTGTTTAAATCTTCTTCATCGTGGAACATAAAGCAAAAACAGATTAACATCTGGATAACACGTAGTAATACTTTGTTATATATGAAAATCTTATAACAGGGAACAATATTTGCGCACATTCAGAGGTCAAGATGTCGACAACAATTGCAAAACAGCTTACCGAACGTTTCTACCGCTATCTCTCCGTAACATCACAAAGTGATGCCAGCGCGACCACTCTGCCAAGCACACCAGGCCAGCACGATATGGCGCGCTTACTGGCCGATGAGCTGCACCAGCTCGGTCTGGAAAACATTCAGATCGACGAATACGCGACAGTGACAGCAGTGAAATCCGGCACCAAAAAAGGTGGTCCGCGCATCGGTTTCATCACGCATATTGATACCGTGGATGTCGGCCTGCGCCCGGACATTCACCCGCAGACGTTGCGTTTTACCGGCGAAGATGTGTGCCTCAATAGTGAAAAAGATATCTGGCTGCGCCCTGCCGAGCGCCCTGAGATCCTGCCGTACAAAGGCGAAGACATTATTTTCAGCGACGGCACCAGCGTGCTGGGCGCGGATAACAAAGCGGCGGTGACTGTCGTGATGACATTGCTGGAAAACCTGACCGCTGAGCAGGAATACGGCGATATCGTGGTGGCGTTTGTGCCGGACGAAGAAATCGGACTGCGCGGCGCCAAGGCGCTGGATCTTGCCCGCTTCGATGTGGATTTCGCTTACACCATCGACTGCTGCGAACTCGGGGAAGTAGTTTACGAAAACTTTAACGCAGCGGCGGCGGAAATCACCTTTACCGGCGTGACCGCGCATCCGATGTCAGCCAAAGGCGTGCTGGTGAATCCGCTGCTGATGGCACAGGATTTCATCAGTCATTTTGACCGTGCAGAAACGCCTGAAAACACCGAAGGCCGTGAAGGTTATGTCTGGTTCAATGGCATGAGCGCGTCGCAGCAAGGCGCGGAACTGAAAGCCTCCATTCGGGATTTCGACAGCGCCAATTTTGCAGCACGCAAGCAAAAAATTCATGATGTCGCGAAAGAGATTGCCGCGCAGTATCCGACGGCAAAAGTCTCGGTTGAGATCAGTGACACCTACAGCAATATCAGCAGCGCCATCGGTGAAGATCGCCGGGCGATTGATCTGATCTTTGCAGGTTTGAAAGAGATCGGCGTTGAGCCAAAAGTGATCCCGATGCGCGGCGGCACCGACGGTGCAGCGCTGTCAGCCAAAGGTTTACTGACGCCGAATTACTTTACCGGCGCGCATAATTTCCACTCGAAATTCGAGTTCCTGCCGGTGAATTCTTTTGTGAAATCTTATGAACTCACCGTTCAGCTTTGCCTGCTGGCGGCGAAGGGTTGATTTACTTTAGGTAAAATCATCCCAGCCTTCCCCTCGTGCGAGGGGAAGGCGCGTACGGATGTTACTTCAACGCACCTGAAAGGAACTGTTGCAGACGGGCACTTTTCGGGCTGCCAAAGACTTCGGAAGGATCGCCCTGCTCTTCAATCACGCCCTGATGCAGGAAAATAACGTGGCTGGAGACATGACGGGCAAACTCCATTTCATGCGTCACCACCACCATGGTTTTCCCCTCTTCTGCCAGTTTTTGCATAATACGCAGCACTTCGCCGACCAGTTCAGGATCGAGCGCAGAGGTCGGTTCGTCAAACAGCAGCACTTCAGGCTCCATCGCCAGTGCGCGGGCAATAGACACGCGCTGTTGCTGACCGCCTGACAAATTCACCGGATACTTACCCTGTGCGCGGGCATCAATGCCCACTTTATCGAGATACTTCACCGCACGTTCACGCGCTTCCGCTTTGCTTAGCCCCAGCACCTGCACCGGCGCTTCCATAACGTTTTCCAGCACGGTCATGTGGCTCCACAGGTTGAAATGCTGGAACACCATCGTCAGTTTGGTACGCAGCAGTTGCAGCTGTTTTTTATCAAACACTTTCAGCTGACCGTCGGTGTCGCGCACCATGCGGATATCCTGATTATTGACGCTGATCGAGCCTTCGCTTGGTTTCTCAAGAAAGTTAATGCAGCGCAGGAAGGTACTTTTTCCGGATCCTGATGAGCCGATAATACTGATCACATCACCCGCATTGGCAGACAAAGAAACGCCTTTCAGCACTTCATGGTCGCCATAGCGCTTGTGGAGATCGAGAACCGCTAATTTGTTTTCTGGCATAGTTTTTATCCGCAATAATTATTGGTTGGCTTTTTTAATGGGCAGACTGAGGCTTAACATGCGCCAGCCAGCGTTTTTCCGCCTTGCGGAACAGACCAATCAGGACAAAAGAAACACAAAGATAAATCACTGCTGCGATCCCGAAAGCATAAAACGGCTGATACGTCGCCGAGTTGATGTCGCGGGCGATTTTCAGCACGTCCGGTACCGTGGCGGTAAACGCCAGCGCGGTGGAATGCAGCATCAGAATGACTTCATTACTGTATGCAGGCAGCGCTGTGCGTAATGCCGACGGCAAAATAATGCAGGTATACAGTTTAAAGCGTGAGAATCCGTAGGCATTGGCCGCTTCAATTTCACCGTGCGGAACAGAACGGATCGCACCGGCAAAAATCTCGGTGGTGTACGCGCAGGTATTGAGCGTCAGCGCCAGAATCGTACAGTTCAGTCCGCTGCGGAAGAAGGCATTCAGGAAGTCTGTGCCACGCACGATTTCCAGGCTGTACATCCCTGAATAAAACACCAGCAACTGGACATACAGCGGTGTTCCGCGGAAAACGTAGGTATACAACCAAATCGGGTAGCGGATGAATTTGTTGGAAGACACGCGCCCCACGGCCATCGGCACTGCCAGTAACCCGCCGATAACGACGGAGCTGATCAGTAACCACAGGGTGATCGCCAGACCGGTGAAACGGTAGCCGTCGCTGTAGAGCAGTGACATACCGTATTGTTGTAAAATCTCGATCATAGATCAGCCCTCTTCACACCCAGCGAATAACGGCGATCAAGCCACACCAGCACGCCGTTCGACAGCGTGGTGAAAATCAGATAAACCACACCCGCTACAATCGCAAAGTAGAACGGCTGATACGTGCCTTTACCGGCCAGCTGCGTGGCTTTGACCACGTCATTCAGACCGAGCAATGACACCAGCGCAGTGGCTTTGAGGATAACCTGCCAGTTGTTGGCAATACCCGGCAGCGCAAAACGCATCATGGCCGGGAACAGAATTCGACGGAAAATTTGTGAGCCGCTGAAACCAAATGCGGTCGCCGCTTCGATTTGCCCGCGCGGAACCGCCATAAACGCGCCACGGAACGTCTCTGTGAAATAAGCGCCGTAAATAAAGCCCAGCGTGATGATACCGGCGCTCATCGGGTCGATATCAATCTGCGACATGCCGATGGATTCGGTCAGGCTGTTGAGAGCAATCTGCAAACCGTAAAAAATTAATAACATCAATACCAGATCAGGTACGCCGCGGATAAGCGTGGTATAGCAACCAAAAAAACCAGAAATAATCCGGCTCTTCGACAGTTTCCCACCAGCCCCGATAAGCCCTATCACCAGCGCTAAAATAACTGACGAAATCGCCAGCTCCAGTGTCACCAACGTGCCCTGGATAATTACCTGGGAATACCCATACAGCATGGTTTTTTCCTGTCTTTAATGGATCCCTGCGCAGGCAAAACGGCAACCTGCGTCAGAACCGCAGGGAGCGGCAAACCGCTCCCTTTGGCACATCTCACAGCGCGAATCAGCCGCCGTAAACGTCAAAGTCGAAGTATTTTTTCGCCAGTTTGTCGTAAGTCCCGTCTTTACGCATGCTGTCAAACGCCTTGTTCAGTGCGTCTTTCAGGTCGGTTTCATTCTTACGCAGACCCATGCCGGTGCCCACGCCAAAGAATTTATCGTCTTTCACTGAAGGGCCTGCAAACGCATAGTCTTTGCCCGCAGACTGCTTCAGGAAGCCTTCGCTGCCTGCCACTTCATCCTGGAATGCTGCGTCCAGACGACCAGATGCCAGATCTGCATAAATCAGATCCTGGTTCTGGTAAGCCACCACGTTGATGCCTTTTGGCTGCCATTGTGCGTTGGCATAGGCTTCCTGAGTGGAACCCTGCAATACGCCAACGTTTTTGCCTTTCAGGGCATCCAGAGTAGGCAGAATTTTGGAGCCTTTAGGCGCGATAAGGCGGGCGTTAGCGGCATAAAGTTTTTCAGTGAAATCAATTTCCAGCTGACGTTTTTCAGTGATGGATAATGAGGAAATAATCGCATCAATTTTTTTGGCTTTCAGGGAAGGGATTAGTGCATCGAAATCACTTTCAACATAAGTACATTTGATGGCTGCACGTTTACACATTTCGTTAGCCAGGTCGATATCAAAGCCAACCAGCTTGCCGCTGGAGTCTTTTGATTCAAATGGGGCGTAAGTCGGATCAGTACCGATATTAATTGCTTTAGGCGCGGCAGCAAATGCACTACCTGCACTGGCTAAGACCAGAACCAGCGGAAGAACCTTGAACAACTTTTTCATACATTAGCCTCAGTGATTATTCATCTGTTGTGGTTGTGTGTGCGTGAATGAACGTCTTTTTATAGTTTGCTGAACGATGCAAATGGCTTTTTGCCAGATTTTCTCATGCACTTTTCGTGCCGTTTCTCAGCACAGCCACTTTCCGCTGTGAGAGAACGAAAACCGGTCAAAAAAGCATCGGGATAATGAAAGTTTTCAAAGGTCTGAAGAAAGAATAGCTGAAGGGGTGGCGAACACTGCACCTTAATGAATCAATTTGTGATCATTGTTGGTGCAATGTAACCGAACTGCGCGAAATGAGTGCGGATTGGGAGAAGAAAGATTAACGACTGCCCTGCCATCGAACAAATAAGTCTTCAGGGAGCTCAATATCAAACTGATCAATCACCCGGTTTACAGTCTGATCGATAATATCTTCGACAGATGTCGGGCGGTGATAAAACGCCGGAACCGGCGGCATAATAATAGCGCCGAGCTCAGCGGCCTGGGTCATGAGTCGTAAATGCCCGAGATGCAACGGCGTTTCACGCACGCATAAAACCAGACGGCGGCGTTCTTTAAGCACCACGTCCGCTGCACGGGTCAGCAGGCCGTCGGTGTAACTGTTCACGATACCGGAAAGCGTTTTGATCGAGCAGGGTAAAATCACCATTCCTGCCGTCTTAAAAGAGCCGGAAGAAATGCTGGCAGCGATATCACGTGAATCATGCACCACATCCGCCAGTGCCTGAACATCACGCAGCGTCAGATCCGTTTCCAGGGTCAGCGTCTGGCGGGCGGCATTGCTCATCACCAGATGAGTTTCGATATCAGGCACGCTCTGCAATACCTGCAAAAGCCTGACACCATAAATTGCGCCGCTGGCGCCGGAAATACCGACGATAAGTCGTTTCATGAACACTGCCTTAGAAAATGTTACCAGACCTGATGCTGCCAATACTGACATAAATCCAGACATAAAAAAACGCGCCCGCCCGGTTGTTCACCGGAGGGACGCGTTTATGCGGATGTCAGCAACCGGCTAATCAGCCTTCGTTGTGCATCTCAAGGTTTTCAGCTTCCTGCTGACCACGCAATGCCTGAGCATCGTCGTTACGCAGGGCTTCGAGGTATTCCAGATAGTTCTGGTCAACGTCTTTAGTGACGTAAACACCGTCGAAGACTGAACATTCAAATTTCTCGATGTCGGTATTGTCTTCTTTCACTGCGGCGATCAGGTCGCTCAGATCCTGGAAAATCAACGCATCAGCACCAATCATCTGATTGATTTCGCTGACTTCACGGCCATGCGCAATCAGTTCATTGGCACTTGGCATATCAATACCGTAGACGTTCGGGAAACGAATTTCCGGCGCCGCTGACGCCAGATAAACACGTCTCGCACCCGCTTCACGCGCCATCTCAACAATCTGCTGAGAGGTGGTGCCGCGCACGATGGAGTCATCCACCAGCAGCACGTTTTTATCGCGGAATTCAGCACGGTTGGCATTCAGTTTACGGCGTACCGATTTACGACGTTCCTGCTGACCCGGCATGATAAAGGTACGGCCCACGTAGCGGTTTTTCACAAAACCCTGGCGATACGGTTTATTCAGGATACGGGCGATTTCCAGCGCGATATCGCAGGAGGTTTCCGGGATAGGAATGACCACGTCGATATCCAAATCTTCCCATTCACGGGCAATTTTCGCGCCCAGCTTTTCACCCATACGAACACGGGCGCTGTAGACGGAAATCTTGTCGATGAAGGAGTCAGGACGCGCGAAATACACATACTCGAACAGGCACGGATTGTACTGAGGATTTTCAGCACACATGCGGGTGTAGAGCTGGCCTTTTTCGGTGATGTACACCGCTTCGCCTGGCGCAACGTCACGCAGGAACTCAAAACCTAATGTATCGAGTGCCACACTTTCAGATGCCACCATGTACTCATTACGGCCACCTTCCAGCGTGCGCTTACCGATAACCAGCGGACGGATACCGTGCGGGTCACGGAACGCCAGCATGCCGTGACCGATGATCATCGCCACACAGGCGTAAGCGCCACGGATTTTCAAATTCACCGCGGCAACCGCAGCGAAAATGTTATCGGCTTCCAGCGGGTAATGCTGGAAACGATCCAGTTCACTCGCCAGGATATTGAGCAGAATTTCAGAATCGGAAGTGGTGTTCACATGGCGGCGCTGGCCTTCGAACAGGTTGCTTCGCAATTCGTGAGCATTGGTCAGGTTACCGTTATGCGCAAGGGTGATGCCGAACGGAGAGTTGACGTAAAAAGGTTGAGCTTCTGAAGCGCTGGAACTGCCAGCCGTTGGGTAGCGCACATGGCCAATACCCATGTTGCCCTGTAAGCGTTGCATATGGCGGGCTTCGAAAACATCCTTCACCAGGCCATTCGCTTTCCGTAAACGGAAGTTATTATTGGCATCAATGGTGACGATGCCTGCGGCATCCTGCCCACGGTGTTGTAACACCGTTAACGCGTCATAAATCGACTGGTTTACCGGCATGAAACCGGCGATACCGACAATACCGCACATGTTGTCTTTTCCTCTTCAGCGCTGCCAGAACTAAATATGTTTTGGCAAGAAACTCGACGTGCTCTGCAGGTAGTCAAAGAACCACCTGATGATATAACTGAATTGTGGGATCAACTGGGATTGTTTCCAGTCTTCACTTTGTGAAAAACTGGTGAAGGTATCCAGGAAGAACAGCATCGCAGAGACGATTAACACCCCGCGCAGTGCGCCGAAGCACACACCTAACACCCTGTCAGTGCCGGACAACCCGGTTTTTTCCACCAGTGAACTGATCACATAGTTGACAATTGCACCTACGATCAACGTCGCGATGAACAAGATGGCAATTGCGATCCCGTTTCGAACTAACTCATCTTCGAAACGCGTGAAGTAGATGGCGAGATAAGGGTAATAATGGCTGGCAACAAAGAAGGCGCAAGCCCAGGTTACCAGCGATAAAGCCTCGCGAACAAAACCACGGATCAAACTGACTAAAGCAGAAAATCCGATAACCGCAATAATGACGTAATCAATCCAGACCATTAACTATTCCAGTGTCTAATCCAGTCACGTCTACCCCGGCATCCAGTTCGCGGCGAATTCTAACAGAAAAAGAAAACGTTTGCGTAGGGGAAATCTGCCGGCCAGACAAATTAATAATAGCGATTAAAAAAACCTCAATCGCAGCATAAACCTATAAAAACCCAACCAGAGGATCTTATAGAAAAAGGGCACAAATCGCTTGTGCCCTCCGTGGTATTTATCATTATCAGACCCAGGCAATTGGAGTTGCAGCAAGGCAGCAAATGAGAGGATCCCGATGAGCTGACATTAGTCAGTGATTCGGGTCCTCGATTGCAGCGAACACAGCTGCGGCTTCAAGTGCGCAGGGTCAGTGAGCGCTGTATGCCCGAACCTGCCCGCCTAATCCGCTCAGCTGTTGCAATTGCGGAAGTGACGCTTCAAGTTTCTGCTTCGATGCATCAGGCCCCACATACAGGCGCGTGATCTGCCCCTGTACCGGTGTTGCAGGCACTGTGTAAGCACGGAAACCAGACAACCGCAGATTGGCCACAATCTCATTGGCTTTCGCGGCGTTCTTCAGCGCACCCAACTGCACAACATACGACTGCCCTGCCGGTGCTTTCTCTTCCGCCGCAGGTTTAGGTTGCTCAACAGGTTTTGGCTGCTCGGCAACCGCTTTAGGCTGCTCAACCGGCTTCGGCTGTTCAACAGGTTTAGGTTTCACCGTCGGTTTTGCTTCCACCATCGGCTTAGGCTCAATCGTTTTCGGCTTCTGCTGTACAGGTTTGACCGGAGCCGTCTGCACCGGTTTTTTCTGTTCAGGCATCGTGGTGACCGGCGGCTGCGATTCCACCGTGGTATTACCCGGTGCCACATTGCCATGATTGGCGGCGTTGGTGTTGTTGGCAGAACTGTCAGTATTCTGCCCGCCCGTCATGGACTGATCTGCCCCTTCCGGTGGCTGAGCAGGCAGCGATTGCGTGACCGGAGGCACCGAATCCTGTTCCTCAACATCACCCGGTTTTGGCACCAGGGGAATCGACGCAAATTCGTCTTCGTAATGCTTTTTCTTGCCGTCGAGTAAACCGGGCAGAATGATGACGCCCAGCGCCACCAGAATAATGGTCCCGACCAGACGATTTTGAAACTTACTTGCCACTGGTTTTCCCCGTGTCTATAGCATCCATTACGTGAGCTACGGTATGAAACGAGCCGCAGACAATCACAATATCCTGAGGAGCCGCCTCCTGCATAGCCTGTCTCCAGGCAGACTCCACATCATCAAATGGGCGTGCCTGAGGTAAATGTACCGTCAGTTCGGCAACGCTGGCACCGCGCGGGCCTTCCAGCGGTGCGCAATACCATTCATCGACCTGAGGCGACAGACAAGCCAGCGTACCGGCAATATCTTTGTCTTTCAACATTCCGACGACGGCGCGTACCTTGCCGCCATTACGTGGCTGTTCAGCCAGGCGTCCGGCCAGATAAGCTGCGGCATGCGGGTTGTGTGCGACATCCAGTATGAGTCGTGGCGACTCACTCACCGTCTGGAAACGCCCCGGCAGCGCGGCGCGCTGTAAGCCGCTGCGGAGTGCGGCTTCAGGAACATTCAGACCGGAATAATGCAGTGCTGCCAGCGCGCTGGCCGCATTCGCCAGCGGCACATTAGGCAACGGCAAAGCATCCAGAATATTCACTTCTTTACCGGCGTCGAGTGCCGCCCAGCGCCAGCATCCTGCATCAGCAGAAAAATGCCAGTTCACACCGCGGCGGTATAAATCAGACTGTTTTTCCTGTGCGACGTCAGCAATAGATTGAGGCATATCCGGCTCACCGACTACAGCAGGTTTACCAGCACGGAAAATTCCGGCCTTTTCGCGACCAATGCTTTCACGGTCAGAACCCAGCCAGTCAGTGTGATCGAGGGCAATACTGGTGACAACAGACACGCTGGCATCAACAATATTGGTCGCATCCAGACGTCCGCCCAGACCGACTTCCAGGATAACCACATCCAGCTTAGCCTGTTTAAACAGATGCAATGCCGACAATGTGCCGTATTCGAAATAGGTCAGAGAAATATCGCCCCGCCCGGCTTCGAGTACCGCAAAAGATTCGCAGTGCGCAGATTCCGGCAACTCTTCGCCCTGAATACGCACACGCTCGGTATAACGCACCAGATGCGGGGAACTGTAAACACCCACACGGTATCCGGCAGCCATCAGGACTGATTCAAGTGTCGCGCAGGTCGTGCCTTTACCGTTGGTTCCGGCTACGGTGAAAACACGCGGCGCAGGAGTCAGTAAATCGAGTTTTTCGGCAACCGCCCTGACCCGGTCAAGGCCAAGCTCTATGGCCTGAGAATGGAGATGTTCGAGATAATAAAGCCACGTGGCCAAAGGCGACGTGGCTTGGGGAATAAGTTGATTTTGCATGAGTCCCGTTCAACCTTATCAGGTTCACTTCGACACTACATCACCAGACTGTGAAAGCAGGCAATGCCCTCTTTGTCAGAATTCACCGACAGAGTAAAAGCACGGGCTGCCTGTTTTGCAGAGAAACAGCGGGCGGCACAACATCAGATGGCCGCCCGACTCACTGACCGGCTTTTACCCTGTTCGATCAGGCGTCCTGGTTGTCAGCGGCAGAACCGTTGACAGGAACATGGACGTCAACCACATTCGGCTCCGGATGTCCGGTCAGCTTCGCCAGAACGCTGCCCAGTTTGGCGCGCATGTCCGGACGACGTACGATCATATCAATCGCACCTTTCTCGATCAGGAACTCACTGCGCTGGAAGCCCGGCGGCAGTTTTTCACGTACGGTTTGCTCGATAACACGTGGACCGGCGAAACCGATCAATGCTTTCGGCTCAGCGACGTTAATGTCACCCAACATCGCCAGACTGGCTGACACACCGCCCATGGTTGGGTCTGTCAGTACAGAAATGTACGGCAGGCCGCGCTCCTGTAATTTCGCCAATGCTGCACTGGTTTTCGCCATCTGCATCAGCGACATTAGCGCTTCCTGCATACGTGCGCCGCCACTGGCAGAGAAACACACCAGAGGACAGTTATCTTCCAGCGCCTGTTCGACGGCACGTACGAAACGCGCACCCACAACAGAAGCCATTGAACCGCCCATGAAAGCAAATTCAAAAGATGCCACCACAATTGGCATACCGTACAGGGTGCCTTTCATGACGATCAGTGCATCTTTTTCGTTGGTTTCTTTCTGAGCAGCCACCAGACGATCTTTATATTTCTTGGAATCTTTAAACTTCAGAACATCTTTAGGCTCAAGCTCGCTGCCTAATTCAACCTCACTGCCCTCGTCCATGAAAGTGGACAGACGCATACGCGCGGTAAGGCGCATATGGTGGTCGCACTTAGGGCACACCATGAGGTTGCGCTCAAGCTCGGCGCGGTAAAGAACCTGCCCGCAGCTGTCGCATTTAGTCCAGACGCCCTCAGGAATGCTTGCCTTACGGGTTTGCGAGTCAGTGCTCTTACTAAGAATTCGTTCAATCCAGCTCATCGATAACCTTTCTGTTTGAACCCGGCCGAAGCCAGTCCGCTGTTCATGCTGTAACAAGTCCCCTGAAACCTACCCAAAATCGCCTGTGTGCGGGGTGATAAAAAATCTCACACACCGCGCCACAGAAGGGTTGTTCGCAGGAACAGACCATAAATTGTCGCTCATTAAACCATAACGGCCAGACACTGTGGATAAAAAACTGGTCTTACCCTCAGGTTTAATGCCTTAAATTTTAAAGCGCTCGCACAAAAAATCGTCAGAGATTAATCCTGCTGACGCTTTTCTTTCGCCGCTGCGCGTTTGTGCCGCCAGATTTCAACCACACCTGGCAGGATTGACACTACGATGATAGCGACGATCAGTAATTTCAGATTTTCCTGAACAATCGGCAGATCGCCAAAAAGGTAGCCAGCATAGGTAAATAACAGCACCCAAACCAGCGCACCAATCACGTTATACGCAGCGAAATGACGGTAGGACATATGTCCCATACCGGCCACGAACGGCGCAAACGTGCGGACGATCGGCACGAAGCGCGCAAGAATAATCGTTTTGCCGCCATGTTTCTCGTAAAACTTGTGCGTCTTGTCCAAATAACTGCGACGAAAAATCTTTGAGTCCGGATTACTGAACAGACGTTCACCAAATACCCGACCGATAGTGTAATTCACCGCATCACCCACGATTGCCGCAATCGCCATCAGTGCGACCATCACGTGAACATTGAGATCATTGCTGGGTAATGCCGCCAGCGCACCCGCCACAAACAGCAGCGAATCCCCCGGCAGGAACGGCGTGACCACCAGACCCGTTTCGCAGAATAAAATCAGGAATAAAATGCCGTATACCCAGATGCCATACTGCGCAACCAGTTCCGCTAAATGCACATCAATATGCAAAATGAAATCAATGACAAAGTGAATAAAGCCCATTAGATCCTCAACCTCTTCCTGGTCAAAAACGCTGTATTGATAAACGTTAATGCGATAAACGTTAAAAGTGTCCCTTAATCTTCCAGGAACAGTGGCCCCATATTCACCTGAGGTAATGCAAATTTCTCAGGATAATCAACAGACACCAGATACAAACCTTCAGGCTTGCCCGTCGCCGCCGCGAGATTACGATCTTTCGCCGCCAGCAATTCTGACATCCAGCCCACAGGCTGATTGCCCGCACCAATCTCAACCAGACTGCCGACAATATTGCGCACCATATGATGCACAAAGGCATTCGCTTTGATGTCCACCACCACGTAATTACCGTGACGGCTGACGTTGAGATGCATGACATAACGCCACGGCGTACGCGACTGGCATTGAGATGCGCGGAAAGACGTGAAATCGTTTTCGCCCAGTAACGCCTGCCCGGCCAGCTGCATTTTTTCCACGTCCAGCGGCATATGCACATGGGTCACGCCAGTGTGCAAAATCGCTGAACGGTAGCGGTTATTGTAAATAACGTAACGATACCGGCGGGCGGTGGCACTGAAACGGGCGTGGAAATCCTCGCTCACGTTTGCGCACCAGCGAACCGCAATGTCCTTTGGCAGATGGGTATTTACACCCATCGTCCAGGCGGCATCTTTACGCAGAACCGGCGTATCAAAATGCACCACCTGTCCGGTGGCACTGACACCGGCGTCAGTTCGCCCGGCGCAGAACACCACAATCGGCGTATTGGCCACACGGCTCAGCGCTTTTTCCAGACATTCCTGCACACTGGCCGCGCCCTGCTGACGCTGCCAGCCAAAATACGCGCTGCCATTATATTCAACGCCTAACGCCACACGTCCGGCGACCGGAGCCGCACCGACGTCAGCGATAACTTCATCGGACATAATCAGTACCAGTACTCGTTAATCAGCTTCTCGGCGGTTTCCACCGCCATCAGCGCGCCGCCGAAACGAACGTTGTCAGCCACTGACCAGAATTGCAGCAACTCAGGAATGCCGTAATCATTACGAATACAACCAATGCTCAGATTGGCGTTGCCGGAGGCGTCGCTGACCTGAGTCGGGAAATCATCTTCATCGCTGAGATTAATGTCATCAATGCGCTCAAGTTCAGCACGTGCTTCTTCCGCCGACAGCGGACGCAGACCTTCGAGATGCACCACCTGCGCGTGACCGTAGAATACCGGCGACTGCACACAGCTGACGGAAATCGGCAGACCCTCGTCCTGCAACACTTTACGTACCTGATCAACCAGACGACGTTCCTGATGCACGCTGCCCTCTTCATCGCTCACCAGCGGTAAAAGGTTGAAAGCCAGCTGCTTGCTGAAAATACCTTCTTCTGCCGGAATACCGTTCAGCAGACGCGCGCTCTGACCGGCCAGATCGTCAACCGCGGCTTTACCCAGCGCTGAAACGGAAAGCAGAGAAGTAACGTGCAGACGGGACAAACCGGCCTGTTCGGTCAGCGGTTTAATGGCAGTCAGCAACTGGCTGGTCAGGCTGTCAGCCACGGCCACGATGTTGCGGTTGCGATAATGCGACAGCGCATCCGGATTCACACCCGGCACCACCAGAGGAATGTCGTGTTCAAGGGAGAACAGACCGCTGCTGTCGATCACCAGACAGCCCTGATTTGCCGCTTCTTCGGCGTAAAGCGCAGAGGCTTCAGAACCGGCAACAAAAAATGCCAGCTGAACCTGCGACCAGTCGAATTCAGACGCCTGCTGCACGCGCAGGCTTTTACCGTTAAAACGCACGGTCTGACCGGCGCTGCGCTCACTTGCCAGCGGGAAGAGCTCACCAACCGGGAACTGACGATCAGCCAATAATTCCAGTAACGCATCACCGACTGCGCCCGTTGCGCCAAGCAGCGCAATATTCCAGCCATCAGACATGTTGGTATTCTCCAGAAATAAAAGTACAAAATACAAAGGGGCGATGAATATTCACCGCCCGGCTATTCAAAATATTTATCGCATCACTGCAGATGAAAAAGCGTAAGGCTGAGTTAAGTCGTCGCTCAACTCAACCTAACTGGCTGTTGAAACCCAGTTTTTTCAGCACATCAGCGGTGGCTGCATCGTCGCAAATCACCCGTAAAGATGACCACTCACGACGTTCTTCATAGAACTTACGCAGCTTGTCGAATTCACCCGGTTTCCCGGCGACACGGCGCAAAGGCCGGTCATCGCGGCGCACATCATACACTAAGTGAATAAGACGCAGCAGTTTGGCTTCGCTCAGTGCGCCACTCAGCGTCACTTCGGCAAATTCCGGCGCCGGAAGTAAGGATTCCAGCGGCACGGTTTGTGGCTGACCGATAAACTGGCTGAATGCTTCAAACACCTGCGTGGTGCCGCGCGCTTTGCCTTCCAGGCTGTAACCGGCAATATGAGCGGTGCCAATGGCGACTTTATCCAGCAGCGCCAGCGATAAATCTGGTTCAGGTTCCCAGACATCCAGCACGGCGGTCAGTTTT
This sequence comes from Rahnella variigena, assembly GCF_003610915.1. Taxonomy (NCBI): domain Bacteria; kingdom Pseudomonadati; phylum Pseudomonadota; class Gammaproteobacteria; order Enterobacterales; family Yersiniaceae; genus Rahnella; species Rahnella variigena. Next base: position 4,014,145 of record NZ_NSDJ01000001.1, read on the forward strand.
TTATTGCCGCTCAGCGCATCGAGCAGTGCCGCGTTATCCACCACTTCGCCGCGACAGGCGTTGATCAGAATGCGATCCGCGGGCAGACGCGCCAGCAAATCCGCATCCACCAGATGATGCGTCGCATAAGGGCCGGACATATTCAGCGGCGTATGGAAAGTCAGGATATCCGCTTCTGCCACCAGTTTTTCCAGCGGCCAGAACTCACCTGCATCGCCACGGTCAGCACGCGGCGGATCGCACAATAACGTGCGCACACCCAGCGCTTCGAGGCGGGCATTCAGGCGTGATCCCACGTTACCGACGCCGATAATTCCGACCGTTTTGTCGCGCAGCTGGAAACCGTCGCGCTGGGCAAGGATCAGCAAAGATGAGAAAACATATTCCACAACGGCAATGGCATTACAGCCCGGCGCCGCAGAGAAACCAATTCCTGCGCTGGCCAGCCATGCATCATCAACGTGATCGGTGCCCGCGGTGGCGGTCCCAACAAATTTCACCGGTTTTCCCGCCAGCAAACTCTCGTTCACTTTCGTCACAGAACGCACCATCAGCGCATCGGCATCATTCAGGGCGTCTTGCGGGATGGGACGGCCGGGAACGGCCTGCACGTTCCCCAGTCGGCTAAAAAGCTCGACGGCATACGGCATATTTTCATCAACCAGGATTTTCACGTTTGTCTCCGGCAGCATGGCCTAAAGAAAGAATAGAAAATAAAGAGGGCATTGATTTTGCCACGATACGGGGGCAGATCCCAACTTTCAGGGCACAGCTTTACCTGTCGTTACGAAAACGCTGCGGCGTCGTGCCGGAAATCTGCTGGAACATGGCGATAAACGCCGAAGACGAGCTGTAACCCAGATCGAGCGAGACGTCGTGCACCGTTTTACCCTGCTCGAGCAGAGAGATCGAATGCAGAAAACGCAACCGCTGACGCCACTGTGCAAAGCTCATCCCCAGTTCCTGCTGACAGCGCCGCGAGAGAGTGCGTTCGGTGGTATAGACCTGCTTTGCCCATTGTGCCAGCGACGTATTATCCGCCGGGTTTTTCTCCAGCGCATTCAGAACCGGTGCCAGCAGCTTATTTTCGGACGTCGGTAAATAGGTATTCTGTCGCGGTGCCAGACTGATTTGATCCAGCAAAACGCGGCACATGCGCAGGTCCGCTTCAGTTTGCGGCTCCGTCATATTTCGCGAGAAACAATCATCGGCAATGGCATTAAAAATGGCCGTCGGTGTCAGCAGGCAAGGCTCAGCGGGCAAATCCGTATCGAGTTCCGGCGCAATATCGATGGCACAAAAACGCGTGGTCTTGCGGTTATAGCTTGAATGCTCAACCCCGGCAGGTACCCAGATGGCGAATTCACGCGGAGCCAGATAGCGCTGGCCGTTGACCAGCATGGCGAGAACGCCGGATTTCACGCAAATAATCTGGCTCCACGGATGTGAATGACGCACATATTCGGAATTCCCTTCCACAATCTCGCCGCGAAAAAGCAGCGTGACCGGCATTTTCTCGGGCAGTGGCGGATAATAACGGGGAGGCGCTGTACGGGGAGAAAGCATAAAAACCTTTTGTCTGTGACGCGCGCGAGGGTTGTCTGAATTGCGCGATGTGTTGTCTGATTATCGTTATATCGAAGAAATAAGACAACCGTACACTAGCGTGACGATTTACTCAGGGATAATAATCAATGAATGCGCTGTTTCCTCTTTTTGCTGTACTCATCTGGTCGCTGAATGCGGTGGTGAGTAAAGCCTCGGCTTCCGCGATCGATCCGGCGGCCATTTCGTTCTACCGCTGGCTGCTGGCTTTAGTGACGCTCACCCCATTTGTGCTGCCCGGCCTGCTGCGTAACCTGCAAGCGGTAAAACAATACTGGTGGAAACTGCTGATCCTCGGTCTTCTGGGTATGGTGCTGTACCAGAGTCTGGCGTATTACGCCGCCCACAGCGTCAGCGCGCTGTTTATGGGGATCCTCAATTCGCTGATCCCATTGCTGACCGTGCTGATTGGTCTGGTGGTGCTGCGCATCGTCCCTACCGTCGGCGTCGCACTGGGCAGTATTATTTCACTCGGCGGCTTATTGTGGCTGGTGAGTGCGGGTGATCCATCGCAGCTGTTGCAGCACGGCATCGGCAAGGGAGAACTGATGATGTTCGCCGCGTCTGCGTCTTATGCGTTGTACGGCGTATTAACCAAGCGCTGGGCGATACCGCTGCCGAACTGGCAATCGTTGTATGTGCAGATCATTTTCGGCGTGTTGCTGCTGTTGCCCAACTTCCTGCTCGCCAGTGATGTCAGCCTGAACGCACATAATATTCCGCTGGTGCTGTTCGCCGGGATCCCGGCGTCGATTATTGCGCCCTTCCTGTGGATCCAGGGCGTTATCCGACTTGGTGCCAATAAAGCGTCTATTTTCATGAACCTGTCGCCAATTTTCACGGCGGTGATCGCCGTGCTGTTCCTGCACGAACAGCTGCACAGCTATCATCTGATCGGCGGTGGTATCACGCTTGCCGGTGTGATCCTCGCGCAGCGTTTACGTAAACCGCTTTACTCCCGCAAGCCGCCTGCGGCACAAAAAGACCTCGGTTAAACCATTGCGCCATCCGGAAAAAGGATGGCGTTTCTTTCTGCTTTTCGCTTTCGCGCCCCGCAATACGTTTTCGCCCGCTGTTTTAAGCAACAATATCTTCAGGAATCTCCGCCAGTCAGCTTTTCACGGTGTCGGTGAAAACACTTTGCAGGTATGATGAGGCGCTTCCGCGCTCTGCGCCGTACTTGTTACTTTTAACCTGAGTTTATTAACCTTAAGTTTAAGTGACGTTTTTAATTTCCAGCGAAGGACGGTGATATGCAACCTTTGAGCGGCCCGGGTATGCCGGTTGGCGACAACAGAACACAACCACAGGGTCAAACCGTTCCTGCAAAAACAGGCGCTGAGCTGCCATTAACACCGGTACAGCGCACGACGCTGGAAAAACTGATCGTCAAGCTCATGGCACTGATGCCGGTCAAATCCGCTGAAATCTGGGCCAGCCTGCGCCACGAGCTTTCGCTGCCGCATGGCGCAGAAATCACCTCACAGCAGTTCCCGCAGGCTGAAAGCCTGTTACAGGGAAAGCTGACTCAGGCGCAGGACAGCCACGCCTCGCGCCAGCTGATGGTGCAACTGACCGAACTGTTGCCGCAGGGCAATAACCGTCAGGCAGTCAGTGATTTTATCCGCCAGAATTTCGGGCACACCGTACTGAGCCAGCTGACGCATTCGCAGCTGCAACAGGTGCTGGACCTGATCCAGACCCGTCAGATGAATATCCCGCAACCGCAGCAGACGCCGGTCACAGACCGTCCTTTACTGCCTGCCGAGCACAACAGCCTGCAGCAGCTGGTAACCCGTCTCAGTGCAGCGACCGGCGAAGCACCGGTCAAAGTCTGGCAAACGCTGTTTACACTGGTGGGCGTTAAAGTCGGTGAACCTATCCCGGCAAAACATTTCCAGGTGCTGAGCCAGTTCTTGCAGGTGAAAGCCTCACTCAGCCAGCAGACCACGGCCCCGACGCTGACCACGCTGCTCAGCGTGCTCAAGCAACCGGCCAGTACGCATGAAATCCATCAGCTGACCGAATATGCCGATAACCGCTTCAGTGCGACGTTGTCTACACCGCTCAATCAGGCGCAGATCAGCGATCTGATCGGTGTGCTGTTCAGCCAGCGTGTTGATCGTTCACCGCGTGCGCACGAGACCGACGATGTATTCACGACCGTTTCGCGCATCGATCCGCAGCCGATCATGAATCCGCTGATCGCTATGTTGCCGCCTTCCATGCAGGCGATTGGCGGCAAACCGCTGCTGTTTATTGCGTTCGTGGTCGTCGTGATCCTGCTGTGGATCGTGTTTTAAACGCAGCCGCAATCATCAGGGGCCTGTGCCTTTGAATAGTTTCCGCGTTCTTCACCTGTCGCCAGCGGGTGCTGATCGCGGATCCAAAAATCCAGCCCGCCAATCATTTCCTTCACCCTGAATCCCAGCGTCGCCAGTTTGTACGCGCCCTGTGTTGAACCGTTGCATCCGATCCCGTCGCAATACGTCACATACACCTGCCTTTTACTGAGTTCGCGGGTGCTTTCTGCCGTCATCAGTTTATGCGGAAAGCTGACCGCACCCGGTACATGACCGCGCGCATAATGTTCAGCAGAACGGGTATCAATAACCACAATCCCGCTGACTTCATTTTGCAAATCCGCAGCGACATCAGCAGCATCGGTATAAAAACTGAGTTTCGACAACAGATAAGCCGCGCTGATTTCCGGCGACGGGGGTGCAAAACCCAAAACATAAGACTCTTGTTGCATAAACGCTTCCTCATAAGGTGATGGGACTAAAAACAGTTCCATCATCGCTGTTTTTGGTCTTATGATTAATGCCAATTCCTGATCAACAATAAGACCGATTATGCCCGCGTCCCCTCTGCCATCCGCACTGATTACGCTTTTCGAAAACACGGCAGCCACAGCGTCAGGAACCCCCGCGGGTTTACGCGACAGGCTGTGTGCAGCGTTGCGTCAGGCAATAAATACCGGCGCTTTAGCTGGCGGAGCACGTCTGCCCTCTTCCCGGATGCTGGCGGCCGACCTCAAACTGTCACGCGTCACCGTGGAAGCCGCTTATGCACAAGTTGAAGCCGAGGGATATTTACAACGTCAGACCGGCAGGGGCACTTTCGTCAGCGCATCGCTGCCGGACACTCGCGTGTCGCGCAAAAACAAAACCGCCACTTCGGGGCTTTCAAGGCTTTCAGCACGGGGACACAACATGGTGGCTACCGGCGGATGCCGTGATCCGCTGTCACCGGTTCCCTTCGCCGCCGGTTCCCCTGATCTGCGTGCTTTTCCGCTGAAGATCTGGAAGCAAATCACCGCCAGACAGTTACGGGCGCAGGGCGAACGGTTACTGGGGTATGGCGATCCGCAGGGGTATCAGCCTCTGCGTGAGGCGGTCGCCAGCTATCTGCAGCAATCGCGGGGCGTTTTGTGCAGCCCTGAACAAATCCTCATTACTACCAGTTCGCAGCAGGCACTCCAGCTGCTGGCCATGTTGCTTGTCGATCCAGGTGATACTGTCTGGCTGGAACAACCCGGATACTTAGGCGCACGAAACGCCTTTGCCAGCGCAGGAGCCGACATTCGCGCTATTCATGTTGATAGTCAGGGAATGGCGCCGGAACCAGATTTACCCGTACCGCGCCTGATCTATCTGACGCCGTCGCATCATTATCCGACGGGTGTAAGTCTGAGTTTGCCACGGCGTCTGCACCTGCTCGATTATGCAAAACGTCACGCCAGCTGGATTATAGAAGACGATTACGACAGCGAATTGCATTACGACGCGCGACCACTGCCTGCCATGCAAGGGCTGGATAAACATCAGCAGGTCATTTATCTCGGCACTTTCTCAAAAGTATTATTCCCGTCTTTGCGGCTGGCCTACGTTGTATTACCGCCGGCCCTCGTTGCGCCAATGGTGACACTGCGCACGGTGAATGACGGCCATTCTTCGCAGCTGATGCAGGCCGTTACTGCGGAATTTATGCAGGCCGGACATTTCGCCTCGCACCTGCGTTTCACCCGCCAGCTTTACCACAGCCGCCGTGATCATCTGCTTGACCAAATCAGGCAGAAAGTTGAATGGCTCCGTCCGCAAATAGCGGCGGGCGGATTACAACTCGCTGCCCGTCTTCCTGCCGGACAGGAACAGTATTTCAGCGAACTTGCCGCGCGGGCTGGCATTGAAACACCGCGTCTTTCACCGTTATTTTTCGGTAATACCGGCCAGCACCAGGACGGCTGGCTGCTGGGGTTTTCAGCATTAACGCCTGCTGAAATCACCGCTGCCGTAAACCGTCTGGCCTCGCTAAAAGTGGCCGTTATTTAGCGAAAAGCGCCAGCAAAAACCAACCCGCAACACCGCTGAATAGCAGGAACGGGAAGGAATAATAGTGAAATCTGAGCCAGATCTTTTTGTCATTCGCCATGCGCAGCGCGATGAGATTTGCCAGCGACCCGATCGCCAGCCCGAACCCCCCCGCATTCACGGCGTAGGCCAGCAATGCGCCGGAAGGCAGATAGTTGATCATCAAAATCGTCGCCGGTACGTTGCTGATCACCTGAGAAAGTCCGATGCTGAGCAGATAATGCGCGTAATCCGGCAGGCCGTGGATCTGCGCAAATGCTGGCTGTAGAACCGGTAAGCCTACAATCAGGCGCACATCGATAAACATCACGATGAAAACCAAAATCAGCGGCCAGTCAATGCGCAGCAGAACCCCGCGTGCCAGCAGCAGGAAACATACAACCACCGCCAGCAAGCCATACAGCGCCAGCCCCAGATCCACACAGGCGATAAACACTACGTACAACGCCACGCAGCAAACCAGTAATCGTTTCTGGAACGGGTAGCCCTGATTGCTCTCCAGCTTTTTCAGGCTGTGTGAAGGAAAACAGAACCAGGTGACCGCCAGCAGCGCGACCAGCGTGATCAACGCCAGCGGTGCCATCTGCCCGATGAAATGCAAAAACGATAAACCGGACTTATTCCATAACAGGATGTTTTGCGGATTGCCTATCGGTGTGAGCAGCGAACCGGCATTCACCGCCAGTGCTTCAAATATGATCAACCGCGTCACCGGCAACGACGTCATTTTTTTCAGTGTGATCGTCAGCGGAATAACGATAAACAACGCCACATCGTTGGTCATAAACGTGGAAAGCACCGCCGCCGCCATCACCAGAAACAGCGCCAACCTGCGTTCATTATCAATGGCGTTGATCATCTTGCGGCCAACAAAATCAAAATAGCCGCTGACCTCAACGCCTTTGGTCAGCATCAGTAATCCCAGCAATGTGACGATGGTGTCCCAGTCAACAAACTGCGGGAACTGAAATATTTTTGCAGGCTGAAACAGGGTCAGTGCGATACCCAGCACAATCAGCAGATGCAAAAATCTGTCCCGTAAAAAAGGTTTCAATACAGTGCCAAACGCCGCTATCAACATGGTTATTCTTCGCTGAACAAGATGCGCTGACGTTACCCGAAGAATCCAACCTCTGCCACTGCAAAAATGATTTCTCCGCGACATCGCGCAAAAAAAACGAGGCTCATACAGAGCCCCGTCATGATGTTGCGGCACGTCCCGCAAATTGTTTATGTCACGTCACGTCCGCGCAGGTTTAACCGACAGCAGACTGGACTTTCACTGCACGCCTGTTTCTCTGCCAGCGGAAAACATCTATCAGCAGAAAAATCACCAGACTCGCCCCCATCACCGGCAGGGAAATCGCCAGCCCGAGAGTGATGACAAAAATCGGGCATTGCAGACTGAACGGCACGGTTCTCCAGGTTTGTAACAGCGTAACAGCCGGATTACTGGCGTCATTACTGACCGTTCTGCGCAGCCACCACAGACGATATCCCCAGGCAATCATCACGCAAAGCCCGATTCCAAAAATCACCAGAATGGCCTGATTCCAGATACCGAAGAGAATCCCCATATGCGCATCCACACCCCAGCGGGTCAGTTTGGCGAGCAGAGGAAAATCAGCAAAACGGGTGTGATCGACAATCTGCATCGAACGGGGGTCGACTGAAACCGCATCAACCTGCGTCGGCCAGCTGCGGTCCACTTCCGTCACCGTCCAGGCTTTACCGGCTGAATAAGCCGGGCGAATTTCGATTTTATGCGCCTCAATCCCCGAATCACGCGCCGCCTGAACAACGGCATCAAAAGCCGGAGAAGAAACTGTTACAGCCTGCGGCACAGCAGGCATTGCGTGTTCTGACATGTTCATTCCCGGCATATCAGGCATGTCTGCCATTTGCGCATGATGCTCCGCATGTTCATCGGCCGGTACAGCCTCTGCCAGCGGATCCAGACTGGTTTTCACGGCAGGCGTCATCCAGCCCATATAAGCGCGCAGTACGCCAATATTGTCTCCAGCCCATTGTGACCACGTCAGACCGGTAGCGGAGAAGAACAGCAAGCCCGCCAGTAATATCAGGCCGAGCGAGCTGTGCCAGCGGCGGCTGTGCTGCTGTTTCTCGATTTTCTCACTCAGCTTGCGCGGCGTACGGGATTTGCGGCTGGTCAGCCAGAGGACGACTCCGCCAAGCGCGGCAACCCATAGCCATGAAGCGGCGAGTTCGCTGTAAATGCGCCCTGCATCGCCCAGCAACAGGCCACGATGTAAATCATCCAGCCAGGTACGGAAAGGCAAAATACCGCTGGTGCCGTACACCGTCATGTCGCCTTTCACCGCCAGCGTGATGGGATCGATAAAAATCGCACGGCTTTTGGATGCCCCGAGTTGCGGATCAGAAAACATCACCCGCGTCGTTTCCCCCTCGAACGGTGCCGGTCTGACCGCATAAATCTTTTTATCCTGACCGGTTACGTTTAGCGCCGCATCAATCTGTCGCGAAAGGGGCTGTGGTTCGCCCTGTGAGGACGTAAAGAGCGCATCAGAGTAGAGATAATTTTCGAACTGAGGGGTCAGCACATATAACGTGCCGGTCAGTGCCGCGATAAAAATGAACGGGCCCACGAACAGGCCAATGTAAAAATGCACACGGCGCAGCAACGCCATAAAGGCCGCTTGCGCAGGCATTTTTTTACCCGCGCCGGAAGGCAGGTTTGCAGGTTGATTCATAAATCTGATTTCCTGAATTTCAAATAGCACGCCGTCAACAGCGATAAAAATCGCGGTTGACTTGAAAGAAATTATTCAGAGGCTGTTACAGAAAAACAGGTGGTGCGCGGGGTTGGGAATCCGTGAAGAACAGTGAAGGGATCAGACGTTGTATGACAGCGCGCGGTGGGGCACGGCTGGAGAAATCCAGCGACCACAGCATCGGCATGGCCTGTAAATCGAGCATCGGTAAATGCACCAGCAGCACGCAATAACCGCACGCGGCATCGCTCATGTCACCGGAAAGCATCGCTTTCACCGCATCCTGCGGCGCTGATTTACAGGTTTGCTTCTGACAATGTTCCATAGATGAGACGTGATGGTCTGACAACGCCATGTCAGCCATCTCTGCGTCCGGCATATCCATGTCCATATCGGACATCATCATGCCGGGCATCATCATATGCTGCGCACCCTCAGCCACCAGTGATTTGGAAATCACCGGCGCAATAAACAACATCAGGATCGCCACAATTCCGAGCCAGGCCGGAACATGCAGATGTCGATGATGGAGGTGTCTGAGTGAGAGCATTATGTCAACAAGGTGAAAATAAGAAGCGGCGAAATTGTACCTGAATTGTTGAGAAACATATCCAAAATCATTCGAGTTGCATCAAGGCGGCGAGAGAATGAATCCTCAGGAGCTTACAAAAGTAAATGACTGAGGTGAATGAACGAAGCCAACGCAGAGGCGGTTCGAAGGATGACAGATGTAAAAAAGCCCGCTCGGAAGCAGGCTTTTATTCAGACATGAACGACGGGAATTATTTGTCGTTTTTCAGCTTACGCATGACCAGCGTGGCGTTGGTGCCGCCGAAGCCGAAGCTGTTAGACATCACTGTCGTCAGCTCGCGCTGAGTCGGTTTAGTGATGATGTCCATGCCTTCTGCCTGCTCATCGAGATTATCGATGTTGATGCTTGGCGCGATGAAGCCGTGTTCAGCCATCAGCAAGGTGTAAATGGCTTCCTGAACGCCAGCGGCACCCAGAGAGTGACCGGTCATGGCTTTGGTAGAAGACAGCGCCGGGGTTTTATCGCCGAACACTTCACGGATAGCACCCAGTTCTTTCACGTCGCCGACCGGAGTGGAAGTTCCGTGCACGTTAACGTAATCGATTGGGGTATCCACGCCGTTCATTGCCATTTTCATGCAACGCACTGCGCCTTCGCCAGATGGAGCCACCATGTCTGCGCCGTCAGACGTTGCGCCGTAGCCAACGATTTCTGCGTAGATGTGTGCGCCACGTGCCAGAGCATGTTCCAGCTCTTCGACAACAACCATACCGCCGCCGCCTGCGATAACGAAACCGTCACGCGCTTTGTCGTAGGTACGGGAAGCTTTGTCTGGTGTTTCGTTGTAGCTGGTGGACAGTGCGCCCATCGCGTCGAATTCACACGCCATTTCCCAGCACAGTTCTTCACCGCCGCCTGCAAACACAACGTCCTGTTTGCCCAGCTGAATCATTTCTACCGCGTTACCGATGCAGTGTGCAGAGGTGGCGCAGGCAGAACTGATGGAATAGTTCACACCGCGAATTTTGAACGGCGTCGCGAGGCAGGCAGAAACGCCGGAGGCCATCGCTTTGGTCACCATGTAGGGACCCACGCCGCGCAGGCCTTTGGCACGCATACCGTCGGAACCCGCAACCTGGTTGCGTGGTGAACCGCCGCCGGAACCTGCAATCAGGCCGGTACGTTCGTTGGAGACCATTTCAGAGGTCAGACCGGAGTCTTCAATCGCCTGTTGCATGGACAGGTAAGCGTAGATCGAGGCATCACTCATGAAACGCACAATCTTACGATCGATAAGGCCTGCGGTGTCTAATTTGACATCACCCCAGACGTGACTACGCATCCCGGCATCTTTCAGCTCTTGCGAGAAGGTGATCCCAGAGCGACCTTCCTGCAGAGATGCAAGAACTTCCTGCTTGTTGTTACCGATGCTCGAGATGATACCCAGGCCAGTAATCACTGCACGTTTCATTTAATACCTCTTGTACTATTCACCATTTGGGATTTCGTCACGCACTCTAGCGTACAGTTGTACGCCGAACAAGTCCGATCAGCAATTCCTTGTGTAAATCGTGGTAAATTTGCGCAGGGTCAAACGCAGCGTTAAACTCCGGCATCGCCTTGAACTGAGAGAGTTTCACGTGAGCCATAACCCGATCACGCCCGCCGAATTAAGCTGGAACGAACAGGGTACACCTGTTTCCCGACATTTTGATGACGTCTATTTTTCCAACCAGAACGGCCTGCTGGAAACCCGTCATGTTTTTCTCAACGGCAACCATTTTCCGGCGCGTTTTGCCGCGCACCCTCGCCCGCTGTGTATCATCGCGGAGACCGGTTTTGGCACCGGTCTGAACTTTCTGTCGCTGTGGCAGGCCTTCGATGCGTTTCACGCCGAAAACCCTGACGCCACGCTGCAACGTCTGCATTTCATCAGTTACGAAAAATTCCCGCTGTCTGCCCGTGATCTCGCGACAGCGCACACGCAGTGGCCCGAAATCGCTGCGTATTCCGCACAGCTTTGCGAACAATGGCCGATGGCCTTCTCCGGCTGCCATCGCCTGCTGCTGGCGGGCGGACGAGTCACGCTCGATCTGTGGTTCGGCGATGTGACTACCCTGCTGCCCGCATGTGACACCAGTATGAATCAGCAGGTCGATGCCTGGTTTCTTGACGGCTTCGCGCCTTCCAAAAACCCCGACATGTGGACCGAAGACTTATTCCGTTCGATGGCGATAATGACCCGTCCGCAAGGCACCTTCGCGACATTTACCGTGGCCGGTTTCGTGCGCCGCGGATTGCAGGACGCAGGTTTTGACATCAGCAAGGTGCCGGGATTCGGCGAAAAGCGGCATATGTTAGCCGGTGTGCTGCCGGCAAAAATTGATGTACCGCATCCCGCGCCGTGGTATGTGCGTCCCGCAGCAAAAAATGCCACAGAATTCGCGGTGTCAGGCGGCGGTGTTGCCAGCGCCGTGTTATCGCTGGCGCTGCTTCGGCGTGGATACGCGGTCACGCTGTATTGCGCCGATGAAAAACCAGCACTCGGCGCTTCCGGCAACCGTCAGGGCGCGGTTTATCCACTGCTCAATGGTCGTGGTGATACGCTGGAAAACTTCTTTGCTCACGCTTTCACCTTCGCCCGCCGTCAGTATGCGCAGCTTGAAAAACGGGATGTGCCTTTCGATCACGGCTGGAGCGGCGTGACGCAACTCGGTTATGACGAAAAAAGTCAGGGCAAAATCGACGGGATCCTCAAAGGCGGCTGGCCGGAAGAACTGGCAAAAGGACTGAGCGAAGAAGACGTTGAAGCGTTGTGCGGATTACCGTGCGGCAGCGGCGGCATCACCTATCCGCTCGGCGCCTGGCTGTGCCCGGCCGAACTGACCGCCTCACTGATTTCGCTTGCCGAAACGCAAGGCTTAACCGTGCATTATGGTCAGCGTGTGACCGCATTAGAATCTGACGGCGATTCAAAGTGGACGCTGACCTTTGCCAGCGGGCACACAACCTGTCATCAGGCTGTCGTCCTGGCGAACGGCGCGGATATTACGGATTTCAGCCAGACGGAAAAACTGCCGGTTTACGCGGTCAGCGGTCAGGTTTCGCATATTCCAACCACACCGGCGCTGAGCAAACTGAAGCAGGTGCTGTGTTACGACGGCTATATGACGCCGGTCAGCCCGCAAAATCAGCATCATTGCATCGGTGCAAGCTATCACCGCGCAGACAAATGCACGGATTACCGCGACGACGATCAGCAGGAAAACCGCCAGCGTCTGATCAGCTGTCTGCCGGAACAGCAATGGCCGCATGACGTGGATGTCAGTGAAGGTGAAGCGCGTAACGGTGTGCGTTGTGCGACGCGGGATCACCTGCCGATGATCGGCTCCGTATCGGATTACGATGCGTTACTGGAAAGTTATAAAAAGCTGGATCTGGATGTTAAGCGCCATCGCCCCATTGCAGAAGCGCCGGTCTATGAAAACTTGTTCCTGTTTGGTGCGCTGGGCTCGCGCGGGCTAAGTTCCGCGCCGCTGGGTGCAGAAATACTGGCCGCGCAGATTGCCGGTGAACCGATACCTATGGACAGCGAAACGCTGGCAGCATTGAACCCGAACCGCATGTGGGTCAGAAAGCTGCTGAAAGGCCGCCCGGTCGAATCGCATTAATCCGCCCCTTCTCAGACAATAAAAAAGCGCAGCCGGTTAATCCGTCGCTGCGCTTTTTTTTAATGAAGAGAGATTACTGAGGGAGAGATGCCTGATACAGATTTTCCCACATCCCCTGCACCAGAAGCTGATCGCGCGGCGAAAGTTCGCCGGCTCTGATGGCTTTGTCCAGACCATCCTGAACACGGATTTTCAACGCTTCAGCGGTGTGTTCACCGTTCTCTTCCGCTTCTGCCACGGCGACAGTCAGGTGGCCTCGCAGATAGCCACTGGCAAATAACTCATCGTCGCTGGCGCTTTCGACCATATCGTCGATCAGCGTTAAAATCCGCGTTTCAAATTCTGCGATCATTACTCTTCCTCTCGTGTTCAGTTCTTATTCGATCGGCTGCAATGCAGGGAAATCTGCAGGCGTCAAAGGGGCCGTATTGTAAAACGATTGTAACGCTTTAATAAAGCGCGCCGGTCTTTCAGGGATGCCCTGCTCCAGCATACGCAACACTTCTTCACGGACTTTATTCTGGAAACCCACGCGGTCCGGCTCGCAATCGCCGCTCAGGTTGTCACAACTGACGTTGAAATTAAAACCCGCCGCCGCGCAGAACAGCCATTCGTAAGATTGTGGTTTGATTTCCACTTTCTCAAATTCACTTTGCGTTTGTGCGTCACGACCGTCCGGGCAATACCAGTAGCCGAAATCCACCAGTTTATGGCGCTCAGCACCGGCCACGCACCAGTGAGAAATTTCATGCATGCCGCTGGCGTAATAACCGTGTGCGAACACAATGCGGTTAAACGGTTCTTGTTCATCAGCAGGCAGATAGATCGGTTCGTCGTCGCCTTTCACTAAGCGAACGTTGAATTCCTCAAAAAAGCAGGAATCAAAAATGTCGATCAATTGATGATAGTTATGTGTTGCAGTCGAATCAGACATAATTGCAGTGAAACTCGTTAAAGTAAGATCAGGGGCGACAATATACCCCTGTTTAAACGCGTGTTTTCATGACTTCGGGCAAGCATTCTGCTGCTCCGGACATTATAAATGCAGGCTTAACCACTGATGAATTTCGGCACCATGATTGTCGTAAATCAGCTTGCAGCTCATGACGACGGAAACAGCGACCACCATCGGGCGGATCATCTTCTGACCCTTACTGAGTACCATACGTGCGCCCAGTCGTGCGCCGATAAACTGTCCGGCGGCCATGACAAATCCCAGCACCCAAATCACTTTGCCGCCCAGTATAAAGAAGATCAGGCCGCCCAGGTTTGAAGTGAAATTCAGGACTTTCGCATGTGCCGTGGCTTTTGCCAGGTTAAACCCGCATAACGTCACGAAGGCCAGCGCGTAGAAAGAACCGGCACCGGGACCAAAAAATCCATCATAGAAACCAACACAACCGCCGCCCACCAGCGCATACGGCAATGCGTTTAGGCGTCTTGCCCGGTCACTTTCACCCAGCCGTGGCGTCAGTAAAAAATATAAACCGATGCAGATGATCAGCAGCGGTAGCACCTGACGCAACATGTCAGCGCGAAGGTGCTGGATAAGGATCGCACCAATCACCGAACCGACAAAGGTACAGGCAATATTCAGCTTCTGATCGTTAAGATCCACCACACCACGCCGCACAAAGTACAGGCTGGCAGAAAAGGATCCGCCTATAGACGATAGCTTATTGGTCGCAATCGCCTGAGCTGGCGGAACCCCCGCCGCGAGCAGCGCTGGCAGGCTGATCAGCCCGCCACCACCCGCGATGGAATCAATGAAACCGGCAAACAGTGCAACGAAAAATAAAACCACTAAAACCCACGGGGCAACAATCAACCAGTCCATTTTTCTGTCAGCTCGCTATGCGTGGCGAAGAGTAAGTGAAACCTGTTAAAGAACGTGTTTATCCAGCAGCGCCTGACATGAAGGCGGCAACGGAGGCGGCTCTTTTTTCACAGAGGTTCCTCTGCCCGGTTTCGGCGGCAGGAACCAGCTTTGCAGCTCAGCGCCACAACCATCACCCGGAGGTGGCGGTGCCTGATTCTCACACTCAAGATTACCGACCGGACAACGCAGGCGAACGTGCATGTGCGCGCGATGACCAAACCACGGACGCACTTTATGCAGCCACTCACGATCCGTTCCGGCATCCAGACATAATTGCTGTTTGATGGCCGGATTGACGAAGATCCGCACGACGTCTTTATCCTGCGCGGCCATTTTGATCAGCGTTTCAATCCGTGGCTGCCACTGGCTCTTCACAATGGATTTACCGTTAGCACTGACCAGATCGATAGGCTGCGGTTTGAGCAGCATCTGCTCGCTCCAGCGCTGGCGCGGCAGTTGCAGCCAGATATCCACATCCAGCCCTGACTGATGGCTGGCGTGACCGCTGCTGAAACGACCACCGGCTGGCATCGCCATATCACCGACCAGCATAGTACCCAGGCCTTTTTGCTGCGCCTGCGTGCCGAGACGGGTAATAAAGGCCAGTAAATCCGGCTGGCCGAAATAACGGCGCTGATCGGTGCGCATGACCTGATAAGCCGGCGAGTTCAGCGGCAATGGCTGAGCGCCAACCTGACAACCATTGGCATAGCTGCCGATCGCTTCAGGCGTGCCTGCGACAGGGTGGGTGATTTTCTGCCACGGCGTTGCTGCCATCGCAGGTGCGCAAAGCGCCAGCGCCAGAAGACCGGCGCTGACGGCTTTTATCGCTGCAAATGTGCGTAAGGTTTTCATCAATGAATTACCAGCGTGGCACGGAAGAATGAACGTCGCCATTCTGGGCGCGCTGACGCAATAAGTGATCCATCAGCACGATCGCCATCATCGCTTCGGCAATTGGCACGGCGCGGATACCCACGCAAGGATCATGACGACCTTTGGTAATCATCTCGACCTGCTCACCTTCACGGTTGATCGTGCGTCCCGGAACGGTAATGCTGGAGGTAGGTTTCAGCGCAAGATGAGCAACAACCGGCTGACCGCTGCTGATCCCGCCAAGAATGCCGCCTGCGTGGTTGCTTTCGAAACCGTTCGGTGTGATTTCATCACGGTTTTCACTGCCGCGTTTATTCACCACCGCAAAGCCGTCACCGATTTCCACGCCTTTCACCGCATTGATGCTCATCAGCGCGTGCGCCAGATCGGCATCCAGACGGTCAAACACCGGCTCGCCAAGACCGACCGGCACGTGATCTGCCACGACGGTGATTTTAGCGCCGATGGAATCGCCTTCTTTTTTCAGCGCACGCATCAGTTCATCCAGCGCTTCCAGCTTGCTTTCATCCGGACAGAAGAATGGGTTGGTTTCGACCAAATCCCAGTCTTTCAGTTCACAGGTGATATCGCCCATCTGGGACATATAACCGCGCACTTTAACGCCAAATTTTTCCACCAGATATTTCTTGGCAACCGCGCCAGCAGCAACACGCATCGCGGTTTCACGGGCAGAAGAACGACCGCCGCCTCGATAATCGCGCACGCCGTATTTTTGTTCGTAGGTGTAATCCGCATGTCCCGGACGGAACACGTCTTTGATCGCGCTGTAATCCTGAGAACGCTGATCGGTATTCTGGATAATCAGACCGATGCTGGTGCCGGTGGTCACGCCTTCAAAAACGCCGGAAAGAATTTTTACTTCATCGGCTTCGCGGCGCTGCGTGGTGTAACGCGAGGTGCCCGGACGACGACGGTCGAGATCGTGTTGCAGGTCTGCTTCGGTCAGCGCAATACCCGGCGGCACGCCGTCAATAATACAGCCCAGTGCCACACCGTGGGATTCGCCAAAAGTAGTGACGCGGAAAAACTGCCCAATACTGTTCCCTGCCATCACGGCTCCTTAACCATTATGTTGATTGTTTTCTGAATGACCGGTGATGAACCGGCCATTATTTTTTAGTCGATCAATCGCAATTTTTTGATCAGTCGCGGTACGCTTTGAAATGTTCAGCGCAATCTATCAGCTGCTGCCTGGTCAGCATGAATACGCCGTCGCCACCGTTTTCAAATTCCAGCCAGGTGAACGGAATATCAGGATACTGGTCCATCAGATGCACCATGCTGTTGCCCACTTCACATACCAGCACGCCGTTATCGGTCAGGTAATCCGGCGCACAGGACAGAATGCGGCGGGTGAGTTTCAGGCCATCGCTGCCGGAAGCCAGACCCAGTACAGGCTCGTGGCGATATTCCTGCGGCAGGTCAGACATATCTTCTTCATCCACATACGGCGGATTGGTCACAATCAGGTCGTACTGCAACGCAGGCAATTCGCGGAACAGGTCAGAGCGAATTGGGGTCACCCAGTTCTCGATGCCGTGCGTGTCGATATTGCGCTCGGCCACTGCCAGCGCGTCGGCAGAAATATCTACCGCATCCACTTCGGTTTCCGGGAACGCGTAAGCGCAGGCGATAGCGATACAGCCGCTGCCGGTACACATATCGAGAATGTGCTGCGGTTTATCCTGCAGGATCCCGGCGAAGCGGTTGTTGATAAGTTCACCAATCGGAGAACGCGGCACCAGCACGCGTTCATCGACATAAAACTCCATGTCGCAGAACCAGGCTTTATTGGTCAGATAAGCGACCGGTACGCGTTCGTTAACACGGCGGATCACGCGCTCAACGATGCGGTGGCGCTCGCTGGAAGTCAGACGCGCGGTGTGCATATCTTCAGGAATGTCGAGCGGCAAAAACACGCTTGGCAAAACCAGCTGCACTGCTTCGTCCCACGGGTTATCGGTGCCGTGACCGTAATAGACATTGGCCGCGTTCAGGCGGCTGACGGTCCAGCGCAGCATATCCTGAATGGTATGCAGTTCACTGACAGCTTCGTCGACGAAAATTTTGTCCAATTTTATTCTCCAGGCAGTGCACGGGTTTTTAACAGACGTTTAACCCATTATTTGCCGCATAGTTTGCCACGAAGCCCGCCACAAATCAGCAGCTAGTCAACGCACTTGCGCGATGTCTCGAAGAATTTAACCCTGAGTTTTCTTTAAACCGCAGGGCGACGGAAGGTACACTGTGTGGATTGAGCGAAAATGACGATGAAATGATGAAGAAAAAGCACCTGCTCAGCCCGGAAGAAACGGCGTTATTCCGCGAGGCTGTACCGGGCGTCAAGCGCCTGAAAAACGATACAATTACGCACCGCCCGCCGCGAAAAAAAGTGGCAGAACTGTCACCTAAAAAGCTGATTCAGGAGCAGGTGGACGCGAGTTATTATTTTTCTGATGAATTCCAGCCGATGTTGCAGGAAGAAGGTCCGGTTCGCCATATCCGGCCAGACGTCAGTCATTTTGAATTGAAAAAATTACGCCGCGGGGATTATTCGCCCGAGCTGTTCCTCGATTTACACGGCTTAACGCAGAAAGAAGCCAAGCAGGAATTAGGTGCGCTGATCGCCGCCTGCCGCCGCGAGCACGTCCATTGCGCCTGCGTGATGCACGGTCACGGCAAACATATTCTCAAGCAACAAACCCCGCTATGGCTGGCGCAGCATCCTGACGTCGAAGCCTTCCACCAGGCGCCGAAAGAACTCGGTGGCACCGCCGCCCTGCTGGTGCTGGTGGAACTGGATGACAAAATCAGCTGACCCATTCCCACCTTCAGAAACGAGAAAGGCACAGCCAAAGCTGTGCCTTTCTTTTGTCTGTCGCTGAACTGTCTGTCTCAGAACAGACCCCCTAAATAATTCGGATTGCAGCAAGGCGGCAAGTGAACGCATCCCCGGGAGCATAGATAACTATGTGACCGGGGAAAGTGAGCGCAGCCAACGCATCTGCAATGCGAAGTATGACGGGGATTATACTTTGGCCATCACCTGGCATGGGCTAAACTGCCAGTCAAAGCTGCCCTGCCCGGTTTCACCGTTTAACTCGATGCTGGCCATGGCTGACGTGGCGAACATCGGCGGGCAAACGCCAGGACAGAGTTCTGCAACCAGATAACCGACCAGCGGCAGGTGAGACACCACCAGCACGGCACTGACGCCGGTCAGCGCCAGATGTTGCAGTTCACTGGCGACCAGAGCAGGATCACCGCCCGGCGTCAGTTCCTTGAGAATATCAATTTCTACGTTTTCAGGCAGAGACAGACACTGGCGAACTTTTTCAAGCGTCTGCTGCGCACGCAGATACGGACTGACCAGAACACGATCAATTTTAACGCCACGACCATTCAGCCAGGCCGCCATATGTACTGATTCGTCACATCCGCATTCGCTTAACGGGCGAACTGAGTCGCTTGCAGCTTCGAGAACTGCATCACCGTGACGCATAATTACAACTTGCATATTGCACCGCTTTTGTTAACAAAAATAGCGCTATACAGAAACGCCGTGCGTGCTGTATTACCCATTGCCCAGCTGTTTTTCATCATGTTTCAAATGACCTTTCTCATTACAAGATAGCTGTAAGGCAGTACATCCACTTAACCGGCTGTGCCCACATGCTTTGCATGGTAAGTATCAGCGGTCGGGCATTTTGCCTGAAAGTTCACGTAAAGAAAACGCTGTTTTTTACACCAACACTTACTGCTTGTAAACTGTTCAGGCGATTATTTAACCACTCGGGTTGTAGATCAATCGTTTGGGATTGTTTCTGTACAAAGTCAGTCTCACCATAAAAAAGATCCCGCAGGCCTTCGGCTGGCCACAAGCAGGATCTATTCCAGATTCCCGCGAAACTCAGTAATAAGCAGTGACAGCTGTCACACTTTGCTGACCTTTTCGCCGGTGCCGTCTGCCGGGCCGTCTGTCAAAAAACAGGGCTCGCCCTGCTCAGCCCTGCGCACCAGCCCTTCGCATGGCCGGAAATGCTCGCCATAGCGTTGCGCCAGCTGATCAAGCGTTTTCACCACGTGCGCTGCACCGAGTGTATCGATGTAACGGAACGGACCACCACGGAATGGCGGGAAGCCAATGCCGAACACCGCACCCAGGTCACCATCCCGCGCACGGCGGATCACCTGCTCATCCAGACAGCGTACCGCTTCGTTGAGCATAAGCATCACACAGCGCTGCGCGATCTCTTCTTCTGACTGCTGCGCTTTCGGCGTGACATTCAGCAGCCGGTAAATCGCAGGATCGACCTGTTTCTTCTTCGCCGTCCGGCCTTTTTGCCCGTAGAGATAGAAACCTTTGCCGTTCTTACGCCCTTTGCGATCGTCTTTCAGCACAGCATCAAAACCTGATGGCGCAGCAAAACGCTCACCAAATGCATCCACCAGAATCGGACCGATTTTGGTGCCGACATCAATACCCACTTCATCCAGCAACTGTATCGGGCCGACGGGGAAACCAAAATTCACCAACGCTTTATCAATGTGATCGACAGGTTCGCCCGCCAGCAAACAGCGGGCAGCTTCATTGATGTACGGCGCAAGAATACGGTTTACGTAGAATCCGGCGCTGTCGCCGACCACAATCGCTGTTTTCCCCTGTTTCTTCGCCAGGGAAACTGTGGTCGAAATCGTCTGCGCACTGGTTCCTGCATGGGGTATCACTTCCACCAGCGGCATCTTATCCACCGGACTAAAATAGTGCAGGCCGATCACCAGTTCAGGCCGGCTGGCCTGCTCTGCAATCTTATGGATAGGCAGTGAAGACGTGTTTGAAGCAAATATTGTGCGCGGAGCGGCGTTATTCTCGATTTCCGCCACCATCGACTGTTTGAGAGACAAATCCTCAAACACCGCTTCCACCACGATATCAATCTGCGCAAAACCACTGTAATCGGTGGTGCCGGAAATCAGCATCATCTGGCGTTGCTGTTCGTTACGGGTCAGCCTGCGGCTGCGCACCTTTTTCTCCAGCAAATCCCAGCTGTATTTCAGCGCATGACGGATACCTTCCTGATTAATATCTTTGATGCGCACCGGCAGTCCGGCTTTGGTGGCAGTCACGTTGGCGATCCCACCGCCCATCAGGCCACCACCGAGAATGCCCACGCGGCGTACCGGCAAGGGTTCGGCGTCGCCACCCTTTTCTTTTTTCAGCGCAGTGGATGCGAAAAACAGGCCGCGCAATGCCGCCGATTCCGGCGTCATGACCAGTTCGCCAAAGGCTTTCGCTTCAGCCTGATAGCCATTGCCGCTGCCCTGATCGAGGCCGGTTTTCACCACATCAATAATCTTTTCAGTCGCCGGATAATTGCCATGCGTTTTGGCGCGGGTTTGTTTGCGCACAAAATGGAACAGCACACTTTTGCCCAACGGGCCACCCGCCAGCCGCGCCTGCCATGGCAATGGCGGACGTGACTGACGCCCTTTCACCACGCGCTCAAGTGCCGTTTGCAGCAAAATTGAATAAGGTACCGCGTCATCCACCAGTCCCATTCTCAGCGCCTGTTTCGCGCGAATGCTGCGACCGGTTAACATCATATCCAGTGCTTTCGGCGCACCGATTAAGCGCGGAAGACGCTGTGTGCCGCCGGAGCCCGGCAGCAAGCCAAGCTGGACTTCCGGCAGGCCGAGTTGCGTTTTATCATCGAGGGAACAGACGCGTGAATGGCACGCCAGCGCCAGTTCAAGTCCGCCGCCCAGACAGGCACCGTGGATGGCCGCAACAACGGGTACCGGAAACGAAGCTATTTGTGACATTACCGTCTGCCCTTTTCGCGCCAGATTGCTGGCCTCATCGGCGCTCTTACAACCCGATATCATGGTGATATCCGCACCGGCAATAAATGAGTCGGATTTACCGGAAACCAGCACCAGCCCCTTCAGACTGGGATATTGCTGGGCTTTTTGCAGAATGGTACAAATTTGTTGAGCGAATTCAGCCTTTAAGGTATTCACCTTTTCGCCGGGAACATCGATGGTGATAATTCCGACGTGCTCCGCGGTGAACATCAGTGAAAAAGCAGAAACCGGTTCTGCCGGAGTGATTTCCGGAATGTTTGGGTTTTCCATATTATCCCTCATTGCGCTGCCTCCAGAATCATTGCTGCGCCTAAGCCACCGGCGGCACAGGCCGTCGTCAGCCCGTATTTTCCGCCACGACGGCGTAATTCATGCAAAGTCTGGGTGATCATTCGTGCGCCAGTCGCGGCAAAAGGATGGCCGTAAGCCAGTGATCCGCCCAGAACGTTAAATTTATCCCAGTCTATTTCGCCAACTGCCTGACTGCGGCCAAGTTTCTCACGGGCAAATTCATCACTGGCTAACATTTTGATATTCGCTAGGGTCTGCGCGGCAAATGCTTCGTGCATATCAATCAGGTCAAGATCACCGAGCGTCAGACCGGCACGATCCAGCGCCAGCGGCGTGGCATAAGCCGGACCAAGCAGCATGTCTTCCCACACATCGATGGCGGCAAAAGCAAAACTTTTCAGATAACCGAGAGGCTGCAGACCGAGTTCACGCGCCCGCGATTCGCTCATCATCAGTACCGCGGCCGCGCCGTCGGTCAGCGGCGTACTGGTCGCGGCGGTCACGGTGCCGTGTTTGCGATCAAACGCCGGACGCAATTTTGCGTATTGCCCGATTTCAGAATTCAGGCGGATGTTGTTGTCTTTTTGCAGCACTTCACGGTAAGGCGGAACCTGCGCGGCCATCACCTGAGAATTCAGATAGCCCTGCTCCCACGCCTGTGCCGCCAGCGTGTGAGAACGGTGCGCGAGTTCATCCTGTTGTTCGCGGGAAATATTATGACTTTTCGCCATCTGTTCCGCAGTATCGCCCATGCGCAGGCCGGTGGAATATTCAGCCACAGCAGGCGGCACCGGCATCAGGTCGCGCAGTTTAAGTTTGCTGAAAATGGACAGACGCTGCGACAACGTGCGCGCTTTATTGACGTCCACCAGGGCGCGGGCGAGACGTTTGCTGACGCCAATCGGCAGAACCGAAGACGAATCGGCTCCGCCTGCAATCCCGATGCTGATCGTGCCGCTCATAATGCTTTCCGCGACGTTGGCGACCGCCTGAAAACTGGTGGCGCAGGCACGCGAAACGCTGTAGGCGTCAGTCGACACATTCATGCCAGTGCCGAGGACGATTTCGCGCGCAATATTTGGTGCTTCCGGCATCTGCACGACTTGCCCGAATACCAGCTGATCGATGACCTTCGGGTCGATCCCACTTTTCGCCAGTAGCTCACTGACCACTATTTTGCCGAGGTCTACGGCGGGAATGCCGTGATAGGCGGTGGCCTGTTTGGCAAACGGCGTACGCAAACCATCGACAATCGCAATGCGATCGCCTTCACGTGTCACCAGTGGAATGACTTTATTCATACAAGCTCCTGAGAAAAAATAGGGTCTTAAGAGGTCAGACCTGATAACTCAGTTTTAACTATGTATTTACATTTGGCAAAGTGAAAGGCAATGAAGTGCGAGCAACAGCAAATTTTTCTGAAATAAGAATGAGAAGAAAGGCAGCGGGCAGAAATAGCGGACAAAAAAATACCGCTTATATAAGCGGTATTACAATTTAAAACTTCCCCTAAATAATTTGAGTCTCAGAAAGGCGGCAATCGAAGTAATCCCGATGAGCTGACATAAGTCAGTGATTCGGGTTACTGAGTGCAGCCAACGCATCTGCGGCTCAAAGTATGACGGGGATCAGCGTAAGGCTAACTGGAAGATCATGGTTTCTGCCTGGCAGCTGAAAGTGAAATCGATATTCAGCTCAACGCCGCCTTCCACTTTTTCGATACGGCTCTTGATTTCGCAAGGCTCAGATTCGACGCCGCGTGCGCGTTCGGTCAGGGCTTCCAGCGTTTCTTTAGCCTGTGCTTCATTTTCAAAAACGCGGCTGTAAGATGCGGTGCAATCGGTGTTATCCATGATGGTGCCCACATCAACACAGCAGCAGGCTGCGGTTTCTTCTGCGCCGCATTTGTTGATGGAGTGCAGAGGTTGGGTGGATTTAGAGGACATGGTTACGTCAGACATAATTTTCTCCCCGGCATCAACGGCAACGTCCACCGTCTGGCCTGTTTGCGAATAAAGTTTTATTTCCAGCCTGTATTTTACGCCACCGTTCTGACAACACACTAGCACTTACTTATTATGTGCCTTTGAAGTGATCCAGATCACGTATATGTAAGTAATCGATTAAAACTACGTCATCGTTCTCACTTTAACGTTTCTTAATTGAACTTTTATTGTTGGTTTTTTGTTAAGTGGATCCAATTTCTTGCATCATTTCTTAAATATCAATGAAACATTATTGCAACTACACCACAGGTCAGACCTATACTTCGCTCACTGGTCTGATTTGTCAGACTGATAACGAACCCTACAATCCCGCGCTCATTGTTACTTGATGTAACATTGTTTGATAAAAAACATAATATTGAGGTTTTGGTCATGAACCAGAAAAACCTGTTTAAAAGATCAGCTCTGGCAGCTGCAGTGGCAATTGTTTCCTCCAACGTATACGCGGCAGGTTTTCAGTTAAATGAATATACTGCTGCGGGTTTGGGTCGTTCATTCTCAGGCGAAGGTGCTATTGCTGACACCGCCGCATCCGGTAGCCGTAACCCGGCAACCATGACCATGTTTAACCGCCCGGCGTTTTCTATGGGCGCGATTTATGTCGACCCGGACGTCAGCGTGACGGGGAAATCCCCGGTCACCGGTGCCAGCACCAGTGATGATAATATTGCGCCAAATCAGTGGGTGCCGAATATCCACTTTATTATGCCGCTGGATGATCAATGGGCGGTTGGCGCATCTGCGACGTCTAACTACGGTCTGGCGACAGAATTTAGCGATAACTATCCGGCAGGCCCGATTGGCGGTGAAACAGATCTCACCACCATAAACACTAACTTAAGTGTTGCTTACCGTTTGAACCAGAATTTCAGCTTCGGTGTGGGCTTTGATGCTGTCTACGCGAAAGCAAAAATCCGTCGTACTGCCGGTGAACTGGTGCCGATTAAAACCGGCGGCCTGCTGCCAGCCGATACTGAAGTCGCCAAGCTGAAAGGCGACGAGTGGGGCTACGGCTGGAACGCCGGTATTCTTTATGAAGTCGATGACAATAACCGTTACGGCTTTACTTATCGCTCAGAAGTTAAAATCGACTTTGACGGCGAATACCGCAACGGCATTCCGCAGGCGTTAGGCGGCACGGGCGGTCACACCGTTCCGGGTTCCCTGACCCTGAACCTGCCAGAAATGTGGGAAGTGTCCGGTTATAACAAAGTGGCACCGAAATGGGCGATTCACTACAGCCTGGCTTACACCAGCTGGAGCCAGTTCCAGGAGCTGAAAGCTACCGGTTCTAACGGCCAGACCCTGTTCCAGAAAGAAGAAGGCTACCATGATGCTTATCGCATCGCGTTAGGTACCACCTATTACTACGATGATAACTGGACGTTCCGTACCGGTATCGCCTTCGATGACAGCCCGGTTCCGGCTGATAACCGCACCATTTCTATCCCGGATCAGGACCGCTTCTGGGTATCTGCGGGTACCACGTATGCCTTCAATAAAGATGCATCCGTCGATGTGGGTGTGTCTTACATGCATGGCCAGACGGTGAATATCAGCGAGAAAGTGGCTGACGGCGTGCCGAACTATGAATTCCAGGCTAAAGGCACCGCTATGCTGTACGGCGCGAACTTTAACTATAGCTTCTGATGAACCCCAGCTTCTGATGAACTGAATGTTACGTCAGATATGAAAAAAGCGCCGAAAGGCGCTTTTTTTGTATCTCCGGAACCGTTATTCCGAGTCGATATCTTTCAGGTCACCCTGAATCAATGCCGCGTTCGGGTTTTCCTGTGGCGTCAGCTGACCGCCTCTCGCCAGGAAGTCGTGACGCTGGAAGTAAGCTTCACGGATAAACAGATACGGATCAGAAGAGTTACGGATCAGACCATCTGAATCGAGAAGTTCTGCACGGGTTTCGACGCCTTCCAGTACCCATTTACCGGCTGACATCCAGAATGTCAGATAGCTGAGCATCGGATACAAATCATCCACCAGATCGCCACCTTCGTCACGCACAGTCGCGCTGCCGTAACCTGGCAGAACCACGTACGGACCGTAACCGACACCATAATGACCGAGCGTGCTACCGAAGCCCTGGGCTTCTTCGCGCGCCAGTTTCGGGTTCGCCATACCGGCCACGTCAATCAGCCCCCCCATCCCCAGAAGCGTGTTCAGGAAGAAACGGTTGAAGTGGATTGCAGCACGGTACGGATCGCCTTTCAGCAAGGAGTTGACCATGCTGGCGGGTTCATCGAGGTTGCTGAGGAAGTTACTGGTCCCGTTACGCGCCGGTTGTGGCACGTAATCACGCCATGCGACGGCAACAGGCCGCACAAGGTAAGGATCCATATAGTTATAGTTGAAGTCGAACATCACCCGGTTGAAACCTTCGAGCGGATCAGAACGTCCCTGCTGTTCGCTGTCCGAAGATCCGGATGTGCCGGCACAACCGACCAGTAAAACTGTCGCAAACGCCAGCCCAGTCAGGCGTAAGTTCATGGATATCTCCCTGTTTTTGATCGTCGGTTCCTGATTAAGGAACCTGCTGATTAATCTCAATGCTGACCTGACCGTTGCCGGAAAAATCAGTCAGCGGACTGTCGCCGTACCAGTCACCAGAGGCTGGCGTTGCCAGACCGTTCTGTGAAATACGAACGCGTACTTTTAATTGATGCAGCGAAGAAAGCAAGCGTTCCGGCATCATTGCGTTACTGTCATCGACAGTAATCGCCAGCGGGAAGCGGCTCAGCGGCAGCTTTTTCACCGCAACCGGTACCGGACTGCTGCCATCTGTTACGGAAATAAAGACCGTGCCATCCTGCGGAAGTTTCTCCTGCGCATCCGCAGAAAGCGTCACGTTTACCGCCAGTTTAACCTGATCAAGACCGGCTTTTTGTTTTGCCTGCGCAATACTGGCGTTAACCATCTCAAGGCGTTTATCACCGGCTGGCAGAATTTTCTGCATAACTTCCCACGCGCCAATGGCTTGCGGATAATGACCCTGCTCATATTCATTATAGGCCAGCAGACTTAACACACGCAGATCACCCTGAGATTTTTCCAGCATACTGCGTAAAAGATTGCCGCCGGTAAGGTTATCTTGCGGATCAGAAGAACGGGTCAGCACTTCGGCATAACCCAGTTTCACTGACATATCGTTCGGCGCAAGCTGATACGCATGAGCATAAGCCTGCGTCGCGGTGGCGGCATTATTGAGCGCCATCCCCACACGGCCAAGCATCACCCAGTCCTGCACATTATCTGGATTTGCCTGTAAATCGGTACGCAATCCGAGCCCTAAATCCTGCACATCCGCAGCCGTCAGCGGCGCACCGTGATCATCGGCAATACGATGGCGCAAATCCGGCATGTGCTGCATGACCTGATTCCACGCACTCACCTGGCCCAGCCCCCCGGCATAGAGATATAAACCCAGCGTGATGACAACCAGCAGGATAGCGCCGGGCACCAGCGTCCAGCGGCCAATCGGCTGAATGGCAGCAGGCGCCTGACCCGCCGGAATATCGGTCAGTAGGTTTTCCTGCAATTCCTGAATATGCGCCGGACGCTCGTCTACCACGCCTTGCGCTTCGTCTTCTTCCAGCTCAGTCAGACGGTGATGATAAAACGCTTTATTCAGCGCATCGCGGGACGTGTGTTCCGCGCGGTCGCCGCGAATAACCGGCACAATAAACAGCGCCAGGGCAATAACCAGCATCACTACAATGCACAGCCAAAAAATACTCATGATCCTTTCCTGTCGCTGTCTTTAAGTAACTGCGCCAGGCGCTGTCTCTCTTGTTCTGACATTTCTTCAGTCGTATTTTGCAAACGCACTTCGCCCCGGCGGGAACGCATAAAAATCATGGCTGCGCCGATAATGACCACCAGCACCGGCCCGAGCCACAATATAAAGGTGGATGGCGTCACCGGCGGTTCGTAGGTCACAAAGTTGCCGTAACGTGCGACCATGTAATCCACGATTTGCTGTTTGTTCTGCCCCTGCTGAAGCAGCTGGAAAACTTTGGTGCGCATATCCGCCGCGATAATAGAATCCGATGCTGCAATATTGGTGTTCTGACATTTCGGACAGCGCAGCTGCGCCGTGATATCACGGTATTCCTGCTCCTGAGCCGGAGAGGAAAACTGATAAGTATCAATGGCAGCGAAGGCGCTGATACTCAGCATCATGCCCAGCAGCAAAGCAGGTAATGAAGAAATCAGCTTCATGCATTGCCTCCGTATTTTTTGTATAGCGGCAATACTTCGTTCTGCCAGACTTTTTCATTCAAATCACCGGCATGGCGATAACGGATTATGCCTTTTCCGTCGATCAGGAAGGTTTCCGGCGCGCCGTACACACCGAGATCCAGCCCTAACATGCCGTCGCCGTCGTACAGACTCAGCATGTAAGGATTGCCCAGTGTATTGAGCCAGCTGACCGCTTTCTGCCGGTCGTCTTTGTAGTTCAGGCCAACCACGCGTACACCTTTCGCCGCCAGCGTATTCAGATAATCATGCTCGGCGCGGCAGGTCGGGCACCAGGTCGCCCAGACGTTCAGCAACATGGGTTTGCCGTCGCGCAATACCGACTGATCGTAGGTTTTACCGGCCTGTGCCAGTGATTCCAGTTTAAACACCGGCACAGGTTTGCCGATCAGCGCAGATTCCAGCAGTGTCGGATCGTCGCCGTTGGCATTGCGCGTCAGTTGCACCAGAAAAGCCGCAGCCAGCGCCAGGAACAAGATCAGCGGAATAAAGAGGAGTTTACGGTTCATGCTTCATCAGCCTCCGCCAGACCTTGTTTCTTGAGTTTTTTACTCATGCGATAACGCGGATCGAGAATACACAGTACGCCACCGGCCGCCATAAACAGGCCGCCCAGCCAGATCCAGCGGACAAACGGTTTGTAGTATAAACGCACCGCCCACGAGCCGTCGTCCATCTCTTCACCCAGCGCTGCATACAGGTCACGCGCCAGATTGCCGTCGATCGCCGCTTCAGTCATCATACTGCGCGCCACACTGTAGAAGCGTTTTTCAGCATGCAGCGTGGTGACTTTCTTGCCGTTCTGCGTGACATCGATATTCGCCTCACCGCCGGTATAGTTCGGGCCGGTGATGTCGCGAACGTCGCGGAAGATAAAGTGATAATCATGAATATCCACGGTATCGCCGGCCTTCATGCGCACATCACGTTCAACACTGTAATTCTGGCTAAAGGCGATGCCGATAACAGTCACCGCCACGCCGAGATGGCCGAGCACCATGCCCCAGTGGCTGCGGGAAAGTTTGGTCAGGCCGCGCCAGAACGTATGACGGTGCGTCGCGCGCTCGTGCAGTTCCATCAGCGTGAGCACAATCACCCACACCGACATCAGCAGACCGACCACGGTCATGCCAACAATTTTGTCCTGCAATAACCACGGCAGAAGAATCGACAAGACCAGCGTGACGACCAGCGCAACACCCAGACGACGCCACAGTTTGCTGGGCTCATCACGACGCCAGCGTACCAGCGGGCCGATCCCCAGCAGCAATGCCAGCGGAGCCATCAGCCAGGTAAACATCGTATTAAAGAAAGGTTCGCCGATAGAAATACTGCCCAGTCCGAGCTGTTTGTGGATAAGCGGCAACAATGTTCCGAGCAATACCACCAGCATCGCCGCCACCAGCAGCACGTTATTACCCAGCAGATAGCTTTCGCGAGAGTGCAATTCGTGCCGGCTTGGCGCACGCACCGAGTTGCCTTTGAAGGCATACAGCAGCAGCGAGCCGCCGATCACAATCACCAGATACGCGAGAATAAACATGCCGCGCGCCGGATCTGAGGCAAACGAGTGAACCGAAACCAGCACGCCGGAACGCACCAGGAAAGTCCCGAGCAGGCACAGCGAGAAGGCGGTGATCGCCAGCAACACCGTCCAGGCTTTGAACGTCCCGCGTTTTTCGGTCACGGCCAGCGAGTGGATCAGCGCTGTCCCGGCGAGCCATGGCATAAAGGAGGCGTTCTCAACCGGATCCCAGAACCACCAGCCGCCCCAGCCTAATTCGTAATATGCCCAGGCAGAACCGAGCACGATACCGATGGTCAGAAATACCCACGCAGCTTGTGTCCACGGACGCGACCAGCGCGCCCACGCGGTGTCCAGACGTCCGGCCATCAACGAGGCAATGGCAAACGCGAACGCCACTGAGAAACCGACGTAACCCATGTACAGCAATGGCGGATGGAAAATCAGCCCGATATCCTGCAACACCGGATTCAGGTCACTGCCGTCTACCGGGAAATTCGGCAGCGAGCGGATAAACGGATTCGACGTCAGCAAAATAAACAGCAGGAATCCGCCGGTGATCATGCCCATCACTGCCAGCACGCGCGACACTGCATCCTGCGGCATACGGCGGCTGAACAATGCCACGGCGAGCGTCCAGCAACTGAGCAATAACACCCACAGCAGCAGCGAACCTTCGTGTGCGCCCCAGGTCGCCGCCACGCGGTAATACACCGGCAGACGGGTATTGGAGTTATTGGCGACATACGCGACGGTGAAATCATTCACCACAAACGCATGGACCAGAATGGCAAACGCCAGCACGATGCAGGCAAACATCCCGTAAGACAACGGACGCGCCATCGCCATCATCCGGTTATCCTGCCGCGCCGCGCCCCATTGCGGGTAAATACTCAGTAACACCGCCAGACCTAACGCCAGACAGAGTGCAAATGTTCCCAGTTCCGGCATCATGAGCGGTCATTTCCTTTATCGTTACCCACATAAGCCGAAGCTGGCCCTTTATGGTTTTCTTTCATGGCGTCGGCAACTTCCGGCGGCACATATTTTTCGTCGTGTTTCGCCAGAACCTGAATGGCATTCACTACATTTCCCGGCTCCATCACGCCCTGCGCCACCACGCCCTGCCCTTCGCGGAACAGATCCGGAAGGATGCCGTTATAAGTCACGGCAATCGCGCCGCGCGCATCATAAATTTTAAAACTCACCTGCAGGCTTTTCGGATCACGCTTCACCGAACCGGGCATCACCATCCCGCCGATACGCAGGCGCTGGCCGACCGTCGGCATCTCGTGGTTTTCGCCTTTACCTTGCAGAATTTCACTGGGTGTATAGAACAAATCAATATTCGAGCGCAGCGCGTACATCACCAGTGAAATGCTCAGACCAAGGCCAATCAGCACCACCAGCGCCAGCGACAAACGCTTTTTACGACGTGGATTCACAATAACTTCTCCGGGGAAGTGTCCGGTTCCAGCGGTGACGTCTGCGCGCCTTGCTGTTTTTTAGACTGAGACTGACTAATACGTTTTTCGCGTGCCTGACGGCGGCGAACTTCATCGAGGATCTGACGGCGCTGAATAAAGGTATGCGCCACCAGCGCAATCAGGGAAATCAGTGTCGCCGCGACCGACAGCCACACATAAAATGCATAGCCGCCCATCGCAAAGAAATCATGCCAGCTGGAGAATGCAGGGCTCATCCGCGGCGCTCCTTATTCACAAGACCGGCCACCCACGGACGCAGACGCTCCTGAACCAAAATCAGGTTACGTAAACGCATCAGCGTCAGGGTAATAAAGAAGAAGAGATAACCGAAAATCGCCCAACGTAGCGGATAACGCATACTCGGGTCGATGGTCTGCTGCATGTTGGTCGAGCCCTGATGCAGCGTGTTCCACCACTGTACGGAGTAATGGATGATGGGAATGTTCACCACGCCGACCAGCACCAGAATACCGGCGGCACGGCCAGCCAGACGGCGGTCGTCGAAGGCGTTATACAACGCAATCACGCCAAGATACAGGAACAGTAACATCAGTTCGGACGTCAGGCGTGCATCCCACACCCACCAGGTGCCCCACATCGGTTTGCCCCACGCGGAGCCAGTAACCAGTGCGATAAACGTGAAAACAGCGCCAACGGGTGCCATTGCGGATACCACCATGTCGGACATTTTCATCTGCCACACCAGCCCGATAAAGGCCGCAATCGCCATCGAACTGTAAATGCCCATCGACCAGATCGCCGCCGGAACATGGATATACATGATCCGGTAACTGTTCCCTTGCTGGTAATCTGGCGGTGCATAACCAAAGCCCCACACCCAGCCGATCAGCAGGCAGGCAATACCCAAAATTCCGAGCCAGGGAATGAACCGGCCACAGACGTGGTAAAGCCGTTCAGGCCTTGCGAGTTGATGTAACCATTTCCACATTGTTATCGTTGCTCACTATAAAATGTCACTGTGTGATGCCATGGAGCCTCACCGGGCTCTTATGCGGTCAGTTAAAATCATCCGCAGTTATTATCGGCGTCTCTATTGTTCACTATAGAGAAGTGTGATGTTAGTCAAAGGTTGCGATTTTTCTTCTCTATTGTAACGACACGTAAAAAAAATTCTGTGTTAAGGCCAGCGTAAAAGTTAACCCTAAATAATTCGAGTTGCGGGAAGGCGGCAAACGACGTCATCCCGATGAGCTTACACAAGTAAGTGATTCGGGTGGCGAAGAGCAGCCAACGCATCTGCGGTTCGAAGTATGACGGGTTAGTGAACGCTGACTCGCAAGGCGGCCGCGGTGGCAAAAGGAGTCAGAGTGGCACTCCCCGCCAGCATCGCGCCAAGGATCGCCAGATAGCCGCCGATGGGCATCGACATCGACGCCGCATCAATCGCGCCGGTGGCAAAAATCAGCACCGGAATATACAACGGCAGCACCAGCAAACTCAGCAGAACGCCGCCCTTGCGCAGTCCGACGGTCAGCGCCACGCCAATCGCACCGATAAAACTCAGCGTCGGCGTCCCCAGTAAAATCGTCAGCGCGACGGCTTTCCAGGTTTCAAAATCCAGAGAAAGCAGCAAGGCAATCAGCGGGGAGAGGATCAGCAATGGCAAACCGGTTACCACCCAGTGAGCACATACTTTCCCCAGAACCGTGAGCGCCAGCGGCGATGGCAATAACAACAGCTGCTCAAGCGTGCCATCGAGATAGTCATCACGGAACAACCTTTCCAGCGCCAGCAAAGAAGAAAGCAGCGCCGCGACCCAGACGATACCGGGTGCAATCCGCGCCAGCAGTTTCGGCTCAGGACCAATCCCCAGCGGGAACAGCGTAATGACAATCAGGAAGAACCACAGCGGGTTAATGATTTCGGCACTTTTGCGAAAGGCAATTTTCAGCTCGCGGCGCAGAACCTTAGTAAACATTCTGTTTATTTTCCTTTCGCGTCACGCCAGCTCAGCGCTGGTCAGACGAATTTTTCGCACATCGCGGTTAACGCCCTGTAAATCCTGATGCGTGGTCAGCAATACCATTCCGCCCTGCTGCGCGTGTTGTTCAAACAGTTCAATCAGCGTGGACACGCCCTGTTTATCAATGGCGGTCAGCGGTTCATCGAGGATCCACAGCGGTGCGTCACTCAGCCACAAACGCGCCAGCGCCACACGCCGTTGCTGCCCGGCGGACATTTGCGCCACCGTGACATCCTCATAACCCAGCAGGCCGACATTTTCTAACGCCTGGTAAATAGCATCAGCACTGGCAGTTCCGTTCACGGACTGATAGAAGGCAAGGTTTTCATACGCAGTAAGCACTGACTTAACGCCAGGCTGATGACCGAGATACAACAGTTGCTGATGGAAAACGTCGCGCTGGCGGCGGGTATTCACGCCCTGCCAGCGGACTTCACCGGCCTCCGGAGAAGACAATCCGGCAAGAATTCGCAGTAAACTGGTTTTACCGGCGCCGTTGCGGCCTTCGATTTGCACCATTTCACCCGGTTCGATCGTGAAACTTAAGCCGCTAAACAAGGTACGCTCATCGCGTACACAGCTCAGGTTAAGGGCTTCAAACATGGTGATGTCTCTTATTTTTCACAAGCGCGCATCATATCACAGGCGTCAGGCGCGACGCAGCTTAGGGGGCCACAGTTTACAGGGTTGAAAACCCTGAAATCCAGCAAACAATCCGCAAAATGTCCCATAAGGTTCATGGGTTAATGGTTTGTAACTTTTCTGTATATCTCTTCATAATCTCGCAGCCTCGCCTATGCTTATCTCGGAACATATTGAAAACCACTTTGACGTACTTTTGGGGAATTACCATGACCGCCGAGAAACAACACCCTGACCACAAAGATGTCGACAGCGACGAACATTCTCAGGGCAAAGAGATTGAAACCGGAGAAGAGAATTTACCGTCGAAAGCGGCTGCTGTGCATGAAGTCATCCGCATGGAGGGTGAGAAAGAACTTGAGCGCGACGGACAGGCATTGCTGTGGTCGGCGATTGCCGCCGGACTTTCTATCAGCGCCTCGCTGATGGCAAAAGGCATTCTTCACGCCCGCCTGCCCGACAGCCCCGAACGTTTCTTTATCGAAAATATCGGTTATACCGTCGGGTTCATAATTGTCATCATGGCGCGCCAGCAGTTATTTACCGAGAACACGGTCACCGCCGTATTGCCTGTGATGCAAAAAACCACCGGCAGAAACATTCTGCTGCTGTTGCGGTTGTGGAGCATCGTGCTGGCCGGTAACGTCATCGGCGGCGGACTGGCCGCACTGGTGTTTCATCTGGTGCCGTTCTTCGATTCCGCCACTGACGAGGCATTTCGCACTATCAGTCTGGAGATCATGGAAAAAGACCCCGAGGGCATGTTCGTCGGCGGCATGGTGTCCGGCTGGTTGATTGCCACCATGGTCTGGATGATCCCGTCCGCAGGCACTGCCAAATTGTGGGTGATTATGCTGATGACCTACATGGTGGCGATTGGTGACCTGACGCACATCGTGGTCGGATCGGTAGAAGTGCTGTATCTGGTGTTCTCGGGCGCCATTCCCTGGTACGAATTTATCTGGCCATTCGCCCTGCCGACGCTTGCCGGAAACATCATCGGCGGCACCTTTATCTTCGCACTGATCAGCCACGCGCAAATCCGTAACGACATGAGTAATCAGAAGAAAGCCAAAGCGAAGAAAGAGGAAATGGAAGCGGCGAAGAAAGAAGCGTCAAAACCCTGACTGGCGACTAAACGACCAAACAGACCCCTGACGCCTTATTATTGCGAGAAAAACGAGTATACTACGCGGGCGCTTTCCACAGGCGCCCGTGTCTCCTTAGTTAAACGGATATAACAAGCCCCTCCTAAGGGCTAGTTACAGGTTCGATTCCTGTAGGGGACACCATACATACCTCATCTGAAGTCTATCGAAATCAATAAAACCCCCTTGTAATCTGCACGAAACCTCCAATGTCGACAATTCTATGTCAACTGGCATCTACCCATTTCAACGTAAATCAATACGTCTATGGGGCCTTATAGGGGGCTTATTCTGTTCAATGAAAAATGAGGCCCCCAATGCCCCTTAATGCAAGTCAGGTAGATACAGTCAAACCCAGGGAAAAAGTCTTTAAACTCGCTGATGGCGGTGGGTTATATCTCCAGGTCAACCCTAACGGTTCAAAGTACTGGTGGATGACATATCGATTCGCGGGAAAAGAGAAAAAGTTGTCATTTGGGATCTATCACGACATATCACTTGCAGAAGCTCGCACTAAACGAGATGAGGCAAGAAAGGTATTGGCGAACGATAAGGATCCCGGTGAGGTCAAAAAAGCTGAGCAGCTAGCCAAAAAACTCTCGGTTACCAACAACTAGCTCTCGAATGGTACAACGCTAAAGTATCTGGCTGGTCGAAAAATTATGCTGATTACGTCAAGCGAGCTTTTAAAAATAATGTCTTCCCCTATCTAGGCTCCCAGCCGGTGAATGTAATAAAGCCGCTGGAGCTTTTGTCTGTTTTGCAACGAATGGAAAAGCGAGGAGCGCCTGAGCTCGCAAGCAAAGTACGCCAGCGTTGTAGTGAGGTTTTTCGATACGCGATTGTGACAGGTCGTGCCGAACACAACCCAGCAGCTGATCTTGGTAGCGCTTTGCAAGGCCATGAGAAACAGCACTATCCCTTTCTTACCGCCGCAGAGCTGCCTAAGTTTTTGCACAAGCTGTCAAGTTACTCTGGAAGTCTGATTACCCTTCTCGCAACCCGGTTGCTCATGCTGACAGGTTTGAGAACACTAGAATTACGTCTGGCTGAATGGAGTGAAATAGACTTCGATAATCGTATCTGGGAAATTCCCAAAACTAGAATGAAAATCAAACGTCCTCACATTGTCCCATTATCGACTCAATCCTTGAGCGCCCTTCGTCAATTGAAAGAACTAACTTGAACCTACCAGCTTATTTTTGCTGGACGAAACGATGTTAACAAAGCGATGAGTGAAGCTAGCATTAATATGGTTCTAAAGAGAGTTGGCTACGATAAGAGAGCGACTGGGCAAGGTTTTCGCCACACCATGAGTACTATTTTGTATGAGCAGGGATTCAACTCGGCGTGGATCGAAATGCAACTAGCTCACGTAGATAAGAACTCAATTCGCGGAACGTACAACCATGCACAATGTATTAATGGGAGGCGGGAAATGATGCAGTGGTACGCTGACTACATCGAAAACCTGGAAAGTGTAACTACAACAGCATAAAAAGCTCAGCCCATAACGGGCTGAGCTTTGCCACACCCCTTAATTTTTGCAAATTGCCGAAAATAATTGAAAAATAGACTGACTCAAACAAATGAGCCCAATATCCAGTCGAATCCTTCCCAAAGCAGTAAGCGCCGTCTAAGCGATGGATTTAAAAACCAAAGAACAGCTTGCTGATGAAATATTCCGCAATCAACCTAATGGCTGGCTTCGGTTGTGGTGCTGGATAGGTTTGGGGTAACAATGGAAAAAATTAATTTTGCAGTCAACATCCTGCTTATTTTTTTCACTGCGATGAAGATTCCCGGTCTTATCTGGCCTTTAATTACAGAGGTTTAGCTCACCACTGGTACTGCCGAAATCTATTCTGTTCACGCAAAATATTTGCCGAATCTTTGGACCCTTTTGCTGGTCCGCGACAGCAGGTTTCGCAGTCACTGCAAAAATTACAGTATCAACTGGGAGTGATTGGGATAACAGCTGTGCCCGCACTTCATATTCCTCTTTTTTGAAAGAAATCTACGAAAAAACCATTATCATGGATGGAAGCTAACACTCTTCCCATTCACTAAACCTATATTGAGGTAATTTTAATATGATTAGTTTTTTTAAAGTAAAAATAAATATTCACTCTGATAATTTACAAAGCGCCATTAATAAAAAAACAAATAATACATCGCTATCTAGTAAGTCGTTGGAAAAATTAGTGAGCATAGCAAATACTCAGTATGAATTCAAAAATGGAGAGGCTGAATTTATAATCAGAGGTACCCCTTGTAGTACTGATGTGAATTATGGGAAGGTTTCAAAATTAATCAAAGAAATAAAAATCATTAAATCCTTCAAAGATGATTCATTTATCAACTCTCGAATTCACTCGTGGGAAGTTAATGCTAAAGAATTATTAAAAACAAATTACAACCCTGATGAGGAGAAACAATTATTGGGTAAGGGATCAAGAGGAACTGTATATAAAGATGGTGAATCTATTCTAAAGAAAACGAAAAACTTAACACTAAATGAAATTTTTCATGAAGCAAATATGTGCAATGAATATCATATAAAAATACAGAGTTTTAAAAAACCACCCACTATAGTAGAAAAATGTATTGAAATGCCATTCATCAACGGCAAGACTCCAAATTTCAAAGACACACTAATAGGAGTTAACGACCTATTTAAAAATGGTTTTTTTATGGGTGATGCCAAACCATCTAACTTTTTGAAAACTCCAGAAGGCAGCGTGGAACCCATAGATTTCGGACTTGTATTTAAGCATGATACATTAGAATCTATTGATCATGAAGTGAAAAAAAACATAATCTCTGACTATCTTAAAGGTGGGTTTAGATACATTCCAAATGAAATTAAGAATGAATATCATTCATGCATTGTAAAATTGGATGATATTCTTGGGAAAGATAGCCCCACAAGAAAGATAAATCTTAAAATACTATCAAAAGCAGGACTTTAAATTATACTCAAGAAAATTCTCATATCTTCACCCATAAGCGCCTTCAAAATAAAATGATGGCATAATCATGAAGAAAAATTATTCCTTGCAGCGTCAATATATTTATAGAGGGTGGATTTTGCCAACCCCATGACTTCACATATCTGTGAGACAGTATTTTTTTCATCATACAACCGAACGGCCAACGCCTGTTAACCCTTATTCAGCATCTTTGGCCGCCAACCTTTACGCTCTCTTGCCCGGGCAGCCTGAAGCCCGGCGGGAGTTCTTTCCGACGTCAAGTTACGTTCAAATTCCGCCAGTGCACCAAACAGATGAAATATTTGCATGCCGGCACTGGAAGTGATGTCGATGGATTCCTGAAGACTTTTTAACCTGCAGTAAAGCCGCATACCGCTTTATGAGAAAACTTCTGAATAATAAGATGCACTGGCACATTCCTCGGCTGATTAATACCGGTAAGGCCCCAACATACGGGAGGCCGCTTGCTCAACTTAAGCGCTAAGGAAAATGTCCGCCGGATGTTGAGCACTGGCAGATTAAGTAGCCAGGAAAACTATTTTTTTGTGCTATTGATGTCTTACCGTAACAATGAGGAGGCTAAGAAATATATTATACCCCGACAGCTAAACCATGAATTTCCTCTGAGTTTAGCAGCGTCTACATGTCGCATATTAAGCCTCATTGAGGGCATCTCTCTGAACTTACGCAGAATCCTCCTAGTTGTGATTTGATCTCGGTTGAGTCCAGTTAATAGCAGGAGAACAAAATATGGGATAGAAACCGCAATATACAGACTTTGAGTTGATTTTGGTAGACCAAGGAAGAGTTTGAGATGGTGCGAGAATATGAGTCTAACCTACGACCGTTGCATCGCTAATACAAGCCAACTCGTAATGAGTACAACCATGAGCACAAAAATGATATATTAAATAAAATTAAGAATACTTAACTCAAATCACGGTTAAACGTCAAACTAAACCTTAACATCATGCAAGAATCCACGTACCGGCGTGGATTCTTTTATAAATGCGGCGGATTTTACAATTACGTGTCCGGAAGAATTGCCGGTAATACAGTCTCCCAGGCTTGAAGAATACAGTGTAGCGTGTTGGTATTTTTCACGCCTAGCTTATGTAACCCTCTTATCGTATGCGAGCTAACGGTCTTTTCGCTGATGCTAAACATCTGGGCAAGATGCTTACGGTTAGGGACTTTGTATAATTCCTTAATTACCATCTCTTCTCTGCAGGTCAAAATGGCCATTGTCTCGTCATCTAAGTCCTTTTCAAGACTCGTTTGAAGGCGACTAGCATATGCTTTGAGAGTAGCATTTTTACCTAAAAAGGCATGGCTGCAATATACCAGTGCGCTGAATGAATCATTGATATCTGCATGGCGTAATTTATCACCATGGAAAATATAGACGTACTCGCTGCCCGCATCAAAAACTATCATTCCGGAGGTATCACTAATATTAAGCTTTTCGATTAATGAACGTACGCCAAGAATAAAATAATTATCGTAGGAATAAATCTGCACAACACCATCCGATTTCTAGCTGAAATATTTAGTTAAAGGCCTGCTAAGCAGGCCTTGAGTATGCTGACAAAGCGGGGAGGTTAGCAGGAGCGCATAAAGACCGGTTTTGGCGGCACGCCCGGAGGGCAATGGTCCAACAGGGCCGTAAATGCTGTCAATGCCTCATCTTTTTCTTTGTTACGCATCGCTATCTCTGCTGGGGTTGTGGCAAGCATTAGATTTACATCCAAATCAAATGTTTGTGCGATACCCATAATCCCAACAACGCTAGGGTCGTGTTGACGGCTCTCCAT
The DNA here is from genome assembly GCF_003610915.1 of Rahnella variigena. Classification (NCBI taxonomy): domain Bacteria; kingdom Pseudomonadati; phylum Pseudomonadota; class Gammaproteobacteria; order Enterobacterales; family Yersiniaceae; genus Rahnella; species Rahnella variigena. Next base: position 4,053,882 of record NZ_NSDJ01000001.1, read on the forward strand.
ATTGATGTTTGCTAGAGATATTTCTTTATATGAACGCATGGCAGAAAGTAGCGAAATAAATTTATCTTTATTCTCACGTGCGTTAGCATCAGATGAATTGAATTTATTTTCAAAAATTTTATTTACTTCTGCTTTATTGTCTTTATTGGCCACCAGCGCTCTGCGCTCTTCTGGAGAAAATTTATTTTCCGCCAGCGTTTCCCCCATCCATTTTTTTATCAAAAAACTTGCTTCAACATTATTAATTTCATTAGTTTTGATCGCATCCAGAAATGCAGTCTGGTCGGTTAAGCGTTGATTAAATTCGCTAAGTTTGATCGTTGGACTCTGTCGGAACATACCATTTATAGAGCTAGGGTCAGCTTCCATTTTCCGCATTAACTCCTGACAGAATATCCTCGTGTCGGCTCCCGAGATAGGATTAAGCGTAGTCACAGGCGGCGTTGACACAGGCGATGTTGACGCAGGAGCTTCAGCAGCCGAGGGACTCATCCTCTCACTAAGGCGATGGAAACCTACAACGACCGCGTCTTTCATCGTTACCAGTGAGTTGTATACTTTTGTCACGCAAGAAAGAAATCCCTGCTGGACGCTATTCATGGCATTCCCTGCGGCCGTGGCGGCTTTAGCGCTGGCGCTTGCCATCGCCTGGTACAGTTCAGCAGGCGGAATCGGCATTGTAATCATTACATAGTTTCCTTATTAATTTACTGTCGCCCTCCCTATGTTCAGGCGACATTGAACGAACTGCGTTATGCACTTTCCTGCACGCGCTGGATAATATCCGCAACGGTCAGGCTGCTACTGATATCGGACTCTGGTATCGTTACGCCTATCTCTTCGAGCCGCATAAGGAGGTCTATAAGCTCAACGGAGTCCATTGCCAGGTCAGTAATTAAACTGTCCTTCAGGTTAATATTTTTTGGTAGAACGCCGTTTACCTGATAAATGAGGTTAGCCACCAGCGAAGCTATCGTTTTATCAATCACTGATTCATTCATAGTGAATAACCTATTGCTCGCGTCGGCGTATGAACTCAGCTAACTTTTCCTGAAAAGGAAGTTTTTCTTTGTCCTGCTCAACACTCTTATTTTCCAGAGCCCCGAATTTAGATTGATCTCGTGGCTTTAACCTCGAAAGCACCGCATCCAGTTCAGCTGAGTCAGATTGGGAACCCTTAGGAACGAAACTCACCGGCTTCGACTCCCTGTTCCAGGAATTCACAGTGCGTACCGTTGTGTAAACCTGGTCGTTGCCAGACCTATTCCCGGGCATATTTACGGCCGCAGCATTAATTCGCGTTGGCTGGAAACCATCAGCTGCAGATTTACGGCTAACCTCTTCACCATCCTTGCGAAGCATTCCGTCATCAGTCGAATCCATGCCTGGATTGGCAGTTTTGATATTTGCGGGTGCCCTGTTCGCTGCCGAACCGTCACTCTGCACCTGAGGATTTAGTGGGGGTTCAGGTTCAGGCCTTATCAGGCTATCCGTTAAGTTCTTCTCAACATTATGCTCCACGGTTGGTTTTGCCTTTTCCCCTTCAGAAGCCAAGGCACCGTTTTTTTCCAGGTGAGCGAAGGCTGAAGGAGCCCTTTGCTTCAAAGCTTCAAACTTATCCGCCAGCGTCACGACTTTTCCGCTTGCCCGCTCAGGTTTAGTCTCTGGCCCAGGAGGGATAAAATGCGTCGGCGTTGAAGATCTGCGATTCAAAGGATCAATGTTGCGCGAGGTGGTGTAAATAAAATCACCGTTTGATAAAGAGGTGCGGCCGGACGGCTCCTTTTTCTCGCGCAGTACGACGCCATCGACGTTGTCCGCTTCCAAATTTTGCGCATTCTGCGTTTTGGACGCCTCGCCATCGAACGCCGTCTTCTGCATGTTTTGTTCAACCACAATGGTTGGCTGTTGCTGAACTTTGGGCTCAGGGCCAAGGCTCGAATCGTGAACAGTTTCCGTTTCAGTCGCCCCCTCAGTTTGAGTAGCGATGCTCTTTAATTCAGGCTTTGGTGTCTGGGTTTCAATTTCCCGCCTGGCAACGTTTTGCTGCGGAGTGTCGACAGCCAGCTCTTGCTTGTAGCCCTTTACGCCAGCCAGATTTCCAAGGAAGTTGCTACCGCCTCCAATGCCAGCATTAAACAGGTCTTTAATGAGACCCACCTTTTCAATATTGGTAAGCCCTGAATCCAGAATGTGCTTAACAATCGTAGAGTTAGAGTCCGCAGGCGAGGTATTCGCCGCACCAACTGAATGGGTAATATCGCCAACACTCCCCCCTTGGCTGGTGATATTCAGAGTAATGCCGCCCTGCCCTGGCCCGGTTGGAATAAATACTCTTTGGTTATCTGCACCACCTTCGGGGTTAGGATTCAGCATCTCCGGGCCTTGTGGTGCAGGGGTCAACGGTTCCGCATCATAAAATGTCAGCGTTTTCGAAATAGCGGCACAGTCATTGACGAAAAAGTTCAGCTTCTGGGCCATCGTTTCCCATGGCTGATTGGGCTGTGTCAGACCTTCTACGTCGTGCTTCAGGGTAGATTTGCAAACATCCAGACATTGCTTGAAGATGGCCTTGTCGTGAGTATCCACTGACTTCGCCTGGTGATGATCTTCCCAGGCTTCCATACAGTGTTCAATATACTTGTTGATCACCTTCTCAAAAGCGCCCGCGCTGTATTTTGAAACCAGGCCTGAGAGTTCTTTTGCTACCTTCTGCTCTTTATTTTCATTGCCGTTAGCTTCGGCAAGTTTCTTACAAACTTTATCAAGCTTGGCTAGATCTTCTGGATTACCGCTATCTTGCACATCCTTATAGATAACACCGATAAGCGTCCTGATCTTATTTCCTTCAGGGCTTAATTCTTTTTGAAGAAAATCGGCTGGGAGATTTTTTTGCGCCTCATGACAAACAAGCTGTTTTGCATTAACGGTCTGATGCGGCTGTTGTCTAAATAGGGCTATCGGATCGTTTCTACCTTCTGTAATCAGATTGATAAAAGCGGGTCTCTCGGTCGCGCATGCAGAGCTATCCATGCCTCTGGCATAGATAGATTGAATATCCTGTCTGACTGCACCATTAATAGATCCAGGCATAATAATAACTCCTCTACTGTCCTATGTTTTGACTTTGATGCAGGGCATAAAGCACCGGGTTAGGAAATTTAACAGCCGCTGAAAGACCGTTTTTTTTGGCTTGTCACTCGTTTCTCGATAGCGACTGTATATTTCAGGCTGCGCGATTAAAGCTTGATCGGCACGGTCATTATTGTGCGAAGTAGCTTGTTTTAGGGTATCGGCTCGCATATGAAAATAATAACGTTGTGCGGCGCAAACCCCTTCACCTGGCAATGAATGATGCTCTTCTGATGCAGAAGCATAGCCAAAATGGTCTTTAAAACTCCCCTGCGAGCTGTTAGACGACCCACTGTTCATACGTCTTAAAAAAGTGTCTGGTTCCGCAAATTTCACCTGCAAACCCGAAACGCGGCAGGCGAATGCACCATAGGTTTCATTTACTCCCTGAGTCAGATAAATATCTTGTCTTAAACTTTCTTGCGATGCGAACCTGTAGATGCTGTTCATATAACCCACCCAGCAAATTTTTAACCTAAGGCTTTAAGAACGTCTTTTGCACTTTCCGCAAGGGACGCGATCGCACCACTCAATACTTTATTTAAATTATCGAAGGTGCTGTTTGCCTGGCTATAACGTTGGGCAAAAGCCTGCATATTACTTTGCAGGGCGCTGCCGCCTGCATTAAAGGAGGCAAGCCACGCCTGGTAGCTGGCCGTAGAAACTTTGCCACCGCTAATACCTGATGGATAATTAGGTGCAGCGCTGTACTGATCGAGATTGAATTCGATTTTACCGCTATCGTTTACTTTAAAGGCAGGCGCAAGCGTGGTTTCCATACTTTTACGCTCTTCCGGCGTCATTTTATCCCAGTTTTTTACACTGCCCAGGTCGATACCGTTAACTTCATTCCTGAAGTCGTCATACCCTTTTTTCATGACGGATGTATCGAACTTAACATTATTACCGTCATCACCTGTGGAAACGGCTTTGGATGCCGCTCCCTGCACGTGCGTATTATAAGCTTCGTACATTTCCGTATACTTCTGCATCAAATCGGCATAGAAATCTACGTAATCGCCTTTGATTTCTTTAATGGCGAGGGCCATTCTGGCCCACAGCTCGGCATAGCTGGTGTGGGTGGAAATTTCGTCATCACCGCTCTTTGGCTCCGGTGCAGGTTCCTGCGCCGCTCTTTGTTTCTCAGCCGAAAACTGGCTTAACGAATAGTTCGCCTTAGTACGATTTGTTACGATCTCGCGTTGGATATCCGATAACGCCTGAGCGCTACTCTTTACACGCTGTTCCTGATTGGCGACCATCTCAGCAACGTCATCCGACGGTTGCGCGCCGTCATTGGCCGTTTTGAGACACTCTAATGCGGCAAGCAGTTTGCTGTTATTAAAATCTTCGCCGCTGGTATCCAAACCATACTGACCAAGTAGTGCCCTAATTTCATCAAACTTATCCGCCTTATTAGGGGTATCCAACTGAGCAATAAGCTCTTTTATTAGTTTCGTAGTCAGTTCCGAAGTTGAACCTGCGTGGGTTTCAGCCATCGGCGCAGCCTGGGTAGCGTTGGTATCAGAGGAATAATAACTAACGGGGTTGGGTACAGCATTATTTACGTTAAGCATGGCGATATTCCTTTTGAGCAACGTATGCCGGGTATCCCTGCATACGTTGCTTATTCTTCAGATTTAGCGTGTACGTTCCGCGATGGAAGATACCGCGCTGTTATTAGCGTTGAGTATGGTGTCGGTCATACTTCTGATGGCCGCATTGGTCTCAGCGGCCTTCTTGGCCGTTTGACTTTGGGTATTGGCCAGTTCGCTGTTAACATCGCGGTCGGCGCGAGCCAGCTCTGCCTCTTTCTGCTTCTCAGCGGCTGATACGCCAAATGCCCCTTCAACAGCCCCCTGCCCGGAACGAATACCCTGGTTGGCGTACTCGGCGGTAACACGGCTTTTCTGCGTCGCGAGCTGTACCGAATTGTGGGTATCGCGCTTAAGCGCGCTGGCGTGCATATCAGCAGCCTGCGGATGCGTCATGGTGGCCTCAACATCGCCGGACAGCTTTTTGTTCTGATGAACCATGGTGTCCTTGCCACTCTTAATCGCGGTCTGATGCTCGCGAACGCCAAGCTCAAGGTTGCGGGCCGGTTTCAGATTCTTGGTGATGGAAGTGCCTTCTTTATTTAGCGCCTTCATCTGGGTCGCGGTCGTTGCTCCCTGTCCTGCAATACCCAGCGCGCCGGAGGTGATCGCCCCGTTGAGATTCTGTCGAGCAGCCTCAATGGTTTTATTACCTGCGCGAGCCGCCGCATCTACGCTGCGGTTTGTTGCCGCCGCCGCCGCTTTGTTGGCATCTCGTTCAGCATTTAACATTACGGTGGTGATGGTATTGCTCACCTCGAGCTGCTTCATGGAACCCACAACGTTGATGAACCGTGGGCCCGCGGCATCTGCGGCGGTGATATCAGTGCCGCCTTCAACAGCGGGCTGCGAACGAGCTTGACCAGCGGAAGACGAAGCGTTGCTCACGGATGACTGACTGTCACTTTTCCCGATATCTGCCGATTTATTATTTGGCTGCGTAATATTGATCTGTGAAGTTAATACGCCAGGCACGGAGGCTGCCAGGCGCTCTGCTTTATTTGCATCCCCTTCCCCTGCGACGGATAATTTCACAGTTTTAGCCGGGGTATCAGTTTCAATATCTCCCCCTTTGCGTTTCTGTGCCGCAGATGATGCCTGAGTCATATCGGTACGCAGACTCTGCTTTTCCATCATCAACGACAGCATGCCCTCTTTTTTTGCGAGATCGGACATGTCATGGACATTTCTTTTCTCTTCCTGAATAACAACACTTTTTGTTTCGGTCTTAACGTCCTGCACTCGTAAATAACGTTCTGACGCACCAGCACCAATAATTGGATCGGACATAATTGATAAAACTCCTTTATATTATTGCGGGTAAAAAATAGTCCCGCCGTTTATCCGGCAACTGCACTCATCTGTTTAGTAATATATTTACCGGCCTGCGCCTGGTTTTCCGCAACCGTTGAGATATTGCGCACAATCTCACTGACCGATTCCATTCGATGGGTAAAGCTATCGATGGCGCGATTCATCATTTCGTTAAGCAAATCCTGAAGCGCTGCGTCCTTCATCATTTCAGCTCTGATCTTCGACGCTTCCAGCAGCATACTGGCCGCAACAATCCCGACAGCCGCCTGGCTTGAGGTATTGACCACGCTCAGACCCACCACAGCCTTCTGGCTGTAATTAGAAACCTTGGCCATTTGCAGCTCGTCTGCACCCAATGAACGGCCAAAACCTTTGCTTAGCCGCTTAATAACCTGGCCGATGGCACTGTCCATCAATTTTTGCATGGTAGATTTTGTGGCTTTTTCAGCCACTTCTTGCGCTACCTCTTCCGCAACTTCCTTCACCGCGGTGCGCACCACGTTTTTGGTGACGTCTTTAACGACCTCTTTTTCCACTTCAACAGCAACATTTTTGGCCATGGTCTTGCTGGCTTCTTCTGCCACGTCGACACCAATCTTTTTCATCACCGTGCCAAAAACTTTGCTCATCACGCTACCCGCCACCATTACACCGGCGACAAGTACCGCCGCCGCCGCGATCGCGCCCAGGATTTGTCCCACCATATCTGCCGTGTCTTTATCGACGCCGAAGGATTGAAGAATGGCTGAGAATATTTTGCCCATCATCTCCATCAGCGGTTTCACGATCGCATCCATCAGCGGCTGCATCGCGTCGGCCATAAACGAACGGCCGGTCACGGCCTGGCTTATCTCGTCACCAATCGCCAGCGCTAGCCCAACGGCCGCCAGTGCCAAAGAAGCGCCACCGGTGAATGCCGCAGCGGCAAAGCTGACGGCCGTAACAATCCAGCCCAAAATCTTGCCAATGCAGCCCATCGTCTTCTGCATTTCTTCAGCTTTACGCACTTCCTCTTCGTATTCCTTGGCCTTTTTCTCCGCGTCCTTGGCCGCTGCTTCCGCCAATTTCTGCTTCAGCTCCGCCGACGCCTGAAGATCGTCACTGGAACTTTTGTTAATCAGCTGCGCCATCAGGGCCATGAGGAATGTCAGGGTTTTAGACTCTGCGTCAGCCTCCTTACGCCGCTGTTCAATGGTGCTTTGCTGCTGCGGGTTGAACGACTCAACCATCTTCTGCGACTTAGCCTGCGTCGCATCTAATGCCGATCGGGAGCTTTTCTCCGCAGCTATTGCAGGATTCAACGTCTTATTAGCAAAGTTGTTATAGGCGGTTGTGGCCTGGGTGAGGTTAGCCTGCGCAGCGTTCACCGCCGTTTTAGCAGCATCAACCTTGCCCTGCAGTTCTTCAGAAACCGGGTCTTGTTTTGCGGCCTCGGCCTCAAGGGCCGCTAATTTTCTTTGCGCGTCATCAAGCGCAGATTGGGCCTTTCCGACATCCTGTGAAAGCGCATCCGCCTGCTGTTGCGCAGCTTTAAGCGCGTCAGCATCGCTGGCCCATTGCGTCCCCTGAAGCTCTAACTGGGCTGCCATCTCGGAATAGGCATTCGCGGCGCCATCCATCATGGCGTTGATGCCCTGCAGCTGGGCGAGCAGGTTACTCATCGACGTTTCATTCGTGAGCTGCATGACTTTCCCGAGCAATGCCGTCGCCCAGGCCGAAGCAGAAAGCTTCGCTTCGCTGCCGCTTTTTGCCGTGGCGGGCTCGCGGCTCGCCGGAGACTTAAGCTGAGGAATGTCCTGGTTATCTAAGTTCGTCCTTGGGGTATTCCCGTTGACGGTATTGATAGTCGATTTCAACAGCTTGAGCAGCTGATCGGGCTGCAGGGTTTGCAGCGCACCCTTAACAGAATTCAGCTGCGGATGATCTTTTAACTCCGCATTGCCGAGGCGTTTTGCCTGTGCGGTTTGTTTTTTTAACTCAACATCGCCCGCTTCCATCCCCGCCTGATGTTGGTCTACCGGCTCTTGGGTCGCTTGCTCCAGAATGACTGGTCGCGCCACCTGCCTGATTATCTCCATTATTATTCCTCATTAAGTTTCTCCTCTTCAGGAGTATCGGTCTTGTCATTATTTATTTTATTAAGCGCGGAAATATAGGCTTTCGCCTTTTCACTTAATAACGCGTCTTTACACCTGCTAATAACAATATCGAAGCATTTACGAGCCTGCACACTCTGTCGCAGCATCAGGTTACATTGACCGGCATAAAACATTGGCCTGAAGTCTTCTTTAGATAAGGAATAAGCAAGTGCATAAAATTCGATAGCTTTGGCATAGTTCTTTTTAAGCTGATAGACCGCCGCAAGACCCATTGCATATTCAGGGTTATAGAAATCATAAATGCACAGAAAACGGAACAGAGACTCAGCATCGTCCAATTTTCCATGATGATAAAAATCGTACGCCAGCTTATAAACGTCCTGCATGGTGTCATTAGGTACGGCATAGACATCCTTAAGCGTCGCCCCGTTTTGAATGGCATCCAGCAGGCTTTCAGCATAAGCATCGAGTTGCTCATCACTTTTAAATTCTTCTTCATCGTTGAGTAAATCCAACATATTTTTATTAGCCATTGCAGCCTCTTTCCTTATTAGTTGTTAACATCTAAAAACAGCCAATTAACCCAAAGGCGAACAGTGAAGAAGATATAATCATCATACTGTTGCGCCCCGGTAGTTAATACAAAAAAACCGCACAGGTGTCCGCTACGAATGGCCCGTTGGCGGTTGCTGACTTTCCGGCAATGTAGATTCGGCCTCCTCGTCGGCCGCCGCCATTTGGGTCATGCCCGCGGCTTCGACCTGACGCAGCCAGATAAGAATGTCCATAACGTCAATCAGCACATCATCATTTAGCGAAATGAAGCTGTACTGGCTATAGGTGCGATACAGCCTGCGGGTAAGCGGAATATTGCGTACTACCGGCACGCCGATTTTTTCCGCATAGGCAATCGCCGCTTTGGCTTTCATGTTGGTGCAACGCAGAGCAATAAAGGGCAGCGATGCCACTTCCGGGTTAAAATAGATCGCCATCGCGATATGCGTTGGGTTCGCCATCACCACCTCAGAATTTCTGACCGCGGCCATTTCCTCCCCGGAAAGTATCTCCTGGTGCGCTCGCCGTCTGGCACTTTTAATCTGTGGATTGCCGTCGCTCTCTTTACGCTCCTGTTTGACCTCATGTTTATCCATTTTGAGATCTTTGAAATGGAGAAAATATTCAACGATAAAATCTGCAATCAGCACAAAAACCGACCAGCCAATAAACACCAGCACGGCCTTCAGCGTCAGCGAAACCCAACAAGCAATAAGCCCGGCTATATCGGTCCGATAAAGCGTTAATGCCTGGCGAAGGTCGTTGTGAATCAGGCAGTAGCAGGTCGCCGCAAATACAATGAGATAGCAAACTGATTTCACCAGCTCTTTTACCGTGCGCATGCTGAAGATCTTTTTTACCCCTTCCACCGGGTTTAGCGCTTTGAAATTTAGCTTGATGGCTTCGGTTGCGATAGAAAACCCAGTCTGCAGCAAGGTTGCGGCCATACCCACCAGCGCACAAAGCGCAATAAATGGCAGGCTAAGCAGAAAGAAAATACGCATTAAGCCCATGAGGAAATCATTTATCCCAATCTGGGTGCTGTACAGCAGGGTCATGGAGTAAAAATGGGTGAAGTCACTGAAACTCATGCCATAGGCCAGGTAAAAGATCCCGGTCAGCAGTATCACCGTGGTAATAAGATCCTTACTTTTAAACGTCTGGCCCTTTTTAGACGAGTCCTTGCGCTTTTTACTGGTAGGCTGTTCTGTTTTTTCTGCCATAGAAATATTTCCTCAGGTAAGAAATTGCTGAAAACCTGAAAGCGAGAACATGTGTAGCGGTTTCTCAGATAGCGAATGAAAGCCGTAGAAAAGGAAAACTGCGAAGGCGATAAAGCTCTTGATGGTTAGAGACAGTGAAAAAGGGTTGAGCTGCGGGCAATAACGTGCGAACACGCCGAGCAACATTTCGGCGATCATCATCACTAACATCACCGGCGCAGCAAGGAGAATGCTGTTTTGCACTAATACCACCAGCAGATGTCCGGCCTGTTCCCAGTGAACACCTTCTAAGGAACTCCCTCGTGGAAACATTTGATAGCTTTGCACCATCACTTCCATAAGTAGCCGCATGCCTCCGCTGGCAAAAAAAATAGCACCGAAGGCAAAGTTTAAAAAACCCGATAATATCGAGCTTTGCACCCCGTTAACCGGGTCGATACTGTCACTGATTGTCGCGCCGCGTTGGTTATCAAGAATTTCACCGAGGCCGATGACTACCCAGAAAGGCATACACAGCGTAAACGCTAAAATTAACCCGATAATACATTCTTTAATTATAATAATAAGCCACCCCTGCTCTGGACTTAATACCGTTTCAAAGCAGGGCCAAAGACCGATGATCGTCAGCGAGATAATCGTGTTTTTAATAATAAGATTTGATAGAACCCGTTCGCCCAGTACCGGCAGCATATAAAAGACGATAGCCAGCCGCGCGTAAACGATGACAAAAGTCAGCACGCTGTGCTGAAAATTAAGATAGAACGCCACAAACAGCATATATTTTCCGTTTTAACGAAAAGCCATATAAAAAGCCTGAGTGGCGAAATTCGTCATTTCGGCTGAAAACCACTCCATCAGCATAAAAATGCTGGCAAATACCGCCAGCATTTTCAGCCCAAAAGGCAGCGTTTGTTCCTGAATTTGCATGATGGTCTGAAACAGGCCAACGATAATGCCAACGATGGTAGCAAAGGCGATAGGTACCGCCGTTAGCTTCAGCACAACGAGCAGCGCGGAGTTACCAATAAATAATACATTACTCATGATGTCATCAGATCGGCGTACTGGGCGATCAGTCCTTTGGTTAACAAACTCCAACCGTTCATTGACACGAACAGAATGAGCTTAATAGGAATCGAAATGGTCACCGGGCTCATCATCATCATCCCCAACGCCAGTAGGATGCTAGAAACCACCATATCGATGACTACAAACGGGACGTAAAGATAAAACGCAATTTTAAATGCGCTCTGTATTTCGCTTAGCGCATAGGCTGGCATCAGGGTCATGAGCGGCAGGCCCGTTAATTCATGGTCTTCCACCTCAGGCTCCGGCTCACCGGTTCTTTGCTGCTGTACTTTATTAAAAAAGCGGATTAAGTCATGATCGGAATAATTCACCAGATAAGCCCGGTAACTTCCCAACCCCTGATCCATAAGTTGAGTTACGGAGCTGCTGTCATTGAAGTCGATATGGTTTTCTTCAATATAGCCGGAAATTTTCTGACACACGGGCATCATGACAAAAGCGCTTAAAATAAGCGCTACGCCATTTAAGGTTAAGGTCGAAGGTACCTGTTGGATCCCGAGGGCATTGCGCACCATCACCAGCACAATGGAGAACTTAATAAAGCAGGTTCCCCCGGCAATAATAAAAGGCAATAAGGTGAAAAACGACAATATCGCAATTAAAGAAATATCATTACTCAACATCAGGCTGTACCATGTTACCTGGCAGGGTGGGGTTCACGTGATTAACCTCAACCGCCAGAGATCCGTTCTCCAGAGCCACCAACTCACCGCGGGCAAATAGTTTTTTGTTGAGGTAGATTTTAATATTTTGTTCTGCTTCTGGGGTCAGCGCCAATGACGTGCCCGGCGTTATTGCATCTAATTCCGCCAGTGTCACCGTCCGGCCATCCAGCACAAATTTAATATTGACGGGCAGACTGGTCCAGTCGTGCAAAACCTCATCTTCATAGTATTCCTGGTAATGCTCTTCTAACTGCTCTTCCACAATAACCTCCTGATTAGGGTAATAACTCAGTTTAAAAAGTCGGCGATCGCCTACCGCCAGATGGGGCAAGTTCTGTTTTATCAGCAGCAAATCCCCGGCAGCCACGTCTGTTAACTGGGCAAGGGAGAGCTGGCTGTATCCCAGCACGTAGTTCAGCTGGAAAGGCACCTGATTGGCGGAGATGGCCGGTACATGCAATGCGCGCTCCCCGCTCTGTGGCCAGTCAAGGCACAGCAGCTGGCAAGGCTCTGCGGGGATCGCAAGCGCCTTTTCCGGCAGGGCGCCTGCGGGTAGCGCAATCTGTATCGCATCCCACACCTGCTCCTCGACCAAAAAGCTCAGTTCGAGATGGTTTAACCAGCGCGCCAGATAGTTGAGGGGAACCTCCGACCAGGGGATATCGGGCAGGTGGACATCCATGTATCCGAGCCAGGCGTCGACGCTAAGCCAGGCCTGCGACCGGCTACCCTGCTTATCCTCAAGCTGCACCTGCAAATAGCGCTCCTGCCCGCTAAACTCAGCGATCTCACTACCAGGGTGATGGTTACGCAGCAGCTCAAGCGTCAGTTGGCGGCCGTCAAGCTTGCGTAAATGATCTCTCAAACTCATTCCTGATCCTCATCCTGCTGTTGCTGCTGCCGCCGCTGCTGTTGCTGTTCATCTCGCTCCTGCTGTGGGCGCAGAAGATCGGGGCTGAGACCTGTCAAATGGCCCATATTGCGAAGCAGCACATCCGCTGCACGAGCATCGGAAGGAAGCAAAGTGACATTCCCTTCCCGGCGTGCTTCGGTTGGCACAGAAATTCTGACCGAATGGTCGCCGGACCAGCGTTGAAACTGATAGTTCACTTCGAGCGTCTGGCCTTTGTTTTCGCCTTTCACCCCGCTTCCCAAACCGGCCTGAGTCTTCAGCTGCTGGAGCGTTGCGGGGCTATTTCTGCTTTGTGCCGCTGTTTCGCCCTGCTTTGGCACCACGTTCTCCGGCTGCTTCGCCCCCTGCCAAAGCGGTCTTGCTTCGCCAGAATCTTCCTTTATTCGAAACGGCTTTTCCTGGCGGCCCGCCTCAGCCTCCGGGGCCGATGTAGTGACGATGCCAGGGTTTACTACGGCGGCAGCCTGAGGGTGCTGAGCCGTGGTGGATTGATGAAGTTTTGTAGCCGCGTCTACGAGCGTATTTGTTGCAACCTTTACGGCGACAGACGTGGTGGATTGCCCCTCGGTTCTGGATGCGCTCGCCACAGCCCTGGTGCTTAACGGGCTGGTGACCTCGCCTTTTGGGACGACGACGGAGTTTTTGCCTGCGTTCTGCGTAGCCATCTGGCCAGCAACGACCAACGCCACCTGCCGACGCAGGCCATCGCCCTTCTTCGTCTGGCGTGCTTCGGCGGCAAGGCCCAAAGAGGCGGCAGCGACTTCTTTTGCAGCCTGCTTTTCGGTTTTCTGCAGGCCTCCCCCCTGCGCTAAGGAGGTCGTTAATCTAACCAGCGCACCCGGCGGTAGCATGGCGGCCAGCGAAATATTCTCGCCGCCCTCATCCTGCTTTTTCTTTTTCGCAATATGTTTTAGCAGCGCGTTGTCATCCGGCGTTGAATCGCCCTTCATCGCAACGCTCATACTGACTTCAGAAACTTTTTCGACCATAACCCGCAATCTCCTGAATTTCGTTTTCTGCATCATTGTCGCAGCGGCGTATATAATCGCGGCGCAGCGGCTGCAAATAATAAGAAAGTTTGTAGTGCTTTTTATCCAGCAGGCTCATTGCGGCGCGATGCTGCTCAAGATTGTGCTCCAGATTATATTTTTCATTTTCCAGCTGATTTATTTTATGAAGAACCAACTGCTGGTGAGTTAATAAAGCCCCCTGCTGTCTTATTCCCTTATAAATATCCGCACGGCTGTGTAAGCCGGAAGGGGTTAACATTTTTATCTGCTGGTTGATATCCGCGCACTCCTGCTGATGCTCAGCAATTGTCTGCCTTATTTTTGCTAATCGGTTTTCCGTTTTTACGATATCGCCCTGCAGAATCTGTTGTTTGCGCTCCAGCAGGGAGACAAACTCGCGCCCTTTACGCCACGCTTCCATATAAACTTTCCAGACAGGCCTGCATGTCGGTTTTTTCGTCCATGCTTTGTTGGAGAAAAGCTTCCATCTGGTTTTTGTGATCAAAAGCGGCATCGTTTTCCGGATTCTCGCCGCGTCGATATTCGCCGAGATCCAGATAGAGCTGCATCTCTTTTTGACGTACCAGATATTCACGAAAGCGTTTTGCTAACTGACGGTGTTCCGGGTCTGTTACCTGTAAAAATACGCGGCTAATGCTCTGCATAATATCAATCGCCGGATAGTGTCCTTTCGCGGCCAGCTTTTTGCTGAGATAAATATGCCCGTCAAGAATCGAGCGGACTTCATCGCCAATGACATCCGACTCTTCCTCATTTTCAATCAGCACCGTATAAAAGGCGGTGATGGAACCGGTTAAAAACCGTCCTGGCCGCTCCAGTAATTTCGGCAAGGCCTCAAATACGGATGCCGGGTAGCCTCTTCGGGCGGGCAGCTCTCCCATACTTAGCGCCACATCACGCAGCGCTCGCGCATAGCGGGTTATTGAGTCTATAAACAGAAGTACGTTTTTACCCTGCTCGCTAAAGAACTCGGCTATCGTCGTGGCAATCTGCGCCGCGTTGCAGCGCTCAACACAGGAACGGTCTGACGTTGCGTAAACCAGCACGATCTGTGAACAGCGCGACGAACGCTTTAGCTCTTCAACAAACTCGGTGACTTCACGTCCACGCTCGCCAATAAGCCCGATGACGTAGATATCCGCTTCGGAATGTTCAACGATCATGCTCATCAAAGAGGTTTTGCCGCAGCCCGCCGCCGCAAAAATCCCCATACGCTGCCCCTGGCCACAGGTCAGCAGGCCATCAATTGCCCTGACGCCGGTCGCCAGAGATTCAGCGATAGGCTTACGCTGGGTAAAATCTTTAGGCGCCCCGCAGGCCTCCAGGCTATGCGCACCGGTCAAACTCTGCTGCACGGCGTTGTCCAGGCGCCCGCGAACAGTACCGGTTGCGTCAATGATTGCCCCGGCAATATTTTTATGAACATCGATACGAAAAGGCTTGCCGGTCGGCAGCAGGACATTGCTGCGTGAAAAGCCCTGATTATCGTTAAGCAAGCTCAGTAACGTATGCTCCTTATTGAATCCAATCACCTGGGCCGTCCCCAGCACTTCGGGTTCAAGTAATGATTTCTGAATCTCGCATATCTCACCAATGCGCGTCCCCGGCAAATGCGCTTCAATCACATTTCCCTGAATACGTAACGGGTGTGCTAGATGAACCAGGCATTTGGCTACCATTGTGTGAACCTCAGTAATTAAACCAGTACGGCGCGGTATTCCTGCAAAATACTCAGGTAGTTATCCAGCATCGATAAAAAATCATCCGGCGCCTGCAGGTATTTTTCTTTCACCTGAGCACGCAGTTCAATATTGCCGTCAACGGGGTATAAACACGGCTGTCCGGTGTAAAAATACTCTTCGTTGTGATTAAGCATCAGGGGCAAAAGGCTCGCGCTGCAATAGCTTAAAGAGGCTGGAGCCTGCTCAACAATTTTCGCCCACACCCATACTTCATCATCTTCACTTCTGACGTGAATAGTTGGAATATCATCTTTCATATTCAGAGAGATGGTTGAGTGGTTGCTCAAATCGCTATCCAGAATATCAGCCATCCCGGCATCTTTAAGCATGGTGGAAAGCAGTGCAACAACGTCGTATTTCATTTATTACCTCAATTAATTTTCTAACGAACCAATGACATCAACATCCACGCCGGATGCAACATCGCCATAAGAAAGCACTTCCATTTCCGGGTAGCTTCCTTCAATGATTTTTTTCACAAAGCGACGAATATCCAGTGACACCATCAAAATAATATCGCGAGCGTTAGCGCCATTGCTGCTAATGCACTGCTCGAGGCTTCTGATAATACTTTCAGTTTCCGGTGGCGGCAGATTGATAAATGTCCCGCCAGAAGTTTGGCGAATTCCACCACGAACCAGGCTTTCCATATCGTGCGACATAACCAGGGTGCGAATTTGCCCGTTGGCCGCAAAGCGGTTAGAGATATAACGTGATAAAACGCTGCGAACGTGCTCCACCAGCATAATGGGGTCCTTTTCCTTGGGTGCCCATTGAACTAAGGCCTCAAGAATCAGACGCATATTGCGAATAGAAATACGCTCCTGTAATAGCCGCTGGAAAACTTCGGTAATACGCTGCACGGTATTATTTCGATAACACTCTTTGAGTAGCTCAGGATATTTTTTCTCCAAATCGTCAAGCAGCGTTTTGGCCTCCTGAATGCCGAAGAACTCGGAAATATTGTGCACCAGCAAAGTTGAGACGCAGGCATAGAATTCATCGATCGCCGTTCTTGAATAAAAACCAAGCTGTAAGGCGGTTTCACTCCGTTCTTCAGGGATCCAATAAGCGAAACCCTGAGCCGTTTCTACCGCCTGCACGGTAGAGTCAATAACTTGCAGCTCGTCGCCACGCATCAGCACTTTGCTCATGCCCGGTAAAATGTCATACGTGGCAACCTGAATTTCATTGATTGAAACCGTTAGCTTGCCGCGCACCATTTGCTGGTCGTAGTTCATCACAACTTCCGGCAGACGAACGCCGTACTCAATAAAGAAGTTACGTTTGAGCAACGAGCACAAATTATGCTCCTGGAAATAGTTCTCGTAGCCTTTCCAGGCGGTAATGATGAGCGGAATCGTTTCTGGGATGTACTCCCCGTCGATCATCACCGGTTTGCTTTTCAGTACCGGTTCTTCATCTTCTTCTACAGAATTAACTGTCGGCTTTTTACCTTTTTTAGCATCAAGCTTATCCTTGATGAAAATGCCTAATAGTAAAGCTGCCAGCAGAACGAAGACCGGCAACGGAAAGCCCGGCAATAGCCCCAGAGCAATAGCCAATACGGCCGTAACAAGTAGGATGAATTTATTATGAAACATATCCTGCAAGATTTTTGCGCCGAGGTTCGTGTTCTCACTGTTATTGACGCGGGTGACGATCAGCCCACCGCTTATGGAGATTAACAGCGCCGGAATTTGTGCAACCAGAGCATCGCCGATGGTCAATAGAGTAAATACAGACATCGCATGAGATAAATCCATGCCGTGCTGTAATGTGCCCACCGCTATCCCGCCCAGTAAGTTCACGAAGATAATAATGATCCCCGCAATGGCGTCGCCCTTAATAAACTTCATCGCACCATCAAGCGCGCCGTATAACTGGCTTTCAGCTTCAAGATCGCTGCGGCGACGCTTGACTTCTTTTTCATCGATAACCCCTGCCTTGAGGTCAGCATCAATGCTCATCTGTTTGCCCGGCATGGCATCTAAAGAGAATCGTGCAGCCACTTCCGCGATGCGCTCCGACCCTTTGGTGATGACGATAAACTGCACGATAGTAACGATGAAGAAGATAACAAAGCCCACCACCAGGTTATCCGCAATGACGAACTCCCCGAAGCTGGCAATAATTTCCCCGGCGTCGGCATCCGCCAGCACCAGTCGACTGGTACTGATAGAGATTGCCAAACGGAATATCGTACTAATTAGCAGAATTGATGGAAAAGTCGAAAAATCCAAAATCCTTGTAATATAAAAAGAACCCAAAAAAATTAGCAGTGCCATCGTCAGGTTAAGTCCAATAAGGAAATCAACCAGGTATGTCGGCAACGGGATAATCAACATCACCACGACCATAATCATTATCGTTAAGATAATAAGCTCTGGCCTGTTACGAATTTCGAGAATAAATCTTCTAAGCATGAGTAGTTGCACATCAATCCATGGCAGACAAACTAGTTTGCCTGCGACTATTTGTAATATTCATTCCAGATGCCGGTATTTTTCTCTTTTTCGAGCATTTTATGCAGCAAAGCAGCCAGATGATTGACAATAACTTCCCGATAAAGCGTATCGACGAAGAGGAACTCAGGCGTCATATTATAAACATTGCGCAGTTCTTGAATGACCATCGACCGCTGCTTGAGCAGCAGCAATGACATAAAGTTTTTACTGAACTCTTTTAACGCCAATTTAAATTCGTCAGTATCCACTAAACCCGCTATATAAAGCCCTACAATATCGGCCTCGCCCAGCATCAGCTGATTGTTTCTCATCTGTCCCCAAAACGGGAATTTAGCAAAACTTTCATTTAGCAGCTGGTCCAGCGTGTGGAGCAAGCGTGCATCTGACAATTTTGCGCTGAGTGGGCCAAATTCAGAAGAATGAATTCCGGGTTCATTGGCCTTCATATCAGCAATCAGAGCCGACAGTGTGAAAGCCAATAAACGCGTTCTGTTCTGATAACCGTAAACATCAATCCAGTCTTTGTAGATAAAGCCTGCGGGCATCTCTAGTTCAAGAAAATTAAGATAGCTATTGCGCAGGTCCTTTGCCGACAGGGGCCTGTCACCGCTACCGTCGCTGAACCGTTTTGCCAGGCGACCTACATTCATTCCTGACTGCATTTTTTTGGTGTCGCCAAATTTTTCTAAATCGGCGATCGCTTCTTTGATTTTCTTCTTCTGAAGTTCAGACAGCTGGCGGCTCAACAGCATTTCACGCAGCGCGAGCATTAAATCGCTGTCATCTGGGAAAAGCTGGCGGGCGAAGTTCAATAGGTTATTGAGGTCACGAAGCTTGGTCACATGCTTAATTAATGTGTCCAGCTTTTCATCTGCCAGATCCTCAAGCATAGAGGAGACAAAATCGTTATCTGCGCTGTCGTTTTTACGCCCGGCTTTGCTAAAGCGACCAAATGCGCTGAGGAGATCGGCCATTTCCTCTGCGGCATTACTCATCTCTTCCTGCAAATTAATAGGCAGCGCTTCTTCGCCCGCATCAAATACGGGCTGGCCTGCTGCGCTACGGTTTTCCAGGATTTGCGGTTCAATGCGATTAAAATCAACGCCAGCAACAGAACGAATGTCCATAACTCACCTGGTCCTTAATTGTTTTTCATCGTTTCACGTAACATGGAGACCGTCGATTTCAACGTTACCTCGTTCCCCACCCAAGTTCGGCCCAGCACGGGGTTATTTTCCTCCGGTCCCCGACCCTGCCAGGTTTCGCCGCTTGCCAGTAAACCTGGCTGTATAAGGAATAAGCGAACCATTTTCTTGTGACTGGTATAGCTGTAATCAAACAGCTTACCCAACACAGGAATGTCGCGCAGGAGCGGGATGCCCACGCTGTGATGTTCATCCTGATCGCGGCTGTAGCCACCGACCAACAGGCTATAGCCCACGGGCACGCGCGCTTCCGTACTTATCTGGGTGTTATTCACCATTGGCAGGCTGTCGACATTTTCGGTTTTACCCTCAGAGTTGAGAGGCAGCCCGCCATCCTGAATATTCAGGATCATCTCAATCTCCTGCTGGCGCTGCGCCAGACGCGGCAATACGCTAATCATGGTGCCGTAGGTAATCTTTTCGAGTGAGGAGTTACGCTCACCTACCAGCTTGGCGTAAAAGCTGCTGTTATTATCAAATAGCGCCGGAACATTTTCCTGAGTCAGGATCTCCGGACGTGAAACCACCTGTGCATTGCCTTTTTGCGCAAGTGCGGATACGTCCGCCAGAAAATGAATGCTGTTTTCCGGAGTCAGTGAACTGGTATTAAAAGCAACGCCGGTATTGCCTATTTTTGCCGCACCCTGCCAGCGAATTCCCAGCTCGTTAATATCATCCTTCGAAATATCAATGATCCACAGCGACAGCTGTATCTGCTGTTTAGGTACATCAATTGCGCTGACTAAATCCTCAACAAAACTTACCTGCCTTTCGGAACCCTGAATGAGCAAGCTGTTGGTATCCGAATAGCCGACAATATTGATGGACGATTGGCCGAGGGAATCTGACTCATACTCCCGTTTCGCCGATGACCCCGAATTAAATGAAGGCAACGGCGGAAAATTTCCCTTTTGTGTGGCCGAAGCGGCCTCAAGCGCGCCTCGCGTATCATTATCTACGGTGATGTTCGCCCCGGCTGGCGCTGAACGTCCTCCACGGCTATCGCCTGAGTTATTCAGCAGCTGGTTCAGCACCGTCGCAACGCCCGGCACGATGACAGGGCTGTCGCGCTGGGTAAAGGTGCGATCGTTCACAAAAGTATTTTTAAGCTTGATCACGCGGATCGTGTTTTCACCCGTTCCGGGACGGGCATAGGTTGCATCAATATACTTTGCAGCCGCCGCGATAAGTTCGACATAGACCGGCGGCCCTGAGACATAAAAAGAGCCAGAGCGCCCGTCTGAACGCAGCGGGAAACGAGCGTCGTACAGCCCTGAGGACTTGATGAAGGCAACCAGCCGGTCAAACGGCGCATAGGACAAGCGCACAATGCTGCTTTTGATTTCGCTGGCATCGTAAACGTACACAGAGCTGCCATCGTCATACCAGATAAGCCCGGTACGTGAAGCCAAGGTATTTAACAGCTCCTTCGGCTTGCTAAGATCGAAATTTCCTGAGACCCGTTTTTTGGCCGCCTCCGTACTGACAACAAAGGGTTTATTCAGCGCGCCACCGATCACAAAAAATAGCTGTTGAACGCTGTTATTACTGGCGACGTAGGTATTTTCGTCATCCCGCGAACCGTTACGGACATCGACTGGGCCCCCCGAGTAATCCTGGGTATCCAATAATGCGCCGACCGCCGAATTACAGCTCAATACTCCCAGCAATAAATACGGCAGATAGCGGACCGGCAGTTTCGCAACCATCTTATTCATGAAGCAAGCCTTCCAATTTTTTAAACTCCCTCGGTGTAATGCCAAACAGTGATTTTATTTCACTAGAAAAATGAGACGACGACGCATAGCCGTTATTTCCTGCGATAGCCGCAATTGAGTTATCTTTTTCAATCAACTGCAGGGCACTGTGCGCCGCTCGCCAAAGGCGTAACTGTTTTTTTGGCCCCCGGGTAAAAGCATGGTGGCAAAGCTTCCTGAAATAGGATTCAGATACGCCGTAGATCTTACTGGCATTACCAATCTTATGACTGTCAC
Organism: Rahnella variigena; assembly: GCF_003610915.1. NCBI lineage: Bacteria > Pseudomonadati > Pseudomonadota > Gammaproteobacteria > Enterobacterales > Yersiniaceae > Rahnella > Rahnella variigena. Next base: position 4,074,907 of record NZ_NSDJ01000001.1, read on the forward strand.
TCTCTTTATCTTCATTCATTACCTGAGATAACAGAAAATGGGCAATCCAATAGCTTTCGACATTCCTGACAAACGAAAAGAGATTTTCCAGGCGGCGATCCTGAGGCTTTAATAATGTAAAAATCAACATCCCCATCAGCGATTTGCATTCATCGTCCACTAAAATTGCCAGATTCCGCTCGGTGTGCATCAGTAACGAAGTATTTGTCTCCCCTATGCGCGGCTCGGCGTTAACGCTGCGAGATTTAGCCTGATAATCCAGGAATGAAAACAGCGTGCTGGCCTGTGACATCGACAGTATTTCAACCATCCAGTCACCCCGAAATGCGATCTCCATGTTATTCAGGGTCGATAGCACAATGGGTTGAAGAATATTATTCAGACGATCGTCATAGTTCTCCCTCAGTTCACCTGAGGCAGATACGCTCATAACGGATTCACTATTTAGCGGTCGCGCAAACAACACGCCGTTATTTAAATCGATACATTCGTCACTCACGTAAAGCGGCATTTCCGCATTTGCGCTATCATTTACGCGTTGCCGCATTATGTTTTTCTGATGGCATTGAGCATTGCTATCTAGCATAGTTTTCTCTTACCTCAGCTTTTATTTAGAAATAATATTTAAGCACTTGATTAAGAACTATCTAATACAGCGCCTCGAAGTGCCAGTGAATTTATCAGAAAATCCTCGTTCGTCAATGCAAGTTGAAAGAGATAAAAAAAGAATAAAAATCATAAAAAAAGCTTCAACAAAAAATCAACAGACAATGTTGAGTTTAATAATCGGTAGCGCTACAGTGTGCCGTCTTAAAGATGCAATATCCGTATGCCGTCAAATAAATTCATCGTGAATGTAAAAATATTTTTCCATTCGCTAGGCACTTCATTCCTTTTGAAAACGTTTCTATTAAATGGCACGGCTTAGCATTAGGAAGTTGTAGTGCAGATTAAAATAAAATCGCACGGGCGCTGCTCGTTAGATTGCTTATTTACATTATTAATGGCCCTTTCTATGAACAGCGACATGAACGAATTAAACGATGATATGCCTGTACCAGAGGCACTGAAAAAATTCACCCTGAAGGTGCTGTTTGGACCCATGTTTGGCTGTGAACTCCACCTTCCAGCAGACGATTACTTTCTCATCATCAACCCGGGACTTGCACCCCAGGATAACGCCACGGGAACGATGTTGCCCGGAGAGCATGCCGCAGCCTACACGCAGAATACGCTTTATCTACCCTGTGATATGCCGTCACCCAACATTATCTTGCGTTTGTCGGCTCTTTTCCGAGATGAAGAATCGGAAGAAGGATATCGTCTTGAAGTACAGGGGGTGGATAGAAGCTACCCGGCGCTGCTGAAGGAAAATGAAGTTTTCGTGCATGAGCACATCCGCTTTGCCATCAAACCTAGTGAAGATGACTGGCCTGAAGATATTAAAAACTTCAACCTTCCCCCGGCCCTCGATGCTGAATTCAGCGAACAGGAGAAGCTGGAAGAGTTTAATGCAAAAAAAAATCATGCTCTCGTTTTCGGTTCAATTATTCTCTTACTTCTTGTGATTACCGCAGGCGTAATCTGGTATAAAAAACTGGAAAGCGATCGGCAGGTTTTAACATTAAATGAAGCGCTGGCGGGCGCACCGATGCCTGTGGATATTGTTCGTGGCCGTGATAATAATCTTATCTACGTTCTTATCCAGAACTTTCAGGCAATGGAATGGACGCGGGAAGCACTCTTCAAATTGCAGGGCAAGGACAGCGTGATTCCTGTTTGGTTAACGCAGCAAAGAAAGGAAGTCATTACGCAGCTGGCTAATGCGGGTTACCCCGTTTTACAAATTGACTATTCCAAACCTCAGCACCCGGCAATTGCACTTTACAGAGGATTAACCCTACAGGAAGAAAAAAACTTCAAGGCTATTGTTTTACAAAAAATCCCTTTTGCTCTCGACATCAAAGTCCTGGTAAAAACTAAAG